>CAYTGI010000007.1:40439-63000 GCA_964437465.1 uncultured Candidatus Saccharibacteria bacterium | reverse complement strand
CGGCTGCCGAAATTGCATGTTCGACGGAGGAGTCCCGCAAAGCGGGATAAAGTCGAGCTCCTTCCGAAACCTGAGCGGTAGCTTAATTGGTAAAGCCACCCGCTGTTAACGGGGAGAGTGCAGGTTCGAGTCCTGCCCGTTCAGTTTTAGGAATTAACGGGAAAAATGCAAGTTTGAGTCATGCTGTCCCATTAATTTGTTAAACTCTTTACAGATATTGGACAAAAAATAAGTTAATTTTTTAAATATATAAAAATGGAATTAATACCGGAAGACAAAAAAATTCAAATAAGAGACTTATCAAAGCATGTTGGTAAGGAGATTGAACTTGAATGTTGGATGTATAACAAAAGAGGTTCGGGTAAAATTATGTTCCTTCAGCTTAGAGATGGTTCTGGTTTTACTCAAGGTGTTTTAGAAGAAAAAAATGTTTCCGAAGAAGTCTGGGAAAATGCTTCTAAACTTACTATCGAATCTTCTATTAGAATAACAGGTGAGGTAAGTAAACATCCCAAGAAAGAAGAATACGAAATCCAAGTTTCAGATCTAGAGATATTTCATATTGCTGAGGAATATCCTATTGGTAAAAAAGATCACGGCCCTGAATTTCTTTTTGAAAATAGAGATCTTTATTTAAGATCTAAAACTCCGTGGGCAGTTTTAAGAATTAGAAATCAAGTCTTTCTATCGATTACTAACTTCTTTTTTGACGAAGGATTTGTAAGAACTGATACTCCAATTTTACAGCCGACTAGTTGTGAAGATACAACACAATTGTTCTCAGTTGATTATTACGAAGACACTATGTATCTTTCACAATCAGGTCAACTCTATTCAGAAGCTGCGATTATGGGGCTTGGAAAAGTTTATGACTTCGGTCCTGTGTTCAGAGCTGAGAAAAGTAAAACAAGAAACCATCTTTCAGAATTTTGGATGATGGATGCAGAGATGGCTTTCTATGATCAGCAAATGAATATGGATTTACAGGAAAGACTTGTTAAAAGAATACTAAAAGATGCTTTAGAAAATTGTAAAACTGAGCTAGAGATTTTGGAGCGAGATACAGAAGTGATGGAATCATGTGTGAAAAACGATTTTGTAAGATTAAAACATTTTGAAGCAAAAAAAGAGCTTGAAGAAGACGGCATGAAGGTTGATTATGAAGACGATATGACAACTGAAGAAGAGATTGCCCTTGGTAATAAATACAATAAGCCAATTTTCATTGAAGATTATCCATTTGAAGTTAAGTCGTTCTATATGAAAAGCTATAGAGATGATAATGGTGTAAAAAGAGCCAAATGTTCAGATTTAATCGCCCCTGAGGAAGCTCGAGAGATTATTGGTGGAAGCCAGAGAGAGGACGAATACGATATTTTACTTCACAAATTAAAAGAAAGAGAGTATTCTGTTGAGGATTATGAATGGTATCTAAATATAAGAAAGTACGGATCTGTTCCTCATTCAGGATTTGGAATTGGGATTGAGAGAATGGTTAGATGGATTAGTGGAGTCCATCATATTAGAGAAACAATCCCGTTCCCACGAACATTAATTCTAAAACGACCTTAATGAGTAAAATACAATTAGGTAATGTAATAAATCACATTATTGCAAAGATAGCTGAAGCATTTAGGCTGTACGTTTTTGAAGTTGATATTGATTCAAGTACTTCAACAGCGTTAAGCGAATTTAAAGATAAAATTGAAGAGATTAAGTCAAGGTTGGATAAACTAGTAAAAGAAGAAGTCAGCATAATAGATAAGATACTCTTAAGATTACCGAAATCAACCTGGTCATTTAATTCGGGTAGATTTTTATCGGCGAAAAACTTAATTCTAAAATCTAAGAAACTTATAGATGAATTAAATACATCTACTGAGGAAGAGATTAATATTCTAGATGAATTAAAAGAAGGTAATAGTCAAGATAAAGAAGCTTTTAGAGAAGTTCATATGGACAGAAAGAATCAGATTCATGAGCTTTATGAGAAATATATGATTGTTTTAACAGCTGCAGTCTAGATAAATATGACATATGAGTTATAATATCATTATGAGACTTAACAAATTTTTCTTTTTCTTTTTTAGAAGATCCTGAGGGGTTTGTTTTGAACGTTTAGACAGATCCCGAGAAATCGGGATTTTTTATTTGGGAAGGGAGAAACGAGATGTGAGATACGAGAAGTGAAAAACGAGATGTGAGATACGAGAAGTGAAAAATTAAACAATAAATTTTAAAATTATAGCTTGAAGCATAACTACGAAAATTTAAAAATATATCAAAGATCTTTTGACCTTGCTCTAAAAGTTTATGAAATTGTATTGAAATTCCCTAGATATGAAGATTACGGATTGTCTTCTCAAATCAGAAGAAGTGCCGTTTCCATATTTTCTAATATTGCAGAAGGTGCTGCTAGAAATATTAATAAAGATTTTAAAAGCTTTTTAAGCATCTCAGTTGGAAGCCTATGTGAGTTAGAATCACAACTTGTTTTTAGTAGTAAGCTTAGTTATTCTACAAAAGATCAAATAACACCTCTTTTGGATGAGCTAGTTGAAATTAGAAAAATGATCCTATCTTATAAAAACAAAATACATGAAAAATAATAAACTCGCTTCTCGGCACTCGCCTCTCATCTCTATCCAAGGAAACATAGGGAGCTATTCTCACATAGCTGCAAGTCATTTATATGGTAAAGATATCGATATTATCGAGCATGATAATTTTACAGATGTTTTTGATGATCTAAAGAATAAAAAAGCAGACATTATAGTCGTACCAATTGAAAATTCAACTCATGGTTCTGTATATCAAAACTACGATAATTTAACTAAATACGATTTTCCAGTGATCGGAGAAATTTACTTAAAGATAAAATTTCATCTTATTGTTAATCCTGGAAATAAATTTGAAGATATTGATACAATTTATACTCATCCAGTCGGAATGAATCAGATTAAATCTTTTTTGATGGATCATCCAAATATTAAACCTATTGAATATCATGATACTGCAGGGGCTGTGAAAATGATTAAAGAAAAAGAAGGAAAGAATCTCGCAGCAGCTGCAAGTAAATTTTCAGCAGAAATTTACAATATGAATATCTTAGAAGAAGATATTCATGAAAATTCAAAAAACTATACAAGATTTTTTGTCTTGAGTAATAAAGATTTCGATTTTAATTCAAATGAAGATAGATCAAAAACAACAATTCAATTTGAGCTTGGAGAAGAAGCTGGATCACTATACAAATCACTAAGATGCTTTGCAGATAGAGATATTGCTTTATCGAAAATTGAAAGTAGGCCGATTTTAAATACAGATTGGGACTATAGATTTTATATTGATGCAGAAACAGGTTTAGAGAACGATAGGCTTCAAAATGCATTTCACGAATTGTCAGATTATGTAAAAGATATGAAAGTTTTAGGAACGTATTTGAAAGGTGAATATATTGATACATAACTTGCAATCATAAAATAAATCTCTATAATTCAGTCAATTATTTAAGAGATATGACTGAAGCATTTGATGATTGGGATGATCAAACTTTTGAATATGACTTAAGACAAGAATGGGAGTCAGTTGGTCATTATGTTCTTGAGGAAAGAAGTGGTTGCACATGCGTTGATCATATAGCTGGTGAGCTTGGAATAGTCATTCATAATAATGGATTTATTTCTCCCCAACTTATTCTGGATACTGTATCGCAAGATGAATCTTTTAATCTTGAGGAGCCTATAGAAATTCCGCAAATAGGTGATTTTATAGTTCTATCTAATAAGAGTGGAACTCCAATGCATTTTGTTAAAGTATCAGCAAATCTTTCAAGTGGAGTACAGGTACATCATATTCATGGAGGGCTATTACTAACTGGAACTATTAGCCAAATTTATGATTATTATAATCAATATGTAGGTATAAAACTTCATCCACTATATATTATTCGAAAGCGATTGTAATTATTTGTTATAAACTGTTAAAATTTCATAACTCGCAATGAAGCGACCTCCTATCGCAGAGCGAATCCGGACCCTTTGTGCTAACGGATCTGAGATCTTAACTCAGACGAAAAAAATAAGAAACTGTTAGTGCAGTTACAAAGTTATTTATCGTGAGATAAGTAAAAAGTAAGGTGGTACCGTGAGATAAAAACTCACCCTTGCAAGTAAATTTATTTTATTTGTGTGGGTGAGTTTTTTTATGGAAAATTTAACTGATAGAGAACTATTTGAAAAATACTTTGAGCTAAAGTTTGGTGTTTGGAGATTGCGAGAGAATATTGAAATGCCTCAAATAGTTAGAGAGAGGTTGAAGTGCTTTGAGTGTGGTAATTGTTTTAAAAATTGCCCTGAGCCATTAGATTGCGCAGAGACGCCTATAGAACCCCCCAATCCAAGAAGATTTGAAAATGCTCCTCCTGGATTTTTTGAAAAGGATGAGACAGGTAGATCATTATATATTCCACTGTGTGGAAAAAAAGGATACGAATAATATTTTTTATTTAGATCAAAATGAAAAAAGGAATAACTAAACGATCAGAAAATTACTCACAGTGGTATTTAGATATCGTTGAACAAGCTGAGTTAGCTGAAAATTCAGCCGTTAGAGGAATGATGGTAATAAAGCCTTACGGATATGCTATTTGGGAAAGATTTCAAAAAGTTTTGGATGATAAATTTAAGGATTTAGGTCATAAAAACGCTTATTTTCCACTGTTTATTCCAAAGTCATTCATGACTAAAGAAGCTAAGCATGTTGATGGATTCGCACAAGAAAGTGCTGTTGTAACTCACTATAGGTTAAAAACTGATCCAAAAACTCGTGAGGTAGTGGTTGACCCTGAAGCAAGATTAGAAGAAGAATTAATTGTTCGACCAACTTCAGAAACTATTATTTACGATACTTTTTCTAGATGGATTGAATCATACAGAGATTTACCAATGTTAATAAATCAATGGGCTAATGTCGTAAGATGGGAGTTAAGAACTAGACCATTTCTAAGAACAGCTGAATTTTTATGGCAAGAAGGACATACAGCTCACGCAAGCCATGACGAAGCTGACGGTCACGCACGAACTATGCTAGATGTTTATAGAAGTTTTGCTGAAGACTTTTTAGCAATTCCTGTGATACCAGGAGAGAAATCTGAGTCTGAAAGATTTGCTGGAGCTCTTCGAACTTATACAATCGAAGCAATGATGCAGGATGGAAAAGCACTACAATCAGGAACTTCACATAATCTTGGAGATAACTTCGCAAAAGCTTTTGATATTACTTTTACAGATCAAGATAATGAAATAAAGCATGTATGGCAGACTAGTTGGGGATTAAGTACTCGAATGATTGGTGCACTAATTATGGCTCATAGTGACGATCAAGGGCTAGTCTTACCACCAAATATTGCTCCAATTCAAGCTGTAATTGTCCCAATTTGGAAAACTGATGAGGAAAAAGAGAAAGTACTTAAAGTTGCATCCAATATTGAATCTGAATTAGCTCAGAATGAAATTTATGTAAATCTAGATCAAAGGGATTACCTTTCTCCTGGGTGGAAATTCAACGAATGGGAAAAGAAAGGAGTGCCTATCAGAATTGAGATAGGTCCTAGAGATGTAGAAAATAATGAGGTGGTTTTAGTTAGAAGAGATAATTCTGAGAAAAGAAGTTTTAGTTTAGATGGAATTTCTACTGAGGTTCAAAATCAACTTGATTTCATGCAGACTGAATTGTATAGAAAAGCTAAAGATTTTAGGGAGAAGAATACTCATTTGGCTAATTCGTACGAAGAGATGAAAGATATTGTTGAGAATAAGAAAGGTTTTGCATTAGCTCATTGGGATGGAACTTCAGAAACTGAAGAAAAAATTCAAGAAGAGACTAAGGCAACTATTAGATGTATCCCTTTTGATTCAAAAGAAGAAAAAGGTAAGTGTATTTATTCTGGAAAAGAATCTAGTAGGAGAGTTATTTTTGCAAAGGCATACTAAAATGGAAGATCGTTTAATAGAGCAACTTCTTGAAAGGAGAAGATTAGCTGTACAAACATTTAAACAAAAAGTTGATGATCATTTATCCTTTTATGGAGATCTGTCAGCTGCAATTTTTAAAAGAAAAATACTTGGACAAGCAGATGTTACTCAACTTGAAAGGATAAATATGATGGGTTCCACTGGTCGAGCAGGAAGTAAAGTTGTTGAAGAACTTAGAAAGTTAACTTTGGATTCAGGATTAAACCCTGGGCACGTTTATCTTGATGGAAAGCCTATAGGAAAAGATTTAGAAGACGTAGAAGCTTAAAATCTAAAGAGTAGAGCAGTTAATTCTGCAATAAGAAGAGCGATGTAGAACCCAATAAGCATCGCTCCTTCTGTTTTTGTAAGCTTATGTCCAGTCCAGCTAAAGACTAGGAAAGCAATCAAAGACATAGCAAATATTACTAGCACGGGTACTAAAACTATAAAGTGTCCAGATGCATTTAAATCAACTCCCTGACTTAATATACCTAGTAAGCCAAGAATGAATACGTTTATAGTCGCACTTCCAATAAAGTTTCCTAAAGCTAAATTTTTTTGCTTAACTTTTTTAGCTCTTAGTAAAATCGTAATCTCTGGGATATTAGTTCCAATTGCTAGAATAAATAAACCAACTAACGCCTCATTAAGTTGTATTCTTCCTCCAATCTCTATAACGACATCGACTAGTAGTGAAGAACAAACTAGTATTAAGATACTTCCAACAACTGCTTTAAAAAACATTTGCATTAATTTTTTTGAGTCTACAACTGATTTTGTAGCCTTAGTGTTTCTCTTATTTTTATATCTATTATGAATTAGATATACATAAATAATGTATGCACCCATTAAGCCAAGAGATTCGTAGACTTCTAAATTACCGTCATATAGAGCGAGAATACTTAAAGACATTACCGACAATCCTTCAACTACTTCTTTCTCCCTAAATCGCCCCTTAAACTCAATTCCACCAAATTTTATTACAGACAGTCCTATAACAAGTGTTAGTATTATTACACTTCCACCAACCAAATTACCTACAGAGAGTTCTGGTACCAAATTATTTGAGCTAAGCACTATCGAGAATTCAGGTAAGTTTGAAACAGCACTTAAAATCACAAAGCCGATAAAAAATTCATTCATTTTTAAGCTTTTTGCGAGTAGGACAAATCCATCCTCAATTAGATCTGCGGATTTAACGAGTCCGTAGATAAGGACTGCAATAAGTGAAAATAGAGATAATGTTTCTAAATCCATGTATTAATTTAGTCTTAAATAGATTAAGAGTAAATACCTAAATAGTCAATTTTTGTCCTTTTAAACCTTGTTTATCGAACTAGCAAAATAAAGAACAAGTAACATGAGGGGTTTGGGGAGAATTCTCCTTGTTAAGCGTGCCTCAAAGAGTAACTGAGAGATAGGCTGGAATTCTTCCCAAAACTTTTTGGTACTTTTTAGTTATAAAAAGTGCAGGATAAGAAAAAGTTTAATAATACTTTTTGTGACCAAAAAGTATACAAAAAGTCCTGGGGGCTTAGCAAGTCTAACTTACTCGCATGCTTGACTGCTAAGACCCCCAGACCCCGACTTCTCGTAAGAGTGTTATGTGTTATTTAGTTATGGAAAACAACTCATATTCAAAAAACTACTTGGTATAATTAGTAGCTTATGGGAGAGACAATACTATTATTATGTACATTAATTATAGTTGTTCCAATTCTGATGGGACTAATTGCCTTATATAATATGAGAAGAACTTTAGAAGGTAAAACAGCAGTTAGCGGACCAACAGCTCTACGGAATATGATTAGTGATTTGATTAATAGAGCTAAAGCTCAACGAAAAGAAGCTAATCTTAGTAAAAAACAAACAAGGTCTAAAACTAATTCTCAGAAAGACCAAGATATAGAAGACGCTGAATTTAGAGAAATATGACCCCAATGCAGAAGCAATATCATGAGTTAAAGAGAGATCACTCTGATGCGATCTTACTTTTTCGGTTGGGAGATTTTTTTGAAGCATTTAACGAAGACGCTGAGTTAATTTCTAGTATTCTAGGCATAACTCTTACCGGAAGAGGGAAGGGTGAGAAGAGAATTCCAATGGCGGGAATTCCTCATCATGCTTTAAAAAATTATTTGCCAAAGCTAGTAGAAGAAGGATTAAAGATCGCCATAGCTGATCAGGTAGAAGAAGCTGTGCAAGGTCAATTAGTCGATCGAAAAGTAACAAAAATAATAACTGCAGGGACGATTATTGATGAAGATTCTTTAGAAACTTCTCGAAATAACTACATAGCTTGTATCTTTCAAGATAAAGATACATATTCGATTGCTTACGCAGATATAACAACAGGACTTTTTAGAGTATTTAATACCAATAACGAAACTATCGCTTTAAATGAGATTAAAAAAATAAATCCTGCTGAGTTATTAACACAGGAGAGTTTTGATATAAATCAGTTTAAGATCATTTCTCGTTTTGAAAAAAAAGAGGATAGTTTTTTTAAACATGAAAATAATTTACAAGAATTAAAAGATCATTTTAAAGTAAAGACTTTGGAGGGATTTGGATTAGAAGACTCTGATCAAACTATAATTGCAGCTGGAGCAGTTTTGAGATATATCAAAGAAAATCATAAACAAGACTTAGTACATATTCATTCTGTATCGCTTTACAACTATTCCAACTATATGCAACTTGATTCTCAAACAATTGAGAATTTAGAAATTTTATATCCATTAAATACTTCCGGAGATCAGAAAGCTACCTTATTTTCAATTCTAAATGAATGTATAACTTCTATGGGGCAAAGGTTATTGAGAAACTGGGTTATTAATCCACTTGTTAATAAAGACATGCTCAATGAACGACTTGATTCTGTAGAATATTTTAATTCACAACTTATAATTTCTGAAAGTTTGAGAAATGAACTAAAAAATATTGGAGATTTCGAAAGAATTGCTGGCAAGATAGGATTTAACTCTGCCAATCCTAAAGATATCTCTGTTTTAAAAAAAAGTTTAGAAAAGTCACTTTTGATATTAAAAGAACTTAGAGAGAAAGATATTCCGATAAGATTGAAATATCTCACTACACTAGAGGAAGAAACACATATTAGTCAAATTATAAATTTAGTAGATGCAACATTAGTTGAGGAACCTTCAACTGTTATTGGTGAAGGTGAAGTGATCAATGAAGATTTCGATCCAAGAATAAAAGAGCTTAGGAATTTAAAAAACAATACAAAAGAACTACTTTTAGACATTCAGAAAAAAGAAAGTGAAGAAAACTCTATTCCAAGCTTAAAAGTGTCTTTCAATAAAGTATTTGGGTATTACATTGAAGTAACTAAGACACATACAAATAAAGTGCCTGATTACTTTGTAAGAAAACAAACCCTAACAAATGCAGAAAGATATATCACTGATGATTTAAAAAAACTAGAAGACAAGATTTTTTCTGCTAATGATGAACTTTATGAATTAGAAGATAGGATTTATAAGGAATTACTATTAAAAATTCAAAAATATTTGCCTTCAATCCTTCAACTATCAAAAAACATTAGTGAAATTGACATTTATCTGAACTTTGGAAAGATCTCTAGAGATAAAAGATTAGTGAAGCCTCAGATTACAGATGAGAATGTTTTAAAAATTGAAAACGGAAGACATATAGTTGTTGAAGAAATTTCACACAATTTTATTCCTAATACAACTCAATTCAATAATGAATCAATTTTTCATCTTCTTACTGGTCCAAATATGTCAGGAAAATCTACTTACATTCGACAAGTTGCATTAATAACATTGATTGCTCAAATTGGATGTTTTGTTCCCGCTGATTCTATGGAATTTAAAATCGTAGATAGAATCTTTACTAGGGTAGGGGCTTCTGACAATCTAGCTAAAGGTCAATCGACTTTTATGCTTGAGATGGTAGAAACCTCTAACATTCTTAACAACGCTACAAAAGACAGCTTAATTATTCTTGATGAGGTTGGGAGAGGAACAAGTACGTATGATGGTGTAGCAATTGCATGGGCAATAGTCGAGAATATTATTGAAGATATAGGTAGTAAAACATTATTCGCCACTCATTACCACGAATTAATCCAATTAGAAAAAAAGTATGAGTCATTAGAAAACTACCATGTTTCAGTTCTTGAGAGAGAGAAAGAAATCAATTTTCAATATAAAATAAAAAAAGGCGGAACAGATAAAAGTTATGGAATTCATGTAGCTAAAATTGCTGGAATACCACCAAAAGTTACAAAAAAGGCTGACCAAATACTTGAAAAATTTGAGAAATCTCAATTAAAAAAGTCCAAAAGTAAGGGAATTAGCCCTGAGCAGATAGAATTAATCTAATGGTTGAAGAAAGTACTCTAAATCTTTCTCGTATAATTCTGCAAATTCCACTAGTTCAATAATTCCAACTTTTCTTTCTGCGTTCTCAATTTTAGAAAGATAAGATTGATATCTCCCTAAAATCTTTGCAACTTCTTCTTGCTTCAAACCAGTCTCTTCTCTTGCTAGTCTTAATTTCTCAGCAATTGCTTTATATGAAATTTTGTTTGGGGGAATTTTCATTCAAGAAATGTTGAATATATATTACTTTTATTCTAAACTATCCAAGTATAAAACCCAAATTAGTAATGTATTTGTTATCGATTAATAATGACTAATGATCTTGTAACTTATGAAGAGCTTCTTAAATTTAAAACTGGAATGAAAGAGAGCGAAGTAAATCACTTTTTAGAAAATGTAAGAGATCAGGTTGCTGAAGAATGTAATTGTAAGCAAGATGAGGTTTATCTTGATTTAAAAAGAGATGAAACAAACGATCCAGATGCAATGAGTCAGAAATATATTGTTTATCCTAAACATCCAACAAACAAGATTGAAAAATTTTTTACAGAAATGGGGCCTTTTACGTTATATGTAAAAATGTAATTTGGGCTTCTTCAAACAATCTGGAAAACTTATTGGGTGATTTGGTAGAATTACCTACATGAGTATTAATGAGAGACAACAAAAACTGTTACAAGCTATCATTAAAGAGTTTATAGATACAGCTGAGGCTGTTGGCTCTTTAAGTTTGTTAGATAAATACGAGTTTAAGCTAAGTTCAGCTACAATTCGTAATGAAATGGCTGAGCTTGTATTTAGGGGCTA
Source organism: uncultured Candidatus Saccharibacteria bacterium (assembly GCA_964437465.1). GTDB lineage: Bacteria > Patescibacteriota > Dojkabacteria > J137 > J137 > JAGQLF01. The sequence continues at coordinate 51,806 of CAYTGI010000007.1, read as the reverse complement.
CCTTTACAAAAAGCATTCTAGCGCAGGTAGGATTCCAACAACAAAAGGTTGGAGATTCTTTGTAGATAAGATCAAAAATCAGGAAATAAATTATATTGATGCGAATATTAAAGAAGAAGTAATTTCAAATCTTGTAAAGTTGCGAGAATCTAAATCTAATCTAATAAGGCAAGGGCTGAACTTCTTAAGTATGATGACTGATAATGCAGTGGTTGCTTTAATCCAAAATAACGTTTATTACGCAGGGCTTTCGAATATAACTGAGTTGCCTGAGATGAAAGAGGAGGACAATCTTCACAGAATTTTACAAATTCTTGAGGACTATTACACATTATCAGAAGTATTTAATAAAAATAATAAAAGCGGAGAAGTAAATATTTTAATCGGAGAAGAAGAGACTGGTAAAAAAATATTTAAAAATTATTCTGTTATTTTCTCTGAAATTATTTTTAACGATTCAAAAGGATTTATATCGGTTGTTGGTCCTAATAGAATGAATTACCACAAAGTCATATCAGCAGTTAAATACATTTCAGATTCTATAAAGTTCGTTGTCAACAATTAATCTTGAAACCCAAGGATTTTTTTTACTTTTCTAACAATATCCTCAAGTTCATGCTCAGATTTTACGATATATTCACTAACATTATATTCATTAATATTAGCATCAAGAAGATCGTTCGGGTCTAAGTTAGTTAACATTACAACTCTAGCTGTTTTACCCCATTCATCCTCTCGTAGTCTTTTTAACATTTCAATACCATCAACAACTGGCATAATTATGTCTAAAAGAATTAAGTCTGGATGTTCGCTTTTAGCAAGATCTAAACCCTCACCACCATCTCTTGCTGTATGTACTTTAAGCTTATCATTAGTTTTAAATTCATTTTTCAAAGCTGTAGATAGAGCAGTTTCATCTTCAACAATAAGGATTTTTATTACCTTCTCATCCATATATATATAGTAAATAACTATTATTCTGAATTATAATAATAAAATATTAAAACAATAAAAATATTATTTGTCTAAGTTGTTATTACTAGAATACTGTCCTATAATCCATTAGGAAGATAATGTTAGCGGTTGTCTGTTTGATTTTCATCAATCAGTGAACTGCTAATATTACTCCATAGAATAAATATTACCCAGGTTTGGGAATTTCACGCATGAATGAAATAAGTAAAATATTTAATATTGCTGGTAAAGAGGTAGAAGTATCTACAGGAAAACTAGCTCTCCAAGCTCAAGGATCAATAAAACTTACAGTAGGTGGAACGACTTTACTTGCTGCGGTTACTGTTGATGAGAAAGATAGTGACCTTGATTATTTCCCACTTTCTGTTGAATACATTGAAAAAATGTATGCTAGTGGAATTATTTCAAGTTCTAGATTTAAGAAAAGAGAAGGTCACCCAAGTGATGAGGCCACTATAAAAGCTAGAGAAGTTGATCACTCTATTCGATCTTTATTTCCAAAGAGTTTTAAGAGAGCAGTGTCTGTAGTTTTAACAGTACTTTCTTACGATGGAATTAATGATCCACAATCATTAACAGTATTTGGAACAAGCCTAGCTGTAATGCAATCGGGTATTCCTTTTGCTGGCCCATGCTCAAGTGTGGTAGTTTCTTTAGATAAAGAAAATAACTTCCATATAAATCCAGATGCAAATAAGAGAGAGGAAGATATTGGGAAATTTATTGTTTCTGGTGTAGATGGAAAAACTCTATCTTTTGAAGGTTGGGGTAAAGAGATACCAGAAGAAATTATGGGAGATCTTTTGGATAGAGCAGATGAAGAAATAAGAAACATTAATAAACAACAAAGTGAATTTATAGGACAGGTTGATAAAACTTTAAACCTTGATCCTGAACAATATCCAAATATTCCAGCTCCAAAAGAAGTAATAGAAGCTGTGATAAAAGAATATCTAGATGATGTCCAAGTAGCTATGTTTGATGAAAAGGTTAATAGATTAGACAAAATGAAAGAGGTTACAGATGAAGCTTTAGAAAAATTCGCAAATGAAAATGACGAAGATGCTTTTAATGGTACAGACGTTAGAAACGCTATGGATTATTTAGCTAGAAAAGTTTTGAGACAGGCAGTAATGAAAGATGAAAAAAGAGTTTCTGGACGTGGTCTTATGGATATTAGAGAATTAACCGCTTCGGTAGATGAGCTTCCAACCGTTCATGGTTCAGCTTTATTTACAAGAGGATTAACTCAATCATTATCGATAGTTACACTTGCTCCAAAAAGTAGTGAGCTATTGATAGATGATATGGAAGGAGAGGACACAAAATCATTTATGCATCACTATAACTTTCCTCCATTCTCTACAGGAGAAGCAGGTAGATACAGATATTATCCAGGTAGAAGAGAAATTGGCCATGGAGCGATCGGAGAAAATGCTTTAATGAATATGATTCCTCCAGCTGATGAATTCCCATACACTGTTCGGGTTGTTTCTGAGATATTAAGTTCAAACGGTTCTACTTCAATGGCTGCTACATGTGCTTCAAGTATGGCATTGATGGCTGCAGGGGTACCTCTAAAAGAACAGGTAGCGGGAATTGGTGTTGGCTTAATTACAGAGGATGAAAATGATGAAAACTATAAACTGTTACTAGATATCGAAGGAGTAGAGGATTTTTATGGCGATATGGATTTTAAAGTTTGTGGAACGAAAAATGGAATTACAGCAATTCAATATGAGAATAAACTTCAAGGTGTACCAATTAGTATCCTGAAGGAAGCTTTTCAAGTAGCTAAAGAGGGTAGAGCCCAAGTCCTTAGTGTAATGAACGCTGCTATTGATAAGTCTAGAGATTCAGTACCTGATAATGCTCCAAAGGTCGAGACTATTAGGATAAAAACTGATCAAATTGGAGAGCTGATTGGCCCAGGAGGAAAAAATATCAAAGAGCTAGTAGAACAGTCAAAAACATACGGTAATCCTCCAGCTGATATAGATATTGATGATGATGGAACAGTTAGGCTTTCTGCTGTCAATGAAGCACAGATGTCATTCCTGAAAAACAGTATAGGTGAAATGTTTGAAGAAGCAGAGATTGGAAAGGAATATGAGGGTGTAGTAGGTAAGCTAATGGACTTTGGAGCTTTTGTTGATGTTTCTAAATCTATTTCTGGATTAGTACATGTTTCAGAAATGTCTGAAGATTTTGTGAAGGATCCAAAAACTATTGTGAAAGAAGGCCAGCGAGTGAAGGTCAAGGTTATGAAAATTGATGATAAGGGAAGAATTAATTTAACAATGAAAGGAGTTAGTCAACCTAAATAAACTTTTTTTAGAAAACAATAGCTTCGATCAAAGCTATTGTTTTCGTTTACAGCTTTGTGTACATTAACTTAGTCTATGATTAATGAATGGTGAAAAAGAATTTTGTAAAGTTAAAAGATCTTCTTACTAAGGAGCAAACAAAGATTCTTGAGACAGTATTTATCTTAATGCTTCCAGCATTACTAACCAAGATTTTAGGACAGTTTTTTAATCTAATTCTAGCCTCATTTTATGGAGTTGAAGATTCAAGGTTAAATCAGTTCCTTGTGGCTAACGCAGTTCCAGAACTTTTAACTACTGTTCTAATGGTAGGTGCTCTTGGAACGGTAATTATTCCTGTTTTAATAAGCTCAAAAGAAGAAGAGGGCGAAGAAAAATTTTACAAAGTATACAGTTCTATTTTAAATGTAACGGTATTAGCATTCACAGCTATTAGTTTGATTATTATTATTTTTGCTGACAACTTTATCCCTGCAGCAATAAGGCTAACTGGTTCAGATTTCTTAACAACCCCAGCCGAGCTTTCTAACATAGCCAATATGATGAGAGCTTTAATCCTACCTCAATTAGTTCTTGGAATTAGTGTTTTTATTTCTAGTGGTCTTAATGTTTATAATCGATTTATAGTACCTCAGCTATCTCCACTTTTTTACAATGTCGGTCGTTTAGCAGTTGTATTTATTCTAGTGCCTATAATGGATTATAGTCCTTGGGCATTGGTTGTAGGAGTATATGTCGGTGCATTTTTCCATCTAATTGTTCCTTTACCATTATTTTTTAGCTTAAGATTTAAGTACTATCCATTTATTGATTTTAAAGATAAATATCTTCGGGAGATACTAAAACTTGGATTTCCTAGATTAATAGTATTAGCTTCTGACCAAATAGGGTTGATGATTAACAGCTTCATCTCTGTTGCGTTCCTAGGAGGTCCAGCAGCATTAACTTACGCTAAATCACTATATTTAGTTATTCCGACTCTATTTGGTTATACATTTTCCTATGCATCATATCCTGCTCTGTCAGTTATGTTTATAAAGAAAAAATACGATGAAATTAAAGATATGATTAAAAGCAACTTAAATCAAATTATTTTTATGTCATTACCCTTTGTTGTAACAATAATGGTTTTAAGGGTTCCTTTGGTTAGATTGTTTTTTGGTATCATTCCAGGAACAGAGCTTTCTTTAGTAGGGACATACCAAGTGGCATGGATTTTACTTTTCTTTACATTTGGGTTGGTGTTTATAACTGCTAGATGGTTTTTATTTAGTCTTTTCTATGCTGCTAAAGATACATTAATACCATCTGTCGTATCAATTTTCAGCCTAGTATCAGTAATAGTACTATCAATACTTTTGACGAATTTTTTAAGTTATAGTGAAAATTTTGCAATCTCTTCGATTCAATGGGATTTATCACATCTATTTGTGAGATCTGATCCTGCTTATAGACCAGGGGTTGGGGGAATATCTCTTGCAATGAGTATAACTTATACAATTGAGTTTTTTGTTCTTCTTCTTTTATTTAACTATACGAAAATGAAAATTAATTTAAGAGAATTATTTTTTGATTTTTCAAAGAAATTCTTATCAGCATTTATAATGTTTCTATTCATGTATTTTACCTATAAAACTTGGATACCATTAAGCTACTCTATTCCTGAAAGTGCTGAGACATCTGGATTTATAGGTTCTACTACATTAAATCTTCTAATTCTAACAATTATAACGGTTGTTCCTGGTTTTTTAATCTACTACTTAATATGTCATTACTTCAAAGTAAAGGAATTAGCTTTGCTTAAAAAAATATTAAACCCAATATTTAAGTTTGGGGGCTTGAAGATAAAGTAAGAAAATTGCTTATTCTAACCCAATCAGTTAGCTCTAATTCAGAAGGCCTTACAGTGTAAGATAAGTTAGATCTATCAAAAATTTCTCTAAGATTATCATTTATGTATTTCTTACTATTTTTAATATTATTAATTAATGTTTTTCTGGGTGATGAAAACCCTATTTTTACAAGAGTTTCTAATTCTTTCAAATTAGATTTTTTTTCTTTATTCAACTCAAAGTAAATTATTCCACCATCAACATTTGGCTTCGGTTCAAATTGTCCTCTTGGTATTGACTCGAATTTCTTGATTTGACTATATATAAGAGCCCTTACAGAAAGTAAGGTTGCTTTTGGTGGTTTTGAAGCATAGGATTTTGCCACTTCTTCTTGAACTATAAAACACATTTTATCAATAGAAACACCTTGAGATGCTTGAGTATTGAATTTCAATAGATTTGTGATTATATCTTTAGATATATTGAAGGGAAGAGATCCCGTTACCTTTAAACTACCTGAACTTAAATACTTTTCAACAACTTCTTCAATATTTACACTTAAAATATCTTCATTTATAATTTTAAAGTTTGAATAATCATTATATTTCTTCTTAAGTGTATTAATTAGTTCAGTGTCAATTTCTATACATAAAAGATTTGCCCCTCTTTGTAGAATTTCTTCAGAAATCATCCCATCTCCCGGACCAATCTCTATCACATTATCATTAGGATTTATATCTAATGGTTCTAAAAGTGTGTGAACGAATTTTTTATTTCTTAAGAAGTTTTGTCCAAACTTTTTTTTGAAATTGTGTCTTTTCATAACTTTTTTGTAATTTTTGATTATAATGTTTCTATTATGAAATTGTACACGTTATTTATAATAGTTTTTGTATTATTTACATTTGCTTTAGGCGATGTAAGAGCACAATCATTTGATGCGATAGATCATAAGGTTAGAATTGAGATTTTAGAGAGTGGTGATGCTCTTTATAATGCTGAAGTGATTCTTAAAAATAATGAGTTTGATCAGATTATACGAGGGTATGAATATATTCTTCCAAGTATAAACCCTGAACTTGTAACAGTAAGTATTGATGATAATATCGTTGATGCTCCAGTTTATAAATATCAGGAAGAGGATTATAGCGCTGTTGACGCATATTTTAGTGGATATGTAATTAAACCTGGTGAGCAAAAAAAATTAACAATTACGGCTACTCTTCCTAAATTTATTAATGAAAGATACTCTACTAAATACTTACTGCTTAAAGCTAGTGGAGATAGAACGTTTGATTATAAAGTTCACTATCCTAAATCTTTCGGGCTACCAGTTTTCCTCTCTTCCAAGAACTTCCAACTCAGTGAATATAATGAAAATACTTTGGAGATAAATTTTTTGGATATCCAACCAACCTTTATAATATGGGGTAATGAATATTATGTTGATATTGAATCAAGACTAATATTAAATAATCCAGATAAAAGAGAAGCGACTTCTTTTTTTCAACTATTATCAAACAATAGCTCTCAAGAGGTAAATTATAAGCAAGTATTATCAGGAGAATTTGGATTAGAGGATCAATATAATAATAGATTTGCATTTATAAATACAAAAGGAAATTCAAAAATTGAAGCAGGCTATGAGGCGAGAATAAGAAAAACTGTTAAACAATTAGACTTTAATATTGATAAAAAATATGATTTGAATTGGCCGGAAGATAATAAAGTTGTTAAGGATATAGAAAGCATTATTGAAAATAACGAAGAGCCTTTCCAAATAATAAAAAAAGCTAATAATCGATTAATAACTAATTATCCTGTTGAGTTTACATCTTCCCCTATATTTGAGTACAGTGAAAAACACTGGCAATATTTAGATACGAAAAAGTTTTTTAATTCCTTTGATTATTGTTATGTTTTAACCTCATTGATTGAGAAAGTAGGGGGTAAAGCTGAAATTAGGTATGGATATGTATTAATTAACAATTTTAATGAGACACTATTACAACCTCACTTTTGGCTTATAGCAGAAATTAACGAGGAGATATTCATTGTAGACCCTTTTCAACAGATTATATCTGGCCTGGAGTATTTTGGAGCAGAAAATGATTTTGATCGTCTTACTGTCGGGACGTGGCATCCTGATATAGAAACTTACGGGGCTCTAGGTCTATTTTCAAACCAAAAGGATGCTCCAGTTAAAAAGGTTAGGATAACTGAATTTAATAGTGTTCTAGGACTTAATAATACTATTGATGCGACAGCTATTAATACTGATGACATTAATTACTCTGGATTTTATTACTCTGATGATATAACAATAAATAATCAAACCCCCAATTTCTTAACTGTTGATAATATTAGAGTAAATGGTTGGAAGAAAGATCTAGGATTTATTCCTGAAGGATATACTCTTGGCTTATTGCCTGGAAAAAATAATAATATAACCATCTCCGGTATAAGAAATTTAAACTTTTTTTACTCTGGTGAGAGAGAAGATGTAATTTCACTTAACTTAAATGATAATCAAAAAGAGAGTATTGATGTAAAGGTAGTTAACAGTTTTATAATCAGTCCAATTATCTTTTTTCTTATACCTGTAATGGTTCTTATCATTCTCATGATTGGTTATTTGACTAGAAAAAGATGGATGTTGATTCTCAAAAAATAATACTCTATAACAAAAAAAAGGGCGAAATCCTTTCAGAAGTTATTACAAATGTTCGAAAGATAAACAATATTCCACCGAATGTTAAAGCTGCCTATGCTGGAAGGCTAGATCCTATGGCTAAAGGATTGATACTTATTCTCGTAGGAGAAGAGTGTAAAAAAAGGGATCTATACCAAGATTTTGATAAAGAGTATGAATTTGAAGTACTTTTCGGATATAAAACTGATTCAAAAGACTTTTTAGGGGTAATTGAAGACTACAACAATATAAATAAATACCATGCCTCAGGGATTCAAAATGCTATAAATATAAAGTTAAAAGGATTTATAGGAAGAATAGAACAAGAGTATCCTCTTTATTCATCTAAAACCGTTCAAGGAAAACCACTATTTTGGTGGGCTAGGAATAACCTTATTGAAGAAATACATATACCAAAAAAAAAGGGTGAAATAAGATTTATAAAGCTAAAATCTGTGAAATCTATAGATTTGCAAAAGTTAATCAAAAAAGAGATAGAGATAATTAAATACCTAAAAGGGGATTTTAGACAGGAGCAAATCATTAAGCAATGGAAAAATGTTACTGATGATACTGGATTACTTGCTAAAGTACAGATAAAAGTCACAAGTGGAGTTTATGTTAGAAATATAGCTGAAAATATAGCAGAGTTGATTGGGCTAAATGGAATAGCAATAAATATAAACAGAAAATCGGTTGGTGAGCATACATTGTAATTTTTTTTACTTGAATAAAATAAGATTAAGCTTAAAATATATACGACATGAGTAGTAGAAAAAATTTAATAAATGCCTTAAAAGTAGTATTCCAAAGTAGAGCCATGATTATTTCAGGCTTTTCTTTCTTCACTTTATCAATGGGTATGTATATATTTGCAATATTGCAAACAGGAACCTTTGAAAGCTTTTTTGAATTAACACCATTTCCGATACTTTTAGCGCAGATTGTATTAAGTTTATTGAATTCAATACTTATCGCTATAGCACTAACATTTTTTATATATGTATTTAGAAAAGCAAATGAACATTCTGAATTATCTTTCCTAAGCGTTATATCAGCATTATTCCTTTCTGTTGCCTCTACTGGTTGCTATGTTTGTGGAACAGTTTTATTACCCTTTCTTGGTGTGGCTGCGTCCTTTGCCGCACTACCATTTGGAGGATTGGAGATAAAGTTTCTAACAGTTTTTCTTCTTCTATATTCTATCAATGATCTTTCGCAAAAAGTTCTTGGAATATGTAAATATTCATCAGATAAAATGTATAGTGTTAAGTTCGGGCAGAGAGCTTTTAAAATACGGGGAGCCCTACTAGCTCAGCTAAAACCCATTGTTATAACTATTGTGTTTTTAATCTTGATTCTTACTTTACCTGTTTTAATTCCAGATAGTTTGAAACAGGAAGTTAACGCTTCAAATAGTTGCAATCATATATACGAAAAAGAATAAGCTAGGCGGATAATCTCTCAATCTTTTTTTTCAATTCTCTCATTTTAATTTCCCTGTCAATCATTAAATTATTTACTTTTTCCAATTCTTTGATTTTTTTTTCTAAATCTTTTTTTAATTTTATTTCTTCAGTAGCATCTCTAGCTAATATTAAAAATCGACTTATACCTGAGCTATCTCCATTTTCGTAGACTGGATGTATTCTAGCTTGAACCCATTTGTTTTTATGAATAGGAGATGGAATTGTTATCTCTACTGTCCTTTCACTTTTTAAAACTTTTCGAAAAGTATATTGAATTTCCTGTTGCAATTCTTTTGGCAAAAATTCTGCAAAGTGCTTGCCAATTATCTCATCAGACTCAGGAAGAATTGAAGATACCTTCTTATTTGTCCAAGACTCCATAACAATCCCATCCTTAGACACTAATGTAACATTATCTTCAAGAGAGTAAAGAAGATTGTTAAGTCTTAATTCATTTTCCTTATCAATAGTTATGTCAAAAACAACTCCTCGTAATAATTCCCTATCTTTAAATTTTTCCGCAACTGACTTAAACCATTTCCAATCGCCGTTTTTCGTTCTAATTCTGTATTCAAGTTCATTTTTATTTTGCATTTCATTCTTTTTAAATTCTTCTAGAAGATTTTGTAATTTCTCTTGGTCAGTTGAGTAAACCATTTCAAGGTATTTAGAGAATGGTATTTTATTACTTAATTCAGATTTATCGTATCCAAGTATTTTAATTTTCTCATCGGAGATGAAAATTTCATCGGTTTTCAATTCAATCTCCCACCAGGCAAATTCTCCAGTACTCATAATGTCGTTAACTATGGAATTTTGCTTTTCAAGCTTTAAAGTTTTTTCTTGCAGCTCAGTTATATCTCTCCCAATTCCAAGTATTAATTTATCATCAGGAATTGTAAGCCCATTCCAAAGTATCCACTTATATTTCCCATCCTTAGATTTATATCTATTTTTGAAATTGTATATATCCTCTCCATTTACATTTTTATTATTAATCTCCTCTGTTTTCTTTATGTCATCTGGGTGAACATATTCTAGATATTTCTGGTTAATAACTTTTTCTTTGCTCCATCCTAAAATTTTTTCCCAAGCATCATTCAGGTATAAAAATTCGCCAGAAAAAGTCGCAATAACAATTAGATCTGAAGAGCTTTTAAGCATCTTTTTTATAATGGCATTATATCTAGGGTTATTAATTAACTCATCTATGTCCATAAATATTTGTAATAGGTTGGATTTATTATTATCATACGAGTTAGAGTTTACAATGTAAAGATGGCCTTTAAAAAGATTTTAATCTTATCTATAAATGCTGGTGGTGGGCATATAGCTGCAATGAACTCTCTAGCTCAAGCATTGGAAGATTCTGAATATGATATAAAGAAAATAATAATTGAAAAAGATGATGTTGAAAACCTTCACAAGTTTTTAGTGACAAGTATGCCATATTTATATGAATTACTTTACAACTTAAGTAGATTACCTCTTCCTAATTTTATTAATGATATTCGAATTGATATTGCAGGGATAATTAATGGTCTTGGCAAATACATTAAAAAAATTAATACCATTGAAGAATATGATGTAATAATCAGCACACACTTCTTAATTACTGAACAGCTAATAAAGTTTAACTTTAAAAAAAATACTAAGATAATTAATTACGTCCCTGATTTTGATAATTCAAATATTCATATATGCAGTTATAAAGGAAGGATGTGTGATGGATATATTGTGCAATCAGACAGACTAAGTAAAAAAATCATGCTGAGAGGGGGTAAGAGTATGGTCGGGAGATATGTTGTACCTAATGAATTCAAGAATGAATCAAATAGCATTAACAATTTGTTGGATACTAATGGCGATAAAAAGAATATTATTATTACAGGTGGAGCGCTATGGGCGGGGAAAATTTTACCTAAAATTCAAAAGATAATTCACAGAGGTGAGATAAAGGGTGTGAGATTCATATTTATAACTGGAAAATCTAAAGAACTATTAAATAAAATATCAAAGCTATCTAATGATCAATGTGAGATTATTGGTTTGCCTTTTTTGAACCATTCTGA
>CAYTGI010000007.1:17925-40429 GCA_964437465.1 uncultured Candidatus Saccharibacteria bacterium | reverse complement strand
CTGAGCTATCTTATGTGTACTCAAAAGCAGACCTATTTATTCTTGCGAGTATTGCACCTGCAACATTGTTTGAAATAATATATAAGAAGAAAGCACCGATATTTTTAGCAAGAATAAACCCAGGTCAAGAATACTTTAATATGAAATATGCAGTGAGAAAAAAATTAGTAACCTATTTAGGCAACACAGAAAGGCTTGGTAGTTCACTAGAAAAATTCCTGAACAGTGAAAACTTTAGAGAATCACTAGCTAAAAAGTCATTTGCAGCCTTTGAAGAAGAGGAAAAGTCGATAGATAAATTTATAAGTAATCTACCAGACTTTATTAAATCGCTATAGATTTGGGTACTTACCTAACTTTTTGTCATTAAGAAAATGGGCTATCGCTCCAAGATAAAAATCATCCCATCCTTTATCAACATCTTCAAATTCATCATCAGGAATGTTTTCATGCTTCAATTCAACAATGACTTTGCCTTCACCATCAGAAAAATTTAAAGATACTTTAGAAGGTTCATCCCAATCTCCTGCATACCAATCTTGTTCAATGAACTTATATTTTTCAATTTTAGTATTAGTTCCCCATATATCTCCAGCCCAAAGTTTAAAATCCTCGCCTTCATTTTCAGTCATCTCACAAGGTCCTGCATCCCAATATTTCATGTAATCCATATTTGTAAAAGCATTCCAGACATCTTCCATCGGTGCTTGATATTCATATTTTTTTGTAAGTGATTTCATATTAGTTTAGTAACTTTCTTTCAGTATATGAAATTTCTGGATATAATCAAAGTATAATTTATTACTGTTGATATGTGTTGATCGCAATAATGTCTGATAGTCATGATCATTACGATAATCTTGAAAAAGCAATTCATATTGCTAATGAAAGGAACTGTGAGTATTTATTATTTGCAGGAGATTTAATTGCGCCAAAAAATGGGCTAGATATGATTGCCAAATTTAATGGCAAAGTAATAATGATATTAGGAAATAATGAAGCAGAATTAATCGGCCAAACTAGACTGACTGACATTTATGAAAACATTACTCTAAGCAAAACTTCCTTAGGAGGAAATATATACGAAGGAGAGCTTGATGGAATAAGTATATTAATGCATCACTACCCTCGGATCGCTGAATTAGCATTCGCAACTAACCAATACGACATGTGTATATGTGGACACACACATTCATATAGACATGAAAGATCTGATAAATCACAGTTAATTAATCCAGGAGCAATTCATCCCTATGGAACATCGCCTACATTTGCTATACTTGACACTAGTTCAAAAAAAATTGAAAAAATCGATATATGATTGTTCGTTCAGAAGAAGATAAAACTAAGTTTAGAAAGGCAGCGACAATTTCTACAGAAATAATAAAAAAGATGTCAGATGAACTAAAGGTTGGTGTATTACCCTCAGATATTGAAGATTACTGTTGGGAACTATGTAAATTAAAAGATGTTGAACCTGCATTTTATGGAGTTGTTCAAACAGGGAATCCTCCTTTTCCAGCTAGTTGCAATATAAATGTTAATGATGAAATTTTACATGCAATTCCAAGCAATACAAGAAAATTTGAGAAGGGAGATGTTGTTAAGATAGATTTTGGAATTAGATCTGAAGGAATTTATACCGACCATTGTTATACTTTTGTTATTGACGAGCTATCAAAAGAGGATAGTTTGTTAGTAAATAATGCAAAGCTGGCCACAGAGTCAGCAATGAAAAAAGCCATACATGGAAACACAACAGGTGATTTAGGTTACACAATGCAGTCAATAGCTGAACTAGCAGGTTTTGAAGTTCTAAAAAACTATGTAGGACATGGTATAGGTAAGACCTTATGGGAAGCACCTCAAATCCCTGCTTTCGGTATTGAAGGAGAAGGAGATGAATTAGTTGAAGGTATGGTTTTATGTATTGAATGTCAACTCGTAAAAGGTACAGATAGAACATATATAGATAGTGACGGATGGACAATTAAAACTTCAAATGGTAATAAAGGTGCAATGTTTGAATATATGGTTATTGTTAGTAAAAATAAGCCAGAGATACTAACGCCTATGCAAAATTGGGAAATACTAAGGTAATGGAAGGCTTATCTTAAATGTGGTTCCTTTGTCTTCAACTGATTCGAAACTAACTTCACCCTCGTGTCCTTCAATAATTGCCTTTACAATATATAGACCAAGTCCTGTTCCTGAATTATCGTTTTTCCTAGCATTTGATGCTCTAAAGAATTTAGTAAAAATCTTATTCTTTTGTTCTTCAGGTATTCCGATTCCAGTATCTTTGACCTGAATAACACATTTCTTTTTTGCAATTTCTTTTTCAATAATTACCTCGACCTCTGAATCTTTGTAAGAATATTTAACTGAATTGTTGATTAGATTTTTAATAGCTTCATGTATTTTTTTAGGGTCAATATTTAATACAATCTTTTCATCAGATTTAGTAAAGTTTACTGAAACATTTTTTATCTTAGCAATTTTTTCTATCTGTTTTATAGCTTCATTAACAATAGGAATGATATCAGTCTTTTCTTTAACAATATCAAATTTTTCACCTCGATCAATCCTTGAAACATTTAGCAATTCATTAACTAAATCATTCATTTGTTTTAAAGATGAGTTTAACTCTTTCACTAAGTTAGTTTGTTCTTCATTCAATTTACCAATATCTTTATTTTCTAAAAGTTCTAATGTCCACATCGCTCCTGTAAGTGGGGTTTTGAGTTGATGAGAAGCAACTGAAACAAATTCAGTTTTCATTTTATCTATCTCTCTTTCTTTTCTAGTATCACGTACAATAATAACGGCTCCGCTTAGCTGCATATCAGAAGTCACTATTGGTGATGCAATAGAATAAATTGGAATTAAATCACCTAAAGAATTTTTAATTGTTGCATCTTTTGATGAGGTTGTCTGTTTATGTATGCTATAAAAATCATCAATAAATCTAGACTCATCATTTCCATCTTCATCTCTGTAAAAACTAAAGACTTCTTTGTAATATTGCCCATATACTTCATTGATTGTCTTTCCGGTTAAATCAGTTATCGCATCATTTAAAATAACAACTTTTTTTTCAGCATTTAATACAAGGACACCATCCGCAATAGATTCTAATATACGAGTAAGTCTTTCTTTGTCTTCTTCACTATTTCTTTTTTCTTTGTCAATATCTTCTATTAGACTAGCCATGGCTATTTTAGTTCGTTCAAGTTCCTTGTTTTGGAGCGAAATTTGTTCGACGATCTTGCTCATTTTTTGTTCTGTTCTTTTTTTTCGCAATATTGCTAACTGTAATTGTTCGGATATAATTTCGGCCTTGGATGATTTTTCTTTAAGTCTTTTTTGAACCTCTTCTTGAGCTAGCTGATAAAAATATACAAAAAAAGATATAGTTAAAAAACTTATTAGAAAAGTTAGGATTGTAATGTTACTGTAGGGGATTAGATCATTCTTTGGAAAATAGATGTGTGCAAAGACGACAAGAATCATTGTACAATAGAATATAAATAGCCAGATAAGTCCTTTTTTTCTACCTTTTATGAAAAAAATTATTGCAGGATAAAGAAAAACCCAAAATAAACCTGTTTCATTAAATCCCCCACTATAAAAATTATGAAAAGCAATAGAAAACAGCACAAACGCTCCTATTGTTTCTGGGATGAAATCATTATTAATGCTCCTTATTATAATAGTTCCAATAAGAAGACTAAAACCAAGAAATAACTCGAAATATGCAGCAGAGTAATCTTGAATAACATAATTTATAACTCCATAAACTATTAGTATAATTGAACCTACAATTGAGAAGATGTAAATAAATATCTTCTTTGTTCTATTTTGTTGTGATGTAAGGGATAATTTTTCCCCTAAGAATAGTTTACTTATTAAATTCATTTAGCTTTTTTTTAAGTTGTTTAATCTCATTTTTAAGCTCAATAATTCTTAACTCCCTATTAACCATTACTTTATTTGATTTTTCAATGTTTTCTATATACTCGTTTAAGTTAAGCGTTACTTCCCTCGTATATATCTGAGAGCCTAAAATATCTGCAAAAGTTTTCATTATTTCTTTTATCTCTTTCTTCCAAATTCTTATTGTTCGACACTCATCTATTCCGATGTATCCCCAGAATTTATCTCCTGCAAAGATTGGTACTACTAATAAAGCAATTATCCCTTGTTCTTCTAAAAGAGGTTTTTCTCCTTCAGGAAAGTTAGAAACTAGTCCAGAAATAACTCTTCCTTCTTCTAAATTCTCTTTCCATCTAGCATATCCAGAGTATTCATAGTAAAGCTGTTGAAGCTCTTCGTTATCTATTTGGCTTACTATCTCTTCATCTGTCCACTCAAACAACTGCGACATATATAGTCCTTTTTTATTTTCACCATTTTTGAAAATGTATACTCTACTTACATTCAAAGCTTTGCCGATTTTATCCAATACTGAGGGGACCTCATCCAGTACTTTCTTTGATTCCTTAGATCTTGATATAAAAAAAATTATAGCTTCTAAAAGTTTAGTTTTTTCTTGTAAACTTTTTTGAATTTCATCTCTTGAATGTAACATGCTTATGAACACTTCTGCAGCAATTATTAAGAATATATCAAATGTAAATAGCTGAATAAGTCTTTCATTAATATCTGGATACTTTAAAATTGAGACGTATACAGCACTAATGTTAAATAAAATAAATAGAATGAAAAATAGCCATCTTTTATAAAAGGGGGAAACTAGTAAAATGAAAATTGAAGAAATTGCTATTGTTACACCCGGAATTTCATTTGTAACTATAATTATCTGTGAAACAAGGAACAGCAGGGGAATATATACAAGAATAACTGTCCATGCAGGTATTTTATTTAATTTGAAAAATTCTTCTAGTTGGTTTAAGTTCAAAATATTAAATCTTACTTACTACCATATTGACAAAAACTGAGTAGCTATTCAATAAGAGATTTCATTTAATGTGTTATTAATCTTATTTTCAATATTTCTAATGCCTTTTCCTATAAATGTTATCTTTGATGGCCCATCGTAACCAATAAATTCTTCCCATACTATTCTGCCCAATACATAATTAAGCAAGTAAGTACCATTGCTGGTATTAACTAAGCCTTTAATTCTGAAAAAATCACTAGGGTTTAATGATTGTATATATTTAGATAGTTTTTCTTTATTAATTAGAATATTTTTTTTGAAAGTTATTACGTCCATTGAATGCTCAATACCATTATGGCTATGATGAGAGTCTTCAGACATTTCTATATCCTGTCCCCTGTCAATTCCAAGTAAAATTTCTTTTTGAACAAAGCCATTCTGAGAATTTACCTTAGGTACTGACGGGTACATGTCAAAAACTTCATCTTCTACTTTTAAGAAGTGTTGTTCTCCAGAAACTTCAACTTTATTTAAAACAATTAGATCAATGTATTTTCCTTGAGATCTTGCCATTTGAGTTTTGTCTCCAAATTCCTCAAAATTTAAAACATCAACAACCATAATTAATCCGTCTAGTTTTAATTCCTGGATCTTTTTTATTTCATTAACTATAGGATATGGATAAGCTGTTCCTGCAGTTTCAATAATTAGCCTATCTAGTTCGTATTTCTCAGTTATCTCTACTAAAGCGTTATGTAATTTTCCAACAAGCACGCAACAGATGCATCCATTTAAAATTTCTTTTGATTGTATATTAGAAGACTTTGCAAGTTCTGAATCAATATTCACATCTCCATATTCATTTTTTAACCAAAGTACCTTGTAATTCTTCGGCATCTGCTTAATTAAATTCATTATAAGTGTAGTTTTGCCTGCCCCAAGGGATCCAGTAACTACTGTTGTAGGTATATGTTTCATGTTTTTTTAATTATCCTTACCATAAAAAGTATACATCAATAATAAAAATATAATTCAAAAAATACTTTGATTAAAGATTATAAAACCCATATCATAAAGTTAGATAAAGCTTTATGGCTGAAAAAGACGCAAAAGGAAAAAGTGGCTTATTTATTGGAGGGCTGGATAGATTAAGCAATCCTAGACCTAGTGGTAATGACAGTGAAATCCGTGAAACAACTGAAGATACTTCTATTGGGCAGGCTGTTGAACTAGAAACTTCAGAAGGAAATAGGGTCTTATTAGCTGAAGATGAAAAAGCTATCTCAAATGTTTTGAGCATAAAACTAAAAAATAGTGGTTTCGATGTAGATGTGGCAAATAATGGTAAAGAAGCTATTGAACTCTTAAGCAAAAAAATTTACGATGTAGTATTACTTGATTTAATAATGCCAGAAGTTAACGGATTTGAAGTGCTTGAACACATTAAAAACTCTGGAAATGAAGTTCCAACTTTGGTCTCTTCTAATTTAAGTCAGGAAGAAGATATAAAGAAAGCAAAAGAACTAGGAGCAGTTGATTATTTTGTGAAATCAGATATGACTTTGTCTGAGATAGTTGAATCAGTTAATAAATATAAAAAATAATATATGGCAACAACAAATTTAGACATTCTAAAAGTATTACTTGAAGAAAACTATATTACCCCTGAAATTGTTGAGGAGATAAATAAGCGAGTTGATGAAAGAGGAACAACTGTAGAAGAAGAGCTTCTTACACAGGAAGTTGTTACAAGAGGAATACTAGGACAGGCTTTAGCAGAATACTACAAAATTCCTTTTTGGGATATCAATGCAAAAGTTCCTTCAGACGAATTATTATCATTACTTCCAGAAAGAGTAGCTGATGAATATGGTGCAGCAGTTGTAGATAGGGATGATAGCTCAATAACCGTTGCTCTTGGTGATTACTCAAATTACGATCAGTTTGCTGAAGAACTTAAAAATATATTTCCAGGTATAACTATTAATTTTGTCTATGCTCTTGAGGATGATATAAGAAGTATCGTTCAGCAACAGGTAAGACTTTTAAATACTCACATGCAAGAGATTATTCAAGATAATAAAGAAGTAGATGTACCACTTTTAGTTGAACAAATACTTAAGGAAGCTATTGGTTTAAAAACTTCTGATATTCACTTTGAGCCAAGTGAGAGCGATGTACTCATTAGATTTAGAGTTGATGGGATTCTGCAAGATGCTGCTAGGTTTAGTAAGGATTTATATAATAATATTGTTAACAGAATTAAGGTTATGGGTAAGATGAAACTCGACGAGCACTATTCTGCTCAAGACGGAGCAATTAGGACCCGAGTTGATGATAACCCAGTTGACCTTCGTGTATCTATTATACCTACTCTTGATAATGAGAAAATTGTAATTAGAATTCTAACCAATTATGTACAAAGTTTATCCCTAAGTGCTTTAGGTTTGAGAGAAAGAGATGAACAATTATTAATAGAGGCTGCAAAAAAGCCATTTGGTATGATTCTTGTTACTGGTCCTACTGGTTCAGGAAAAACTACGACACTATACTCATTACTTAGATTTATTAAGAATAAATCTATTAACATTACAACTATTGAAGATCCAGTTGAGTATAAGATTCCAGGAATAAATCAAATTCAGGTAAATAATGATACTAATCTTACTTTTCCTTTAGGACTAAGATCAATAGTTAGACAGGATCCTGATGTTATATTGGTAGGAGAGATTAGAGATGAGCAGACTGCTGAAATAGCTTTAAATGCTGCGCTTACAGGTCACTTAGTATTATCAACATTTCACGCAAATGATGCAGCTACAGCTATTCCAAGGTTACTAGATATGGGTGCAGAACCTTTTCTTTTAGCCTCAACATTGAATTTAATTGTCTCACAACGTTTAGTTAGAAAAATAGATCAGAACAGTCGATATAGTAGAACTCTTTCCCTATCTGACCTAAAAGAATATATGCCAGATCCAGCTAAATATTTCGGAAAAGGTAATGTGACTGTGTACGAAGGAAAGCCAGGTCCAATGAATAATAACACTGGATTTAAAGGTAGAACTGCTATTTTTGAGTCAATTTATATGAATCCAGAAATGCAAGAATTAATTCTAAGTTCTCCTTCAAGTGCTGAAATTAGAAAAGTTGCAAATGATCAAGGAGCAGAGACATTCTTTAAAGATGGTATTGATAAAGTTATTAAGGGAGTCACAACACTTGATGAGCTTCTACGTGTAGCTCCAGTTGATGAAACTATAGAGAGATTATATGAAGGGCAAACAAAAACCAAAAAATAAAGGTCTTTTTGGCATAGATACAACTTTCCTAACTGCAGATATTGGTAAGGAACGTAAGTTTTTGTTCGAAAATATTGCATTAATGCTTCTTGGAGGACTTAATATTACCGATGTACTTGAATCAATAGAGGGTGAGCTTAAGTCCACTAAAATCAAGGGAATGGTTAGAAAAATGCATGATCAGATTCAAAACGGAGATCCTATTTGGAAAGCATTTAGAGACGCAGGAATTCTTTCTGAGCACTTGCTATCAGTTATTAAAATTGGAGAGGAATCTGGAAGATTGGCAGAGAATTTACAAATTGTAGTAGAACAAAAGGAAAGAGATGCTGAATTTCGTGCAAAACTTAGATCGGCAAGTTTATACCCTAGTTTTGTAGTTGTATTAATGATTATAATAGGTCTTGGGATTGGAATATTTATTCTTCCTAGACTTGCTGGTATTTATCAAAACCTAGCAGTAGATCTCCCCTTAGTCACAAGGATTATGATTTCTGTTGGAGATTTTATGGGTTCATATGGATATATTGTAGGACCTATTGTTTTATTAGCTTTATCTTCAATAGTTTACATACTATTTATAAATAAAAAGACTAAAACCCTTGGTCAATCTTTGATCTTGAAAACACCTGTGATAAAAAGGTTAGTCCAAGAAATTGAGATATCAAGATTGGGATATCTTCTAGGAACATTATTAAATGCAGGTATACCTTTAGTAGATGCTTTAAATCTTGTAAAAGATTCCTCAACTTATTTTGTTTATCAAAAAATGTATGGTGGATGGGTAATTAGAATTGAACAAGGTTACACTTTAAAAGAATCATTCGAAAAAGTTCCTGAAACTGCTAGATTTCTTCCTTTGTATCCCAAACAAGCAATTATTACTGGTGAAAAGACTGGCACGTTGGGTGATGCCTTAGTTAAAGTTGGTGAAATATACATTAAGAAAAATGAAAATTCTACTAAAGATCTGTCAGTTGTGCTTGAACCATTATTGCTAATGGTCGTTTGGATTGGAGTTGCGTTTATAGCTTTTGCTGTAATATTACCTATCTACAGTTTAGTGGGAGATATAACAAACGTAACTCAAAACCAAGGTATTGAGGAACCAGCTGAACCAGATCCAGAGGCAGTTGAGCAATTTGATAATATAGTTGAAGAAAACTCAAACAACCAATTTTTAAAAAGAGAGCTAATAATTGTTAACCAAAACTTTGTACCTGTTTACGATACTCCTAATGGAATCATTTTAACTCAAGTAGAATTGGGAAATATATTCCCATACACTGAGAATAGTTTAGATGAATGGTATGAAATAGAACTAGATAACGGTATATTAGGCTGGGTCAGCCAAGATTTTATTCAAGAACTGTAATTATGAAAATAAAAAACAAAAAAGCATTTACTTTAGTTGAGATCTTACTATCACTGGCACTTCTTGTAACTTTAATTTCTTTTTCCGTACCTTTCTATCAAAGTTTTCAATTTAGAAATAGTTTAGAAGCAACTGTTGACGAGACTGCTAGGGCTATTAGAAATGCACAGATATTTGCTCAGGAAAATAAGAATGATTCCGAGTGGGGGATTCGGCTTGATAATGGTAATGTAACTTTGTTTCAAGGCTCATCATACGCAACAAGAAATACTACCTACGATCAACTGTATCCTATATCTTCTCAGATAAATATTACAGGTTTAACTGAGTTTTATTTTGAAAGAGAAACTGGGGATACAAGCACTACTGGAACAATTACATTTACAGTTAATACAGAAGTTAGAGAAATAGAAATAAATGAAAAAGGAGTACTCACTTTTAACTAAACAGGGCTTCTCATCAGTCGAAGTATTACTGGCAATTGCTCTATTTAGCATAGTGATTTTATCATTGGCTGGAGGGTTAGCATTTAGTGTCCAAAGTAACTTTGAAACAAGCTTTCAGACTAAAGCTTCTTTGCTAGCAGAAGAAGGAATTGAAGCTGTTAGAGCGATTCGAAATGAAGATTTTTCCAATCTTGTTAATGGAAACTACGGCTTAAACTTTGCAGGAAATACTTGGCAGTTGACCGGTAATTCAGATACTACTGAGGAATTTACTAGGCAGATACAAATTTCTGACTTTGATGCTAATACAAAACAGGTAGTATCTACAGTAACTTGGATAAAATCAACAGGACAACCTGGTATAGTTTCTTTTACTACTTATTTTACAGATTGGCAGTATGAGGTTGATATAAGTGGAGGGCCTAACCCACCTCCAACCCCTACATATCCTGCTGGAGATTGGTCAACTATAGTTCAATCGGGAACATTAAATTTGAGTGGAAATAACAATAGTTCTGATATTTGGGTTGATGGTAACTACATGTATGTACTTCGAGATTCTGGAACTGAATTTGAAGTATTTGACATAACAGATCCAATAAATCCAGTACAAGTTGGGTCTACAAACTCTGGTCCTTCGCAAGCATGGTCTTTTACTAAGCAAGGGAATTATATGTATATAGTTGCAAGAAGTAATAATGAAGAGTTTTCAGTTATAAATGTTACAGATCCATCTAATCCATTTGAAACTGACAGTATAGATCTTGCAGGCAACTCTGATGGTAGAGGTCTACATATTGAAGGTAATTATGCTTACGTTATTCAAAGTGGGAGTAATCAAGATCTTGCAATTATTGATATTACAGATAAATCTAACATTAACTTGGTTGCTGCTGAAGATCTTATTAGTGGAGCTGAGATTTTAAAAATTGGAAGTTATGTTTATATCGCTACATTAAATTCTTCTAATGAGCTACAGGTTGTTGATGTTAGTGATCCGCTTAATCCTAATGGAGTTGCAACATTAAACGCAACAGGCAGTAGTAATTGTGAAAGTCTAAGAAGATATGCACCAAATAAAATAGTAATGGGATGCAATACAGGTAGGGTAATTTTTATTGATATAACCAATCCAGCAAGTCCAACAGAGATCCTATCTTACCAAACATTAGCCATTGACGATATAAATCAAATTGAAGTTGGAAACGATAACAAGTATCTTTGGTTAGTAGGAGATGATAATGCATATGAAGTAATTGTTTTAGATATAACTGATGATACTGCACCTGTACACATTGGGAGCTTTAATACAAATGGAGATTTGAACGGTGCTTATTATAATAAGTTTACAGATATTTTATACGCAGCTGGAGAAAATAATATTGAAGAAGTTTATATTTTTACACCTATAACACCTGCACCATGATTTTTAGAAAAGAAACAAGGCATGCTTTTTCCTCAGTCGAGGTTATACTTGCTATTGCTCTTTTCAGTATTGTAATTTTATCTCTTGCTGGGGGACTAGCATTTACTGTACAAAGTAATTTTGAAACTAGTTTCCAGACTAAGGCCTCCTATCTGGCAGAAGAAGGAATTGAAGCTGTTAGAGCAATCCGAAACGAGGAATACTCAAATTTAGTAAACGGAAATTATGGGTTAAGTTTAATTGCTAATGAATGGCAATTTTCAGGAACAACTGATGTAACAGATGAATTTACAAGACAGATTCAGATCTCAGATTTTGATTCAACAACAAAGGCGGTAACCTCTGTTGTCACTTGGGAATCACAAACAACAGGTACTCAGAGTGTCTCTTACACTACTTATTTCTCTGACTGGCAATATGAGATTGACTTAGGTGGAGGAGGTGGTCCAGGTCCAGGACCTGGAGGGGGAGAGCCGGCAGGTGATTGGAGTACGATAGTACAAGCTGATACTGAAGATATCTTAGGGAATCAGAATGTAAGGGATATTATTTTTAGTAACGATTATATTTATGTTGCTCGTGAAGGTGCAACTGAGTTCATTATTTATGATGCTAGTGATCCATTGAATATAAATGAAGTTGGCTCAACTAGTGCTCTTGGAAATCAGCTTTGGAGAATTTTTAAGCAAGGCTCGTATGTGTATGTAGTCTCTAGAAATAATAATCAGGAATTTGCTGTTATAGATGTTTCAAATCCAGTAAGCCCGAATGTAGTTGACACAGATGATCTACCTGGAAATCAGGATGCGAGAGCTCTAGTAGTTGAAGGAAATTATGCATATGTAGGAAGGTCTGGTGGAGGACAGGATATTGTTGTATATGATATTTCAAATCCATCCAATGTAAATGAGATTGGAACAGAGAATACAAGTAATGTTGCGGATATGGTTAAGATCGGAACTTATCTTTATGTTTCTACAACAAATAGTAGTAATGAACTTCAGGTAATTGATGTTTCGGATCCATTTAACCCCCAGGGAGTTTCAACTTTAAATGCTACGGGTGGCTCTCAATGTCATGCAATTGAGCAGTATGATAAAGATAAGGTTGTAATTGGATGTGATGATGGATCGCTTAGCTTTATTGATATTTCAGATCCTTTGAATCCTTCTGAAATAAATGATTACCAAACACCTTCAACTGACGATATAAATGATATAGAATTAGGAAACCAAGATACTTATCTATGGGTTCTGAGTGATGATAATAGTAATGAGCTTATGGTTATTGACATTACTGATGATTCAAGTCCAAGTGTTGTAGGAACCTTTGACAATAGTGGAGATTTAAATGGAGGAGTATATGTTCCTTCTCAGGATACTTTGTATGTTGGAGGGGAGAATAATTTAGAGGAAATTTCAGTATTTCAACCAATTACTTTTGCGCCATGATGAATAAAAAAAAGAAAGCATTTACATTAGTTGAGACACTTTTATACATTAGTCTAACAAGTATTATTTTAATATCAATAACAGCATTTGTTGGAACTTTGTTAAGCACAAGATTAAGAAATCAATCTCTATCCGAAGTTGATGCTCAAGCAACACAACTAATGCAGTATCTTACAATAACTACAAAAGAAGCAGAAGGGATTACTTCTCCAACTCCAGGAAACTCAGCTTCGTCTTTAACTCTGGATGTGCTTGATGCTGTGGATGATCCAACAATAGTTGATCTTAACGCTGGTATTGTAAGAGTTCAAGAGGGAGGAGGACCTTTAATTAATCTTAACTCTAATAGAGTAACAATATCGAATTTAACTTTTACTAATTTATCTCCTAGCTCAAATACTGAAACACTTCGTATTGAATTTACGATAACATATAATAATACCGAAGGTAGACAAGAAGGAGAAGTTACAAGAACATACTATGGATCAGCAACTCTTAGAAATTAAAAAAACAAAAAAAGGTTATGTAACATTAATAAGTGTTTTAATACTTAGTATTGTTGCAGTCATTATAATTAGTTCTAGTCTTTCGATAGGAACTGACTCACTTGTGGCTACAGAAACTGTTACAGAATCAAAAGAAGCTTTCTCAATTACTGATGCTTGTGCTGAAAGGGCATTAAGTGCAATTCGAGAAAATACTGACTATACAGGAACAACTAACCTTAACATTGGAAATGGAGTTTGTTCATTTACTGTAATTGATAATGGTGGAGATGGAGGTCCAACTCCTGGAGGAGGACCAAATCCAACAGGTGATTGTAACATTACTTATGACGTTACTAGTCAGTGGGCTACTGGTTTTGTTGCTAATGTAATTGTTCAAAACTTAGATACTACAAATCCAGTTAATGGATGGCTTGTGGAATGGGATTTCCCTGGTAATCAACAAATTACAAGCTCATGGGATGGAATCTATACACAAAATGGTATTAGTGTCGATATTGATAATGAAATATATAATCCTACAATTCCTGCTGGAGGATCTGTTAATTTTGGCTTTATAGCAAGCTATACTGGAGGAAATTACGCTCCAGTAGATAGTGTTATAACTTTAAATGGTGAAACTTGTTTTGTTAATTTAGTTGGTGTAATTGAAGATCCTGGTGGTCCACCACAAACAGACTATTGCACTGTTGATTATAATATTAATACGATTTTAGATACATCTTTACAAGTAGATGTTACTATTACAAATATAAGCTCTCTACCAATAAACGGATGGGACCTTCAATGGGATTTTCAAAATAATGAAAACTTTCTTTTTGGTTGGAATGCTAGCATATCTCAAAATGGAACTACTGTGAATGCATTAAACCAAAGCTGGAATCAGACTATAGCAGATAATGGTGGAACGGTAAATTTTGGATTTATTGGAGAAAAGCCGAGCGGAGGACCAGTTACTACATTTAGTGATAGTGACTTTACATTAAATGGGGTAACTTGCGGTACAGGAGGAGGTGGAGGTAGCCCAGGAGGAGGAACCAACGATTGGAGTATTATGAGTGAAGGTGATATTGTAGACGTTTCTGGTAATGATGATGCTTATAATGTTTGGTTTGATAGTGATTACCTATACGCAATCCTAGAAAATGGAACTAAGTTTATCGTTTTTGATGCTAGTGATCCACAAAATCTAGTACAGTTAGGGCAAACAGGTACAATTGATGACGGTGC
Organism: uncultured Candidatus Saccharibacteria bacterium; assembly: GCA_964437465.1. Taxonomy (GTDB): domain Bacteria; phylum Patescibacteriota; class Dojkabacteria; order J137; family J137; genus JAGQLF01. The sequence goes on along the minus strand of CAYTGI010000007.1, from coordinate 25,790 downwards.
TTTCGCAATGGCTAAATCGGGAAATTATGTTTTTATTGCATCTAGAGATAACGATGATGAGGTTGAAGTAGTAGATGTATCTAATCCTAACGCTCCTGGAAAAGTAGATTCGCTAGATCTACCTGGAAATGATGATGCATTTGCTATTGAGATTTTAGGAAATTATGCATATGTAGTTAGGGATACAGGTAGTAGTGATTTTGCAGTAGTAAACATTAGTAATCCAACGAATATAAGTTTAGCTGGATCTACAAATATAAGTAGTGGAAGAGCTTTAGCTTTAGATGGTAACTATGCATATGTTACAGGAGGGGATACGAATAATGAGTTTTTAATTGTAAATATTTCAAATCCAAACAGTCCTTCACAGATTTCAACAGAGGACCTTGGAGGGAGTAATACATGTGACAGTATAGCTCAGTACGATACAAATAAAGTAGTTGTTGGGTGTGATGATGGAAGATTACACTTTATTGATGTTACTAATAAAAATAACCCTAGTGTTATTGATGTTTATTCAACTCCTGCTAATGACGATATTAACTCATTAGAATTTGATTCTACTAATAACTACCTATGGGGTGTTGGGGAAACTAATAATCCTGAGATTCTCCTAATAGATATTACTGATGATCAAAATCCAAGTGTGGTTAGCCAGCTTGATCAAGGTGATAATGTGTATGGATCATACTATGATGGAACAAATGACGTTTTATATATTGCAGGAGGAGCAGATAATGCAGAGATAGTTGCGATTCTTCCTGATGACTGGGCACCTGGAGGAGGAGGAAATCCAGGAGGTGGAGGTAACCCTGGGGGAGGAGGATTTGGAGGTGGAAACCTTGTTTCCCTAGATTTTGAAGAAGCTCCTGGGGCAACAACATTTAGCGATGCTTCAGGAAATGGAAATGATTTTGTCTGTACTGGAGGTAACTGTCCTACACAAACAGCTACAGCTCAGTGTGGAAGTGGAGCTTTTGATTTTGATGGAGCTGAAGATCAGATAGTTGATGAAGATGCCGAAGATTACTTAAATGGGCTAACAGATTTTACAGTTTCAGTTTGGGTTCAATCAGACATAACTAATACTGATAGAGGAATTTATTTTGGAAATAGTCCAGACAGCACTGATAGATTTATAGGTCTGAGATATGATCAATCTGGATTTAATGGGGGATGCAGTAATTGTTTAAAGACTGGAATAACTACTGATTTAGATTCTGAGATCCAATTAGAAACAAGTAGTAACTCACAAACTAATAACTGGCAACATCTAGTATTGGTTAAAGAATCAGCTACTGATGATATGAGATTATATATTGATGGAACTGAAGATGTTTACTCTGCGGATGATGGTACTTTTCTTGGAAGTTTAACAAGTATTGCTAGATTAATCATAGGACAGGGGGCTAAAGATACAGGTGGCTCTGATGGATGGGATGGAAGGATTGATCAATTTGATATTTGGGATAGAGCTTTAACTGATAGTGAGATTGGAGAATTATTTACAAGTTGTGAGATAGATACTGGCGGAGGTGGAGGACCTAGCGGTTCAGTTTCCAACAAGCTAATTCAAGTAGAAGCTTCAGTAGGAGATAATATCGAAAGAGTAGAGATTCAGACTAGTCAAATTAATCCTTTAATAATTATTGATACCTGGGAAGAAGTTGCCAATTTTTAATTTTTTAATAAATTAGATGAGAACTGATCTAATGCTTATTGGACTGTCCATATTTTTGGTTGGTTTATTATTTATCAGTTTTAGAACTAAGTCTAAGCCTGGATTAACTCCTTTTGAATTATTCCTCACTTCCGCTTTAATCATTACACTAATGTCTTCAGTTTTATATATGGTTACAACAAACGAAAATTTTGCTGAAACAAGAAATACTCAAAGAAGTAATGATGTCTTCCAAATAGTATATGCAGTAAATCAGTATTTTGCTGATCATGATGCTGAGGAGGAATCTGTTGATTTTATACCTGTTTGTCCTAGGATTAGAGAAATTGGAATAGGAGAAAATAAAGTAGATTTAGCTACAATATTGATTGATGATTATGTCTTAAGCCTACCTTGGGATCCTGTAAATGGGACTTTTTCATCTACAAGGTACTTCATTTGTAGAGAGGGTGAAAGATTTGTTGTTTCAGCTCCTGATTCTGAAAATCAGAGAGTAATACAGGTAAAGCTTTAGCTATTTTTTCTCAAGAACAAAAAAATGATGATAGGGGTTCATTACTGGTCTATGGGTTTTAATAATATTAAAATTTTTTCTTAGTTCCCTTTTGATTTTTCTGAGAGAATATCCTCTCATACCGATCTCCCAATAATGCTCTTCATGATAAAACTTAGTTTCGTTACCAAATTTAGGTTTATACAAAAAAAGTGGAATACTTAACGACAGCTTAAAGAATGGCTCTTTTACAAAAGACTGTAACAAAGGTAAGACGAAAACGTTTTGAATAACGAAAGCGCAGTGCGGTACCGAAATTAGCACATACCTCTTTGAAGTCCTACTTAACTCATTTAATGCTTTAGGGATGTCATCCCAAGGTATATGTTCCAATATTTCACAAGCCATAACTAGGTCGTATGAGTTATCATCAATCTTACTCATATCTCTAACATCGTTTACAAAATCAGGGTTTAGCGACTTATCAAAATCTAACGTGTCTACTTTAATATTGCATTGTGTTAAATAGTTATAGACAGTCTTATTTCCAATTCCTATTTCTAAAACATTACTAGGGTTTAAATCAATTGCGAAAGAAGATTGATAATAGTAAGAAATAAATCTTCCTAAATTATCATAATTTTCGAAATAATGATCTTTTGAAACTTGTACTTCAAATTGGTCTTTCACTGATTGTAATTCTAACAGCATTGAGGTTCTATTTCTATTATTGTAAAGTTACAGGGAAAATAATATTATAAAAAATATGGATGAGGATAATAAAAATACTCTATGGATAAGAAATCTGGTCTAATATTCATTTTTGCTTTTATTTTGATAATTCCGATTGGTATTATCATATCCAATTCTCCAAAAGAAGAAAAACTAACTAGCAATGAAGTTGTTTGGAATAATCTACGTTCAGAGAAGGAGGGAGAATGCGAGGTAAGAGATGCTAAAGAGGGGCAATATATTTATGATTTAAAAGAATACCCTGACCTGTTTCAATCAAATTTTGAAAACTACTTGGTTGTTTCTTCTCTTCGAAATAATATTGCTTCTGATTTTTCTGTAGATGTATTAAACTGTGATTATGAGATTGTTTTTACAATTTATAAATACACATCTTTGGATCTTCATCCGACAAGAGAAGGACTAATATTATTTGATGGATTTGTTGGTCCAGATTGTACTGAAAGAGTAAGGGGGTATATAGACATAGAAAATAATGAGACAGTGCTACTGCCTAAATCTGAATTTTTAGAAGTAACGTATGCTGACAATATCCCAACACTAAGATGGGGAAGGGATGGAAATACTATAATTTCTTCGTATGTAAACGAAAATAATGTTTTAGAGGTTAAAGTTTTTGATTTGGAGGCAGAGTTTAAGAGAACCGTTGAGCTAAGATATGATAAGCCTTTCATTGTCGGTTGTGGAGCGTCATGTGTGTCCCCAGCCGTATACCTTGAGGATAACAAATTTTACTTAGCAATCAGAAGTGTAGATATGGATCTAGGTTTTACTACCTTAGTTTATGATCTTGAAGGGATAAGACTTGATGAAAGTGAATCAAACGGTCTAAATGATAATGTAAAAGAGAACTATGAGCAGGATTGTACTAATGTTGAATATTCTGAAGGTGGTACTTCAGTGTTTTGTAGGTATTTTTTAACTAATCACTCCTAATCGTAAAGGGTTTAATGATATAATGGCGAAGCTTTCGGGGGGCCCTATCGTCTAACGGTTAGGACACCAGATTCTCAATCTGGCAATCCGGGTTCGATTCCCGGTAGGGTCAAAATGAAAAATTCCACCAAAGGTGGATTTTTTATTTTGTATCAAACAAGAATCAGCCCTCAATTTGAAACAACTCTAAGCATCTTACAAAGATTAATAAATTGAGTAGGTTCGTCTAATAAGATCATAGTTTTAGCTGAGCAAAGCGAGGTTAAAACTATAAGATCGCATTAGACCTGTCTTGGACAGGATTCCCGGTAGGGTCAAAATTAAAATATGCACTAGAATTAGATTTATTGTTATCCTATTATTAGTTAACTTAAATTCATGTGCATGTTCTGCGATAACAAAACAGATGATCACGGACTATATTGGTGGTTACCTTACTTGGCTATACTGTTACCGATTCTAATACTAAAACTTAAGAAAAAGACAACGAGTAAATAAATTACCAACATTTCCAAACATACTTAAAAATGTTGCTTAGGGTTAGAACTTAATTTTAAGAATGATAGAATAAAAAAGTTAAAAAAATATTCTGAAAATTTCAAAATACATCTCAGATTTAGGTTTAGAAAAAAAGACATTAGAGATTGGATTAAATGATGATCAGGTAAAAGATAGACAAACGAAATTCGGAAAAAATATTCTCAATAAAGAAAAGAAAAACAAAGTCTTAAAATTATTTTTAAGTCAATTTTCTAGTTTTATAGTTATTGTTCTGTTTATAGCTTCGATAATATCTGCATTTGCGGGGGAGTGGATAAATTTTACTGTAATTAATCTAATAATAATTACTGTGATTTTTTTAGGTTTTTTTCAGGAGTATAGAGCAGAAAAGGCGCTAAGCGCATTAAGGAAATTAATAAATCCAACAACAAGAGTATTTAGAAACAATTCTCTTAAATCTATCGATATAACAGAACTTGTTCCTGGAGACATTGTTTTCTTGGAAGCTGGTGACAGAGTTCCTGCTGATGGGATAATTTTTGAAAGTAACCAGTCAAAGCTAGATGAAAGTACTCTTACTGGGGAATCAGTTCCACAAAGTAAAAGCATTAATCAAGAGGTTTTTGCCGGAACGCAGGTCGTGTATGGAAATTTAAAAATTCTAATAACTAAAATAGGAAAAGATACTGAAGTTGGGGGGATTGCCGCTGCTATTCAATCTATAGAAACAGTAACTCCATTACAAAAAAAGATTTCCTACATGGCTAGAAGTCTAGCATTAATAGGATTAATAGCTTCAATTTTTGCAGCTTCATTTGGAGTTTTAGAAGGAGCTGATCTTCTAGAAGTTTTTTTAATATCCCTAACCTTAGCAGTTGCTACTGTTCCTGAAGGTTTACCGTTAACACTAACTATTACTTTAGCAAATGGAACAAAAAGATTAGCTTCGAATAATGCTTTAGTGAAAAAGCTGGTTGGAGTAGAGACACTTGGATCTTCCACAGTTATATGTACAGACAAAACAGGAACGATTACAAAAAATGAAATGACTGTTAAAAAAGTTTATTTCAATAATGAAGTTATAGAAATTGATGGAAGTGGTTATGAAATTACAAGTCACAATCTCCCAGAAAAAAATAGCAAAGATCTATCTAAAATGCTGTTATCGGGTGCTCTAAACAATAATTCAACAATAAATGTCTCTAAAGACAATGTCTCTATAACTGGAGATCCAACAGAAGCTGCTTTAATAGTTTTAGCTGAAAAATTTGGAGTAAGAGACTCTGAAAGCTCATATGAAAAAGTCCAAGAAGTTTTGTTTACTTCTGAGAGAAAAATGATGAGTACTTTATTTAAAAATGAAAAAAATGATTTAGTTCTATTTTCAAAAGGTGCTCCTGAAGTTCTTCTTGAGAAGGCTAAATATACTTTAGCTGACGGTGAGATAAAGGAGTTGGATGAAAATGGAAAAGATAAAATTTTAGCCCAAAATAATTCTTTTACACGGAATGCATACAGAGTTCTGGCCATTGGGTATAAGAAAGTGGATGAGCATAAAGCATCATATGAGGAATCTGAGCTTGAAGAAGAGCTAGTTTTCTTAGGCTTAGTTGCAATGATTGATCCACCTAGAGAAGAGAGTAAAAAAGCCGTAGAACTATGTAAAAATGCTGGAATTAGGGTGATTATGATAACAGGGGATAATAAAGATACTGCTAAAGCTATCGCAAAGGAAGCTGGAATATTAGATGAGAAGTTACTTTTAAACCCTAATTTGTCGAGTTTTAAAGACATTTCCAGAGATGGTGTAATTACTGGTGAAGAGCTGAAAAATGTTAGTGATGAAGATTTAAAAGTTCTAATAAACTATATTAGTGTTTTTGCAAGAACTAATCCTTCACAAAAACTTAGAATTGTTTCTGCTCTACAAGAAAATGGGGAAGTTGTAGCTATGACTGGGGATGGGGTGAATGATGCTCCGGCACTTAAAAAAGCAGATATCGGAATAGCAATGGGTATTACAGGAACAGACGTTGCTAAAGAATCTTCAGTAATGATTTTACAAGACGATAATTTTGCAACAATTGTGGAGGCTGTAAGGCAAGGTAGGGGAGTTTTTGAAAATATCGAGAAATTTGTAACTTATCTAATTTCTCAAAACTTTAATGAGATTATTTTGATAATGTTAGGATTGATCTTTTATGGACCTGAGTTATTGCCTCTTACTGCGCTTCAGATCTTATTAATAAATACTTTTGATGAGATCATTCCATCCCTAAGTCTTGGATTAGATAAGTACCGAGAAAATTTAATGGAAGATAAGCCTAGAGAAAGGAATGATAAATTACTAAACCCAAATAATCTAATTCTAATAATCAGTTCTTCAATCTTTATGGCTCTTTCCTCTTTTGTGGCTTTTGCTATCGGAAATCCAGAAGAAGATATTGAGATGGCAAGAACAAGTGTTTATCTTGCAATTACTTTTATGATTGTATTTAGGCCATTTGCTTTTAAATCATTAAAAGAGGTTGGAGTTAAAAATCTATTTGAAAATAGGTTAATGATACTAGGATCAATAGTTGCAATTGCTACAAGCCTTTCTGTTGTATACATACCATTTTTAGCAGAAGTAATTGAACTTAAACCTCCCAGTATTAACGAATGGATGTTAGCAATCTTAATAGGATTTTTTAGTTATGTTTGGATTGAGATTATTAAATATCTTCTTAATAAGAAAGAAGCTTAATTATTAATCAAACGAAAAACTGGTTGTAAATCTTCTTTTTTTATTTCAGTTTGAGTATTTATTTTACTGTGATCTGTTCTTAAGAAAAATTTCACTGCCCATTTTTCAAGCCGGCTTGGTTCCTTATTACCTTGATTTGGAGATTTTCCAGGAATCTTAATGTATCCAGCTAAATTTTCTCGAATTTCTTGATTAATCATCTTGAACGCTTGCTTACTCCAACTTTCTTCCATTGGCACTGCTCCAACAACAACTAAATACACTTTTTTATTTTTTACAGCTTCCCAGAAATTCTCTAATTCTCCTTTGATAATAATCTGACCACCATAAGTAGCAGAGCAAAAGATTACTTTATCATAGTTCTCTAATTCGTTGAGATTAACTTCTTCAACTGGAAGAATATCGAACTTAGGATTTTCTTCTTTAATCCATTCTGCATATTGTTTTGAAGAGCCTGATCTTGTCTTATAAATAATAATTGTCTTCATGATTAATAATATCATTTTGAAATTCTTAAGAAAAAAGCAAAAGTTAAAAAGATTTTCTAGCATGCATAACAGAAAATAGCTATTATAAGTTTAGATATATATAATTTATATTTTTATGAATTTTGAAATGATTGGAAACTTAATCTTGGTAGTTGGATGGCCAGTGTTAATTGTTCTTACAGTGATTATCCTCCAAAAGACTCAAAATTTCTATAAAAAGCTTAAGGATAATATTCTTGGAAGATTGATCATTCCTACTGTTTTTGG
>CAYTGI010000007.1:0-17915 GCA_964437465.1 uncultured Candidatus Saccharibacteria bacterium | reverse complement strand
TGTTTTTGGGTGGTTGTTTGGTATGTACTCTTTAGGTATTGTATCTACAGCTTACATTCTTGGTTACTATTGGCCAGTAACAGTTATACCTGCTTTCGCGATTTTTTTTGTAGCCATTATTGGAGTAACTTATGCAATTGATAAATGGGAAAAAGAGGGGGAGGCATTGAAAAATTTTTATGATGATTTAGAAAAAGAAGTTCAAAAAAGGACTAAAGAACTTGAGATTGCACATAAAAAACAATTAGATCATGAGAAAGAAATTCAAAAGCTTAAAGATCAATTTGTTTTTATTGCAGCACATGAGTTAAGGACACCAGTTACGGCTATTAACTGGGCTCTACAATTGGTATTAGAAAAAGGCGAGGAGTTAAAACCAGAGATTTTAGATAGTTTAAAAAGTGTTGAAAATTCTAATAAAAGATTAATTACTTTAGTTGATGATCTTCTAAATGTAGCTAGAATTGAGGCGGGTACTATAGAGGTAAATCCAAATAATTTTGATTTGAGAGAGGTAATTGATGAAACAGTGGCAGAAATGCAAACTGTGTTCTCCACTAAAAAAATCAAAGTTAATCATAAAGCCTTAGAATCAGAAATATTTGCAGATAGAGATAGATTTAAACAAGTTCTTATAAACTTATTAAGTAATGCTACCAAGTATAACAACGAAGAGGGTACTATTGAAATTGGTCATGAAGAGAAAGAAGGTAAAATTATCACTTTTGTCAAAGACTCCGGTATTGGAATAAAAGAAGAAGATATGAAAACATTATTCTCAAAATTTGGAAGAATCCGAACTAAAGAAACTAAGGATATTGAAGGAACAGGACTAGGCCTATATCTTTGTCAGCAAATTATGGAAAGAATGGATGGAGATATCTGGGTTGATAGTACATATGGAGAAGGTAGTACTTTTTATTTCTCAGTACCAAAGGCTTAGGGATAACAATACTAACAAAATTGAGGTTAGTAATTTTTAAAATCTTTTCTTTAACATCAAAGAAGAAAGATGTATCTCTGATTTAGGATGATTAGGTGGTAAATTATATCCCTCACATTGTAGTCCAATTTCATTTTCTATAATAATAAATGCTGGGTAATTAAATTCTAGGCAAATAGACTTACAGTTTTATAAGAGGATTTAGTATCATTTCTTATACACAAAAATGTAACCCTTCTACGAATATTATTATAGAAATCATATATTTTATTTGTTATATTTTAATATGATGAAAAAATTTTTACTTATACCTGTAATTTTCTTTCTTACAGTGGTCGTATTAAGTCCACTCACTGTAAGTGCACAAACCGGAGATGATATTCAAGAAAATAGAGAAGAGATAACTCAAAATAGGGAAGAGATAAGACAGGATATTGAAGAATCAAGAGAAGAACTCAGAGAGCAAAGAGATGAAAATATTACTCAAAGATGTGAGAATGCCGTAAATAGAATCGACACAATAATTCAAAGATATAATGAAAATAGGCTCAGATATGTAAATAGATACAACGCTCTTTTTGCAAGATTAAATAATTTAAGTGCTTTTTTAGATGAAAATAATGTTGATACACTAAACCTAAGTAATCAAATTAGCGAACTTAACTCTCTAGTAGCTGATTTTAACAGTAATGTTGATTTAACTATTTCAAATCTTGAAAATTCAAAGAATTTCGTTTGTGGTGAAAGTCAGGGGGAATATAGGGCAGTAATAGCTGAGGCTAAGGGTGCATTGCTTGAGACAAGAAGTACAGCAATTGAAATTAATCAATATTTTCTCTTTACAATAGTCCCTGAACTTGAGGAGATTAGAGATAACTATCAAACTAACTAAGCTGTTAAAAAATTATAATGAAAGGAAAAAAATCAGTCTATATTCTAATAATTATTCTAGTAGTAATTGCAGTTGCACTTATCTTTCTTATGATAAGGAGAGAGAATAGTAATGAAAACGTTGTAGAAAGAGAACCTGAAGTCAATTTAGAACAAGAAACAAATGATGAGGAAGATGAGATAAGAACAACTATTGAAGATGAGCAAGATCCGGATATTAATGTTAATGAAGCAATAAATGATATTGAAGAAGTAATTGATTCTTTAGATACAACTAGTGATTTTTCGGACTTTGAAACTCCAGAATTATAAGATGATAGGATGAAACATAAGGAGTATTTTTCTAAAATCTATGAAGAATACTTTCCTTATGTTTTTAAAATTGTTAGAAATCATGTTCCTCTTAAAGAAGATGTAGAAGATATAATCACTGAAGTATTTGTAGATATTTGGGCCATGAAAGACAATATTGATGATAGAGGTAATGTCAAATCTCTAATATTTACCATATCAAAAAGAAAGGTTTATGATTTTTTGAGAAAAAAATATAAACTTGACCTCTTGCATATAGATGAAACAGAGCTTGAAAGTTTTAGAGATAAGAAGCTTCAAAAAAATGATAATAATTCTTTGAAAAATAAATTAGATAATTTAGTAAAAAATTTAAAGGAAAGGGATAGGGCTTTTTATAAATTGAAATACAAAAAAATATGACTTACAAAGAGATTTCAAAAGAGATGAATATAACTATTGCAAATGCAAAGGTAATTAATAATAGATTAGTTAAGAAAATTAAATTAGAATGGGAGAAATAGATAATTTCCAAAATTATATTATGGATATAGAAAAATCAAGCGAAATTGATTATATAAATCTGAAAAAAAATGTATATAGAGAAATAAATAAGAGCCAATTCAATTTACTCAATCTAAAAGGTTTTACTCTTGCATTTACATTTTCATTAACTTTCATTCTTTTATTTTTTTTCATTAATAATACAAATAACACAGTTACAGATGAAATTGATATTGTGATTAAAGCAATTGATCAGAATATAATGGATTTGACAGTAGAATCAGATTTTTCAGATTTCGAAGAAGTAGGGATAGTAGGCCAAAACTTATAGTAATTTACTTGAGTTTATTTGTCGACTATACTAAATAATATATCTTTAGAAAATGGAAACTAAAACTATTATTGTAACTGGTGCTAACTCAGGTAAAGGAAAAGTTACAACAGAAAAATTAGCTGAACAAGGTCATGAGGTTATAATGGCATGCTACTCAATAGATAAGGCTCAAGAAGCAAAGAAAGATATTCTTCATAAATTCCCTAAAGCAAAATTACCAATTCTTATAGTTAACTTAGATGATCCAGAATCAATACTTCGTTTTTCTGATCAGGTATATAATGAGTTTGAGGGTGTAGATGTTTTGATAAATAATGCAGGAATTTACAGAGAAAATCGAGTTCTTAACACTATAGAGATAGATAAGGTTTTTATGGTTAATGTTATCGGCCCTGTTATGTTGTCATTGCTTCTCTTTAACGCTCTTAAAGAAAAGGCACCATCAAGAATAATAAATCTTGGATCAATTGGAGAAAAATATGCAAGAATTGACTTAGACAACCTTAATAGTGAGAAATATTATTCTGGTAATCAGATTTATAATCAATCGAAAAGAGCTTTAGTAATGTTAACTTACAAGCTTGCTGAAATATTTAAACCATACTCTATCTCAGTTAACAGTATGCATCCAGGAACTTTAAAAACTGACAGAATAACTGAAGAATATCAACCAGGTTTTATTGATAAAGTTCTTGAAATTCTTTTTAAACCTATAACAAAAAAATCAGACTTGGGTGTAGATACCTCAATATTTCTAGCTACTGCTGCGGACGTAGAGCATGTTACAGGAAGGTACTTTAGTAATATGCATATAAGTGAATCTTCAAGAGAATCTTATGATAAAAGGATTCAAGAGGATCTTTGGGAATATGTATTAAACGTTATTCAAAAGTATTTACCAGAGGAGATAAAAATGCATTTTGAAATAAAAGACGAAAAAAACGAATAAGAAGTGGATTGCAAAATAAAGAAAAAAATTGTAGTTTATATGTAATCACTTTAATTCTTTTAATCAAATTATGAATAAAATTATATTAACTTTGACATTCACTTTCTTATTAACATTTTTTACGTTTATTGGTTTTGCGCAACATGTAGGTGCTTTTTCAGGGGAGGTAATCAATGAAGATGACCAATTCATTCTCGAATTATATTCTGAAGATATTGGTGTTGAAGTTAATGCTGTGAGTGTAGTGCTTGAAGTAGAGAATGCAGTTTTTACGGACTTAATTTTATCAGAGGCGCTTATTGGTCCGGTTCAAGAGTGCGAGGATCTCGAGGGATTTTATGCTGATGATAGGGTTTGCTTTTCAGCAGCATCAGTAAATAATTTTGATTCTAACATGCTAATTGCTAGACTGGCATTTGAAGTGGAGAATGATTTAGATAATGTTTTATTTATCATTGATTCAGAAAGTAGATATGCTAACCCTGAAGAAATTATCCCAATACGAGAAGGGGATTTTATCTCATATAATGTTGTCGAAGGAGTTCCTATTATTCTTCCTAGTACAGCAGGAAGCTCTTCGGACTCAATAATAGGATTATCAGGATCAGTGGCAGTGTTATTTGTGGTCTTAGCAATATTAATTATTGGATATCTATTTATAAAAAAATCTGAAATAGATAAAAGTTCAAAGAAACTTTTCTTAGGTTTGGTATTAGCTTTATGTATTCTTGCTGTTGGGTTTGGTTATGTATCTTACGCCGACTCCACGTCAGGTAATAATGCAGATATTAGTGTAACAGATACAAAAGTTCCTAAAGGTTCAGCATGTCAGACAGATAAAGATTGTCAAGATTCTAAATGTGGACCGAGTGGAATTTGTGGAGATGTAGGAGCTACTTGTGCTGGATCGGGAGAAGTGACAGCAAATGAAAAATGCTATAAGTCTAGATGTTCAGTCACTAATGGAGATGTAGCTGGAGTTTGTGGAGGAAATGGAGCTAGTTGTGTAAAAGCTGATGGAACAAGATTAAACTGCTTTTCTGGATATTGTAACGACCAAGGAATCTGTGAACAACCTGATAAAGTAGCTAAAGGAGAAAGTTGTTCAAGTGATAGAGATTGTCAAGATTCTAAATGCTCTCCTGATGGTATTTGTGGTGGGTTAGGAGCTGCCTGTCCAGCATCAACTCAAGATATTAGAGATAGTCAATGTTACCAATCGAAATGTGGAGGAGATCTAACTTGTGGTGGACTTGGAGCAATATGTCGAGGAGAAAATCCTGAGTCAAAATGCTTGAGTGGTCAATGTGAAAATGATCAATGCACAATAAGTTCAGCTTGTGAGAATGATTCTGAATGTTCAGGAGACAGGTTCTGCTATGAAGGTCTCTGTTATTCAAAACAATCTGATGGAAGAAATTGTAGGTTTAATGAGCAGTGTGAAAGCGGAATATGTAGCGAAACTGGTAAGTGTCTTTCTGAAGGTACAAAAAAAACTATTGGTGAAGATTGTTCTAATGATGATGAGTGTCAAAGTGGGCTTTGTGTTAATAATGTTTGTGATTCTATAACTGGAGGAATTGAACCTCAATCTTGCCCTAATCTTGATTCAACTGGTTTAAGTAGTAGTGAACCAGATGGGAGATTAACCTTGGGAGATTTTGCTAATTTCGCACGAGATTATGGGGAAATCTGTTCAAATGATTTTACAGGAACATCATATGAAGGTTGTGGAAGTGCTGATACGGATGATTCAAACCAGATAGATCTTAATGATTTGAGCTATTTTGCAAGACATTACGGCGAAGATAAAACTTGTATAAAAGAATCATCTGATTAAATATTTGAAATTTTAGGAGGCTTTTTCAAGCCTCCATTTAATTATTTAAGTATTATGCTAAGTAAAAAGATTAACTTAAGGGTTATTCTGATTGCATACATTTGCATTTTATCCTTTTTCATTATAAATCAATTAAATTCTGATGACTCTTTATCAAATGATGTAGCAGTATCTTCAAATGAGATATCTGAGTTTTTTGTAGCAACAAATGGAAATGATAATAATGAAGGTAGTTTTAATAGTCCATTCAAAACTATAAGCAAGTGTGCTTCTATTGTTAAGCCTGGTGGTAAATGCTTCATCCGGGGAGGGATTTATAGAGAATCTGTAGATAATGTTCCTACCGGAAAAGAAAACCAAAGAATTACTTTTACATCATACAAAAATGAAAAGGTTGAGATAAGATGAACAGAAAAAGTGATTGGAAATTGGGTTGCTGTCCAAGGAAAACCAAACACGTATAGGATAAGTAACTTTTATTTAAATATAGATCAAGATTTTAGGAACAGGCAAGACTTTCAGCTTTTTGTAAATGACAGAATGCACCACGAAGCTAGATGGCCTAATACTTCAATTTTTGATTTAACTAACCCTTCCTTTGCAATAGCTAAAGATGGCACAAATAATACACAGATAGTAGATACTGATTTGCCAGCAAATAATCTTGATGGAGAAAAAATAGATTGGTCAAATAGCAGAATTAACATCATTGCTGGAGATTCCTGGGTAACTCATTCTGGAATTATAGAAAGTTTTACTAACAACACTCTAAGAATTAAAGACACATATAAATACTCGGGGTTAAGTAATAATCAATATGATAATCAATTTTGGAATACTGAGCAAGGAAACAGATATTGGGTAGTAGGAAATTTAGATCTATTAGATAATGGTAATGAATGGTTCTTTGATGAAAAAAATTACGATAGACCCAATGAAAGATTAACAGGAGATCTTTACATTAAACTAAATGAAGGTGTTAATATAAATACTTCAAATATCGAAGTAAAAGCTAGAGCTTTTGCTTTTGATCTTGAGAACAAGTCATATATAACAATTAGGAATATTGACTTATTTGGAACGACAATTAGAACACTAGATTCTGAAGGTATTCATATAGACAGTGTTGATATTATTTATCCAACACATTTTAACTCTGCATATGTAAGGAATACTGATGAACTTGCATCACCTATAGTACTGGATAATAACCCTTACAGAACAAATCAGTTTTATTCAGGTCTTCAGATAAAAGGAAGTAATAATATTGTATCTAACTCAACTGTTCAGCTTAGCGCTGGAACTTGTTTGAATGTGCAGGGAAATTCGAACATAATAGTAAATAATTATGTTGCAGAATGTAACTATAGTGCAACTTATAACGCAGGAATTAGAGTTGCGCCATATTTCTCAAGCTCTAAACGTACACAAGTTTCTGGAGCTTCAAACATTATTGCTTACAATACTGTTGAAAGAGTAGGAAGAAATGGGATTCACTTAGTTGATCCTACTCAAGGAGAACGACCTTATCTTTCTAATAATACTATTATTTACAATAAGGTTAGTAGGTATGGGACAATTTTGAATGATATTGGGGCTATAAAAATAGATACAGCTTGGGCACATCCTGATCCTATTGTAGTGGCTTATAATTTAATTGGTGATTACAAAGAGAAGTCTGTTGAATTCAGGGATTTTGCTATAGGTATTTATTTAGATGGAGGAACTTCAAATGTTCAGGTTTTTAGGAATATTATTTCTTATCCAGGAAATACACCTGATGAAAATATTGCACCATTTAATAGTAATGGAGATATAAATAAATCTCCTACTAACTTTGTTCCTAATAATGTTTATGCCCATAACACAATTAGCGGAGGGTATGACGAATTATTTATGGGATCGGTCCCAAGCTTTTATGTAGATAATTCATTGAGAGATAATATTTTTGAGAAAAATTTAGCTCCAAGTATTACTTATGATATTAGGCAACTATTCAAAAGTTTTGGAATTAATCCAAGGTCTGAAAATGAATTTGAATTTAGTGAGGGTGGTTTACAAGATTTAACCCAATATGGCGCGAGGATAAGTGATAATCATCAAAGGTCATTAGCATTGAACGTCGAACTCAAAGTTGAAAACTTTCGAATAGATAATTTACCTGAATCTAGAAGTAACAATCTTTCAACTATAATCGGATACCTGAATATCTAAAGCACACTGAAAACTTAGTTGTAGGTAGACCAGATTATGGTGCAATTGAGAAAAATACACCTGTTTGGAATGCTGGGTGTTTTTGTACCGAAGTAAACTTAGATCAAAACGAAAAGCTAAACTCAAATAACGCATTTTTTGATGTATTTAGTCCAGTAAATGTAAGATTTTTGACACAATCAAGAGACATTTATAGTAATTTAAATGTACCAACCCCAATAACAGAGAATTTATCAACAATTTCAAATAATCTAGAAAGACAAATTCCTGTCGAAAATTTTGAAGAAGAATCAATCGAACTAAGAATAAAAGAAGAGGAAAGTTACATTGAAGTAAACGAGGGTAATTGGGTAGAGGTTTACGATCCTGAAGGAAGTTTAGTAAATGAATACCCAATAGAAGACGGTAGATTCAATTATTCTATTTTAGAAGATGATAACTTTATTTTACGAGTTAAAGGAAATAATAATAGCTTTTCTAATTACATAAACTGTGAGAATAGTGTATGTTTAGAACTTCAGACAAAGATATGTACGATGATTGATTCAACAGGAATAAACTCTCAGGAGCCTGATGGGAAATTAACTTTAGGAGATTTCTCTAACTTTGCTAGAGAATATTCTTCAGAATGTGAGAACTTGATAAGATACGATGGGTGTGGGAGTAAAGATAGGGATGATAGTGGACTTATCGACTTAAATGATTTTTCATTTTTTGCAAGAAACTACGGAGAAGATAAATCATGTATTGTTTACAATGATTAATTGAAGAATGATAATATATCTTATGATTATAGATATTTCTCAGACATATCTAGGAATAAAGACAAAGTCATTTATGCCTTCAAATCTTTCTAGCATTGTGTTTGAATTAAATAGGATTTCAAAAAAATTACGAAATAAGGTTTCAAATCAATATAGGATTATTCTGCCTGAGATAGAGGTAGAGAGTTTTTCATACAATAATGGGGATGACTGGTACATAACAATTCAGCAACCATTTGTAATTGATATGAGAGATGTTGAAAAGGAAATCTTAGAGTCAGAATTTAACATTGAAATCATTAAAGATGAAATTGAAGAAACAAAAAAAATGTATTTTGGACCGATAAGTGTTAACGATCTTCAGTAAATGAGCTCAGTTTTACAAACAAAAAATTTGACCAAGGAATATTCGAGTGAGAGAGGTGCTATTGATATATCAATTGATATAAAGGAGGGTGAGATCGTAGGTTTTGTAGGACCCAATGGGGCAGGAAAATCTACAACTATGGAGATGATAATGAGTCTTATTAACCCTGATTATGGTTCGAGAGAGATTTTTGGTAATAAAATAAACTCTAAGGAGGATTTTTTCAAAGTTGTAAATAAAATAGGTTATCTCCCTGCTGAAGGAGGACTTTATGAACACCTAACTGCTAATGAAACTTTTAACTATGCATCTAAACTTTATGGATTGAATTTAAACAAAGAAATTAAGAATTACTCAGAAATATTAAAACTAGATAGAGAAAAACCAATAAAGAAGCTCTCTTTAGGAAATAAAAAGAAAGTTGGAATTATACAGTCGATTATTCACAATCCTAGATTGTTGATTTTAGATGAACCAACTTCAGGGCTTGATCCATTAATACAAAATGAAATATTAAAAATTATAAAGAACTTTAGTGAGAAAAAGACTGCAATTTTCTTATCTTCTCACAATCTTTCAGAAGTTCAATCTATCTGCGATAGAATCATAATGATAAAAGACTCTAAGATTATCTTTGATGGTAATGTTCATGAAATTTTACATTCTACAGGAAGAGAAATAATTTTAATGAAGCCACCGAAAATTATTTTAGATCGAATAATTAATATAGTAGGTACAGAGTCGATTGAGGAGAAAGAAGACGGCTCAGTCATATTGACTTTAAAGAGGACTTCCTCAGTTGTAAAAGTACTTCTTGAATATGATTTCGAAGATTACTACATTCAAAAACCAAGTTTAGAATCTAAGTTTATTGATTTTTATTAAAAATGAAATTAAGCAGTATTATTAGTTTTGAGATAAAAAGAAATCTAAGATTATTTATTGTATGGACAATATCGTGGTTTGGAATGATTCTGTTATTAATGCCTTTCTACGATACATTTAGTAGTGAGACTGGAAATTGGGGAGAATTATTTCAAGAACTTCCTGAAGCATTTAGGGTAGCTTTTGGAATAAATGAAGATACTTTAAGTACAATTACAGGTTACATCAATACTGAACTGATCGAGATTCTAATTTTGAGTGCAAGTATACTTGGATCATATTTAGGAATTAGAACAATTGCTAAGGAAATTAGTAATAAGAGTCTTTTATTTGTAGTAACTAAACCTGTGAATAGAGTGACTATCTTTTTGGGAAAGGCAATATCAATAATTATTTTAACAATCTTAACTAATGTTGTTATTTTTTCATTTGTTGGAGTGACTGTTGAATTATTTACAAGTTCTGACATTCCGTATGAGTATCTAATTTATGCTTTTAGTGTAGTTACAATTTATCAGTTAATATATTTTGCATTAGGTTTATTTTTAGGAATAGCAGTTGATGAAGGGGTTGGGTTAGGAGTTGGGATAATGCTTGTTGTTTTAACATTTATTCTGAATATTATTGCTAATATCTCTGAAGGTTTTAACTCATTAAAGTTCTTAACAACTTATTTTTATTTAGATTTAGATCCATTGTTAACTGAAAATGCTGTTATGGAAAATGATAAAATATTCTTGATGGGACTTTTAGTAATCTTATTTATTCTTATTGGTATACTTTTCTTTAACAGAAGAGATATAGATACTTAATTTAATGCTTCTCTTGTCTTTTCAATAATTTCATCCAGTGATGATTCAGATTTAACAAGGAAAAAGGTAGGTTCTGCACCTTTAATTTCTTCTATTAAACTTGGACGAGGGCTCAAATTGGTCAACATAATTACTGGAATATGATTCAACCGATCATCTTTTTTTAGCTGTCTAATAATTGTTGTACCTTTTACTTTGGGAAGAATAATATCTAACAAAATTACATCAGGCATATGTTGGATTGCCATATTGAAGGCTTCATCACCCATGTCGCATTTAAATACCAGGAATCCGCTTTGTGTTAACCTCATGCCTAATGCATCGCTCAAAATTTGATCATCCTCAACGAGGAGAACTTTTTTACGCGAGTTCGTTTCCATATGAAATTATTCATTATTTTCCACGAGAAGTAAACAGGAAGTATTTAGTTTACGATTATCTCGCTTTTTGTTATTACAACTAGGCCTTGTTGCTTTAATCTCTTTAACGAGTTTGTCACTGATTCTCTCGTAAGACCAACCATTTCAGCAATATTCTGGTGACTAACTTTTTGAAATATCCTACATTTTTCTTTCTCAGAAGATCCAATTATACTACACACTCTTTTAAGTTCATTATAAACTTTTTCATCTGAACTATTTGTTGTTAGGTTATAAATTTTCATTCTAGCTTGACTAAGCTTTTTACTAAGTTCACTTACTAACCTATTAGAAATCTCTGGATATTTTGAAATAAGTTCGTTAAAAGTAGTTTCATCTAGGCTACATATATTTACATCACTCATAGCATAAAGTTTGTATTTATCTTTTTCTTCTAGACTACTGTATGAAAAATTTCCAAAAATATCTCCTTGTCTAAGAATATCTAAATTCGATTCCTTTCCATTAGAAACAACATTAATTTTGATAAAACCATTTCGTATAATGTTTAATGCACTATTTTTTATTTTTGAGTCATTTATAATTTCACCTTTATTTAAGCTACTGTTAGTAAATTTTTTATTAATAGAGCTTATCTTATCATCGATTAAATTTATGAATAGTGGGCAATGTTTTATACATGAATAATTTGTATACATATTTAAATTTACTAAATAAATGTGAATTACTTATGAAGTATTTTACATTTCATATTTAAGAAACTAGAATAGAGTTAGATTTATAAAGATATGAATAAATACATTTACCTTTTTAGACATACACAATCTAATGATAATCTTAATGGGATATTCAGTGGGGATAGGAGAGATGTAGATTTATCAAAAAAGGGAAAAGAAGATGCTTATAAACTAAAAGAGAAATTCAACGAAGTTCCTGTTGGTATAGGTATTTCCTCACCTCTTAAAAGGAGTATCCAAACACTAGATATTGTTTTAGAAGGGAATCCTGATGTTGAAAGGATTATTGATGAGAGGATTAAAGAGAGAGACTATGGGATTTTAGAAGGCAAGGAGAAGAAAAATATTAGGTATCCTTTTCTTGGCATTTGGGCCAAGCTTGCATATAGGTCATACACAATTCCACCTCCAGGAGGTGAAAATTTTCGACAAGTTTGGAAAAGAGTAACACCATTCATTTATGATGTGATAGATTTAGTAAAGACCAGAGAAGTAAATGTCTTAATTTGTGCACATAATAATTCAATGAGACCCATTAGAGCGCATTTTGAGAATAAAACACCAAAACAAATTTTAAAAGAAAATTCAGAACCTGGTAAAGTATATAAATATTCAATACCTATATAAATTATTATATATTTATTATGTACCTAATTGGCGATATTGGGGGAACGAAAACTAGGATCTCTTTATCTAATAATCTTGAAGAATTTAAAGATCCTATTATTTTCGAGACTCCTAAAGAGTATTCTGAGGCAATTGTAAAAATTGAAGATGCAGCAGAAGAACTTATGGATGAGAAAATTGATGCTGTATGTTTTGGAGTTTCTGGGATTTTAGCTAAAGATAAAAAGCTACTTGTACGTTCACCACATCTTCCAAACTGGGAGAGGCAGCCTTTAAAAGAGGATCTTTGTAAAATTGCAGATTGTAATATGGTCTATCTTGAAAATGATACTGCAATAGTTGGTCTTGGAGAGGCTAGTAGAGGGGCCGGGAGAGAGAAAAAATTAGTTGCTTATATAACAATTAGTACAGGTGTTGGTGGAGTAAAGATAGAAAATAAGCAGATAGATAATAAAATATATGGTTTTGAGCCAGGGCATCAATTAATACATATGGACGGAGATCTATTATCTCTTGAGCAGCTTGTTTCAGGCTCAGGTATTAAATCTCAAACAGGAAAAGAAGCTTTCGAGGTAGATGATGAAGATTTTTGGGAGGAAGTCACAAAAAATATAGCAATTGGGCTTCATAATACAATACTCCACTGGTCACCAGAAATGGTAATTCTTGGAGGAGGGGTTATTCTAAGTGGAAAATTATCAATAACTAAGATAAGTCAGGAGATTCAAGAGCTGCTTATAGTATTTCCTGAAGTTCCTGAGATTGTTAAATCTGAACTAGGGGATCTCGGTGGATTATATGGCTCAATGGAATATTTAAAAAAAGATTTAATTAAAATGTAGTTTAAATCTATCCTAATTTCGTATAGTATTTATTATAGTTTAAAGTTATCTGGTTTAAGTGGCAAAATCTTTTGTTTATGGAAATGGTTCTATAGTTGTTGGTCTTGATAATTTTGGACAGGTTTACGATCTTTATTTCCCTTACGTTGGACTAGAAAATCATACTGGTGGATCCTACCTACATAAAATAGGAGTTTGGTGTGAAGAAAAATTTCATTGGACAGATGATGGTACATGGGAAATATCCTACCAGTACTATGAAAAGGGGAACTTGAAAACTAAAATGTATTTAAAGAATTCAGATCTTGAGCTTACTCTAGAGCTTAAAAACGAAGTATATAATGAGTTGAATGTTTTCATGCGTGAGGTAATAATTCATAATGATAACAGTAAGGATAGGGAGGTATTTCTATTCTTTAATCAACAATTCGAAATCTACGAATCACACAGGGGAGATACTGCCTATTATGACCCTGAAAATAATGTAGTAATTCACTACAAAGGTAGAAGAATTTTCTTAACTAATGCTTTTAATAGAGAATCAAAAGAAACATTTGACCAATACGGTGTTGGATTATTTGGTATTGAAGGAAAGGAAGGTACTTATAAAGACGCAGAGGATGGATACTTAGAGGGTAATCCTATTGAGCATGGCTTAACAGATTCTGTGATTAGAATAAAAGCTGATTTGAAAAGCCAATCTTCTGCAACAATAGATTACTGGCTAGCGATTGGAAAAAATTTAGATGAGGTATATTCGTTAAATAAATACGTAATTAATAAAGGTGTTTCGTATCTAATAAATACAACTACTAATTATTGGAAAGCTTGGTCTGAGAAAAAAGAATATGATTTTAAAGATCTTACTGAACAAGAGATCTCATTATTTAAAAATTCTCTAAAAGTACTAAGAGTTCATACAGATTCTAACGGTGCAATTATTGCCTCAAGTGATACAGATTTATTGAAATATGGTCGAGATGCATACAGTTATGTATGGCCAAGAGATTCTGCTTTTACTTCAGTTGTATATGCAAGAACTGGTTATGATGATGTCAATAAAACAGTATTTACCTTCTATAATGATACTATTACTCGTCAAGGATATTTTATGCATAAATATCGATCAGATAAATCTATTGGAAGCTCTTGGCATCCATGGATTTATGAGGGGAAGAAGGAATTACCAATTCAGCTTGATGAAACAGCTTTAGTTGTTTATTCAGTATGGGAGGATTATAAATATTCTAGAGATGTTGAATTTGTAGAAAGAATATATAACTCATTAGTAAGGAAGGCAATTGAATTCGTAATTTCAAGAATTGATACAGATACAGGTCTTATTAGACCAAGTTACGATTTATGGGAAGAGCACTATGGCACCTTTACTTTTACAAGTTGCACTGTTTATGGAGCTTTAAATGCGGCTGCTGAAATAGCAAACGAGTTTGGTAAATCAGATAAGGCTGAAGAATATAGATTATTAGCGAAGTTAGTGAAGCATGGAATTCTTAAGTATTTATATAATGAAGAAAAAGGAATTTTTAATAAAAGAATTCTAAAAAAAGAATATGGAGTTACTGGAGAAGATTTGATTGATCCCACTGTTGATATGTCATCACTTTATGGTTTGTTCAAATTTAATGTACTTGACGTAGATGATGAAAAGATGAAAAATATGCAAGAACATATACGTGAGAATTTATGTTGTAAAACTTCCATAGGTGGCTATCCAAGGTATGAAGAAGATAACTATTTTAGAGTTACAGATACGGTAAAGGGGAATCCATGGATTATTACAACGATGTGGTTTGCTCAGTTAGAGATTGCACAAGCACAAACACTTGAAGATCTTAAGAAATGTAAACATTATATTGATTGGGCTAATGAGCATGCAACTAGTTCAGGGTTACTTTCTGAACAGCTAAATCCTATTGATGGAGTTGGACTTTCTGCTGGACCACTAACATGGAGTCACTCGGAATATATTGTAACTATTTTAGATTATATTGAGAAGTATGATGAATTATCTGAGAAAGAGCTCAGAGAAAAAAATTGGTAAATTATGAAAGTTTTAATGTTTGGGTGGGAATTCCCACCCCACAATAGCGGAGGACTTGGAGTAGCGTGCCAAGGTATAGCCTACGCTTTACTTCGTAAAAACATTGACCTAACTTTCGTTCTACCAAGATCAGCTAAATTTGAAAATGAAAATCTAAAGTTTGCTTTTGCAGATAAAATTGGTGGGCTAACAATTCAGGAAATTGAATCAAAAATAATTTCTCCATATCAATATTCTTCACATAAATCTATTCTAGAAAGAGAGGTAGAAAATACTGAACGTATGAACCAGTACTATCATGACTTACTTACGGAGGTATTGTTATATGCTAGAAATGCTAAGAACGTAGCAAAGAGATCAGATTTTGATGTAATACATGCTCACGATTGGCTTTCATTTAAAGCAGGTATTTCTGCTAAGGAGATTTCAGGTAAACCTTTAATAGCTCATATACATGCAACTGAATACGACAGAAGTGGTGAGAATCCAAATCCAGTTATTAGGGCTATTGAGCAGGAAGGGTTTTTAAGATCAGATAAGATTATTGCTGTATCTCAATTTACAAAAGACGTTGTAACCAATCGGTATGGAATTGATCCGAACAAGATTGTTGTTGCACATAATGGAGTAGATATTAGTGAGATTAATGATGATGAGGTATCCAAAGCAAACATTCTAAAAGCAAGTAAAGATGCAGGCTATAGTATAGTATTGTTCTTAGGAAGGCTAACATATCAAAAAAATCCTAGGATATTGTTAGAGGCAGCTGTTGATATTTTAAAATACAATCCTAAAACAATATTTGTATATGCTGGTTCTGGAGATATGGAAGAAGAGCTAATGCACTTAGCGGCAGAACTAGGAATTTCAGATAAAGTAATTTTTGCTGGATTCATAAGAGGCGATGACAAACATAAATTATTTAGAGTTGCTGATGTTTTTGTTATGCCTTCAATCTCTGAGCCATTCGGTATTGTGCCATTAGAAGCATTGGCTAATCACACACCTGTAATTATTTCTAAACAATCAGGTATTTCAGAGATTTTGAGAAGTTCGTTGAAAGTGGATTTCTGGGATGTTGATGAGATTGTTAATAAAGTTGTAGCTGTTCTTAAGCATAGCGCTCTAAAACATGATTTAGCTATAGATGGTAACAATGAAGTACCAAAGATAACTTGGGATAATACAGCCGATAAAATTACTAGTGTTTATAATGATATGTTAAATTAAATTTATGAGTTCAATATGCTTTTATTTTCATGTTCATCAACCTTATAGAGTAAGAAGATATACCGTTAAGGATATTGGCCATCTTGATAATTATTTTGAGGAAGATATAGAAGACCATAAACACAATGGAGCAATTTTTAGAAAAGTAGCTGAGAAATGCTACCTTCCAACTAATAGTCTTCTACTAAAACTATTAAAAAGACATCCTGAATTTAGAGTTAGTTTTTCGATATCGGGTGTTTTCCTAGATCAAGCTGATGAATATGGCCCTGAAGTCCTACAATCTTTTAAAGATTTAGTAGATACTGGTAAAGTTGAACTGATAAATGAAACTTACTTTCACTCATTAACATTTCTATATTCAAAAACTGAGTTCAAAAGGCAGGTTGAAATGCATTTAGAAAAACTACAGGAATTGTTTAACTACACTCCATCAGTTTTTAGAAACACTGAACTTATTTATCATGATGATGTAGGACATTACATTGAGTCGTTAGGGTATAAGGGTATTCTAGCTGAAGGAGCTGACCATATTCTTGGATGGAGAAATCCAAATTTTGTTTATTCACTTCCTGGTGGCAATCATCTAAAACTTCTACTCAAAAACTATAAACTATCAGATGACATTGCCTTCCGATTTTCAAATAAAGGTTGGAAAGAACATCCTCTATCAGCCGAGAAATTTGCTAATTGGATCTCTTCAACAAACGGAAATGGTCAAGTAGTGAATTTATTTATGGATTATGAAACATTTGGCGAGCATCAATGGGAGGATACAGGTATATTTGCATTCATGGAACATTTACCAAGCGAAATACTAAAACATCCAGACAATGATTTTGTTACACCAAGTGAAGCGTTTGATAGATATGAAAGTTTTGCAGAACTAAGTTTTCCTCATTATGTTTCTTGGGCTGATGTAGAAAGAGATTTGTCTGCATGGAGATCAAATTCGATGCAGTATGATGCACTTGATAAGATTCATGCAATGGAGGAAGATGTTTTAGCTACTGATGATAAAAAGTTAATAAATGATTGGAGAAAATTACTCTCTTCAGACCATTTTTATTACATGTGTACAAAATGGTTTAATGATGGTGATGTTCATAAATACTTTAGTCCATACGATTCTCCATACGAAGCTTTTATTAACTTTATGAATGCTCTCCAAGATTTAAAGTTACGAGTTGATAAAGCTTTAAATAAGAAAGTCAATGTTCTAGAGCCAAACTTGAATTTCGCA
>CAYTGI010000006.1:52597-74965 GCA_964437465.1 uncultured Candidatus Saccharibacteria bacterium | reverse complement strand
TCTGGGCCGTATCTCAGTCCCAGTGTGGCTGATCATCCTCTCAGACCAGCTACCCGTCATAGGCTTGGTAGGCAGTTACCCCACCAACAACCTGATAGGACACAGGCCGATCCTAAACCGCAAAAGCTTTACTCCGAAGAGACTATCGAGTATTACCCCACCTTTCAGTGAGCTATTCTCGAGTTTAGGGTACGTTCCCATGTGTTACTCAGCCGTCTGCCACTGTCCTTCCGAGCAAGCTCGGAATTTTCGTTCGACTTGCATACCTTAGGCACACCGCTAGCGTTAATCCTGAGCCAGGATCAAACTCTCCATAAAATTCTCCAGCGAACTCAGTAAAGAGTAAGTTAGATGCCTAATTAAATAGGACTTTGTTTTTAAATTTCAACAAGTTGAAATTTATTTTTTTTGTACATCTATTGAGACTGCAATAGAAACAGTTGTTTTAAGTTCGATCTAAGCTCTTTTGAACTTCCATTAAGGAAGTCGTAGGACCTTATCACTTTAAAAGTTTCAATGTGCTTTAATTTCTATTTGGAAATGAATTTTTCGCTTACTTCCCAGAAGTTTGGGATAAGTAATTGCGACGTATAATATTGTACCAGAATAGGTACAAAAAAACAACGATTATTTATACTTTTTCTTCAAAATCTTCTAGTATCTTTTCTGCTTGCTTTAAACCTAGCTTTAAGTCTGTATACATATAAGTTTCAAGCACCCTACTAAACCCAACTTTGTAGATTCTTTGGACCTTATCTTTATCAATAATACTCAATATATCATTAATTACCGGGGTCACATCATCATACTCATTAAGTAGTTTCAAGTATTTACTTTTAAGATCCTGATCCATTTTTTCAATAAGAATCATCATTGTTGTTGTTTGCGACAGATAATGTAACCTCGTAAATAGCTCTTCAGAAGTTAACGTTTTATCCAAAATATCTTTGTAAGTTTGAAGAAAGTTTCTAATTTTGATTTTGTATTCTTCACTAATCATTTTTTATGCTGTAGTACCACCTCCACCGACAAATGCTTTTAATAATTTACCAAATAACCCCGGCCCAAAATTCTCATACATTTCATTACCTAACTCTGACAATGTCCCATTAAATTGAGCAAAAAGCATTTTTAATAAGCCACCTTCTGCACTATTTTCCATGCCTAGCCTTATAAAATACATCTTTAGTATTTCCGTTCTTTTCAATGAGGTTATACTCTGTAAGTTTTGCTAAGTCTCGCCTTAATGTTCTTGGTGTTACTGAATTAAATATTCTTTTAAGATTACCCATATCAACATCACCATTTTTCATGATGTAATCATAAATTTCTTTCTGCCTTTCAGACAACTGCTCAAGAATCTCTTGAATACCCTCTTTTATCTTTTTAGCACTTGTATGGAATTGGACTAATGTATCTTCATAATTAGGTTCTGAATAATCTGAAGCTTTAGCATCTTCGTTATTGTAAGGAACATCTATATCTTCACTTCTTAGTCCACCCTTCTTAAATTGCTTTCTAAATTTAACAATTAAAAAAGGGATTGTTGCTAAGGCAAGAATAAACGTAAGAATTTTGAAAAAGTTTTTCATAAGTTTTGGGTATAACTTATTCCATTCTACCCCAAACTTTTCCTGACTTCATGTCTACTTTATATTTTACTCCAATATCTTTCACATTCTCCATAATACTTACTATTTCATTGCTAAATTTTTCAATATTTTCATTTTCATCCACTTCAAAAAGGAACTCATCATGAATTTGTAATAATAAACTCGCATCATAGTTAGAGATAGCTTTACCAATTTCTACCATTGCCATCTTCATAAGATCAGCAGCAGTGCCTTGAATTGCAAAATTCAATAGCTCTCTCTCCACAGCATTTTTTACAAACCACTGACTCGAACTTTTCATAGGATTTATTCTTTTTCTTCCTAAAACTGTTGAAGCCACTTTTATTGTATGGATTTCTCTTTTCTTCTCCTCAAAATATTCTGCAATCTTATTATATTTTTTATAGTAGTTATCAATTAATTCTCCAGCTTCTTTTCGACCTATTTTTAAGTTGTCAGATAAACCATAAGAAGAAACTCCATAAACAACACTAAAGTTAATTACTTTCCCAGTAGCTCGTTCATCTTTAGTTACTTCACTTACATCTTTGCCAAATAGCTGAGCTGCTGTTATTGCATGAATATCTTCTCCTTTATTAAAACTTTCAATCATTAACTCTTCGCCAGCAAACGCAGCTAAAATTCTTAATTCTTGTTGTGAATAATCAAAAGCAACTAATGTCTTTCCGGGACTTGCTATAAAGAGCTCTCGAACATTAACTCCTATATCATTAACAGCTGGAATATTTTGCATATTCGGATCTTTTGAAGAAAACCTACCCGACACTGCCCCTAACTGATCAAAAGTTGCATGAACTTTTCCATCTTGATCAACATAATGTGGAAGTGCTTTAATATAAGTTGAAAGCAGTTTATCGACCTCTCTATAACTTAGAATTAAAGGAATAATTGGATGTACTTCTAAAAGATTTCTCAAAGTTCTTTCACTTGTTGAGTAAGAACCTGATTTTGTTTTTCTACCACTTGGAAGCCCAAGCTTCTCAAACAGAACTTCTCCAACCTGTTTGGGAGAATTAATGTTAAATTCATAGTCACTGTGAGAAAAAATCTCTTCCTGTATTCTCTCTTTTTCTTTCTCTAATTTTTCTTTAAATTCCTCAGTCTTTTTCGAGTCAAAGGTAATTCCCTTACGTTCCATATCTATGACTATAGAAATAATACTTTTCTCCAATTCATAAACTTCAAAAAGCTCTCGATCTTTACTAAATTCTTCCTTCAAGAATTCATAGGATGCATTAAGATTTATACATATGCTTTGCGAGGATTCTGAAAACTTTACATCTGTAAAATCTGAAACATCAGAAATAGAATGACCAAATTCACCTTTACTTAATATTGCAGTTGCAAAGCCAAGATCTTCAAAATCAATATTTGAAAGATCAATTCCATTATTATTTAGTGCGTGAAAAAGATCTTTTAGATTAATCCCAATAATTTTAATTTTTTCATTATTTATCTTTTCAAATAAATCTTCTATCTGATCATTTGAGACACTCATGCAAACTCCTGAACCATCATCAATAAAAAATTCATTCAAGTCATAATTTATTGGAGAAACAGAATCATCTTCAAGCTCAAAAGATAAAAATAATGATTTAGTCTTTAATTTTTCAAGTTGTAGAGACTTTTCTTTAACTACTTTTTCCTCAATATTTTCTTCAAAAAGACCTAGATTTTCTTCATCCAAGAATCCCATTTTATCGGCCATATCTTCAACTTTCTTCTTCAAACTTTTGAACTCAAACTCCTCAAACAGCTTTATTACATTTTCAAGAGGGAACTTATGGAATTTAGCAGACTCTAATTTAAAACTTATTGGGACGTCCGGAACAACAGTAGCCAGCTCCTTTGATTTAATTGCAATCTCATAATTTTCGGACAACCTATTTTTCCACTTATTATCTACATTCTCAATGTCTTCATATATCTCTTCAATCGAGTTATATTTTTGTAAAAGCTGTCTCGCTGACTTATCTCCGATACCAGCAACTCCTGGAATATTATCTGATGGATCCCCAGCTAAACCTTTATAATCTGGAACCTGCTCAGGAGTTATCTCCATCTTTTCAATTACATTCTCTCTTTTATAAAGCTTAGATTGAGAAAAAGTTCTACCCGCCATATATGCATATGTATGATCATTTATTAATTGAAAAAGATCTTTATCTCCAGTAACTACAATTTTTTCTAGATTGGTATCATCGTGCGTTTTACATAAAGTCGCGATTATATCGTCCGCCTCATACCCTTCAACATTTAAAACAGGAATCTCAAATGATTCAATTAACTTTCTAACTAATGGAATCTGGCTGATTAACTCAGGATCCCTTTCCTTTCTATTTGCTTTGTAAGTTGCAAACTCAGTCGATCTTATAGTTGGAGAAGCAGAATCAAAAACAGCAACAATGTATTCAGGCTCAAACTTTTTAATGACTTCTAACATCAAAGTTCCAAAACCATAAACCGCATTCATTAATTGGCCATCTTTAGTACTTAAAGTTGGAGGATATGCATAATATGCTCTGAATATTAAAGCAAATGAATCTATAATTATAAATTGTTTCTTCTCCATTAAAACTATTTTAACAGACAAAAAGAATATATAATTATGAACATGAATCAAACAGAAGCATTATTAATTCCAGGTTTTTTTACACCAAGAAAAAGCTTATCTAAAGTAAAAGAAACTATTGGAAATAGTAAAATTGCAAAATTAAATCATTTTAACTTCCCCAAGCAACAAGCAATAAAACTCAATAAAGATTTCAACCCAAATGTAGTTATTGGCCATAGCAAAGGGGGATTGACAGCAATTGAATTGGCAAATATTTCAAATTCAGTAGAAAAAGTTATAACAATAAATACTCCATTTGGAAAAGTTTTTGGTGCTCCAGTTTTTAAAATTGATAAGAAAAGAGACTATAAAATCTTCAATATTTATAGCAAAAAAGATAAGTTCATTCGTAATAAGGAATCACGTATATGTAAACTTGATGATTGTGAAAATTTAGAACTAGAAGTAAATGGCCACTTCAAAATTTTGTTAAGCAAAGAACTGCTAGATACGATAGCTAAAATTATTAATTCATAATTACTAATTCGTAATTCTTCTAGTGATGGTGGTGGGCATGCTCATGATCTTCCTCAACCTTTTCCATCTTAGAGAAAAAGTACGCAGCAATTGCAGTAGATATTGGAACAGCAAGAATTAAACCAATACTAGCTATTAAAGTCTGAACAATTTCCTGAGCAACAACTTCTCTATTAATTGTATTGTAGAAAGTATCGTTTGCATTTACAAAAAGAAGAAGTAGAGGCATTGCAGTACTTGTATAAACTAATATCAAAGTATTTACTAACGATGCTATATGATCTTTACCTACTTCCATTGCTCTAAAGAAAAGTTCGTTAAATTTTATTTTTGGATTAACGGCTTTAAGCTGTTGTGTAATTGATGCTTGAGAAACTGTAATATCATCTAAGATTCCTAATACACCAATGATTATTCCAGCAAGAAGTAGCGCTTGAATATCTATTCCACCTCCTGTCAAAGCTTGTAGAAATCCTGTTTCATCCGAGGTGTACCCTGTTAGTTTTGCCCAATCTACAAAAATTATTGCAATAAAACCAGTTATAGCTAAAGTTATTATTGTACTTACACCGGCGTATAGAGTCTTTCTGTTGAATCCGTGTGATAAGAAAAAGTTAATGGGAACCATTAACGATGCTCCCAAAAGTGTTACTAAAAGTGGATCAGACCCTCTTAAAATATTTGGGAGAATGAATTGAAATATTACAACAAATGAAAGAATAAGTCCTCCAATAGACATTATCCCTTTTCTTCTAGCAACTATAGCTGTCACTAGAACAAATAATATCACAAGAACAAATATCGGAGTAGTTCTAACAAAGTCTACTATCTGGAAGGAATATCCATTTGTAGACAATATTCTATTAACCACTACTCTATCTCCAACTTGATATCCTGCTGTTAGAAAATCTGGTTGAGTTGAAATTACAGATTCAACCTCTATTGTTTGATCTTCTATATCTACTTCAAGGGTAAAGACTGACTGAATTATTCCAGAATTTTCATCAGGATCACTTCTATCAACATTCGTTATACTTCCATAAAAAACTTCTGTTTGAGGAATAAACGAAACTACAAAAATAGAGTTTCCTTCATCATCAAAACTCTCATTAGCATTAAGTATATCTCCTTTAGTAAAATAATTTTCTGGAAAATCTTCAGACACTTGAAGGTAAGCCTGAACTGTTTCAAAGTCTAAATCTTCTGAAGAATCAATTATCCTAA
The DNA here is from genome assembly GCA_964437465.1 of uncultured Candidatus Saccharibacteria bacterium. Taxonomy (GTDB): domain Bacteria; phylum Patescibacteriota; class Dojkabacteria; order J137; family J137; genus JAGQLF01. The sequence goes on along the minus strand of CAYTGI010000006.1, from coordinate 69,016 downwards.
GATCAAATTCAATCAAAATAGATACATCATCTTCATCTTCAAATCTTTGAATACTATATTCTTCGACTTCTCCTTGAATAGAAATATTTCCAAAAGAATTTGGTTGTTGTGCATTCACCTGCACAATTGAAAGTGGAAGAAGAAAAAGAATTGTAGCAATTGTTGAAAAAACTAACCTCATTGTCGAATTTGTCGGACAAAACCGCATAATTGATAAACTATTTTACCCTGATCTCTTTGCATATATTATACCTAAATCCTCTCTCCCATTAAGCCTTTCACACATAAAACCCCACGATTCTAATTGCTGTATAAGATCAGTTACAGGTCTTTTATTTGTTACGTGAGGTTGGGAATGAAACTCTAATGCCATCGATTTTACTTTCTTAAAAAAGTTTTCATTTTGAGGCTTTATTAACTCATGCTCCCCTCCTTCAATATCCATTTTTAAAAAATCAATCTGATCTATCTTAGTTTTTCTTAAAATATCTTCAAGTGAGATTGCATCGACAGAAGTTTCAGTATTCCCACCTCGATAAAAAGATGAATGCACTCCTTTATTTGAATGATCACTTGTAAAGAATTTAATCTTTCCTGACTTATTTGAAACTGCTAAATTAAATACTTTTACATAATCGTTAAGTTTATTAAGCCTAATATTTTCCTTTAACAAATTAAAATTCTCTCTATCAGGTTCAAATGTAAGAATTTTACATTTATAGCTATAGGCTACATAAGTTGAAAAAGCACCAGCTTGGCCTCCAAAATCAACAACAACTGAGCCTTCATCTAGCTCAAAAAATTCTGGATTAAAGTATTCTTTGAATATTGTTATCTCATTCAATATAGCAAAGTCAGATGTACCTTGCCTTGTCTTGTAGACCATTCCATTTCTTAACCTATACAAGATGTGAGAACGATTAGAAAGAAGACCTGCATAATCAAGAAAAAAATCATACCAGTTTGAGTACGTTTGGATAATTTTAAAAGCAAGTTTAAGCTTATTCATTTATATTAGAATAATTTATCAAACTCCTCCTTATCAAGTACTTCTTTATCCTTTAGAATGGATGCGATTTCTTCAAGTTTTTCTCTATTATTCTTAATAATCTCTAATGCTTCCTTATATTGATTTCCAATTATTTCTCGTACTTCTTCATCAATCTTTTTTGCAGTATCTTCTGAGTAGTCAGAATCACTTCCGTAGTGATATCCAAGATACTCACTATCTCTTGAAGTTCCATATTGTACTAGCCCAAGATCTTTACTCATTCCATACTTTTGTATCATGCTTCTTGCAGTATTTGTTGCTTGTTGAATGTCGTTAGAAGCTCCTGTTGAAATATCTCCAAGAAAAATTTCCTCAGCTGCTCTTCCACCAAGACTTACTCTAATATTTGCTATAAGCTTTTTCATAGAAACGATGTTCTCATCTTTTTCGGGTAGGAACATAGTAACTCCTCCAGAACTTCCTCTTGAAACAATTGAGATTTTATCAACAGGTACCGCCCCATCTGTTAATTTAGCTACAAGAGCATGTCCAGCTTCATGATAAGCTACAAGATCAATTTCATCTGAAGTTCTTTTTCTAGATTTCTTAGCTGGACCTAACATTACTTTAGATACAGCGTCATCAATATCATGATCTGTAATATTCTTTCTGTTATCTTTAGCAGCAATAATTGCTGATTCGTTCATAATATTTTCTAAATCAGCACCTGTAAACCCAACTGTTCTTTTCGCTACTCTTTCTAGGTTTACATCTTCATTCAATGGTTTATTTTTTGAATGTATTTTTAAGATTGCTAATCTTCCATCTTTATCTGGAGCTTCAATTCTAACCTGTCTATCAAATCGACCTGGTCTTAGAATTGCCCTATCTAAAACATCTGGTCTGTTTGTTGCAGCAATTACAATTACGTTAGTATTTGTTTCAAATCCATCCATCTCTACTAAAATTTGGTTTAATGTTTGTTCTGTACTTCCAGATTGAATTCTAGTTCCTCTCTTTCTAGCTACTGCGTCAATCTCATCAATGAATATTAACGATGGAGCTGCTTTTTTAGCTTTAGCAAATAAATCCCTAACTCTTGAGGCTCCTGCTCCAACAAGCATCTCCTCAAACTCAGAACCTGAAGTATGGAAGAAAGGAACACCTGCTTCTCCAGCTATTGCTCTTGCAAGCAATGTCTTACCTGTCCCTGGTGGACCAAACATTAAAATACCTTTTGGAATTCTAGCTCCCAATTTTCGATATTTATTAGGATTTTTTAGAAAGTCTACAATCTCATTCAATTCTTCTCTCGCTTCATCAATTCCAGCTACATCTTTAAAAGTAACACCTGTTTTCTGACCGAAAAACATTTTAGCTTTAGACTGTCCGAATTGCATAATTCCCATTCCAGAAGCTTGTGCACTTCTAAAGATCACGTATCCTAAGAATATAAATGCTGCAATTGTAATTATCGTTAGAATATCTTGGAATGAGATTCCAGCAGATACAGTTCTTGTATCAACAATAAATGTTTCTAAATCTGAATTTATCGAGAATCCTTCCTGCTGTAAAAATTCTGTAAATGTGAATATTGCAGGAGACCATTCAATAGATACCTGAGCTACTGATACCGGATCAACTTTCACAATTGATAGATCACCAAGATCTATATAGTTAGAAATTGCTCCAGACTCAATTCTTGCGTTAATTGAATCTGTAGGTAATTCTTTAGCAAAAATTCTTAATTCTTTCCCTCTCAAACCAAAATCACCAAGATTTATCTCATTATCAACCAATAACTCTTCGAATTCATCTTTTGAAATATCTTCAAGAATATAGTCATTAAAACCATCGTTAGTTAAAACTAAAACATCATTTTCAAGATAGAGAATATCTGTGATTCTTTCACTATCAGAACTAAATAAACTTCTTAACTGCTCAACTACTGATTGTTGCTCAAATAAGAATAAAATATCCTCAAACTCAGAGCTCTTTACATCTGACTCTGAAGATATCTTTATTGATTCATTGTTTTTACTTGGACTAAAATCTTCACTTGTAACAAAAAATTCTTTTTCTCTTGCTACTATGCTTCCATCATTTTGAATTAACAATTCAGAATAATCATTATTTTCAAGACCAGCTACAAGTTCACCCAATGAGCCTTCTTTTAAAGACTGAGTTTGACTGTAAAGTCCTACAAGAAGAAAGAAACTTAAAATTACAGTTATTAGAAGAACTAATGGATTAACTCTACCAAATACTGATCTTTTCTTAGCTGACCTATTTAATGAGGAAATTTTCTTAGCTAACTCTGGAGTTATCTGAACATCTCTTTTATTTTTATCCTTTGTATTTTTAGACATATATCTTGTGTTTATTTAATTATACCAGAGGGCGGGATCGAACCGCCGACCTCAGGTTTATGAATCCTGTGCTCTAACCAACTGAGCTACCCTGGCCTATTTGTAACGTAAGTTACATTATGTTCTTACTACCAACTGCTCAATAAGATCATTGTTTTACAAATGAAATGTAGTAAAACAATATGATCGCATTAGTCCCGCATATTCCAATTTATTTGAAGTAGCGGGGAACTACCCTGGCATTTTCTTTTATTGGCTCTATGATTTTAACAAATAACAGCTTTTCGAGATAGTATAAAAAATCAAGAGCCTCTATCAACGTATAGAGGCTCTTGGTTGCGGGGGTTGGATTCGAACCAACGACCTTCAGGTTATGAGCCTGACGAGCTGCCACTGCTCTACCCCGCGGCTGCAAATATTATACCATACTACCTAATTAGTGAAAACCACCAATCTAAATAGTCATCTTTATCGGATAGGTCCACATACTCCTTTTCCAAAATAAAAAAATCTTCAGGTTCATCTATTCTATAGATTGATTCATTTTGCTCTGCTATGCCTAATACTTCACGTGCCAATAACTTTTGATACTCGTCCGAGGAAACAATCTCAAGCTCCTTCGTTAATTGCTTATTAGTGTTCTGTAATCTTTCAAGAGAACCTTGCTCAGTTTTATATATATTATAGTTATCTTGTCCATTTTTTATTACCCTAAAAGTACTTGTAACTAGAATTGCAAGTAGAATTGAAAGTAAAACAGTAAGCCCTAATCCATCGAATGTAACTCTTTGAATATTTATTCTTAACTTTTTTAAAAGCTTTTTTAGTATTTTCATTTCTTATCTTAATGCTATTATCTACATTATAGGATATGAAGTCATGAATAAACAAAAACTATTGAACTTTTTTAAAAATGAATTAGAAAAACAGCAATTGTCTGAAAACACAGTTAGTTGTTATCTTTCTGATTTAGAGCATTTCATTAATAATAATCCTAATTTAGAAAATGCAGACATATTAAAATATAAATCGACCCTACTAGAAAATCATATTGCAAATAAAACTATTTCCAGAAAATTCCAATCAATTAGAAAGTTTTTCAAACTTTATAATGGTAGTGATCCTACAAAAGGAATAATAATCCCAAAAGGAATAAAAAGAGAAATTAATTTTCTAACAAAAGAAGAAATTCAAAAACTTCTTGATTCTGTTAGAGACGATAAAAAGATTTTCACAGCTATAAATCTACTTTTACAAACTGGAATTCTTCTAAGTGAGCTAGTAAATTTAAAAATTAAAGATATTGATTTAACTAATTATAAAATTACAGTTAGGGATCGTTTAATCCCAATCAACAATAAGTTACTATACAACTTAGAATTTTATATAAGTACATTTCATAATGATTCAGATATAAACTACCCTCTTTTTGTAACATCAAATAGTACCTCAGTGCTTCCAAGAAATATGAGAACATATATAACTAGAGCAATGAAGAAAGCAGGAATTGACAAGACAGTTAATGATTTAAGAAATACTTTTATTGTTCATCAACTAAATTCAGGGAATTCAATAGAATTTGTTGGGAAAATAGTAGGACATAGATCTAAACAAACTACTGAAAGATATTTAAAATTAGTAGATAACTACCAGAACAAGGATTCTAATAAAATTTTTGAAGTATAGTTGTCTCTTTTAAATTATTGAAATCACTTTTGTTCAAATGCAGAAATGAAACTTTAGTATCAATCTTTTTCTCTTCAATAAAAGAAGATATTTTATATGTTGTCCAATTACAAAAGCTAGTAGTATACCTATTATTCACTGAGAACACTGATTCAAAAGTGAAAAGATTATATTCTTCTTTTCCTCTTTTCTCTATTTGTTTTGATTTATTAAAGATATTTACCGCCTTAGATTCAAGCTGAGATTCTTTTTTTGTATTACCAATACCAAGTATATGTTTAGGCTTCTTGGAAAGTGACTTAATTTTGAAGTTTTCGAAATCACTCTTAAGTGATTTAAAAACAAAAATTTCATCGTCAAACTTTAGAAGTTCATCTAGATAGGGAACTGTTCTAAATGTGTAGATCATAGTCTCTGTATCTTTCTGAACTGAAATAAATTCTTGGTAGGCCTGAGTGGACTCGAACCACCGACCTCGGCTTTATAAGAACCGCGCTACTAACCACCTGAGCTACAGGCCTACCAAGAATTCATTTTTAAAGTTCAGAAATCATAAGTTGATCTAAACTATCAAGCTATCAATTCAACAAAACTGCTTCCGGAATTTTATCATAGAAAATTGTTCTAAACAGCAGGATTAAAGTTTCCTATTCCCCCAAACATATTGTTATTATCTCCTCCTTTTTTCTCTACTTTTTTAATAAAAGCACCTCTTAACTTAATCTCATTTTCAATTATAGATTTATCTTTGCCATGCTTAAGCCGTGAAATTTGTCTTATTACATCAGCTAATTGCGGATTTGGAGTTGTAATCATATCATATGGAGAATCTCCATAGAATGATCTTAGAGTAAATGGAGTTGCTGGTTTTCCATCAACTAGCATTTTCATAAAAATATTAAAGTTTTCTGCTTGTATTAAATCATTTTGATCAAAAACCCCATCAAACTCTTTAGTTAAAAATTCTGCATCATTAACACCTACTCTTAGAATTGCTTTATTTCCTACATTACCAAATATAGAATCTCTAATTTTAGTGTCACCACCTTCTCTTGTAAGCTGGCCAATAAATTGGTGAGCTAACGTTAATGAAAGTTTATATTTTCTAGCCTCAGATAAAATCTGATTAATTCCATCAGTTAAGAAATTTTGGAACTCATCAATATACAGATAAAATGGACTACGTTCACTTTCTGGAACATCTTCTCGCTCTAAAGCACTAATCAATAATTTTGAAACTATAATCATTCCTAATAGACTCATATTGAATTCTCCAATTTTTCCCTTCGATAGTTTTACCAATAGAATTTTTCCCTGATCCATAATCTCTCTAAAGTTTATTGATGAATACTGTTGTGCTACGATTGGTCTTACATAGTCATTTGTCAAAAAACTTGCAAGTTTTGAAACAACGTAAGGGGTAATATTCTTCAAAGAAGCCTCTCCACCAGCTTTCTGAGCCTGTTTCTCCCAAAAATCAATAACCTCTTGATTAGCACATTTAGATAATTTATAAGCTCTATAATCATCATCAGCAAAAATTTTTGGTACTTCCAACAACGTTGACCCAGATTCTGGATCACTTAGTAAAAGCATAATTCCATATCTGAAATACTGTTCAAACATAGGTCCTCCTGTCTTTTTTAAATCGTAAAGTGAGTCAAAGATATTAAGCATTTCATTAATAGCAAGAGATTTCTGTGCGTCAGAATTAAACTCAAGCATATTTAGACCCATAGGCCTTTCAATATCTCCAGGATCAAATAAAACCACATCCTCTACTCTTTCGGGAGGAACCTGCTGGAGGATCTTTTCAACATCACTACCGTGAGGATCAATAAATGCACAACCATGTCCCATTTTAATGTCCCTAATCATCATCCCTGAAATAAAACCAGACTTACCTGAACCAGTTTGACCAACAACGTACATATGTCTAAGCCTATCCTCAGGCTTCATAAACACCTCTTTGAATTTCCCCCTAAAAGAGTTTCTTCCGATATACATATAGTCCTTTGCATATTGACTAGTAACGTAATCAGGTGCAGGTGCTTTTTTCGATAAGAGCCAGTTTATAAATGGGGCCTCAACATTTTTATTTGGGAAATGATAAAGAGTTGCTAGCTCCTCTACATTAAGTATCATTGATTCTCTAGGAATTCTGTATATTATATCTGTAACAATTCTTTTTGTTTCCTTTTTGTCTGCTTTAGTAAAGTTGTTACCACCTTCTTTTGTATACTGATCAAATGTACTCAATGCGTTACTCAAATGAGCATCTGCAGAATCTTGATCCTCAGACATTACAACTAGTCTCACATCTGTGTAAAAACCTGACTTTTGAGCTTTTTTCTCAATAAACCCAATTGTATCCTCATTTACTTTTACATCACTTTTCTCAGGATCGTTCTTTTGATCATTAATTTTCTTAACATAATCTTTAGCAGAGTTTCTCCAATCCGATCCTGCAGGGGTTACTACTACTTGGAAAATTGCAGATTCATTGTAGGACAGTTTACTAAAAGCATCTGTTAATGTAGCCAATGTATCTACTGGTAATTCTTCATATGTTTGAATTGGAATCTTTGACTCTTTTTTAAGTTTTAAGGATGTAAATGCAACATTAGCATTTTCTGGAAAAGCATTATATTCCTTTACCCTATTTATCTCTGCTGTTGGGTAGGTACCGTTAATCTGTCTATCAACTACTGAGGCAAGGTTTCTTGGACAAACAACGAAAAATTTTATATTCTCTTTAAATGCTACTAACTCAAAACTAATAAAAGTTTTGGAGCTAAAGAATTTTTTGAAACCTTTAAGTTTCTTACCTATTCCTAATAATCCTGAGAACATCTGTTCTGCAGCTTTAATCTCAACCTCATTATTTTTAGGAAGTTTTACTTCAAAATATACGTACCCGATAGATTTTTTTAAGAGAATATTTTCTCGAATTTGATTGAATATCCACTTAATTAAAAATGCCAGCCCTATAAGGCCAACAATTCCACCAGCTAGAATTATTATTCCGACAATTATTGATTCCATACAACATTATAATCAAATTATTTTGAAGAACTAGCCTTAAATTCCATTACAAACTTTTTAAACTGTTCAGCAAGCCATTTATTCGATGAGGTTTTAGATCCTTTACTATGTTTTTCTACAAATTGTAATGTTGAATTTAAATCTGATGGATTAAAACTTTTTGGATCAAATCCATCTCCATATGGCCTATTTTCTTTTTTATCTAATTTTACTTGAGGAGCTTTCTTCTGGACATTTAGTTCAGGTTTTTGCGATGGTTTTTCCTGAGTTTTCTTCTCAATTGAATTTTCTCTTTCTGGGGTAGTCTCAATTTTTCTTTCAACAGATGATTCTACATTCTGGTTAGCATCAAGATTTTCTGGAATATGGGGTTGTTCTGGTGAGCCAATAGAATCTTGCTCTTTTTGTTCTTTTATTTTTTCGTTTACAAAATTTATAGCAATATTAATTTCAACAACTTGTTCGTTTGGTCCTTTCACTAAAGGGATTTCATTTTCTCCATACCCAAAAAATTCAAACCCAAAGTGTTTGAGCTGTTCTAGAATATTTTGTAATTTTGGATCATCTACTTTCATTTACATATTATAGTTTTTTCTATCTATATCTACACGTCTTTTTATATCTTTTTCTTTTAATTTTTGCCTTTTATCAAATTTTTTCCTACCTTTTCCAACCCCTATCTCTAGTTTAATTAAGTTTTTATCATTACGATAAAGCTTAAGTGGAATGACAGAGTAACCTGGTCTATCTGAAATTTCCTTTATCTTTTTTATTTCTCTTTGTTTAAGAAGTAATTTTCTGTCTTTATACTCCTCTTCTTTAGTTTTATTTTCACCTAATTTCCATTTAGGTACGTGTGCTCCTGTGAGGAATATCTCACCATTATTAAATTTTATATATGAATTTGATAAACCAACTTGATGATTTGAAATAGATTTTACTTCCCAACCCTCAAGTACAATCCCTGCTTCTATGCGTTCAAATATATCATAGTCTGCATTAGCTTTTTTATTATTTTGAAGAATAACCATCTTAAATATCTAGCCGAACAATTTTATTTCCATCTAGAACAAAAAGACTTTCATTAACAATAACTATCTCATTTATATCCCTAAAAAAAGAATCATCGTCTCCCCTATACTGAAACTGTTTTATGAACCTTATATTTTTTTGTTCATTGTCTTGTACTTCAAAAAGCATTACCCTCCTATTTACTGAATCCCCAACTGCCATGTACTTTAAATTCACATCTAATGCAGTAGCACCTTGTAGTGCAAGGTAATCAGAATCTAGTAGATTAATATATACTTCTCTTCCAAGTGTATTTGCACCTCCAGCAAGATATCTTCTAATGCCCAAATTTTCAGTTAGAACATATATCTCATACGGAACTTCAATATCAACTGCATTCGAGAGCTCGGGATCTTGCTTCCAGTTAGGAGGATTCTGAGATTGGAATGTTGCTCCGCCATTTACGTATCCATTTGCTGTCTTATCTCTTTTGAAAATTTGTTGATGGACTTGGTGAATTTCATAGAGTGCATCATTACCATCATAAATAGCTGCCTCAGTAGGACCTCCTACTGATGGAGGTATTAAGTTGCTATACCTTGCTAATGACTCTTTATCATTTGGATTAAATCTTCCTATTACTGCATCATCACTTTTATCATAGACTATAATCCCTCCATTAACGCTTCGAACTAAAATATATGGTTCTAAAACCTCTGTTATATGTATAGATACTTCTGAATTTATATTTGTGCCCAATTTATAAATTACATCTCTTCCTTCATCAGCAGCAAATAAGCTTCCTTCCGAATACTCTAAGTCTGATAGTTGTGAATCATCAAACTGCCTTGATAGATCTGCAACTATTTGAGGTTCAATAAATGACTCAACAAGCATCAATTCATCAGCTTGAGATGATAGTTGAGATGATAAAGATCTTAAAGTTTCAAAGTAGCCCGATTTTTCTTCAATTAACTTATTTTCTTCTAGGTTATCTATTTCAATTAGTATATTCTCTCTCAGACTTATTATTTCCTCAGATAAAGCATCTTTTTCCTGACCTGCCGAATATTGCAGATTGATTACTTCAGTACTTATCCCTTGAACCCTTGCATCGAAATCTTCAATCTTTGTTTCAACTGATTGAACAGCATCCTGTATTTTTTCTCTATTACGCCCATTAGAAATCACAGTATTTCCACCTATAAAAATTACTGCTATTCCTATAATAAATAAGTATCTATTTCTTTTAACTCTCCTCTTATTTAAAGATCTTCTATCTAGGTTCTGCCCTAGAATTTCTTTCTGGAATATATTTTTTATTGCTCCTACAAAGCTAGCTATTCTAGAATATATTGTATTTATTATGTGCGCGTACGTTTTTTTATTATCCTTAAAATGATTTTTTACTGCATTTATAATTGAACCGAAGAAGCCAAAAACAATACTAGCTAACATAGCTATTTTAGATATTTTCTCCTCTTCTTCTTGTTTTTCCTTTCTTTCACTAAATGATCTATCGTCTTCTTCGTCTAAGTACTCTTCTTCGTATTCGTCATCTTCTTCAAAATCTTTATCTTTTTTTCTAAGATTAGAAACTCTATCTTTTACACTTCCTAAAATTCCAAGGGATCTTTCTTTAAGTTTTTGAATTTTAGATGGTTCCTCCTCTAAATCCTCTTCATTATCATTTTCTTCTAACTCTTCACTTTCATCAAAATCCTCATCAATCTGATCATCGAGATCTTCCTCCTGATCAACATCTTCAACTTCCTCAAATTGTTCTTCATCTGAATGAATATCCTTATTAACCTTTTCTTCATAAATAGTAGATGGAGGTATAGGTTTTTCTTCATATATCTCCAAATTACTTTCTTCAGTTTCTGAATCCTCTTCTTTAGTTTCTGTTTTATTTGGTTCTTTTTTAGGAGCAACAGCCCAATCTGATTCCTCATCTGCTATCATCATGAAACTAACTCCATCTTGTTTTCCACTTTCGATCAATTTTTCCTTATCAAGTTTCTTAAGAGCATCTTCAAGATTTAGTAAATTAGTTGAAGCTTTAGAAGTTGCTAAAGCAAACCTGTCATTCTTATCAACCTCTAGACTAGCAGATCGCAAGAAACCTGTATTTTTCCTATCCGCTAAACCATCTGTTATATCAACAAAATTCTCTTCTCTATTTATAAATACTTTACTTTCACCAATTGTAACAACGTAAAGATAGTTATCCTTAAATACAACGATTGCCATTTCAATATCTATCCCAACATTTGAAACCTCCTCTTCTCTTGACAGAAGCAAATCCATCTTAGATTTCATCTTCCAACATGACTCTTCTAACCTTTCTAAGGATGATTTATAGTCTTTTAATTCCTCAAAATAAGAGTTTTGAAGCGACTCAATAACAATTTTTGCAAATTTATCTATAGCAAATTCCTCAATTGAGGTCTCAAATCTAAATACTGAGAACATTTCTCCCAGCCGCTTATAATCAGCTGGATCAGTAGGCTTATAGCCATATACTCCAGCCCAAGTTGTATCTGTTTTTTTGCCAACTACGTAATCAGTTTTTCTATTCATGATGTGTATGTTAACACTAGTATATCAAAACTGGTGAATTTGAAAACTATATAAGTATAAAAAGGATTACTATTGATAGAAGTATGAATAAATAAAGATTACTCAAAAACATAAACAAACCTGATTTTCGAGTCTTTATTACATTATTTATTCTTACCATATCTCTATAGAATACAAATCCAGCTAAGAAATGAAACAATGCAAATATTATTGCTAGTATTTTTACTCCAGTTTGTATGTTTTCAGCGATAGTTTCCATCGTATTTTTGTGCAATTCTTGTTAAATCTATTAAAATATCTCTAACTTTTGTTGGATTTGGAATCCTTTCAAATATAAATAAATCATCTGTTGCCTCAGTAGATATAGTTAAAGTCCCATAACCCCATAGTCCAGCTATAAGCCCACTTGATTTTTCAGCTACATTCTCAATACTATTCAAGTTTGTTTCTTTAACCTCATATTTTGTAAATGGCTTGAACTCGTAATGAACTACTCTTTGGTTTGTAATTATATATGGATCAAAGTACCAGTCAAAAAAATCCTTAAAAACATTTGTCATTATTAGTGAATAATAACCAGCTAAAATAATTAAGTACTCATTAGGTCCAAGAAAGCCAACCTCAATATCAATTAAGTTAGCTAGCATAGCTAAAAAGAATGGTATTAAAGAATATATAAAGTTTCTAAAAGCCCAACCTATATTTTCACTCCAATGCCTTCTAATATAAACATAGATTTTTTCTTCCCTATCTTGAGTTGCAAAATGAATTCCTTCAGGTTCAATCTTAATACCTCCATAATCTCCATTTCTTTTTATTTTTCTAATAAGCTCATTAGACTCAGCAATTCTTCGCTGGTCATTGGTTAACCCTCTTCTATTTCCTAGGTCACTATTCATTTGTTGATATTATAAAAAATGTTTGGCTGAATAAGTAATCATTTCTCTCAGTATCATAAGCCCAAGAATTCCATAAATTCTTAAACCACCACCCACCAATTGTAGCAGTATTTCCATTAGAACCAGTTAAATATACTTTTTTCACCCGATTAGATGGATCTCTCTCGAATGCAATACTTTCTATATCTCCTATTTGAGTCATTGCTTGTTTAATATTATTTTTAATTTCTGAGCTATACTCATTAGATTCATTAGCATTATGATTCAGCATGTTCCAGACAGTTTCATTATTATAAATGTTTGTTTCAAAACCCCAGTTTGTCCATTGAGTTTTGTAAGAGAAACTGGAATCATCAACGGCTCTCAAGTATGGGTATGGCGTCCCCTCTCCAAAAAAGTTTTGAAAGATTGTATCATTATTTGCTGTTCCGTACCCTTGACTATTATCAGAAGAATAGACAGCATCTATTAACTCTCCGCCATAAGTTATCACTTGACCTTCGGTTTCTTCTTGAGCCCATCTCTTATTATGGCTTGTATCGTAAACCTGACTTCTAGCATCAGAGTATAAATTTACATGGAATAATGCATATGTTCTAGCAATAATAACCTGTGCCTTAATTGCTTCCTCAGGCCAACAGCTCCAAACTGAATCTCCACTTAAAGCATATTTTTCGGGGTTGTCTTCAACTTGTTCTTCATTTCCACAAGCCTTATCAGGTATCTCTCCTAAATGAACAAGGTACTCTTCAACACTAATATTTTGTGGCCCCCCAGCTACACTAACATTCCCTGTCCTATTAGTTATATCAACACCTGTAAAGTAAAATTTAATCAACTCTTCAGCGCTCATACCAGCATTTGCTCCTCCGTAAGCACCAAATTGAGAAAATCCTACCCCGTGACCTTGATAAACATCTCTACCACTTCCACTAAAATAGAAACCATTAGTAATGTTAATATCTTCCTGTTGTCTCTGTTTTTTTAGTTGCTGTTGTAAAATCCATGCCTCTCTTTGCGCAGCTGCTTGTTGTTCAACTGTTAAATCATTAATTTGACTAGAGATCTGACTTTGAAGATCTTGAAGAAAAGATATTTGCTCAGTGTTCGAAGCTAAGACACCTGAATAAAACCATATCTGTTCTTGAATCTGCGATCTTCTGAAGCTTAGCTCATCATTTTGGGAATTTAAATTTGCAATGATTTCATTCTGATCTTGAATTTCACTATCCAATCTTTCTATAGAACTGTTTAAGTCAATTAAGTTATCATTACCAACACCAAAAACTTTTCCACTGAGACCTTCTGCTAATATATATTCAGATCTATCATCCATAAAACTAAAGGTTGAATTCTCTGCACGCCATCTCAAATACATTGTTTCAATAGATTCCTTTTGTCTGTTGATTAATTCTTCCCGCTCGGTTTTCTGAAGCTCAAACTGTTGTCTTGTTAATTCAAGCTTTTTTTGATTTATCTGAAGTTGTGTTTCAATTTCTGTGATCTCAGCTTCCAATTTAGGTAGACCTTCAGAAGCATTTTCTAAATCAAGCCTATTTTGCTCAAGTTGAGATTCAAGGTTATTAATGGCATCTTCAGTCTCTTTAAGCTCTTGTTCTTTTTGCTTAATCTGCTCCAGAAGCTCGGCTGATGATTGCGAGTGAATAACTCTAGGCACAGAAAAAGACATGAAAATTAGTATAAGCAGAAGGATAAGTATTATTTGTTTAGTCTCTTTCTTTAAAAACATAGCACTACATATAGGATATACTTTTAATTATCTCATTATTTCTTAAATAATTGAGGTAATTAATTATAGTGCCTTTCAGTTTTTGTTCAAAACGATCTAGTCCCCTAATGATAATATTTATTTCTTCATTCGTATCTAATTTATTTCCCAACTCTGCCTTTAGAAGATCCGACTCTCTTCTTAATTTTAAATATTCTTCTGCGCTGATCATTGAGTCTATAATTTTGTTTATCTCCTCAGTTTGATTTTGAATTAACTCATTTTGTTTATTAATCTCTGTATCAATGTCATAGAAGCTTCTTCCTCCAAGTCTATCTTGAATCGCAGAAACTACCTTGTCCTTTTCTTTTGTTAAAGCACTTATCCAAGCTGCGTTAACAAAAAATGCATTTTCTTGCCTATTAAGCTGTTCAACAAACTTCTGATAGTAATTTCCTATCCCTCCATTATAATTAATTGCGAAAAAATCCACTTTATCAAATCTAACATCTTGGTACATATTTACTAGAAAAAAATTTGATAGATTAACAATTGAAACAAAAATACCTGCAATTATAATTATAGTCTCCCCAATCAATAAATATAGAGTTGTCCCTGTAATAAATGTCAGAGCAGATAAAAAAAGTAAAAACCTACCCCTAACACCATTTGAATCTAAAGAAGAGATTGAGTTATTATTTTGAGAAATAACCCTATTTGTTATCTGAACAATTTTTTGAAGTACCTTATCCACATTCATTATCCTTTTATTTTTCATTTCCTTTACTTTTGCTGAAAGCCCATCATCCTTTCCCATATACCCAAATCTCTCTAGTTCATGTTCAATCCTATCTTTAATTTTAAAAAGATCCCTTGAACTTGTAATCTTAGCCTTTAGATCATCGAGACTATTCTGAAGAGTTTCATTTGATGATTGAAGACTGTTCTTTCTATCTCTTTGCTCTTTATACTGATCAATTGCTGTTTTAAGCATTATATTTTTGGCCTCATGCTTATCTACCCCAGAAAAAAATTCTGTAAAAGTCTTGATTTCTTTTTGTGTAAGATCTATTTCAATATTCATTTCTATGGAGCATAAATTCTTATGGTGTTAGTATTGCTATCACAAATCAAAACTAAAGTATCATCTAGAGGGTCGTCTTTTGGACATGGATATCTAAATCCGGCATTAGGGCATACCAAGTCGCTAGCTCCACCTAGCCCTCTTTCACAGTAATAATCATAATCTCTAATAGTACATAAGTCAGCAAAAAAGAACTGGAACCCTATTTCATCTAGATTCACATTGTAACATTGCACGGATTCATTAACACCAAGTATTCTGAATACTGTTGTTAATATTGGGATAGCTAAAAATACGACAACTACCCCTAAAATATAGTAAACAATTTTTTGTCTAATCTCTGTAATTTTTGTAACATCACCTCTTGAGATCATGTACCTGTAACCCAGCACCACGAGATAGAATACTGAAAATGTAGCAATTAATGTCCAGATAACATAAATTATCCTTACAAACCATATCTCTAACTGCTGTAAGGTTGGTGGCTTTATCGATGCCTGGGGCGCATCACAGCCTGGATCTCCTGGCAAAGGTGGATCTAAGTCCCCATCATTATCTCTATCTCTTTCAGTACATGGACCTCCTGGACACCTACCAACACTATTTGGAGTACTTCCATCATTACATGGACATAAAAAGTAACCATTCTCACCTCTTATATTAAGTGCGTCAAGTATTTCTCCATCAACAAAACATTGATAACTATCTGGGTTATTTGCGCTAAAATCTCCGACTTGAGGCTGCCCACCTATCGGACTCAAAAACCCAAATAAAAAGTTAGCTAAAATAACCAAAAAAAATATTTGCAGAATTCTGTTCTTCATTTTCTTCGAAAATATATTTCATTCTAAAGCAATGCAAGAAAAAAAGAAACAAGAAGCATTGTATGCTTCTTGTTTTAAAACATATCTTTTTTAATCTCAACCACCTGGTATAGAATCAGGTAATTCAGTTGGAGATAATGGGTTTGGTCCATCTCCACTTTGGAATATAGCTAAGATAATTACAAGCCCAATTATTCC
>CAYTGI010000006.1:50999-52587 GCA_964437465.1 uncultured Candidatus Saccharibacteria bacterium | reverse complement strand
TCCAACAAGTAAAGCTCCAATTCCTATAAATACATTTTTAATAGCTTTAGTTGCTTCTTCAACTTTAGCTTCATCTCCTTCTGATTGAATATATTTAAGAGCTGATTTGATAATTACAAAAATTGCTACTGCAATAATACCCACAAATATTAATGAAACAGCAAATTGAGCTAGTTCAGCTGCTGCAGAAACAGCATCATCAGCCCCAGGACCATCATCATTTCCACATAAAGGAGCTGTGAAGGATATCGATTGAACGAACGGAAAAATCTGACATAGTAAATTTGGATCCTCCATATTTTCAAATTAATAAATAAATTATATTCCTAACCCATCTGGGTTCGGAATTTCGTTTTGTAAAAAACTAGCATCTCCAAAGAAAGCTAGTAATACTACTATACCAATAATTCCAAGTAAAAGCATACCTATCCCAATAAAAACTCCTTTTATTGCCTTTGCGGCTTCCTCTACCTTTGACTCATCACCTTCACTTTGAATTATCTTTATTCCTGATTTAATGATTTGATAGACTCCGAATGCAATAAATCCTGTGAATATTAATCCTACTGCGAATCTAAACAAAGCCACACCTGTTGGTATTGGATCACCAGGCCCTGGTACTACTCCGCCATCACCGCAAGGGAAAAAATCACAAACACCCTGAGCATTAATAGGAGAGAGAAATAGAATTCCAATATTTACTAAAAAAATTGTTGTTAATATTATTTTTTTCATCATAAACCACAAACAAATTCTGCATCAGCGACTGGATCTTCCGAACCTGCATCAGCTTGTCTGAACACTTCTTGAAAAAAGAAAGCTGACTCATTGGTAGATTCACATTGCCTAAATGCAGATGGCCAAGACCAAAGAGGCCCAAGACCAAAAATATATCCTAATATAGTTAGTATAATTGGAAACACTAAAGCTATACTTGCTCCAATAAATGCTGATCTTACACTTGAAAATGCCTCTTCAAGTTTCTCAGGCTCCCCTTCACTCTTTAAAGCACCAAATGCTGCCTTTAAAACTAAATAAATCCAAAATGCAACAATTCCAAATGATGCCAGTGTTCCTATCCAGCTTAACCAAGAAAAAATTGTAAAACTTGGATCTATGCTTAGATCAGGTTGAGGAAATGTACTAATGTTTATTTGACCTAATCCAATATTATCGTCAATATCCAACTCACTATTCTGAGCGTAAGCAGTTACAGGCAATATTAAAGCAAAAACTATAATTATTGTTAGAATAAAAACCTTTCTCATTTAGTTTATAGTTATAGTAGTTCCTCCACCTTCACCAATTAATGTTAAGTCTTGGAGGCTTCCAAGTCCAATTAAATTTGCTACAACCTGAATAATTACAATGAATCCCCAAGCTAAGACAAATCCTCCAATTAACGTTACAAAAGATTTAGAAGCTTTTTCTATCTGTTCAGGATCTGTAGTTCCAGCTCTTACTATCGCTCCTTGATAAATGCCCATAATTAATGCATAAACAGAAACTATTCCAAGAAAGGTTGTTATTGCTAGATTAATTAATACTGGAATCTGTTGGCCTGATCTTACAGCGAAACTATAACCAA
>CAYTGI010000006.1:44966-50989 GCA_964437465.1 uncultured Candidatus Saccharibacteria bacterium | reverse complement strand
CACCTGCGTGGTTATAAGCCATTATTATATAAAGTTTTAGTGAGGAAATTAGTCCCAGGGTGGGGGTAAGAATATACATTCATAACCAAAAAATTCAAACAAAGGATCGAATCCTGGGTCTACATTAATGGTTGTCTGATCGTCAATACACTTTTCTACACAACATGTTTCGCTTGGATCTAAAAGTTTCCTACCCTGACACTCAAAATCTACTTCAAACTGCCCTGGACGTCGACATGCCTCAGGTAAACACTCTAATTGAGCATTAGTTTCATGAATATTAAATGGAAGAATCATGAAACTTATTAAAAAAAATAGTGAAACAATAAAAAAATTTTTCATTAAAAACTTTCTACTCCTAAGAAACTAGTTATTATTCCAACTACTGTTGGAGCTAAAGCAGCGATTACAAACCCTATAATTGCAGCAATCATCGTCTTTCTACTATTTTGTATTTTCTCTTCATCTCCCTGAGAAGTTAATAAAATAAATGCACCAAATAGAAGCATTGCTCCAAATGTTATTAAAAATAGTGGTCTAATAAGAGATCCTGCAGCAGAGATAATCTCTTCTAAACTATCGTATCTTGATGGATTTGGTATTTTTAAACCTAAATTTTGAGCTGAAATTTCAATAACAAAAAATGGAAAAATTGTAATTAAGATAAACGAAGTTAACAGAAACTTAAATTTTGTTTTCATAAACCAATATACATCATATTTTAAAACCCTTCTACACCTAAGAAACTAGTTATTATTCCAACTATAGTTGGCGCTAAAGCAGCAATTGAAAAGCCAATAATAGCAGCCATAATCGTCTTTTTACTATTTTCAATCTGTTCTTCGTTACCTCTTGAGGTTAATAGGAGAAATGCTCCATACATAATCATTGCTCCAAAAGTTACTAAAAAGATTGGCCGAATTAAAGAACCTATTAGAGAAATAAATTCTTCTAGAGAGCATACTCGTGATGGGCAAGGTATTTTATACCCAGTGTTTTGAGCGCTAACTTCAACAATTAAAAAAGATGTAAAAATTGAAAATGAGAAAAATATATTTAAGATTTTTAATAGATTTTTTTTCTTCATATTCATCTTTAGATTATATTTGAAATTTCTAAACCTTTAAACTGAATTGATTGACCTTTTTTAACCTCATTTGAAATTATTAAATCTGATATAGTATCTTCAATCTGCTCAGTAATTGTTCTTTTTATCTGTCTTGCACCAAACACAGGACTAAATCCAATCTTTACAATCTCCTTTACAGTCTGAACGTCCCACTCTATTGTATATCCATTTTCAGACAATCTTTCGTTCAATTTATCAAGTTCTAACTCAGTAACCTGCTCAACTTCATTAATATTTAGTGATCTAAACATTATTAGCTTATCAAACCTATTTAAAAACTCTACTCTGAAGCTTTGTTTTAATAGATCTGTTGCATGCTTCTCAATTGTTCTGTAACTTTCTCCATCATTTAACAACTCTGAAATCTCTTTTGAAGCAGCATTTGAAGTAGCAATAATTATAGTATTTCTAAAATCAATATCTCTCCCTGACCCGTCAGTTAAGTACCCATCGTCTAAAACTTGAAGGAAAAGATCCAATACTTTTTTATTTGCCTTTTCTAACTCATCTAATAACACCAAAGAATATGGTTGATTTCTTACTTGTTCGCTTAAAAATCCCCCAACAAAATTTCCAGTCTCATCTAAATCCCCAATCAATCTTCCGACATTCTTCTCTTCGTGAAACTCCGACATGTTAAGCCGAATCATTTTATTCTCATGTCCAAAAAACGTATCTGCTAGAGTTTTAGCAATTAAAGTTTTACCTACTCCAGTCGGTCCGTAAAATAGAAAAGATGCAACTGGTTTATTCTTAGCCTTAAGCCCTGCCCTTGCCCTTCTCAAGGCACTAGAGACTGCCTTGACTGCCTTATCTTGACCGATAATTCTTTCATGAAGAATGTTCTCAAGGTTTTTCAGCATAACCCGTTCATCCTCATGTATATCTCCAATCTCAACACCAACTTTTTCTTTAAACACCTCATCGACAACATTTGAATCAATCTTTTTTAATCCTCTTGAGGCAGCATAAACTATTATCTCTTCAAGAAGGTCTATCCCTTTATCAGGCATAACTTTATCATGCTGAATTTTAAAGCCAGATTTAACAATTCTGTCAATTGCACTAACCAGAATCTCAACTTTATGTTCTTTTTCAAGCTCTGGAACTTGTTCTAAAAGAATTTGAAATGCTATTTCAGGACTAGCTTCAGGTATTTCAACAACTTCAAATAAAGAATCAAACTCAATATTCTGCTTAATGTATTTAAAGTATGCATCAGTATTAGCAGTAGCAATTGTCTTAATGTTTGAGTTTTGTATAAATGAGATAAGTAGATTTAATACTTCTAGCTTTCCCTCGCTCCTAATTTGGAAAACATAATCAATATTTTCTAATGCTACAACAATATTTAAAGATCCCAGAATCTCATTTATGATCTTATTCAAAACAGTTTCAAATTCGTTAAAGGAACTTGTTTGAGACAATATTCTATTTAAATCAAGAACTATTAGCCTCATGTCCGACAATTCCGACGGAACATCTTCAATCACCATTGCGGAAGCAATATGCTTTAACAGATGGGTCTTACCAACACCTGGATCTCCAGTAACTAGGACATTTGGATCTTTACTCTTTCTTAAAACTCTAAAGATTTCATCTAACTCTCTTTCCTTACCTAAAGATAATTCAAACCCTCCATAAATGATTTTTGTAGTGTAATCAATTGCGTACTGGTCAATTGTTGGAGTAGCTCTAGATGTGTAAGCCCTATTAATCGCTCCAGTAGGCTTTAGTCTAGAAAGCATCTTCCAATTTTTTCTGTATCTTTCTAATTTCTTCTCATTCTCAATCCATTTAAACAATGCATCCAATTGCAGGTCTGTAACATTCTTCTCTAGCAAAATTGAACTCCAGTACACTTTACTTATTGTGTAGAAAAGTACATCCATATCAATATATTCAGCATTCATAGCTAAAGCATTTTGGAATAATTGAAGGAATAGATGCTTGTAGCTTGCATCAAAGCTTGGCTCAGTTATATTCGCCTGTAATAAAGATATAATATCATTGTAGTTAATACTCAGCTTAGAACTTAAAAGCTCTCTTATTTTCTTGTTGTCTAAAGTAAGCTTAGAAATCTCAATTAAAAAGTCAGAGTTATTTTCTTTGTAAGCCTGCTCGATAATTCCTATAACTGGATCAGTGAAAAAATTTTCTATCTCTATCTCTTGATGGTGGTTAATATACTTTTGTAACTTGAATAAATTTCTAACCTCCAACCTCTCACCAAATTTATTTTTATCTCTAAGAAGGAATAATGCATATAGGATGAGGAAAATCGAAATACCAATCATTAATTCACTAGTTTGCATCTCTATGTCAAAAAATAGATCTAGGGCAATCGTACCATTGTCTTGTACAAAAATTATAATCGAAATCATCAACAATGTAACTGATGCCAAAAGCGTTATATACCCCATCCACTTAGTAAAATTATGAATTACATTCCTTCGACCTCGAAAATAAAATAGATCATTAAAATCTATTACAAGATTCACTTTATCTCCAATATGCCCTATTTTAGTTTTACCTCTGTGTACTACCATACAAACCTAAAAAACAACTGAATTACTGGAAAAAAAGGTAAGAAAAATATAATTGGAATTACAATTAAAAAAGGAGTAATCACAACTAGACTTATAACACTTCCAAAAAAAGCCCAAGTAGCTCTTATTACTGGACCGATAACTCTCCCCATTCTTGAATAATCTCCAAACATTGGGTATCGGATATATTTAATCATTGGAAGCGCATTTGTTCTTATCATTAAATACGTAAAAACGTACCTAACGTACCAGAGATAATCTCTGAATTTAATAAAGTAATACCAGATAAAGAAGTTTAAAACGTACTCTCTCATATAATTTCTACACTTAAATCAGTATAGATCAAAGAGGGAGTTTATAAAAGTTAGTTAAGTTAGATAGTTTTAAGCTCTTAGCTATTAGCTACTTGCTAAGTGTAATGATTTTGCTTTCTCCACTAGCAGCTTGCTAACTTAATATTGAAAGATGAATGAGATAATCCCCCTCCTAGCAGCCTGCCTGTCGGCAGACAGGGAGGAGTTAGGGAAGGTAGATTGCTGATCCGTGAATCTCCTACCCCACCTTAGTCCTCCCCTGCTAGGGGAGGAATCCTCACAGCGGGTTTAAGTTTTTTCTATAAACATAGGTGTTGCGTCAATAGATCCATCTGGCAAAATATCAAATCTGACTGGTGATAATTGTCCTTCTTCATCGTAAACCACTTTAACAAAACCTTGGCAATTGCTTTTTGAACATCTCACATCAAGATTGGTTCTTTTTAAATTTTCTTTTTTCAATGGAACATTTATCTCAGTACCACACTGACTACATTTCTTTAGTATTATTTCACTATCCATTTTTTCTTTTAAATCTAAAAACTATAATCCTATCCATCTCATTAAAAATATCCACAAGCTCTAAATGCTTCAGGGGAATAAATATCTTCTAATAAAAAACTGACCTTAAAACAAGACCCTGCACCATGACGGTGCAGGGTTAACTATCTTCTAAGCTCGCTCTTCGCTAAAGCTTGAGCTTGCTAAGAATCTACTTACATCATTCCAGGCATTCCCATGCCTCCGCCTCCCATAGATGGCATACCTGCATCGTCATCTTTAGAAGGAACATCTGTTACCACAGCTTCAGTTGTTAGTAATAACATCGCTACACTTGAAGCATTTTGTAGAGCTGATCTAGTTACTTTAACTGGATCAATAATTCCCTCTTTAACCATATCTACTACTTTGGAATTCCTTGCATCAAATCCTTTTCCACCTTTCATATCTTTAATATAAGAAGCTGCTTCTATACCTGCGTTATGCATAATCTGTCTAAATGGAGTCTCTAGAGCATTTCGAAGTATTCTAATACCTACTTCTTCCTCTTCAGAGTCTACCTTAACTTTATCTAGTGCAGTTGCTGCGTTCAGAAGTGCAATTCCTCCACCAGGAACAACTCCTTCTTCAATAGCGGCTCTAGTAGCCTGTAGAGCATCATCAATTCTATCTTTCTTTTCTTTCTGTTCAATTTCAGATGCAGCTCCAACTTCAAGGACAGCTACTCCTCCTGAAAGCTTAGCTAATCTCTCTTGTAGTTTTTCTTTATCGTAGTCTGAAGTAGTTTCTTCGATCTCTCTTTTAATCTGAGCTACTCGAGCTTCTATTGCTTTCTTATCTCCATGACCGTTAATCACAGTTGTATCGTCTTTTGTAACTTTGATCTTATCTGCTGATCCGAAGTCTTCAGGCATTGCCTCTTCAACTTTCTTAGCTAGATCATCAGTAATTAGTGTTCCGCCAGTTAGAATTGCAATATCCTCAAGCATTGCTTTTCTTCTATCTCCAAATGCTGGAGCTTTTACAGCAACAATATTTAGATGACCTTTTAGCTTATTAATGATTAGGTTAGCTAACGCATCTCCGTCTACATCTTCAGCAATAATTACAATATCTCTTTTTCCAGCTGTAACTACTCTTTCTAAAGCTTCGAATAATTCTTTTGCGGCTGAAAGTTTTTTATCTGTAATTAAAATTGCCGGTTTTTCAACTTCGATAGTTCCGTCTTCAGAACCCGCAGCAAAGTAGGGAGAAATATATCCTTTGTCGAATTGCATTCCTTCAACGAACTTTTCTACTAATCCAAAAGTTTGTCCGTCTTCTACAGTTACAACTCCTTGGCTTCCTACCTTATCTATAATCGAAGCTAGAATATCTCCAATCTCTTCGTCTCCGTTAGCAGAGATTGTAGCTACTCTTTTGTAATCTTCTTTTCCTTTGATTTGTTTAGCTGAATCTAGAAGCTGCCTTACAACTGCTTCAACTCCTTTCTCTATTCCTTTTCGGATTACCATTGGATTAGCCCCAGCA
>CAYTGI010000006.1:0-44956 GCA_964437465.1 uncultured Candidatus Saccharibacteria bacterium | reverse complement strand
AGCAGTAACGTTTTTAAATCCTTCTCCAATAATTGCTTGAGTTAGAACTACAGCAGTAGTTGTGCCGTCTCCAGCTACGTCAGCAGCTTTACTTGCAGCTTCAACTACAATCTTAGCTCCAAGATTTTCTAGCTTATCTTCAAGCTCAATCTCTTTAGCGATTGAAACTCCGTCTTTTGTAATATGAGGGACTCCGTAAGATTTTTCTAAAGCAACGTTTCTTCCTCTAGGTCCAAGGGTTACCTTTACTGCATTAGCAAGCTTATCAACCCCTACCTTCATTTTCTTTCTAGCTTCCTCGTTGTATGTAACTTGTTTTGCCATAAAAATGTAAATTAAAAATTAATAATTCAAAATTAAAAATTAAATTCAAAATACCAAATGCTTCATGAATTTTTAGATATTAGAATTTATGTTTTTTTCTTATTTATCAAAAACAGCTAAAATATCAGCTTCCTTCATAATTAAGTACTCTTCTCCGTCTATCTCAACTTCTTCAGGTGAGTATTTTTTAAACATTACTTTGTCTCCAACTTTTACATTAAAGGCAATTTTCTTTCCTGAATCATCCATAGCTCCAGTTCCTAAAGCAACAATCTTCCCGCTTTGAGGTCTTTCTCCCTTAGTTGAAGATTGAACAATAAGTCCAGATTTTGTTGTCTCTTCTTCTGGTTCCGGTTTAACTAGGATATTTCCGCCGATTGGCTTTATATTCAATTTCGCAGCCATATTTAAACATTAACAAGTAAAATATGAAATTAGCAGAATTTTAATTTGACTGCTAAATATTAGCAAGCGACATTTTTACTTGTCAATAAATTTGGGATTAATCAATCCTGAATGTAATTCTGGAGTTTGAATTAGGAATGAATTGTAGTGATTCTGGTATTACTGAGGGGAAATACCTTAAATCAAAAGTTTGAATCTCGTCGTAAGTTTCAATAATACTTCGTGCATCATTTATTGATTTACCTTTGATCTCATTGAATAGATCGTCCTGATTGAAGCTAGAAACAACCTCTCCTTCAGCAAAAACTGTTATAAAAATGCCAGTATTATTCTCCACAAAATCTTTAAACCCAATGTTGCTTAAATCGTTAACATCTCCTGCATCTGATTCTTCATTTTCTAGTATTGCAGCCTGAATAATTTGCTCAAGATCCTCATCACGAACCATAACTCCAGTAGCTTTTCCTACAATTGTTACATCAAAAATATATTCCTCTTCCGCATTCAAATTTGCTTCCTCTCCAACTTCCGGATTTGAGAATGCATCAACTTCTTCAAACTCAATAGTTTCTTCTAAAATACTAAATCCATTAGGAACAGAAGCTAACAATGCTTCTTTTGCTCTTTCCTCAAGAGTTTCTAGTGTTTCTTCTTTAACTTGCTCAAAATTTTCTTCAGATACAGATACAAAATCTTCTCCTGAACCCCCTTCAAAAGCCCCTTCCCTCTTAATATCTTGAGAACTGATAGTATCGAAACCTTCGATTGTGAATCCGCTATCAGGATCAGAATCGTCAATATTTGATTCCTCTCCAAAACTTACGGCTACAACTCTAATGTTGTCTGTTCTACTAGGATTAATTGATAGATCAGAAGCCTCTGTAGCAGCTGGAAGAGTTACCTCTTCAACTGTCTCATAAACCTCTCCGGTCCTAACACTTGTCAATTCAGTCCCTGCTGGAATAAGAATATCTTCCTGTTCTTTATTAAATATATAAACAGCTCCAGTAGCTTTTTCTCCTCTTCTCCCTTCTCCTGAAGCAGTAGCAGTTGTAGATGTACTTATTTCTTCAGTTTCTAAAGTCCTACCAGGAATGACTAGAGAATCGACATCAATTTCTGCGCTACCACTTATATCTATCTCTACTGTTTCTTCAGCAACTACAGTCTCAGATTGCAGATTAATTCTTATAGAGACATTTGAGAATTGGAATAGAGTTAAGTAAGTGATTGCTATTAAAACTATTAACAAAACAAAAGCAATAATTACAGATCTTCGTTTATACCATTTAACTGGAGTAGCTCCTTCCATACGATCTTCAGGTCTAAGAACCTTATTTCCGCCAAAAATTGATCCAAAAAATTTAGACAAACCAGATTTTTCTGGAGTCATTTTAGTCACGTCTCTACCAGCGAATCGTTTTTCGCTGAATACACTTAAATCTTCTTTGTTTTCACCATTCATATCTAAATTGTCTAACTCATCTATTTTATCATCATTCTTCCTTGATTTTAATGTTGCAATATCAGTTCCGGAATAAATTGTAATCCCACCAACTTCTTTTACTCTCTCTCTTATAACAGGTTCAGGTTCTGGCTCAGTTGCTAATTCAAACCCTTTTCTAGTATCATCGCTTTTCTTTTCTTCTATTTCTTCAGAGATCTGATTATATTGTGAATCTTCTTTTTCAGCAACATCTTCTATCTTACTTTCACTTGTTTCAAAAACCTCAACTGTATTATCTTCCTGAGTTGGTGCCTCTCCTTTAATATTCTTTAGTAGATCATCCTTTTTATTATTTAAGTTTGATTGAGCAGCATACAACTTTCCTTTTGCTACTTCCCATAAATCAGAAGTTATCTGACTAACTTTCTGCACAACCACAAATCCAACCTTCTGGGAGATTTTTGCTCCATAGGTATCTTCAGTGACAATTATTGTTACTTTCGAAGCCTTAATAATAGATCTATATAGAATTTTAATACTTAAATTACTAGCAAATAGCACTGATGCACTTGGAACGATAATTATATTATATTCCTTTCCAGATCTCATAATTCTTTCAACTAGAAAGGATATCTCCTCATTAGGATCTACAAAAATTTTTTCTGCTACTAATGCTGCCATTTATAAAATACTTCTAGTTAATGCTAAAGGTGTCACATCCATTGGATCGTTAAGTTCTCTAGTAAGATCCTTAACATCTTTAATCTTATTAGGGAAAATAAAACTTACTTTTGGATGTTTTTGAAAATTTAATCTTTGAATCCAAGGATACTCAATTAGGCCTTCCATTATATCTGGAAGTAATGCTCCTCCTCCACAAATATATATTTTATTAGGGAAAGAATCTATCTCATCAAATTCTTCTAGAGCTAATTCTATACCTAACAACCACGATTCTATATCAGGTTTTATACCCTTCTTAATCTCTTTCTTCTGATATTCATCAAGACTTCCAGCAGAATACTTCATTTTCATCTCTTCAGCTTCACCATATTCAACATCAAATAATGTTTCTATTCTTTTTGTAAAAACTCTTCCTCCGATTGCAAAAATTTTTATTCCTTGGATATCTCCATTTTTAACTATCGAGATATCTGTTGTTCCTGACCCAACATCTATAAATATTCCACCATCAGTCTCTATTGATTCATCTTCTACAGCGTTAGACAATGAGTATGGTTCAACAACAATCTTTTCAATATCAAGCTTTAATGAATCAATAATATATTGTATTGAATCAACTTGAATTTTTGGCGCGAAACTTGAAAAAACTCTGTATGTAATTGAACTTCCTGAAAGCCCAATAGGGTTATTTACTTTTACCCCATCAATCATTACGCTATCTACTTCTGTATCAATTTCTTCTAAAACTGTAGACTGTATACCGTGTTCCTCAGCTATCTCTTCTTTTATTGACTCAAAAGAATGATCTTTAACCTTTTCTACAACTTCATTAATTTCCTCCTCAGTTATTAGTTCATCCTTATCGTCTCTATCTAAATTCACAACAATAGGCACTCCACTTACAAGCTCACCTGCTATTCCAACTACAGCCGAATCTGGTAGTTCTATATCGTGAAACCTTTTCTCAGCCTCGCCTATTGCAATGCCTATACTCTCATCAAGTGCATTTAAGACACTATCAGTATCAATAATTAAAGCTTTATTCATTGAAAAGGGTTTTTGAGGCACTCTACTAAATCCTACAACCTCAATAGATTTCTTCTTTTTCTTGAATAATACTGCTTTTATATTTTCAGTACCAATGTCTATAGCTAGATAGGTCAAATCTTCATTTTGCTTTTTCTTCTTGTTTTTTCCGAATTTAAACACATATATTTTATAACTTATAACAGAATACAGTATATAGCTTTGTAAATTCAAACATTGACATGATACAAAAATCCTGTATTATCCGAAAACATCTGACAATTTACTTGCTTTATAAAGAATTAATTAATATAATTGATATATATTTATAGAGTACATTTTATTTAAATACAAAGAAATGAAGATTTTAGTAATTTACAACAACGAATATAAAGAGTCTGATTACAAAGTTTTTTCAAAAGCAATTGACAATTTAAGAAGACAAGGACACAACATTAAATCTGATTTAGATTTTAGACAAGCATTAAAGAAAAATGATTCTAAATCTTCTGAAAAATATCAAAAGAAACTAGAAAAAGCTATGCGAGATACTGACATAGTAATCGCTGACATTACAAATCCTGACACTAAAATTGGTTTTGATATAGCTAATGCTCTATCAGAGAAAAAGATAGTTATTGCACTTAAACAAGGAAAAGATAACTTTTCAGATGTCTTACCTATCGAGGGCTCAAAATCTAAACACCTAATGACTATAAAATATGACTCAAAAAATATAGTTGATGTAGTTAACAGTGCTGTGGAAGATGCAAAAGGTAAGTTAGATACAAAATTTATTCTAATTATCTCTCCTGAAATTGATAGATATTTAGATTGGGCTTCTAATACTAAGAGAATGCACAAAGCACAAATTGTAAGAAACTCAATTGAACAAGCAATTAAAAAAGACAAGGATTACAAGAATTTCCTAAACGGATAATAAAGGCAAAATTTAAATATCAAATCTCCAAATTCTAAACGTATTTGGAGATTTTTAGAATTTAGATATTGTAATTTAGAATTTGAAATATTAGCTCATTATCCCGATCTGTTCAGGAATAAACTCTCTAAAGTTTTGTTCAGAAATCCTTACACCTTTAGTGGATCCTTTTACAATTTGTAAGGCTACTTTTCTAGCTAAATCAGTTAGCGTTCTCTCTAACTGCCTGACTCCTGCGTCAAAACCAAGAGGTCTTATAACTAATGGCCATACGTTATCATCAAACGAAAGTTCATTTTCTGATAATCCAGTCGCCTTTCTTACCTTTGGTAATAAATAACTTTTTGCTATATTCACTTTATCTTTATCTGTATAACTACCAAATCTAATAATCTCAAGCCTATCCAAAAGTGCTGCGGATATACCTCCAAGATTATTAGCAGTAGTAATAAAAATACTTTGAGACAGATTTAGAGGGTAATCAAGATATTTATCCATAAATGCAGAGTTTTGTTCAGGATCTAATATTTCAAGTAAAGCAGCCATAATGTCAGCCCTCAATCCACTTTGAAGATTTACTTTATCTATTTCATCCAAAAGGATTAGTGGATTCATTACCTGTGTTCGAACTAAAGATTTTACAACTTGACCTGGTTCAGCATCGGGCTCTCCTCTAGATCGACCTCTTAGCTCAACTACATTTCCTAAGCCACCAAGAGAAACTCTAATAAACTCTCTCCCTAATGCTGTAGCAATAGACTTTGCCATAGTTGTTTTACCAACACCCTGAATGCCTACAAAACAAAGTATCGGAGCATGAGAAGAGCTTCCTTGTAGTTTCTTCATCTCTGCTGATGGATCAGCAGCATTTTGAGCTGTTTTTAGATTTTCTTGTTTTCTCTGATCCTGAAGCTTCAGAACAGCCAAATACTCTAATATTCTTTGTTTTACAGGTTCTAAACCATAGTGGTTTCTATTTAATTCTTCATAAGCAGCATCTAAATCTAGAGTATCTTTGGTATACTGACCAAAGGGAAGCTTTACAATCCAGCTAATATACTCAGAAACCGGCTCAAATTCCTTACCATAACTACCCCCAGCAGTCATTTTCTTCAATCTCAAAATCATTCCTAGAGCCTTTTGCTTTAAATCTTCTGGCATTGGGTTAGCTAAAACTTGCTTTTCAAGCAAAGCAATCTCGTCTTCAATATTAAAACCTGTCTGAGCAGCTTGTTGTTGTGGCTGTTGGGGTTGTTGTAACTGATGTTGAAGCTGCTGTTGATTCATAACCCATTATAGTGACCTCCAAAACAATTGTCACGTTTAAGCTGGGGTAAAACTAAAATCCCTAACATAAACCCTGTAGTTTACTAAATCAATAATATAAAAAGAACCCCGAACAATTTTGTTCAGGGTTCAAACTTTAACTTAAAAGTATATTATTCTTCACCTTCGGATTTTTCTCCTTCTGTACTTTCTCCTTCAACACCACCTTCTCCTTCACCCGCCTCATCATCTTTAATCTCGTCCTCTACAATTTCTTTTTGATCAGTAGCAATATAAACAATTGCTGAATTTGGATCAACGCTACTATCAAATTCAACACCTTCTGGTAGATCTAAGTCAGAAAGAGATATAGTATCACTTGTAGTTTCAATTGACTCTATACTAACCTTAAACTCTCCAGGAAGATCTTTAGGTAAACAATAAACAGCAACTGCTGTAGTTTGCTGAACTAAGAATCCTAGCTTTAGTTTTACAGCTGGAGATTCTCCAGTTATCTCAATAGGTACCTCTACAGATACTTTTCTATCCTCATCAACATCATAAATACTGATATCCATAATATTGTCTTTTATTGGATCGAAATTCACCTCTTTAACCAAAACCCTTGTAGGCTTTTCACCTTCAATTTCAAGTTCAATAAATTTATTGTATCCAACTTTATCAAATACCTTTTTAAAAGTTTTCTCATCAAATTGAATGTTTGTTGCCTCTCTTTTAGGTCCGTATATAGTAGCAGGAACTAAACCCTCGGCTCTTAGGTGTTTAACTTTTTTACCTAATAGTTCTCGTTTCTGTGCTTTAAGCTTCATATAAATTTGTGTAAATTAATTATTTTCTTTAGCCTCTTTTCTTCTTTCCTTTATCTTATAGAAAATAGACTGTTGAAGTATAACGAATAAGGACGTAGTAATCAAGTAAATACTAAGTCCAGCGGGCAATCCGTAAGAAATGAACATCAAAAGAAAAGGAAAAATCATCATTGCCTGCCCAGTTGATCTTTGCATTATCTCTGCAAAATCCTCCGGTTCGTTTTCTTTTTTCTTTTTCTTTGGCTTTTCTTTTTCTTGTTTAGCTTTTTGCTTATTTCTTATTCCAGACAGAATCTTTAGTGAGAAATATTGAGTTATACCTACTAAAACAACCAGGATAAAGTAAGGTAAAGCATCACCTTCTACGTTATTAGGTGAGAACTTCAAATCAAAAACACCTCCTAAAAATGAAGTATCAACTTCTCCTGTAATCGGAGCAACAAATGGATAAGCTATCTCATTAAAACTTGAAGCACCCTGAGAAATTAGATTTCTGATTATGTTGTATATATTAATAAAGATTATGAACTGTAGTATTAATGGTAGACATCCACCTAGCTGTGCAGGGAGATATTGTTGTTGAAGTTTTAACAGTTCTTCAGTCTGTTTTTCCTTATCCTTTTTATATTTTTCTCTGACTTCCTTCGCCTTTTCATTAAATTCACGACTTGATTCAGCCATCTTTACTTGTCTCATAGTAACTGGAATTAAAATTACTCTTGAAACAATCGCAATCGCAATTATAGCTAAGCCTAGATTGTCTCCAAGAAGGTGATAAAAAGCTATTACAATGTTGTATAAGGGTTGATAAAAAAGTACTTCGAATATGTTCATAAAAGTTTGTGACTGGAAGAATTATAGTTTAAATATGAGAAATTTGCACCTAGGCCTCTTTCTTAGCATAAAACTTAAATAATGATCCTTCATAGACTAAATCATACCCTAAGAATGGAGAGCCAACAGAGACTGTTGCAACCTCTTTCTGATTCTTTGGAAAGCTATGTTGCAGCCACTTAACTACCTTACATGCTTCTTCTAAATCATCAGCATAAATCGCAATATCAATTCTATTTACATGTTTTGATAGCTCGAACTGGGCGGAATATGTTTTAGGTCTGTTTCCATAAATGGTACTCCCCGCAAGATTTATACGCTCATGGCTCCCCTCACTCGAACATATCCAGAATATATTTTCAGTGTTTAGTACTCCTTTAACAGTATAAAAAGGAGTTTTGAAGATTATTGGTATTTTATCTTTTAATGATTCTGAAGGTTGATTAATCTCATCCCTGTATATGCCCATCCTTTTCGATATGGGCTCTTCTGTAGTTGCTATCTCACCGTTATGATTAAAGAGAACAATTTCAAAATCTGTCATTGAAATTTATTAAAATAAAAAAACCTCCGAATTTCTTCAGAGGCTTTTGGTGGAGATGACGGATACCCGTGTCCAATAAATCAAATGAGATAAAGTTGTTACAAGCTTATCTTAGTTTATTTTTCTAAAAAGCTAATAAAAACTAAGCAAAAATGAGCTTTTTAGGATTTATTAAAGTCTTGATTAATATTTATAAATCAAAAATATTAATTGCATCCTGACTAATTGGGCGTTTATATTCATCCATCAGGAAAGAATCATATAAACGGCATGCTTACTTTTTGTTTTCAGCATACACCCTAAAATTAAGCGATGTTGTAGTTAGGTGTTCCGAATAGGAAGTTTCCAACTGCATCAGCAGCTTTATTTAGAGCATTAACAACAGGGTTGTTATTTATTTGGCGATTTGTTTTTGTTCGCAGCAGGATCAAATCAATCCCCTGACTTGCTTTAAAACCTTTAATATATTGTCGAATTTAGCATCCCCCGAGCACCTATTGGGTTTAATAGATGCTCGGGGAACTCCAATTCTCTTTTTAATGTGCTTTTATTACTTTTATATTATATCATAAATTGGCCATTTATTAATGCTGATAACATGAATCAGAAAAAATTAGCACTATCTTTTAGAGGCGGTGGAGCTCGATGTATTTCTTATATTGGTTTTCTAGATCCACTAGAAGAAAACGACATTGAAGTTTCTATGATCATAGGCTCAAGTGCTGGAGCATTGATCGGTACAGCCTACGCATTAGGAACAAAATTCTAGATTTCACAAAAAGCTTTAGCGTCAAACATTTTGCAGGAATAGAATCTTTATTTGAAAGATCAATTTTAAGCTATGAAAAAACTAAAGGTTACATAAATGAATTCCTAAAAGACAGATCTTTTGCAAGAAAGAAGTGTAATCTTAGAAGATGGAGACTTAACTGAATCATTAGTCTCATCAATGGCCATGGCAGAATTATATAAACCAATTCGATATAATAATACTTATTATGTTGATGGAGATGTCTCTTCCGGCTATGGAGTGAATTTTCTGAGAGAAAAAGGGCAGATGTTATTTTTGGATTTAAAGCGAACTCAGAAAAACCCGTGTTTGAAGAATCTGATCATAAAAATATTCTCAAATCTATATTAGCCTCTATGACACTTTCGATGAGTGTCATTCAAGATCAAGATGAAAAAATGGATCCCCAAGATATGATTTTTAAAGACATGGCAGGACAGTTTAAAGTATTCTTAGATCAATCTAAAGCTGATGAAATTTATGAGTATGGCTATATAAGAGCAGCAAAAGAGATTGATAAAATAAAGTCTATACTATTCTAGTCTTTGCAAATGTTAGGCCATATACCTTCATTTTAGGGTACTTAGATTTAATTAATTTTGCACACTCTTCAAGTGTTGAACCAGTAGTAAAGACATCATCAATGATAATTACATCATTGCCTAATTGAAATTTCTCAAGTTTAAAAGCATCCTTTAAATTATTAGCTCTCTCCTCTTCTGTCATTCCAACCTGAGTTTTTGTCTTTTTTATTCTCTTAATTAGCTCTATTTCAGCACCATTAGAAAAAGCATTGGCTAAGATTTTAGCTTGATTAAAACCACGTATTCTTTCTTTTGACCTATGTGATGGTACAAATGATATCAAAACATTATCAAATGAGTAATATTTTTCTACAAACTGTTTCATAATAATGCCCAAATCCTCAAAGATTGAAAATTCTTTACTGTACTTACCTTTATGAATAAGATCTCTGACCAATCTGTTATATACTGATACGAAAATCAATCCGTCAAGATTAGTTTTTGAGGAGCATTCTTTATGTACAAACCCCAACCTAACTTCCCCACTACAAACATGACAATATTGCACCATTGGGAAATCTAAGTACCTCAAGGTACATCTATTGCATAAGTGGGAACCTTTTTTTGAACAAATAAAGCAAAATTTGGGGAAGAAAATGCTTAAAAAAAGCTTTTTCACTAAGACAGTTTAGCATATTTGGGTTTTCCTGATATAATCCAAAAGGTTTGAAAAATCTCAATATATGGATATAGTATGGAAACCTGTTAAAAATTTATCTAACGGACGGTTTGGATATAAACCTGAAGCAATAGTGGTACATATTGCAGAAGGCTGGCTTAATGGTGCATACGAGTGGTTTAACAATAGTGCTTCTAACGCTTCTGCCCACTACATGGTCGGGAAAAACGGAGTAATCTGGCAGTTTGTAGCTGATGAAGACACCGCCTGGCACGCAGGGGGTGTAAATCAACCAAGATGGGCCTTACTAAAACCTAGAATTAACCCTAATCTTTACACAATTGGAATTGAACATGAAGGGTTTACTGGAGAGAAATGGACTAAAGAAATGTACGAGGCTTCAGGAGAGCTAATTGCAATGCTATGCAGTAAATACCAGATTCCACTGGATCGAAATCACATAATAGGTCATAATCAAATAAATTCAGTAACAAGATCAAGATGTCCCGGAGATGGAGTTGATCTTGATAAGCTGATTGAAATAGCTAAAACAAAATCAGATGATCCTATGGTTGTGAAAGAACTTAACGAAAAAATAGCTAGCCTAGAAGAAAGAGTTAACTCTTTAGAGGAGAAGAACTCTGACTTGGAAAATGATAATAAGATCATTAAAGATAAGAATGAAAAACTTCAAAGTTTAGTTAAATCTTATGCAGATACACCTTTTGAAGTAAATGATCTTAAAAAGTTAACTACAAAACTTAAAGACCAAAAAAAGCAATTAGAAGAAGAAAATAGTAAACTAAAAGGAAGAGTTAAAGAGCTTGAAGAATTGGCGCAAGAAGAACCTGAAGAAAAAGAGGAAGAAGTAAAAGAAAACTGGTGGGAAGTTTTGGTTAACTTTATTCGAGGTACATGAGCAAAAAAATATTATCAATCGATTACGGAACGAAAAAGTTTGGTCTTGCACTTTCAGATGAATCTCAACTAATTGCTTCTAGACTTCCACTAATGAAGGTTAAAAATGAGGAAGAAGCACTAGCCAAGTTAGTTGAGCTTATTGAACAAGAAGAAATAGAAAAGATCATAATCGGTATTCCATATAATTTCGACGGAACTCATTCTCCTTTTTCTAAACGAATAGAAGATTTTTCTCAAAAACTAGAAAAGAAATTTTCTGATATCATTATAGAGGCAGTTGATGAATCTATGACCTCATCTTTAGCAAGAGAAAGTTCAAAGACAATGAGGTTTAAGAGAAAAAATATAGATGGAGAAGCTGCAAGAATAATGCTGCAAGAATATTTAGATTCAAAAAATTCATAATGGAAGAAAAAAAGAAAAAAAGATCAAATTTATTATTAATAATAGGACTAATACTTGGAATATTTCTTTTAGCATTCTTTAGTATTAACAACTGGTATAAAAACTCAATAAATGGAGAGTTTAATTCGAAGGCTTTCGAATTAATTGTAGAGGAAGGGGATACATTTTTAGACGTAGTTAACTATTTAAGTGAAGCTGGATATATAAATAGTACGATCCCTATTCAGATATACCTTCGAACAGAGAGAGTTTCTCCAAATATCAAAGTAGGTACATACGAAATACCTGCTGGATACACCGTACCAGAGCTTATAACAACGCTTGAAGAAGGAACATTTAAACCTGCTATATGGGTAACTATTAAAGAAGGACTTAAATATGAAGATGTATCATCTATCCTCGGTGCAGAACTAGCTGAACTAACGCAATTCAGTGAAGCAGAGTTTTTTGAATTAGTTGAGGACCCTTCACAGATTCAATTCTCTGATCAGTCAATTAGAAGCTTTTTAGATAATTATCTACCTGAAGGAAAGCCACTAAGAGGCTTTTTATATCCAGATACATATAGAATCGATCAAGGTATGACTACTGCTCAAATTATTGAAATTATGGTTAAAAACTTTAAGGTAAAAGTCGAAGAGAATATAGGTAGCTTTTCAAGTCCAAGCGGAAATATTAATAATTTATATGAAGCTGTAATCTTAGCTTCTGTAATAGAGAAAGAGGCAAGTGCTTGGGATGATAGATCAGAAATCTCTAGCGTATTCCATAATCGAATGAGTGACGGAATAGCCCTTCAATCTGACGCAACTGTTAACTTCA
The DNA here is from genome assembly GCA_964437465.1 of uncultured Candidatus Saccharibacteria bacterium. GTDB lineage: Bacteria > Patescibacteriota > Dojkabacteria > J137 > J137 > JAGQLF01. Next base: position 32,515 of record CAYTGI010000006.1, on the reverse strand, counting down.
TAACTGGAAAAAGTGATGCTGGTGTAACTCTTGTAGATCAGCAGATAGACAGCCCTTATAATACTTACATTTATCCAGGATTAATGCCTACACCTATCAATAATCCTAGAATTGAGTCTATTGATGCTGCTTTAAATCCTAAAGATACTGAGTTTTACTTTTTCTACCATACACCTGATGGACAAACTTTTTTCAATGTTGATTATGACTCACATCTAGTAGGAGTTTGTAGAGATTTAGGTTGTTAATTATCTAACAAAAAAACTTTAAGTATGTTTTAATATACTAGTATTAATATTTACTTATGCGTCATACACATATATACCATTTAGAAGAACCACTTATAGATATAAGCGTTCCCAAAATATTAGTTATAATAATAACTGTTATGGTGTTTTTGGTTATTCCAGCACAGGTAATTACTCTTCATAAATCTGATCCAGAAGCATTGCAAGAACCTATAGAAGCAATTAGTCAAATATTTGATAGAGATGAAGAAAATTCTGACGTACAGGTTAGTGACAATGGAAGAGTTGCTGGTATGAGTACTAGTATTAATCAAGATGATAACTCACCTACACTTTTAGAAAATACTTCTTTTCTATTAGCTGGACTTGGTATATTCTTTCTTCTCTTCTCTATTGGTGGGATAGGATACCTGATACAGTTAAACAAAGAATACAAACTTAAAAATTCATTCTAAGATAGTAGATTTAAGAAGATTTGCCAAGCAAGAATTGATTTAGAGAATAAACTCAAGAAACTGTAAACAACTTCAGTATACAAATAATTTTTCCACGGTCCTATTTTTCTGAAACCAGCATACATATTTAAAGCAAATGCTGAGAACCATACAAAATCAATGACAAGTATCCATATCACATATCCACCGAGAGGGAAAGCTGCAGTTGGAATGGCTAATGAAAGTGCTCCAAAATAATAGCTAAATATTATTATCCAAGGTACAATCCCGGCTATAACCCCATAGATAAAGCTGGTCCAATCATAATCTTTCTTCTTCCCAGAATTAGTCTTCTCCATTATCAAGCCAAAAATATTCATCAATGCATTTAAGGTGAATATAGCTAATATTGTAAAGAAGTTAGTAATTCCCACAATAGAAGCGATAATGACAATCATTATTGAGGAGCTAAAAGCATACTCCCACCACCTTGCATATCCAATCCCCTTTTTAAGATTCTTATCATACCATTCCCTTATCCCTGATGAAGTAGTCAAAAAATGAGTTAAAGCTGCGATAAACAAAAATAAAGCTACCAATGCACTTAATCTGACCTCGAATAGAACCTGGGAATTATTTCCAAATTCCCTAGCAGCTTGTCCTGATAGTAAGCCAAAGTAATCTGAGTTGAATTGTACTAACGTACTGTTAGAAACCGAGAATATAATTAGAGATTGAATTAGGTGAATTGTACCTAAAAAAATATTTAGTTTTCTAATATTATGAAACTTGTCTTTACCTTTGAGAAATGATCTTGCCATAATTCATAATAGATAAAATTAGCTAAGGTGTCTAATATTTATCCTTTGATGCTAAAAAGAAGCGACTGTCAATACAGACAAGGGAATCCAGCTATACAGAATAAGTTCTTCAGTGTATAATCTCTATAAATGAACATAGAGGAGCAATTTCCTTCAAATTATGCCAAGTCAAATATTGACAAAATAATGTCTAGCTTTGACAAATTTAGAACGAACCGGCCCACAAACCCCATTTGTATTTTAGCTCCAGCTGGATTTGGGAAAACTCATATACTAAGATATCTAACATTTAACACTAAATATCGGCGAAGGCACCTTAGACTAAGCAGAATAGAATTTATTTACACTGATATTCACGAAGTCCTTATTGAAAAAGCTACTGGCAATACAACAGTTATATGGCTAAAAGACTACTCTCCCGGAGCAATTGCTTTTGAAAAGATTTTGTATAGAAAAATATTACATAAATATCAAAGGTTAAAAAAATTGAAAAGAAATTCAGTTGAAATAGATAATGATAAATGGTCAAAGGATAAATTAGTAAGTGCTATAGATAATTTAATAGAGGATTTTCCACATAAACAATTTTATTTTATATTAGATGATACTGAAGAATTTTTTTCAGAAGATACTAAAGCTATAAGCAATCTTCTAAAATTTATAAGGGATAGGTATAGAGGAAAGATTGAGTTTATATTTTCAATGGACTCATCTAAATGGTTTAAGAAAATAAAACAAAAAACTCATGGGGAAATTGCAAATTTTATTGCTCAAAAAGTTGTAATACTATCTTTAATGAATATCAGAGAGACAGAATTATCGGAAAGCTTTATTCCAAGAAAACTAAAATATTTAAGTCCCTCTTATAAAAATAAGATAAACAAAATACAAAACCTATCTGGTGGCTATTTACCTTTCAAGAAATATCTTACAAGCTCTCTAAATTCTTTTGAGAATGTGAGTTTAGATCCTGCTTTAAGAAATATTTCAGAAAAACTAATTTCTTCACTTACAAAGCATCAAGAGAACTTGCTTAGAAAGGTGGCCAATGGAGAAATGATAAAAGGTGGTTGGGATACTAATTTTCTAATTGAGACTGGATTGTTAAGATTAAAGGATAGAAATGTATCACTTTTTTCACCAATAATTAAAAATTATCTACTAAACGAAAAATAAACTTTCTAAAACTGCCTACATATTGGTATAATTCCAGCAGCTCTTTTAAATTTCATAAATGATCCGCCTTAGCTCAACGGTAGAGCAACCGGCTGTGTTCACTAGCTATTATTAATCCCCATTTTTATATATGGGAAAGATTGACAATAGAAAATACAAAGATCGTGCAAATAAAGATTTTGGGCTTTCACAAAGAGGGCTAACAAGATCTTGGCAAAAGGTTAAAACAGAGTTAGATAAGTGCATTCTTGTATATTCAAACTGTCATCGGGAAATACATAGCGGAATCACGCAGCTTCCTGATGAAAATCAGGAATGAACATCGGGTGAATTGCGGGAAGCCTAAGGAAATTCTAAGGTAATCCGCAGCCAAGTTCCAACAAAATGGAAAAGGTTCAGAGACTAGGTGATTTACACCCTAGAGCGCCCGACACCTAAATGAGAAATCGTATGGTGATGAGATAGTCCACGCTGTAATGAAAATTACAGGTTAAGTGTAACCGGTAGGTTGCTGGTTCGAATCCAGCAGGCGGAGTATTAATAAATTTCTAAAACATTGGAACTACTACAATACCCTCAAGTACGCATGCAAAAAATAAGAAAAGATATTCAGGTTTATTTGAAGACCAAATTAAAATTCTATCCCCCTTTTTAATATCATTATCCCTAAGATAAGATATAGTCTTTCGAATAATTTCATAAGATTCCTCATATGTATATTTAATGAAGCCAACTGATCTTTGCTCAGTAAGAAATTCACTTTCAGAAAAATCTATAAACGCTTGGGTGAATATTTTATTTAATTTGTCCATATCGATTTTAGTTGTTATGAAATGAAATATTAAAAGATTGTAGCATGTAAAAAAATTCCATACATATAAACCTATTTTTCTATTTAATGCTAAACTTATTCATGATCGTAAGAAATCCAAACCAAAGAGTCGCAGTACTCGTAGATGTACAAAACCTTTACTACTCTGCTAAAAACCTATTTAACTCAAAAGTGAATTTTAAAAATCTTTTAGATTTTTGTGTTCAAGATAGAATTCTAACTAGAGCTATCGCATATGTGATAAATGCTGATCCTGATGGGAAGGAAAATGAATTTTTTGATGCAGTCAATTCTGCAGGTTTTGAGACTAAGGAGAAACCACTCCAAACTTTTTTCGGTGGAGCTAAGAAAGGAGATTGGGATGTAGGTATAGCTATGGATGCTGTAAGATTAGCTCCTAAAGTAGACTCTATAATACTCTGTTCAGGAGACGGTGACTTTAATCCAGTTGTAACTTATCTTCAACAAGCTGGTTGTTTAATTGAGGTTGTCGCTTTTGAAAAAACAGCTAATAAGGAGCTTATGGAGGCGGCTGATGACTTTGTTCCTATTGAGAGCGATAAACAAAAGCTTCTCTTTAGAAGTAGGTCAAGAAAATAAGCCTCAACTCTAAGTAAAACGTGAGATAATGTTTTGCTGAAAAACTCCCAATGATCAAAGGTGAAAAACTTACAATGGAATATGCTAGACCTTTATTTACGGATATCTCTTTTATTCTTGGTAATAAAGAGAAAGTTGGATTAGTTGGTCTTAATGGAACTGGAAAAACTACGCTTCTTAGAATTATCTCTGGTGAAGAGACACCCCTTGCTGGTGAGATTCATCTAGTTAATGAAAAAATTGCATATCTTCCTCAAGAATTTGATCTGAATATAGATGGAATTGATTACCTTGGTGAATATTTGGAAAGCTTAATTGACGATCCCTATAGTGAAATTTGGAAGGTAAATAAGATTTTAGGAAAACTTGAGTTCGGAGAAATAGATGAGTTTAAACATATCTCAACTCTAAGTCCGGGCCAAAAGATGAAACTATATTTAACTAAACTCTTGTTAGACGAACCTACAATCTTATTACTTGACGAACCTACTAATCATTTAGATATAGCAGGGATAACTGAGTTTGAAAAATTTGTTAAACACTTTGATGGAATTTGCATAATTATCTCTCACGATAGAGAGTTTATGAATAATACAATTGATCATGTTTTTGAGATTGATGAAGAAACTCTAAAAGTCTACAAAGGAAACTATGAAAGTTTCTTAGAACAAAAAGCTTGGGATATTGAAGATAGAGAAAAACAATACAATCTTCAAGAACAAAAGAGAAAGAAATTAGAGACATTATTAGCAAATGCTAGAAAGATAAGTGATGCAAAAAGAAGAGGTAAAGCTGTAGAAGCTGCTAAAAAGAGAATTGAAAGAGAAGTTTTACGAAATGAGATCTCAACTTATGAAGAAACTAGATTACAAGGACTTGATATAAAGGGTTCGGTTCATCAAGGAAAACGAATACTTCAGATAGAGAATCTTAAGTTTGAGTACAATGAAGGATTCACCGTTTTAGAAAATGTAAATCTTGAAATTTATGGAAGTGAAAAAATTTGGCTCTTAGGACCAAATGGAACAGGTAAATCTACTTTAATAAAATTACTTGTAGGCGAACTTAAACAAAATTCAGGAGAAATCAAATGGGGTAATAATCTAGATTGGGTATATTTTGCTCAGGAAAATGATTTTTCTAATATTGATGATAAAGTGCAAGACTATTTTTTTAAAATGACCCAAGCTTCTTGGGGAAGCTCTTTTGGAATTCTTGATAAATTTCTTTTTGATGATGAACTTAAAAATCAATCAGTAAAAAGTTTGAGCCCTGGGCAAAAAGCTAGATTAACTTTTGCTATCTTTGTTCAAAACCAATACCAATGTCTAATTTTAGATGAACCAACAAATCATTTAGATATTCAGACAAAAGAAGCAATCGAACAAGCATTAAGAGAATATGAAGGTGCAATAATTCTTGTTTCTCACGATAGATATTTTGCTGAACAGATAGAGCCGACGAGAGTGCTTACAATTAAAGATAAAACATTAGTAGATAAGAGATGAAGGAATGCCTCCGTACATATTAGTTATCAATCTGTTCTTCTGTTCAAAAATTCTAAATAATCTCTCATTCAAATCTTCTTCTGTAATTTCTCCTGTAAATACTAGCTCTCTTGCAATATCTAATGCCCTATTCATTAAACTTTGATCAATCGTTACGATGAATAGGTGATCGTGTCCAGCTAATAGTGCCTTTCTAATTGAATCATCATAATCCCTTCCTGCCCTAACAGGCATCATCATGTCATCTGTAACAATCATATTTTCATATCCTAAGTTATTTCTCAAATAACCAATTGCTTCAGATGATAAAGAAGCAGGTTCACTTTCATTCAACCAAGGAATAATTAAGTGTCCAATCATTATTGAATTTACCCCAGATTCAATCCCAGATTGAAATGGAAGATTATCCGTTTCAAGCCATACTTCTTCTGAAATAACATCCAAAGTTCCAATTGTTGTATGAGTATCAACAGTTGTAGCCCCGTGTCCAGGCCAATGTTTTAGAGTTTGAAGTGTATTATTTGTACATTCAGCTGCAATGTAAACGGATTTAGCTGCTTCGTTAAAATCTTCTGTAAAAATTCTTTGGTAAATAAATGAACTAGGATTGTCGGTAACATCTCCAATTAATCCAAGATTCCAGTTTATACCTGAATCAATAAGAACTTCTTCTCTCTCCTCCCATGCATTGCACTGTTCAGATTCCGAAAGTTCAAAAATGTCTCTATGACTTCCGGTAGGATCCCAAGATAGTCTCTTCACTGCTCCACCTTCCTGATCTGTTGAAATAAATATAGGATAGCTATTGTTTAAAAATTGCAGTTCACTTGTAAGATTAATTAGTTGTTCTTCTGAAGTAATATTATTTCCAAAAAGAGCAACTCCTCCTATGTAGTTTTCAGATAGATAAGAAATCTCAGAATCTGTAAGACTAGTTGTAATTAAAGCAAAAGAAAACAACTGGCCAATTTTCTCCTCAATACTCATATCTAATATCATTTGTTCATTTATTTCATAGTAAGCATTGGGGATTCCATCAACTGTCTCCCTAAGATCAGCCTTAGACTTTTCAATTATTTCTTCATAATTTCTTAATTCATTAAAGCCCAACTCAGTTAAATCAATCCTGATCTCCTCAAAACCAATCGAGGTATAGGAATTAATTTTTTCAAGGTAAGTATTGATCTCATTTCTACCGAAATCTTCAATCTGATTTCTCAAGTCATCGATGTTATCTACATTCTCTCTAGCATATTGATATTCAGCAAAGGAGTTGCTGGGATACGTTTCAGAAATCATATATGTATCAATTTGACGTTGACCTAAAATCTCTAGATATTCATTAACCTCAATAATTACTGCCTCATTTTGAGAATAGTAATATCTTGGATAATTAAAATACCCAAATACAAAAAGAATTGGGATAATTCCAATTAAAAAAATAGCACAACCTTTCAGGAGGACTTTCATTTAAAGAATCTAGATAGCACTGTACTAATCTTTTCTTTGAAAATGTAACCAATAGCTACACCTCCCAGAAAAGTTCCAGATATGTAAATGAAATGTAGTAAAAATGTAATTATTTCCATACCTCTATTCTACTATCCATAAGTATTCTGTTCCAGTTCTTCTTTCTTTTCCTTCTAGCTGGACCTCTTCAAGTACTAAAGCGCCATCCTTAAGCATAATACAGAGCTGACCGTCAATTTCGACAATTCTAAAATTTCCCCTTGCTTCTTGTTCTAATTTTTGATCCAGTATTCTAGACTTAAAAACTTTGAGCCTCTTACCTGCATTCTTACCATTTGGCACCATTAACCATACTACTGGCCATGGATAAAAAGCCCTAACCATCTTCTCTGCGATAATAACTGAAGTTTTTTCATTAATTTCAGCATTTTCTTTTCGAATATCCTCTTTAAAACAATAAGTAGCTTCGTTATGATCCTGAGGGATCGCTTCTACTTCCCCAGCAATCCAGTCCTCCAAATCCTCCTTCAGTATATCTTTTGAGAGTTCACTTAATATTTCAGTTAATGATTCTGATGTCTCATTTCTTTGTAATTCAATTTCTCGTTGAGAAATAATGTCACCTTCATCCATCTTAAAACTCATCTTCTGTAGAGTTACGCCGGTTGTTTCTAAACCTTTTAAAATACTCATTTGTATCGGTACTGCTCCTCTGAGTTTGGGTAGCAAAGATCCATGAAAGTTTAAGCATCCATATTTAGGATAGTTTAAAATCTTTTTTGGAATTATCTGACCGTAAGAAGCAACTATAATTAACTCCGGTTCAAATTTTTCTAAAATTTCTGTAGCACTCTTTCGTATTATTTGTGGCTGCAGAATTTTAATATTAGCATTTGAGCCTCCCAAAAACTGTTTCACAGGAGAAGGTAGTAACTTTTGCTTTCTTCCAGCAGGTTTATCTGGCTGAGTAATCACCAAATTCAAATCTATAAATTCAAGATTTACCAATTCCTCTAAAATCGGAACAGCGAATTCGCTAGTACCTATAAATATTGTTTTAACTTTATCCATGATTGATTTTAACACTTTCAAAACTACTGAGCCTAAACTAAGCCCAATAGTACTACTCCAAAAAAGACAAAAAGAACACCTAAAATCTTTACCCTCCCAAGACTCTCTTCTAAGAACAAATATGCAAATATTACTGTAAACATACTAACTGAAGATGTTATTGGTGAGGCAACAGAGGCAAGAGTATTTTCAAAACTCAACCAAAAGAAAAGTTGAGCTAAAGCTATTAAGAATGCAGCAATTAAACTTAGACGATATTTTTCAAAATCTCTAAATGCAGTAAACGTATCTTTAAAATCCTGTCTTTCAATCCTTAGAAAAATAAGAGACACTGGAATCTGAACAAATGCTAAAGTAAAGAGCAATGTGAATGATGAAGTTTCATTAATTACTCCTTTTCCAAGCGAATCAGCTACACCAACTGCAATCGCTCCAGATAACGCCCACAGCGAAGGCGATATATTCTTAACGAATGATAAATTCTTTTTAAAACTCGATAATGAGATCAAGATTACTCCGACAAAAATTACAAGAGCAGATAGAACTTGTAACAACGTAGGCCTTTCTGAAATTAGAATAATAGAGAAAAGAATTGTAAATAATGAATAAGAGGGAAAGATTGCGCCTATAATACTTATATCACCCTTAGAGTAAATATAAAAAATATATGCTTCGGATAGAACCGCACCTAGGATAATAATAGGTAAAATACTAGGAATAGATGCATAATCTACCCCTATAGTCATACTAATAGGAACCCAAAGAAACATCCCAAAAACCGATTCCCAAAAGAAAGAAACAGAGCTAGGAAAGGAATTTAAACTTTTTTTCAACACAACTTTTCCAAACCCTGCAAACACTGCATAGCTTAGACCAAAAATTATCCCTAAAAAATCCATAGTTATCCATTTATTAAAAGTTATGTTACGATTTTATATACAAGCTTTTACTTTTAAAATGATATGTCCGAAGAAGCAGACAACTACATTAAAAGCCTCTCTTTTTATGGCTTAAGTACTGATGAAGCACGGATTTACTACTACTTACTTAAAGAGCCAGGAACATCCGCACTTATGCTAAGTAAAAAATTAAAAATAGCCAGAACAAAAATCTATAGAGTAATTGAGAAACTGATTGAGAAGAGCTTTGTAATTGAGCAAGTTGAGGGTTATGGAAAAAGATTCGTCGCAGAATCCCCAGAAAAACTAATGCAAATTGTGAAGCAAAAAGAAGATGAATTAAACATTCTTAAAAATACAGCGCCGATACTTATAAATGATCTAAATAATATAGAGAAAATCTCAGGTAAAAACTCAAAAATACTTCATTACCAAGGCATTGAGGGGCTAAAACAAGTTACTTGGAACTCTACAAAAGCGAAAGATAAACTAAGAATATTCGAGCTTGCTTCAAATATGGAAGAATTCATGCCAAGAGAGTTTAGCGAAAGAGCTAGAAAGGAATTCGTAAAAAATCAGGTTAAAATAAATCAACTAACCAACTACACCGAGATCCATGAACACACTGAAATAAAAGATCTAATTAAATACTGGGACATTAAATACATCGCCCCTAATGAATTTAAAATCAATTTTGAAATACTAATCTATAACAATGTTTATACAATGTACAACTTTAGAAATAATGATGTATTCATTGTAGAAATTTACAATAAAGAACTAGCTGACATGCAAAGACAGATATTTGATTCATTTTGGAAAAAAGCTAAACCAATGAGCAAGATTAACGGCCAAGGAAAAGCTTTACTTAAGAATAACTGATTCGATCTGATACAATTAGATAGATTACTTCTTAAAAACCTCTTCATGCGTAAAGTAAAACTTAAACATGGCAACGAAATACCACTTCTTGGGATTGGTACATGGCAATTAACTGGAGACAATTGCATTGAGTCTATTGAATACGCCCTAGAAGTTGGCTATAGACATATTGATACTGCAGATATGTACGGCAATCATAATGAAGTTGGGAAAGGAATTAAAAACAGTAATGTTAAAAGATCTGAGCTTTTCGTAACTTCTAAAGTTTGGAGAGATAACTTAAAAAAAGACCAACTCATAGATTCATTAAAAAGAAATTTAGATGAGCTTAGCTTAGATTACCTAGATCTTTATCTTGTTCATTGGCCAGATAGCAATATTCCGATCATGGATACTCTTGAAGCAATGGAAAAAGCTAAAGAAAAAGGTCTAATTAATTCTTATGGAGTTTCTAATTTCACTATTAAACATATTGAGAGAATTCATGAAGAAGGATTTGAAATTTCAAATAACCAAGTTGAATTCCACCCTACCCTTTACCAAAAGGATCTTTATGATTTCTGTATGGATCATGGTATTTATTTAACAGCATATTCCCCTATTGCAAGGGGAAAAGATTTAGATATAAAGGAGATTAAAGATATTGCTGAAGAAATTGGAGCTAGCACAGCCCAGGCAATTCTGTCATGGTTACTTGACAAAGACATAATCACAATTCCAAAAGCAGGCTCTAAAGAGCATATTGAAGAAAACTTTAAAAGTCAGGACATCCACCTATCGAAAGAACAAACTGAAATTATGGATTCCCTTAATCAGGACATGAGATTAATTAATCCTCCATTTGAGGAATTTGACTATTAAACTGTGATAAAATCAAAATGAACGCGTAGAAGGAGCTCATGCCAAAAGCAGACGAGATATCACTCCAGAGCACTTAGAAGAAATCTACTTCGCCAAGGCTTCGTAGATCAAGACGAAATTGGCAAGCTGTTAAAGTTTTTGGAGTTTAGTCTCCGAAGCTTTAGCGTAGGAGACTAGACCTAGGCGGGAGAGCCCGAAATAGCTAAAATGAGCGTCCCGATTTCTTCATCGGGAAAATGAGGTGGTACCACTGGGCGATCCAGTCCTCTTTAAGACACCAGATAAAAGAATTTAGACAAAAGAAACAATGCATAACTACAAGCAGTTAAAAATATGGCAAGTATCTAAGGACTTAGTTAAAGATATATATACAATAACTTCAACATTTCCCGAAGAAGAAAAATTTGGATTAACCAATCAAATTAGACGAGCTGGCGTTTCAATTCTTGCAAATATTGCTGAAGGAGCAGTAAGGCAAACGGATAAAGAATTCGCAAATTTCCTAAATATAGCACTGGGTTCACTAAACGAAGTATCAACTATGATTGAGATTTCTCATGATCTTAAATATATACAAAATAAAAGCTGGGAACATACTGAGATGAAAATTGATGAGCTTAAAAAAATGATTTACACCATAATTAAAAATCTCAGATCCAAGAAATCTTAGATCTCTTATCTTAAATCTTATATCTTTAGAAATGTTTAACAAACCAAACCCAAGACAAAATTTCTTTGATTTAGAACAGGAAGTTTTGAAGTTCTGGAAAGAAAATAAAATTTTTGAAAAATCGATTGAATCCAAAGATGAAGATAATCGATATACTTTTGTTGATGGACCACCTTTTGTAACCGGAATGCCTCATTACGGTTCTTTACTATCCTCAATTACTAAAGACCCAGTTACACGATATTGGGCAATGAGAGGTAAAAAGATTAGAAGAGTTTGGGGTTGGGACTGTCATGGATTACCTATTGAAGCAAAAGTTAATGAGAAATTTAATCTTAAGAGCCGAGCTGATGTAGAAGAATTTGGAATTGATAACTATGTAAAGGAATGTAGAAAACATGTTGAAGAGGTAACTAGCCAATGGGAATGGTATATCGATTCAGTTGGAAGATGGGTGGATATGGAAAATGCCTACTACACAATGAATCCTGAATTCAATGAATCAGTCATCTGGGTATTTAAACAAATGCATGAAAAAGGCTTTGTATACAAAGGAAAAAGAGTCTCGCTCTTCTCTACAGACACTGCAACACCAGTTTCAGAATTTGAGGTTGCTGAATCTAATAACTACCAAGATGTTGATGATCTAAGTATTTTTGTGAAATTTAAATTGAAAAAACCAGAAAAAATCAAAGGATCAGAAAATACTTTTATAGTTGCATGGACAACAACTCCTTGGACAATTCCTTCTAACTTTGCCCTGGCAGTCAACCCTAAAGAAGATTATGTAGTCATTGAACATGAAGAAGGTAACCTTGTTGTTGCTAAGAAAAGATTAGAGTATATCTTCGGAGATGATCATAAAAATTTAACAATTAAAAACGAAATCAAAGGTAAAGATCTCGAGGGATTAGAATACGAACCAGTTTATGATTATTTTGTAAAAGACACTACTGATAATGATTTTAAGGTTTATCTATATGAAGGAGTTACTACAGATGATGGAACAGGTGTACTTCATGTAGCTCCTGGATTCGGAGCAGAAGACTTTGAATTAGGAGAAAAGTTCAAATTAAGTGATCATCAAGATATTGACGATGAAGGAAATTTAACCGTTGGAGAATTTAAGGGAACTTATCTTAGGGATGCTGCTGAGCCAATTAAAGAGGATCTTAAAAAGAAAGGAAATCTCTTAAAGTCAGAAATTTACAGACACAGACTACCATTCTTCAGAGGAGATAATCCATTGATATATAAAGCTCAAGATTCATATTTTGTAAATATAAATAAGGTTAAAGATAGAATGCTTGAGGTTAATAAAGATATAAATTGGATTCCAGATCATTTTCAGGAAGGACGAATGGCTGAAGTAATCAAAAATGCTCCAGATTGGGGAATTTCAAGAACAAGATACTGGGCAACGATTATGCCAATTTGGAGATCTGAAGATGGAGATGAGATTGTAGTTGGAAGTATTGAAGAGATGAGCGAGTACAATGATCAGATAAAAGAGAAAGATGGAGTTTGGTACTTTGGAGATGAGAGGGTTATGCTTCATCGAGATGTTTGCGATAAGATCGTTTTAACTAAAGATGGAAAAGAGTATCATCGAATTCCTGATGTGTTAGATAACTGGCTAGACTCAGGATCCGTCCCTGTAGCTGAATGGCACTACCCTTTTGAGAATAAAGAAATTTTCGAAAATAATTTTCCTGCTGATTATATCGCTGAATATGTAGGGCAAATTAGAGCTTGGTTTAATGTTTTAATTCGAGTCTCTACAATCGTTTTTGACAAGGCACCTTTCAAAAATGTCATAGTAACAGGGAATATGGCAGGAACAGATGGAAGAAAAATGAGTAAGAGTTTTAAAAATTATCCTGATCCTAAACAAACTATTGAAAAATACGGTGGAGACGCATTAAGATTATATTTTTTAGGAAGCCCTCTATTAGTAGGAGAGGATATTAACTTCAATGAGAAAGATTTAAAACTACAGGTTCAAGAAATTACTCTTCCTCTTTGGAACATCTACAGCTACTTAACAACATATGCAAATATGCATAACTGGCAACCAACTGAAGATCTTGCCTACAATAAAAGAAATGTAACTGGTGATTCACACCCTTGGGATCACATTCCTTTTGATGATATCGAGAATAATTTAGATGAATGGATTTTGGTAAAGCTCCAAAAAACTATAAAAGAAGTTAACGAGAATATGGAAAGTTACATTGTGCCAAAGGCTTTGAAACCAATTTCCGATCTAATATCTGAAACTTCAAAATGGTACATTAGATCTAATCGAGATAGATTTGGAGCTGGAGATCATAGAGCTTTAGAGGTTCTTTACTACGTTTTAGTAGAAACATTAAAGCTACTTGCTCCGTTTGCTCCTTTCATCACTGATCATATCTACAGAGAAATTATATTTGGAGAATTACAAGATAAGGAAGAATCAATTCACTTAACTGACTTCCCTACTCATGATCAGAAGTTCATAGAGGAATATACAAAAATTGAAACTGAAATGTCACTTATTAGAAAGATTGTTGAATTTGGACATAATCTAAGAGTTGAGAATGGGCAAAAAGTAAGACAACCTTTATCAGAGCTATACGTTCATTCAACTAATGAAGATCTTGGTGCATTAACTGGATGGATGAAAGAACTGATTCAAAAAGAATTAAATGTAAAGGAAGCGATGGAGAAATTTGAATTTGAAGAATCAGAGACTGTAAAAGTTATTGGAGATACTACCCTTGGAATACAGGTTGGATTAAACCTTGAGATAAATGATGAGCTAAGAATGGAAGGTGCATTGCGAGAATTAACAAGAAATATTCAAGCAGCAAGGAAGAAAATGAAACTTCAGATGAATGATCAAATTAACCTTCAATATTCTACTGATAGCGAGTTCCTAAAAAATCTATTCATCACTCTTAATAATGATCTATCACAATCAGTTAAGGCAAAAAGTATTAAAGAATCTGAGTTAGACGAAGAAGCATTAAAGGCAAAAATCGGAGATGAAGAGATTAGTTTCAAAATAACTAAAGCATAGAATTTTGACTTTTAACTTTGGACTTAACGCATTTGGTGTATACTGAGATATATCAATAAATTATGGTTATAGCTATAAGTAATCAAAAAGGCGGTGTTGGAAAAACAACCAGTGTTTTAAACATTGGAGTATTTCTTGCTAGAAAAGGTAAGAAAGTTCTATTGATAGATATCGATCCTCAAGCCAATTTAACTTCAGGGCTTGGTATTGAAAGAGATACTGAAGATGATGGAATGTTAAGTGTATACGATATTTTAATTAATCAGACTAAAGCTGAAGATACTGTTTTAGAATCAAGAATTGAAAATCTACATATTATTCCATCCTCAATAGAGTTAGCTGGAGCTGAAGTTGAAATGGTGAATGCTATGTCAAGAGAAAGTGTTCTAAAGAACGCGATTGACCAACTTAGAAATGAATATGATTATATTTTAATAGACTGTCCACCCTCACTAGGACTTTTAACGATTAATAGTCAGGTAGCTTCAGACAAAGTCATAATACCTGTTCAGGCTGAATATTTTGCTTTAGAGGGCTTAGGACAGCTTGTTAATACTATAAAACTAGTAAAGAACAACTTAAATCCTAATTTAGAAATAGGAGGTGTTGTTTTAACTATGTTCGACACAAGAACAAATTTGAGTAAAGATATCGCAGTTGAACTGAAAAATCATTTTGATGATCAACTTTTTGATACTCTTGTTCCAAGAAATATCAAACTTTCAGAAGCACCTTCACATGGATTGGCAATTGTAGAGTACGAACCTGAATCATCTGGTGCCCAAGCATACGGAAGACTAACAGAAGAAATACTTGAAAGATTTGAGAAGAAGAATCCGGATTCACTAGTTAGACCTAATTTTGGAGGTAATTAATATTGAAGTCGTATGAGGATTGTGACATTATAAAATACTATATACATTATTTATTTTATGGCAAAAAAACCTGCACTTGGAAAAGGATTATCAGCGCTAATTAGTGACTCTACTGTTTCTGAGATAACATCAAAAACTGGATATATCCCTAACCTACCGACAAACGTAATAGTGCCCAATCCCTATCAACCCCGTGTTGAAGTAAACCCTGACAAGCTAGTTGAGCTAGCTGATTCAATTCGAGAGCACGGTGTAATCGAGCCACTACTTGTAACAAAAAAAAGTGACAATATATATGAATTAATAGCCGGAGAAAGAAGATGGAGAGCTGCCCAGCTTGCAGGTCTAAAGTATGTACCAGTAGTAATTAAAGAAGCTACACCTCAGGACATGCTTGAGTTGGCTGTAATTGAGAATCTACAAAGAGAAGATCTAAATGCTTTAGAAGAAGCTATGGCTTTTGAGCAGCTTTACACAGCTTTTAAAATGACCCATGAGCAAATTTCTAAGAGAGTTGGAATTAGTAGACCGGCAGTAGCTAATAAAATTAGGCTTTTAGCTCTTCCAGATGAGATTAAAAAAGGATTAGTAGAAGAGAAAATTTCTGAGGGACATGCAAGGGCTCTTTTAAGTCTTAAAACAAAAGATGGAATGATAGCAACATATAAACTAATTCTAAAGGATCATCTATCAGTCAGAGCTGTTGAAGAATTAGTGAGAAGACTAAACAAAGGACAGATGAAAGATAAGAAACCTACTAATAGAATTATGGATAATAGAACAGTAGAGATTGAAAAAAATCTAAAAAGCAAGTTCGGAGATAATGTCGCGTTCTTCAGATCACAACGAGGAGGTAAAATAACAATCCCTTTCAAAACAGAAGAGGAGCTAGACGATTTAATGGGTAAGCTTTTGTAGTTATCTAAAACAATCTCCTTGCTGTTCAAAGAACGGTATACAGATCTCAGGCCCTTCACAATTAACTAGCTTTTGCTCTACCCCATCAGTAATTTCACTAAATTCTCTTCTTACACCAAAACACAAGCAAGCTTCAGTTGAAACAAAGCAGGCACTTTCTGGATCAGGCTCATAAACTCTGTATCCATTTACAAAAATAAATAATCCTATAAAAAACAAAGGTATAAGAATTGGTAATGGATTAAATTTCTTAGTTTTTACCATAAGATATTATTCTATAACAGAAGAATAACAAGTACCTATTTCTTCACCTGTATATACACACAGTTCAAGACCAGAGCATTCATAGAAATGAATAGGAGGATAACCTAAAGCTGATGTCCTTGAAGCAAATCCCAAACAGGTACATATCTCATTAGCGACTTCACATTGAATTTCAGGATCTAGGTTATATTTCCTATATGAGCTTATAAATAGGTATAGTAATAAAATAATTGTTAAAACTAATGTAATAATAATAAGTTTTTTCTTATTCATTTAATACTTTAATCGACTAATACAATAATATACTATAAAATCTAGGTAATAATTAAGTAGTTTATGGCAAAACCAAGACTTGTAGTTTCAGCTGCTCATACTAGTATGAGTCCTGGAGCAGTTTTTAAAGATTTAAGAGAGTTTGATCTAACTAGAAAGATATTGAGCCTTGTAGTCAAACACTTAAATGAAGAGAAGATAGAACATAAAGCTGTTCCTGTTGATCTACAGCTACTTGATAGAATCAATTGGATAAATGATACTGGCTTTAGTGAAGAGAATGGCGATCTTTTTTTAGAAATCCACGTTAATGATGGAGGGGAAAGGGGGATAGAAGGTTGGTATGCTGGTGAAGATAATGGAACAAATAATGCTAAAGCTTTTGCTGAAGTTCTAATAAAAGAGATTACTTCATTAACAAAGTTTGAGAGCCAAGGAATCCATTCTGAATACGATCATGATCTTGGTTCACTTTTAATACTTAATCAAACAAATCCCATCTCAGTAGCTTTTGAACTACTATACATAGATAACGAAGAGGATTACAAAATTCTAAAGGATGAAACTAAACTAGATGAACTTTCTAAAAATGTAGTTATCGCTATAAAAAAATATATAGACAATCCTCCAAAACTTCACGAAGTAAAGAAAAAACCTGGAGGTAATGATATGTTTGGTGATTTTGACTTACCTGATTTTTCAAACCCTTTTGGAGATAACTTTGGTGCCAATAACTCTTCTACTAACTCCTCTGATTCACTTTCAAGCCCTAGCTCATCATCTAGTGGATCTGACAACTTAATGATGGATAGAGAACAGAGAAAGGAGATGATTAATAAAATATATAAGAAAATTCTTGGGAAAGAACCTGCTCAAAATGATCTAAACTATTACTTAAATATCGGAGTAAGTGAAGATCAACTCATAAAAAAACTAACAGAGTCTAAAGATTTTGAGCAGATGGTTGAAGATGCAAAAGAATGTAGCGATATTAAAACCAAATTCGATAGAATGGAGGCTGAATTAAATGAGCTAAGAACTAAGGTTAAAGATCAAGAAAGTATGCAAACAAATCTTAACAATTTATTAGCTCATAAAAATCAACAGATAAAGGAGATGATGAACGAGCTTGCTAGAAGAGGTATTATAAAAAACGGTGAATACTTCGATCCTAACAGAATTAGATAGTTTTAATAGAAAACAGAAGAAAATTCTTATATGATATAATTATAGATTAAAGTAGGATAATTAGAGACTTAAAATTTAATGAAACTTTTTATAAATATTAAAAAAAATAAGAAAAATTTAGATAAAAACAAGAATTTGACTTATACAAAAAGGTATTCATCCACCCTATTACAATAGGAAAAAGCTTCTAATTATTCTTTAGTGTATTTATTAACAATATGAAGTTATGGACCCAATATCGGCCGTCCTTGCTTTATTACTACTAGTTGTCTCAGGATTTGCTGGATATATTTATGTAGATAGTCGAAAAAAAATTGACGAAGGAGGATCTGAGAAGCTATCTGAACTAGAGGCAATTGAAAAAGCTAGTAATATTGCAAAGGAGAAAATATTAGAAGCTGAAAAAAAATCAGCCGAAATTCAAAAAGAGGCAGAAAAAGCTTCTGAATCATTAAAGAACCAAATTAAAGAACAAGAAAGACTCTTAACTGAACGAGAGAAAAAGTTAATCGATCGTTCAAAAACTTTAGACGAAAGGTTTGATAGCCTTGAGGACAAAGAAAAAGATATTCGTGAACGTAAAGATGAAATTAAACAACTCAACGATAAGCTCAGTACTAAGTTAGAAGAGATAGCTAAGCTTACAAAAGCTGAAGCTGAGAAACAACTAAAAGCTGCGGTTGAAAAAGATATGCATGATTGGACCGCTAAGAAAATTAGAGAGGCTGAAAAAAATATAGAAGAAACTATAGAAGAAAAAAGCCAAGTTATTTTACTTGATGCCATGCAACAAAGTGCAGTTGATTACGTTGCGGACACTACAACTACTACAATTGATATTCAAGATGAATCAATGAAAAGTAGAATTATCGGAAAGAACGGAAGAAATGTTAGAACTTTTGAGAGGATGACAGGTGTTGATGTGATAATTGACGAATCACCTACAGAAATAACAATCTCCTGTTTTGATCCAATTAGAAGAGAGGTTGCTGCAATTGCAATGAATAAGCTTGTGTCAACAGGAAAAATTAATCCTGCATCAATAGAAGAAACAATCGAGAAAGTTAAGAAAGATATTCTTAAGGAAATTAAGAAAACAGGGGAAGATATGGCTTACGAAGCAGGTATATCCGATCTACCAGATGAAATCATAATGCTTTTAGGTAGATTCAAGTATAGGTTCAGTTATGGACAAAATCTGGTTAAACATACCCTTGAGATGGTAAAAATGGCTGAATACCTTGCAAAAGAAATTGGTGCAGATGTTGAGACTTCAAAACTTGCATGCCTTCTACATGATATAGGCAAAGTAATTCCTGAAGAAGGAAAGCAACATCACCATATTTCAGCTGAGATTGCAGCAAAACATTTTAAGGGAAATGACAAGTTAATTAATGCAATTAAAGCTCATCACTTCGATGTAGAAGCTAAATACGTTGAAGCTGAAATAGTAAGAATTGCAGATGCAATATCCGGAGCGAGGCCTGGAGCTAGAAAAGATAGCTATGAAGACTATATTAAGAGAATTAGAGCTCTTGAAGAAATTGCTGCTGAAAATAAAGGAGTAAAAGAAGCTTATGCTATTAGAGCTGGACGAGAAGTTAGAGTTATAGTTAAACCTGAAGATGTTGACGATAACGAAACTAAAGTTATGGCACACAAAATAGCGAAAAGAATTGAAGAAACCCAGTCCTACCCTGGTGTAATTAAAGTAAATGTTATTAGAGAGATCCGGGCCACAGAAGAAGCAAAATAAGTAGAGATAAATTGAGCCATGAAGCACAAGCTTCGTGGGGAAATTCTATAGATACTTATCCCGCACCATGAGGTGTGGGATTTTGTTTTTGATTAAATATTTTTTATTCAAAAACTTGAGTAGTATAAGAAAAAGACTGTATACTGATTAAGATTAACTCTATTTATAACTTGAAGATTTATAATATTATTCACACATTTTTATTTGTTTGCCTTTTTTCTATTGCCTTTATTACTTATTCTCATTCAGTAGGTGAATTAAATTTAGAAGCTCAATCTGGAAGAACATGTTGTAATAATGCAAATGTGAATCAGTGCAGTGGTTGTGGAACTGATGAAACATGTTCAAATCCACCTGGAGACCATTGTCCTCCCCCAAAGATACTTTGTGCAAGTGGATGGCATAGTAATGCTTGTTGTTTAAATGATACCGATGGAGGATGGGGTGGTTGCGAATGCCCTGCTGGAATCCAGAGGAATTCTTGTGGAGCAACTAGAGGATGCACATGTTGTTCCCCGACAAATCCTACTGCACCAGGGATGAAATATCCATCTAGCGGAGCAGTATTACCTTTTAATACTTCAAACATTGAATTCAATTGGACAGTAACAGATTGGGGTGTAAATTGTACTGGTTCAAGAAGTTACTCACTATACCTATTTACAGGAACTTGTACAGCCGGTAATACTGAACCTATACTTTCAAGCCCAACAATGAATGTTCCAGGAACTTGGTATCTAATGTATCAAAATGGAGGTTCTCCAAGTAAAGCACCAATATCTGTTTCACTTACTCCTGGAAGAACATATTGTTGGGGTGTTTATAAAAGTAATGGACAGAGAGCTGTATGGGCAACTTCTCAATTTTCTCTTGCAGAACAAGTAACTGAAGTTACTGGTGCAAATGCATACTGTAATAATGGGCAAACTTTTTTAGATATTGATTGGACAGGTCCAAATGGCCAAGATTACTATATTGATTTAGATACAACTTCAGGAAACCCTGCAGGAACTTTTTGGAATTATAGAGCTGGAGCAACGATAGGATATAATGCCAATTCTACTAATTTTAGACAAAGAACAGCAAACCCATATAACAGTAATCCAGGAACTGTTTTTAATATAACTCCAGGAACTAGATATTACGCTACAGTATATAATGGAACTAAAGACCAAAGATCTACAAACTCTCGAAGCTTCGTTGCACCAAACTGTGAAATACCACAAGTAACCTCTGCAAGGGCATATTGTGATAGTAATAGTCAAAAAGTTATAGAAGTAGATTGGTCAGGGACTGGGAATAACTATTGGGTGGATATTGATACTACTAATCCTAAAGTACTTTCTTGGTTTAATACAAATGCAAATACATCATTTGTAAGAAAACTAGCAAATAGTTTTAGACAATATAGTGGAGGTGAACCAAGTACAACATCAGGTTCAAGACTCACTTTAAATGCTGGTTCAACCTATTACGCATCAGTCTATGACAGTTCTACAGGGAGAGCTTCATCAAATTCACTTGCTTTTACTGCTCCTGCTTGTTGTGGAGATGATAATCGTGAAGGATCTGAACAGTGTGATAATGGAGGAAGTAATGGCTCAAGTTGTACACCAGGAGCAGCCCTTGGCGCTACTTGCTCTTATTGCAGTAACTCTTGCACAAATGTAACTAATCACTCACCTATAGGTTTTCATGATGGGGTTGATTGTAACCGTTTAGTCGGATGGACATGTGATGCTGATAATTATAACCAATCCTTAGCAATTCATGTCTACGAAGGACCTCAAGGAGGACCTCGAGGTAGCTTAATAACTACAGGTACGGCTAATGTTCAAAGAGAAGTAGCTGTAGGAAATCAATGTGGTGGCAACAGAAATCATGGGTTTGATATCCCTCTTCCAGATAGTACTATAGATGGAAATATAAAGGACATATATGCTTTTGCTATTAATCCAAACGGAGGTAATCCTCTATTGAATAATTCTCCAAGGACTATAGACACTTTAACCTGTATCGATAGACCAACCGTTCCAAATGTAGGTGTTACTAATGATACATGTGGTAATGGAATATCTGGACTTGCTGGTAGTATCGATCCAAGCGTAAGTAATCCACTAGAATTTAATATTCGAGCAAACGAACCAAGAGGTGAAATAAAATCAATAGAGGTTTATTTTGTACCTAAAACAGGTAACGATGGAAAAAGAAACGGTGTATTTGAAAATGGTAATACACCTTTAAGAAACTCAGTACGAGAAAAGGTTAGAAATAGTGAGGGAATAATGGTTACAATTGATCCAAGAAATCAAACTGTGTATACATACAATCCTTCAGGAACAACAATCTCCGGCAATACAGGGCAAGATCTAAGTACATATAGAGGTACTGTAACTGCAAGAATGTCAGGATCTTCAAGTAACCCTAATGTTAACTTTGATATAGAATTTGGTAACTCTTTCTTTAACGGTACTTATAGTGTTTATTACACTGTAATTAACCAGTGGAATGCTACTCCTGCTAATGATGGGACGAGAGATGTAAATGCAATTCGACTAACAAAATGGGGCGACTGGGGAATAGATATGGATGAACCAGATGTCCTATTAACCGACCCTACTTTTATTACAAATAGTGAATATCAAGTAACAAGGTCGGGGGGAGAATCTACCGCTGTAAATCAAAGCGGAATTGATAATAGTAAAACTAGAGCTTATCTTTATACACCAAATAATAACGCCCTCTATCAATATAAGCCAAATGCAGGTGCAGGTGCTTTCCAAAACGTAAATTTAATCTACCAAAATAATAGTAACGATAGTTTATATACAAGGAATCCTAAAAGAGATTCAAATATTAATGCATCTTTGACAGGGACATTTACATTCAATGATTTAAGAAACGAATTAGAGATTCCAGTGGGCCATGCTCTTTATGTAACAGATAGAGCTTGTAATGTTGGAGTTGCTATAAAAGAAATTGAGGCTAAAGCATTAGAACCCGCATGGTTAATGTCAGTTGGTGGCTCAATATCAGCTAGCGAGGGTATAGATAATGTTGAGATACCTAATACCAGCCTGCAAATTCCCGATATATACGAAGGCTCAGCTACTTTATCTACTGAAACTGTAATTATAGGGAATAATGTTTTACCTGAAGATCGAGTATCATTGAGAAGTAATATTCTTACTCAGTATACTGATGAGGCTATTGAAGTTCCAGGAGAAGCTAATTTTGATGATTGGTATAACCATATCTTAGACAGAGTTGAAAGAAATAATGGAGGTGAACTACCAACAATAGATGAACCTGTAGTTATTGATGAATTCTTTTCAAATTCAGCACTTTTCCCTGATGTTAGAGGGATTTCTACTGTTGCTGAAGACAAGAAAAATAATTCTTCTCAAGATGATGTTAGTTTTAGCCCAGTCAACTTAGAAAAAATTCAAAATCTTGATAGAAAAGATGAGTTAGCATTCATACCTAATGAAGTACTTACATCTAATACTGCTAGCTTTCAACAATATTACGGAGATGAACTTACAGGATGTTATAGATGTGGTTCAAATAGCTGTCAATATATAGGAGTATTCAGTTACTTTTGTGAAGCGGATTATGGACTGTATAGTAATAGCAATTTATGCAATTCAGAAACAGGCTATTGCAGAAATCCAAAACCTCCTTTACATAATCAGTTTCCAAGGACATTAAGGTGTTTTAGACCTGCGAGTAGCTCAAGTTATAATGATAGTTTCTTTTATTCGAATAATTGTGAGGAAGGTTATTTCGCTGAAAGATGTCCAGCAGGATGGTATCAAGATCAAGGAGTTTGCTATTCAGGTTACTATTCTAGGCATTATTCTGGATATTCAACAAGTCTATACAGGTGTACTACCAATCCATACGACGGTAACCAATGTGAACAGTACTTTGGTTCAATTCAGGATTATTATAATAATCCACAGAATGTATTTCAAAGCCTTAGTCAATGTCAAAACAGTAATGTCTGTGAAAAAAGGATAGAATTTACTGATTGCTATCAATGTACTTCAACTACAAGCGATAGTACCAGTGCATGCAATAGAATAAGAGTTAGAGGATCAGTTTGCCCTGCAGGATGGACTGATCAAAGCAGATGTCAATCTGGTACTTGCCCAGGATCAACAGTATGCTATAGATGTACTAGTAATGTATATGATAGCCCATATACAAATGAACCATTTACAATTACATCCGGTACTTGCGAACAAAGGGGGGGATATTCAAGTAATTTACAAATTTACTCAGGAAGTGCTAGATGTCCTTACTTTGTAAGGGCATATAGATGCACTTCTGCAACAAATGATGGAAATAACTGTGAAGCTTATGATGTAGATTACTATAATCAATATTTAAGAAATCCAGGAGCTTACAATCTAAGTTCAAACTGTGCTGCAGCAGTAGGAGGATCTTGCCCAGTAAGCAGAACTTGTTATCGATGTACCTCAAGCCGTAGAGATGGAAATACATGTGAAGCTTTTACAGTAAATTCAAATAACTGTCCAGGTGGAACATCCACATCATCAAGTGGATGTGCAAGTGCTGTTGGGGGATCTTGCCCTATAGATTCTCTTTGTTACACATGCACAGGATCATTTACCGATGGAAATGCCTGTAAAGGTAGGTGGTATAGTGGACCTTCTTGTCCAGGTGGCACTTCTACAGCAGGTAATGGTTGTGCAGGTGCAGTTGGTGGCACTTGCCCTTTGAGAATTACCTGTTATAGATGTACTAGCTCTTTGGAAGACGGGAATAACTGTGAATCATTCATTCACACAGGAACAAGTTGCCCTGCAGGATCTACCCCAAACAATAATGGATGTGCTCAAGTTAATGGTGGATCATGTCCTGCAAATGTAACATGCTCTAGGTGTACTGACTCAACAACTGACCAAGGTGCTTGTCAAAACCAAACTTTCAATGCATCGAATTGTCCATCTGGATGGACTCAAGGTAGAAATACATGTAATAACTGTCCAGCTCAAATACCTTGTTCTAGGTGTACAATCCCTCAAAATGATGGAAATACATGTCAGAATAGTACTTTCGATGTATCTTCTAACAACTATAACTGCCCTGCAGGATGGGTAAATGGATCAAACACGTGTGGTAATAACTGTCCTGTGGAAATAACTTGTTATAAATGTACAGAAGATAAGAGAGATCAAAATGCCTGTGAATCATTTATATATCAAGGAAGTATCTGTCCAAGTGGATCTACATCAAACCCTAATTGCTCAACTATCCATGGTGGTACATGTCCATCTGAAATTACATGTTTTATCTGCGAAACTGGAGTTACAGACTTAAGCCAATGTAATCCTTTTAATTACAAGGCAGCTACATGTCCTAGTGGAACTGTTAGTGGTCCAACAAGCTTTAGTCAACGAGCTCCGGGAGAAGTTTTTGAAACAGTTACAACTTGTTATAGATGTACACCAGATAAATACGATGAAGATGCTTGCGAGCCATTCATCAATCCAGGTACATCATGTCCTCAAGGATCATCACGAAATGCAAATGGTTGTGGTTCAGCAACTGCTGAAGGATTCTGCCCAAGACCTGAAAACAGAGATGTTATTCGACCTGTTGTTGTAAAAAATGATGTATCAATTAGAAGCGGTGCTGTATGTGATCAACAAGGAATAATATTTGTAGAAGGGAACTTAATTATTGAACCAGATTTAACAACTCGACATAATCAAAATGGTTGTATATTCGTTGTGAAAGGAGATGTAATAATTAAGACTGGGGAAAGTAAAACAAATACTAATATCTTCACTAATAATCCAGCAGACTATGATATCATAGAGGGATTCTTCATTGTAGATGGGACTTTCAGGGCTGAGCTTGATAACGAATCTGGAGATACATTTAAATGGGATGGGTTAATGATTAAAGGAGGGGTTTACGCAAGAGAACTAGACCTTCAAAGAAACATGAATGGTAATGGTAACGGAAATCTTGAAAGACCTGCACATCTATTTGTTCATGATGGAAGATACAAGAAGATTTACGAGAACAGCTTCGGTTCAAGGTTCTACTCTATTAGAGAAAGTTTGGATTAATTACGAATTACGAATTAATTAGTTTATTCTCTTTAAGAAGCAACAATTAATTATTGTAAATATTTAAATGCATGCCGTCATTATCAATATTATTTATCTGATTTCGTAATTCTTCAACTAGGTTAAATACATTCTCTCTATCAGGTAAATCATCCTCATCAAGAGCTTTAATGGGTCCTGGCCAACCTTCATCAACATAAACTTTATTTACAAATTCAAATGGTTTGGAATATCTAGGCTGTATTAAAATATGAAGCTTTCTAATTCTATTTCCTGCTTGTGAGTAGTTAAACCACTCTGCTCCAAAAGACTTTTTTAATAAATTTTCCACTATTCTTGAAACTTTACCGAATTCAATAAGTTCTTCATCAGGAAGATGGGCTATAGATGCTTCTATATTTCCAGGAGGAAAAATTATTACTGAACCTAATGTATGTTGATCTCCAGCTACAATCAAAGTCCAATCATCTAAGTCAGCAACCCTAAGTTTATCCCAATCTTCTTTAGTTATTCTCTCTGAGGACATAAACTCAATTATTAATTTTTAATTACAAGTTATTAATTAAATCTTTCCCAAATAACTTTCCCTTCCTCTAAAGCTGTCTCTAAAAACCCCTCACCCTCCTCATTAAGAAGCTGATCAAACTCCTCTGGAGTATAGACTAATGGCTCAACAATTGGTTCACTTCCTCTAGTTATTTCTCGAACGTAACTAATTCTTTCAAGAAAAGGTAGTTCTGTTCTCCCTATTACCATAATATCCATAGTTGACGTTCGTGGCCTAGTCTTCTCTCTAGCAAAACTTCCGAAAAGTATAATCTTCTCTGTTTTAATATGTTCACAATTTATAATCGATTCGATCAAGTTTTCTATTCTCGAAGTTATCTCTTCTTTTGAAAAATAATAGTCTCCAGTTTCTATAGGCTTATCTCCTGATGAAGATGTTTGCCCAGATAAGAATGTTTCGATCTTATCTAAAATATCTGTAGCTAATCTAATACAGGTTTCTGCCTCTTCTTTTGTAATTAATTCGTGAGGAGTTTTATTTTGCCCAGGAATTATAAATGGATAACGAGAGATAAAAGTATAGGATTCAATCTTTCTAAACTCTAGCTTTACATCCTCAAAAGCCTTATTAGCCTTATTAGCCATTCCAAGAAGGACACCGAGTTTATGAACTCTTGGGGGACGAAATCCTGAATGAACAACTACTGCTTTAATGATCTTCTCAACGCTTTGAATTGACTGATAACAAACCCATTCATAAAAACCGCCTTCTAGTGATACTTTTGCTGCATCCAAATCGTGTTTACCTTGTTGTAACCAAACATTAAACCTTTCTTTACTTTCATTTTTTTTACTCATAGAGTAAGTCTAACAAAGTATGTTGATATTTTCGATGGGTGTAGTAGAATCCGCTAGTAATCTTTTATT
The DNA here is from genome assembly GCA_964437465.1 of uncultured Candidatus Saccharibacteria bacterium. Taxonomy (GTDB): domain Bacteria; phylum Patescibacteriota; class Dojkabacteria; order J137; family J137; genus JAGQLF01. The sequence continues at coordinate 5,164 of CAYTGI010000006.1, read as the reverse complement.
CATGGATCAGTTCGACTACTTACAATCAAAGGAAAGACCAAAAGTATTAATTAGGTCATTACAAGATGTGACTAGAGTTTTTGCTAAACATGGGTTTGATGAACTGATAGTGAATAGAGGCACAACTCCTAGCCCATTTTACATAAAAGATGAGCAGTATCCAGCTTACTATAATCTTGTTAGAGTTTTCAACTTAACAGGAACCAACCTAAATGTTTGTATATCTCCTCCTCCATTTAGCATAGATATATCTACTGGGGATTTCCCTAGGGTCTTCCAGATTCATTTCTACAGCCAAGATGCAATTCGAGTTCTAAATAATAAAAAAAGTGATATCGTTGAAATTTCTAGAGCTTGGAGAATTCATGCTAAGCCTATCGATGATTTTAATGGTTCAATTGAGCTTATTCTCTCAAGAGCTTTAAGACGATGCTATTTTATTCTCAAAGAAAAAAATATCTCATTAACTCCATCAACTATTAAAATACCTGATGAAGAGATTGATAATCTGACATCAAGAAGATTTTTTGGATTAAAACCTCCGAAATATACTAAAGAGGAGATTCAAGAACTAAATACCTATTGGCAGGTAAGAAAAAACAGATATAGAGCTCTAAGATCAAGGTTAGATGCTCGATTTAGGGATGAACAATAATAACTTTCCTAATCCAAGTAGTCTTTAAGAGCTTGTGCAACTTCTTCACTCTTCATTCGCTTAAGAGCTTTAGCTTCTATCTGTCTAATTCGCTCTCTAGTAACATTAAACTCATGTCCAACCTCTTCTAAGGTTCTAGTTACACCATCTCTAAGACCAAATCTTAACTCTATTACTTTTCTCTCTCTATCTGAAAGACCATCTAAAATCTCATTGATCTGCTTCTTTAAGAATGAGAACGTAGCTAACTCTTGAGGAGAAGCAGTATACTCGTCAGGGATAATATCAATAAGACTATTCTCACCATCCTCTCCAATTGGAGTTTCAAGAGATTGTGGTTTTTGAGCAATCTTTATAATCTCTTGAACTTTCTTAGGAGTAAGTTCCATTGCTCTAGCAATTTCCTTTAGTGTAGGTTTTCTACCTAATTTAGAAGCTAGCTGAGATGAGATCTTACTTAGCTTGTTAATAGTCTCAATCATGTGAACCGGAACTCTAATTGTTCTTGCCTGGTCAGCAATAGCCCTAGTAATGGCCTGTCTAATCCACCATGTTGCGTAAGTAGAGAATTTGAAACCTTTTCTATACTCAAACTTTTCCACAGCTTTCATTAATCCAAGATTACCTTCTTGAATTAAATCTAATAGGTCTAGTCCTCGTTTTAAGTAGTTTTTAGCAATAGAAACAACAAGTCTAAGATTAGCTGTAGTTAGGAGGTGTTTAGCCTCTACACCTTCTCTAATTACCTTACTAGAGTATCTTCTATCCTTTTCTACTAACCTTTGCTTTGCCTTTTCTACTTCAATGTGTCTACTTTCATCATTTTTAATTCTTTCCCAGGCTTTTACATAAACTTCATGGTATTTTTCTTTAGCTAATTTCTCAATCTTCTCATGCATTTCCTCATTTCCTTTCTCAAAACGTTGAGCTAGAATTACCTCTTCTTCTGCGCTAAGTAGTGGTATTCTACCAATCTCTTGAAGGTAAGCTCTAATAGGATCAGTGCTTACATGAGACTTAATCTGTTTTAAGATTTTTATTTTCTCTTCAAAAGTTAGTTTTCCTTTCTTCTCTTCACCGTAAGTTGAATTATCATCCCCTGGCTCAATTATTTCAATTTCATCATCTTGAGCATTGGCAATAATGTATTCAAGAAGTTGCAGATTATCTTCAACTTCTGGAAAGACACCCAATATATCGTCCTGTGTTAAATAACCTTGTTTTTTTCCAAGGATAACAAGACTTTTTACTTTTTGTTTGTCTTCAGAAGATATTGCCATATGATAAACTGTTATTAATATGTTAAATGTAAAAAACTTTACAGCAGAATTTAGCTCTGTAATTTTATCATATATGTGCAAGTGTTCAGTAAACTATGTCTTTATATAGCTATAGAAAAGCAGAAAACTATTTAAAATCTAAAAAAGAATACCTTGAGTTAAACGACGAAGAGGTTGAAGAGCGTAAGCTTTCAGCATGGTCAGGAGCGACTGAAAGCTATAATTTTCTTCAGAATATGGTTAACTCTTCTTTTCTAGCGAATTTAATCATTCCTAGTTTTTTTATTGCTTTGGGACTATATTTTATTTTCCAATACGTTTATCCAGAGATTCAGTACCAAATACAAAGACAAAACGGACTCGTTGCTCAAGGAACGACTACTCTAACATCTGGAGATTATATTGATAGATCTAAATTTATCTCTAATCCTGCTGGATTAGCTGAGGTATCTTCAGAAGCATTTGATCAACAGATTCTGCAAGATGATTCAGTAAGTAGAAACTATAGAGGAACTTTTTATATCTCAATACCCTCAATTGGAATCGAAAGATTACCTGTTCAAGCTAATGTCGACTCAACAACAGAATCAGCTTACAATGCTGTACTTAAAAATTCACTAGCACATTTTGAAAACACTGGATTACCGATTTCAGATGTTAATAATAATATTGTTATTTATGGTCATAGCGCTAGTCCTAATTATAATCCTAGGGCAAGTGATCCAGAGGTAGCGTTTTCTTTTATTCCTAATTTAAAAGTAGGTGATGAAATTATAATTGAGATGGAAGGAGAGACCCATAAATTTAGAATGTTTAGAAGTAAGATTGTTGAGCCGACTGATATTTCAATAATTACAGGACAGGAAAACCAGAGAACTTTAACTTTGTTTACCTGTTATCCAGCTGGTAATAATTCAAATAGGTATGTAGCGATTGCAAGACCGGTAAATTAAGTACTCAAGTACCTAAGTACTTTAGTACCTTAGTACTCAATAATAATCATTTTAACTTCTTCAGTATTTTCCCCAAATCAATTCCCTTACCTAACACTCCCTCCCACATATCCCCGACCTTATCAATCCTCTTACTCATAGTCTTAATATTAAATTTCTTTGGATCTAGTCTTTTTGTAACTTCTTTCCATTTTAATGGTGTTGAAACTGGCGCTCCGTCCACTGGCCTAACTGAATATACACCAACTGTTGTCTGCCCTCTTCGGTTTTGAAGGTAGTCAATATAGACTTTATCTTTCCTTTTATCCGGATTACGTTCAAGGCTTACAATATCAGGAATTCTTTCTTCAATTTTTCTACTAATAATTTCCGCAAAAGTTCTATCCTGATCAAAATCGTATTTAGCATTTAGCGGAATGTTTATATGAATCCCTCTTTTCCCAGAGGTTTTTACAAAATTATCAATCTCATATTTTTCAAGTAATTTTCTTAGCTCAAGTGCAGTTTTTATAATCTTTTCAAAATATTTCTCTTTTGCATCTAAATCAAAAATTAAGTAATCAGGTTTGTCTAAACTTCCAACCCGAGAATTCCATGGATTAATCTCTATACTTCCTAGGTTTGCCATATATAGAAGTGTTTCTTTGTTATTACACACAATATAGTCGATATCACGATTATTACTTTCTGAATGAATAGTTTCTACATCTACAAATTTAGGAACTGAATCAATATCTTTCTGATAAAAACTTTTGCCTGTTATTCCATTAGGAAAACGGTTCATATTCTGAGGTCGATCTTTTAGATAAGGAATCATGATCTTAGAAATTTCTTCATAGTATTTAATCATATCTCCCTTTGTATACTTTTCTTTTGGCCAATAGACTTTATTTAGATTAGAAAGCTCTAATTTATTACCCTTCTTTTCATAACCATCATGCTCCACTTCTGGTTTATAACCTTCAATATCTTCTGCTTTCTTATCTTTTATGAATCCCATAAATATTGCATGTCTCATATTTCCTTTCTTAGTCCATCCACTTATCTTAACTTCAGCAATAACTTCAGGCTTCAACCATGTCTCTAAATTATTAAGACTCGGCTCATCTTTAAAAGGAGATTTTTTAGTTTTATATTTATCTAATTTTGCTTTAACTTCTTTTAGGTTTTTATCTGTAAATCCACTTCCAGTATTTCCAACGTAAACCAATTCTCCATCACGATACACTCCAAGTACTAATGAACCAAAAGCATCTCTCTTGCCTTCTGGCTTAGTGTAGCCACAGATAATTACTTCTTCCGTTTTAACTAATTTGATCTTCTGCCATGAACCACTCCTCTTCCCTTCTTCGTACTTACTATCAATTTTTTTAGCAATCATTCCCTCTAATTTTTCCATGTTAGCAAGTTTAAAAAAATCCTTACCTTTTTCTTTAATATGATCGCTGTATCTAATTAAATTATTTGTAGGTAAAACATTTTCAAGAATTCTTTTTCGCTGAACTACAGACAAATCTCGAAGATCCTTTCCTTCAAAACTTAAAATATCAAAAACATAAAAAACTAACTCTCCCTCTTTATTTTTCTTATATTCCTGTAAAGCATCAAAATCCGATCTTCCTTTATAATCAAGAACTACAATTTCTCCATCTATAACCATTTCTTTCTTTATCTTTTTAAGCTCATTAAAAATCAGCTCATAATCTTTACTAAAATCCTGATTATTTCTTGAGTAAAGTTTTGTCTTTTTTCCTGTTTCAGAAATAGCTCTATATCCATCCCATTTAACTTCAAAGATAAAATGATCATCATCAAACGGCTCATCGACTAGCTTAGCAAGCATTGGTTCTACAGTATGGGATTTCCATTTTTTACTAACATCTGAAAGATCCATTGCATTTTTTCCTTCCAGAACTTCTTCAATTGTTCTACCAGACCGAACTGAAGTTTCATCTTTAATCTCCTTTCCTTCGAACTCATCTTTATCCTTAATTATTAACCATGCATTCTCTCCAGCTTTTTTAAAACGAACAAACGCAAAAAGCCCTTTAAGCTTTTTTCCATGAAGAACCAACTTTAACTCCCCCTCTTTAATTCCTTTTTTACAAATTCTTGAATTTCTTTTGGATTTGAGGATTTTGACCATTCATAAGTCCCTTCATCCCAGATTAAGACTGGTCCTGCTCCGTAATTTCCTTCAGGAATAACTCCCTCAAAGTTTCTATAATCTAGCGGATGATCCTCAACCATCATTGCTAAATGTCTTACAGATGAAA
>CAYTGI010000005.1:74159-77459 GCA_964437465.1 uncultured Candidatus Saccharibacteria bacterium | reverse complement strand
CTCTCTCATATAATAAAGTATTTCCCCAAGAAACAATTTTATATAACTTGTCACGTTCCCTCCTTGCGGGAGCATATTTGTAATATGCTCACAAGTTTCTCTACAAACATTAAATGATATTCTAAGATTCTACATCTGTAGAGATTTTAAGCTTCAATTTACAAAATTAAACCAGCAAGGTTAAAATAATAATATCCCCCAATTAAATTGTATCTAAATTATTCACTATGCCTTCAACTCGAGTTTCTAAAGATTTAAATAGTGGTACTTATTTTCTAACGCTTACAGTTAACAACTTTTACTACCTATTTGATAGATACAATAGATGGGAGATATTAAGTGATTCTATAAAATACTTCCAAGAATATAAGGAGCTTAAAATACATGCTTTTGTCTTAATGTTGAATCATATTCATCTAATTATTGAAACAAACCATGTTTCAGAATTTTTAAGAGATTTTAAAAAATTCACATCGAAAGAAATTAAGAAAAATATTTTGCTTTATGAACCTAAAATCCTACCAATATTCAAAAGAAATAATACTTATAGATTTTGGTCTAAAACTAATATGCCTAAATTTATTGAAAGTGAAGTGTATTATCAAAATAAAATTTCTTACATTGAGAATAACCCTGTGGAGAAAGGCTATGTATCATTACCTGAGCATTGGTATTGGAGTTCGGCTAATGTTGATTGTGAGCTGAAGGTTAACAATGAGTAGAGAAAAAAAGGAGCAGGTTACAAACCTGCTCCCGCAAAGACAATGAGTAGAGAAAAAAGGAGCAATACTTACTTAAAATTATGCATTAGTGGAGAAAGGCGATATGTCATTACTTGAGCATTAGTATTGGAGCTCGACTAATGTTAATTATGAGTTTAAGGTTAACAATGAGTAGAGAACTAAAGGAGCAGGTTACAAACCTGCTCCCGCAATGTCACCCTGAGGCTCTCGAAGGGTGACACAATTTCAATATACTTAGATATATTGTTACCTTAGTACATAAGTACCTGAGTACTTCTGTACTTCCCCATGCTATACTAATAAAACTTTTAATTTTATCCCCATACCTATAAACTAAAGCACTATGAAGTGGGTAATGCCGGCACGACAACCTAAAAAAGATGAACTTATAGAATTTATCCTCAATGAAAGAGGTATTGGGGACACAGAAACATTTCTCAATCCATCCCTTGACCATATTCACGATCCTTTCTTAATACATGGAATGAAGGAAGTCGCTGAATCGATAATTGATGCTGTAGAAAAGAAGAAAAAAATTGTTATTCATGGAGATTTTGATGTCGATGGTGTTACTGGAACTTCAATAATGTTCGACTTTCTTTACCGTGAAATGGGAGCTGAAGTTACTCCTATAATTCCTAACCGATTTACTGATGGCTATGGAATATCGGAAGAAACACTAAAAAGAGCAAAAAAACAAAATGCTGAAGTTGTAATAACAGTTGATTGTGGAATTAAAGATGTTGAAATTGTAGAAAAATATAAAAATAAATTTGATTTTATTATTACAGATCACCACTCACTACTCTCCTCTACTGAATATCCAGAAGAAAAGCACATTAAAGTTATTGGCGATCATGCTGTAGCCAAAGGCGCTAGGGCAGTTACTCACCCAGGATTAGGTGGAAGTTATCCTTTTCGAGATATTTGTGGAGCTGTAGTTTCTTGGAAAGTCTGTATGGCTGTAAATGAGCTTGCTGGGCTAAATGTAAATATGTATAAATATTTGGGCCTAGCTATGATGGGTACAGTATGCGATATTATGCCTCTTAGAGATGAAAATAGAGCTATTGTTAAGTTTGGCTTAGAGAAGATAAGGGGGACAGAAAATCCTGGCTTAAAAGCGCTCATGGACGTTTCTGGGATAAATCCAAAAGATCTACAATCTTACCAGATAGGCTACGTTTTAGGGCCTAGATTAAACGCAGCTGGCAGAATTGACCATGCACTAGATGCTGTTCGTCTTTTAACCACTAATTCACCTAAAACTGCCGGAACTATTGCAAGAAAACTTGATGATCTAAACAAAGAAAGACAAGACCTAACTCAGGAATATTCTGATAAGGCAGATGAGATAGTTAAAGCAGAAGGCAATAAAAAAGTGTATTTTATTGTCGGAGAAGATTGGCCAGAAGGGATAATTGGGCTAATTGCTGGGAAATTAACACAAAAACATAATAGACCAGTTCTTGTAGCTTCTAAAACAGGAAAGCACTTAAAGGGTTCCGCTAGAAGCATTCCTACCTTCAATATAGCCAATGCATTTAAAGCTTTAGATAAACACTTAATTCGTCATGGTGGGCATGCTGGAGCAGCTGGATTTCAGTTAGACTACTCTACTCTATTCGATTTTAAAGAAGATTTAGAGAACCACGTAAATGAGAATCTAACTGATCAAGATTTAGAAAAACTCTTGTTCATTGACTCAAAGGTTCATATAAACGATATTGACTTCAATGTTTTGGAGGAGTTATTTAAATTAGAACCTTTTGGACAAAATAATCCTGATCCAGTTTTTGCATTTATGGATTTATTTCCTAATCGTGTTGAAAGATTCGGTTCGGACAGCCAACATATAAAAGCATATGTTCCAGAAAGGCCAGACATTGAGTTTATTGGCTTTAATAACGCTGACAGATACTATCCTCTACTCTCTTCAGGATCCAAAATTCATATTGCTGGATTTCCTGGAATAAATGAGTGGAATGGAAGAAAAAGACTTCAGATTAAAATCTCGGATGTGACAAACGAATAAAAAAATCCCGACAAATCGGGATTTTTTTAAATTCGGGTACAAATTTCTTATGCAACAGCATCTTTAAATGCTTTACCAGGTCTGAATCTTGGTACATTCTTTGCTGGTACGTTAACAGGTTCTCCTGTTTTAGGGTTTCGCTTTACAGTTGCTGCTCTTCTAACTGATAGGAATGTTCCGAAGTTAGTTAGCGTTACAGCTTTTCCTGACTTAACTGTCTCCATTACAGCCTCTACCATTGCGTTTAGAGCATTAGTAGCATCTTTTTTTGTAAGACCAGTTTTGTTTGCGATGAAGTCTACAAGATCTGTCTTGTTCATTTTTCTTACATCGTAAAATATAAAGTATATTGATAGGATCCATCAATAATTAACTAAGTTTATTCCCTGCCCTCTCGAATGTCAACACTGTATTGACCTCCCACCTGCTTCACGCCCGTATCATTGATATTACTTGAAAATCTTAGCTAAGAAATCCGTTGTATAATCAGATATATAACATTATTGCATCGAAACCCACACT
>CAYTGI010000005.1:0-74149 GCA_964437465.1 uncultured Candidatus Saccharibacteria bacterium | reverse complement strand
CTAGCAGTAGTTTTGGCATTTTATTATTAAATACATTATGCTTCTTAATAATAGTTTAAGTTTAGGGTATAATATACTAAGAATAGACAAAAAAATTCACAAACTGTTACGTAGTAATTATTTTCACAAGTATTAGTTATAATTAAAGTATGGTAAGAAAAATAATTCAAATTGGAGATAACAGACTACTAGAAGAATCGAAAGAAATCTCAAAAGAAGAGTTAAATTCTAAGGAGATAAAACAAATTGCTGAAGATCTAGTAGATACGATCAAACATTATAATGAAACAGCTGCAGGATTATCAGCTGTTCAAATAGGCGTAATGAAACGTATTTTTGCTGTAAAAATTGAGAAAGAAGACTCTGAAGAAGTGGAGTATAAAGTATTAATAAATCCAGAGATTGAGAAGCAGAGTACTGAGACAACCATAGTTTGGGAAGGGTGCATGTCTATAAGCTCTAAAAACCAAAGACTCTACGGGCCTGTAGAAAGAAGCAAAGAAGTTAGAATTAAGTACACTGATCTCCAAGGTAATACTCAACGAATTCAAGCAGAAGAGTTTTATTCACATCTTCTGTTGCATGAGATGGACCATCTTGATGGTAAACTTTTCCTTCAATATGTTTCTAACCCTGAAAACCTTTGGAATGAAGAGGATTTAGATAAATACCTAGAGCAATACAATAAGTTCCCCCCTGTTGTATAGTTCGTTTACTGTGAAACTTTGAAGTTCGATCACACTCTAGTACAATAGAGTATTTACACAAATGCAATGAAAACTATTTGTCCCGCAATACTTGTAGATAATAAACAGGATTTTATTCAGCAGTTTAATAACTATAAAGATTTATTCGATTGTATTGATATTGATATTAATATTCCTAATGATGATTTTGAAGGTGAGGTAACAATCGGACCAATTGAAGCTCTTTTATGTCTTGAAAATCATGAAGGTAACAATTTCAATCTACATTTAATGGTCTCTGAACCAGTGCTAATAATTGATGAATATATTTCAAACAGATGCTTACCAAAAAAGAATAGAATTCTTATTCATCAAGAATCTAATTTTAAACCTGTTTTAGATAAATATGATACTAATCTAGATATTGGAATAGTAGTTAAAGCAGAAAGTAATATGAAAGATATAGAATTCTATAAACAGTTTTCTGAAGTTCAATTAATGACCATAATAACAGGGAAACAGGGAAATCCATTTATACCTGAAGTTTTAGATAGAGTAGAGTGGTTACGTGAAGAGGGATTTGAAGGAATAATAAGTCTAGACGGATCTGTTAATTTACAGTCTGCACAATTAATTCGAAACTTTGATGTAAGCAGAGTGAGTGTTGGTTCTTTTTTCTCAAAAGCTGAGAACTTAGAACTCAACAAACAAAAATTAGAGTTAGCGTTAAACATGTAATTTTTACGTGAAACGTGTCAAAATCGATCGACATTAAGTTACATCCTTTTTTAGAATATTTTGAAAAAAGTATTTTGTTGTGTAAGATATGTTAGTTTTAAAAATTTAATATGCCTACTAACGTTAAGCTTCCAAAAAAACCAAAAGGTAAAGAGAAAACTGGGAAAAGAGATAGAATAATAAATAATATAACTTTCTTTGGTGATTCTGCTATTCCAGAAGGTGATGAGATTTATAATGCTGTCTATGATGCCGCTAAATTACTTGCAGGCAATGGTTATACAATAGTTAATGGTGGTGGGCCAGGCTTAATGAAGGCAGCAACCGATGGGGCAGAGGAGGTTGATGGAAATACAGTGGCAATCTACTGGGAACCTAAACTAGCTTCATTTTTTGAAGGAAAAAATCTTGCTAACATAGCCGACGAAACGGATTCACAATCTAACTATATAAATAGAACTTTCGGTTTAATAGAGAAAGGAGATGCATACGTTGTATGTAAAGGTGGAACTGGTACTATTTCTGAGTTTGGCTTAGTTTGGGCATTAGCTAAACTATATTTCGGAGCACATAAACCCGTGATTCTATTTGGGGACTTTTGGAATCCTTTGATTGAGGAGTTTAAGAATCAAATGTACATCGACGAAAAAGAACTGGGCGTTCTTTATTATGCAGAAACTCCTGAGCAGATTCTTACAATTCTCAAAGATCATGAAATGCGTCTAGATAAATCTAAATTGAAAAAAGTTAATGGTGATGAGGCAGCTTTCTTATTGAAGCCTCATGTGAAAGAAATAGCTGATTCATATAATGAGCATGCCCACAAATATCAATCATTCAATGTAAATAAACTTGTCTCAAAACCTCAGCTTGATGAATTTATAGATCTTGTTAACCCCCCAGCTCATGTTCTTGATGTAGGTTGTGGTCCTGGTTTTGATGCAAAATACCTATCTGAAAAATACTCAGTTACAGCAATTGAGATATCAAAGAGATTTGTAGAGATGGCTAGATTTGAAAACCCTAACGTTGAAGTTATCCATGGGGACATAGTTGATTACAACCTCCCCAAAAGCCTCTATAAAGGAATTTGGGCTCGAGACTCACTGCACCATATAACTGATAAAGATTTAGATAAAACCTTTAAAAAGCTCTCTGAGGCTCTTGTAGAAGATGGAATTTTATATGTAATTGTTAGGGAGGGTGAAAAGGAATTTACAGAAAAAGAAAGTAAATCTTACGGTGATTTAAAAAGATATTATAATCTTTTCACCCCAGACGAATTACAAAACAGAGCTGAGAAGGCTGGTCTAAAACTCATAAAAATTGATCAAACAAGAAGAAGTCATAAATGGTTAATCGGGGTATTTAAGAAGTAGTTACTATTCTAGTTGCTTGAAAAATTATATTAGGAAAAACCTATGACTTCTTAACTAAGTTTCCTTTCTCATTGTATTCTTGAGAAGCCCACTTGTTTAGTTTCGATTCAATATCCTCTCGATTACTAGCGTATTTATCTCTAGAACTTTGTTTAATCTGTTCCTTAATCCCAGTTTTAGGATAGTTTGGCAATATCAATTTCCCAGTAAAAGGTTTGGATTGTGCCCCATCAATCATTAATTTATTAACAAAACTAAACCTCTCAAGGTTAACTAAATCATCTGCGGATAAATGTGGTGTGTATTCTTTTTCTAATCTTGTAGCATCTTTTGGACCTACAACATAGTTAATTAGAGTTCCAACGTTTCCAAAAACTGCATCCTGAATATCTGGACTAATTTGATCGATGAATTGATGAGTTACCATTAAGTTCAAACTATATTTTCTTGCTTCAGAAAGAATTTTTACAAATGTGTCTGTTGCAAAGTTTTGGAATTCATCAACATAAAGATAAAAATCTCTTCTTTCGTTAGATGAAACGTTTGCTCTTTGCATCGCGTTAGTATAAAGTCTTGTTATAAGCATTCCACCTAGAAGAGAAGAGTTTTCTTCCCCTATTTTCCCTTGAGACAAGTTCACTAATAAAATCTTTCCTGAATCCATAATGTCCCTTAGATCAATTGAAGAATTAACCTGGCCAATCATATTTCGAACTAGAGGAGAGGAGAGGAATCGCCCAACTTTATTTTGTATCGGCGATAGTGTTTCAGCAATAAGCTTTTGGTTTTTTGCCATTTGCTCGTACTCTTCTTCCCAGAACTTTAAAATAAATGGATCTTTAACTTGTTTTAATAAAAATATTCTATAATTTCTATCCAAAAGAATCCTCTGAACAGCTAATAAAGATACATTTTGACAGTGGAGTAGAGTAAGCAACGTGTTGGTTAGAATATATTGCAACCTTGGCCCCCAAGAGTTTCCAAATAATTTAATAAATACCGAAACAATCCCATCAGTCAAAAGCTCTTTCGATTCTCCTTCTTTAATATCAAGCATATTTAGCCCTATTGGATAATCAACATCAGAAGGATCAAGTAATATTACATCATTCAGTCTGTGTGGAGGCAGAAATGAAAGAATATCGTCAATTAATTCACCATGAGGATCAATAATACACATACCTTCACCATCTTGAAGATCACCATAAACCATGTTTTGAATAAACAAAGACTTACCAGTACCAGTTTTCCCAAGAAGATACATATGCCTCCTTCTGTCTTCTTTCTTAATTCCAAACTTAATCATTTTATCTCTGTAGTCAGTAATACCATAAAATCTAGCATTTTGTACTGGTGTATCTAATGGAGGTTCAATTTTCTTACTTTTCGCCCATGAAATATTTGGAGCTTGAACAGACTTACTTGGAAGGTGATAGATTGAAGCTAACTCCTCAGTATTTAGAATTCCAGACTCTCTTTCATCTAAAAATCTCTGCTGGTATTTTTGTAATAGATTTAATTTATCCCCAAGTCTTTTACCAAAGAGAGATTGCTTAACTTTAGCTACAAAAGAGTCGTTGGCTTTTTTCAAAGCTAAAGCATTAAACTGTGCTGTTTGGTACTGATTAAAGGATGCATATAAATCTTCTAAGAGTTGACTAATAGTTTCCTTATCTTCGCCTTTAGCTACTACTCGAATAATAAAATTAAAACCTGATTTCTGGTTTTTATACTCAACTTGAGAAAGCTCAGCGCTTTCTCCTGATTCTAAAACAACCTTTTTTCCTTCCGAATCAGTTCTTGCTTTCCTCTCATTAACAAATTCTTTCCCCTGTTCTTGCCATTTGTCCTCAACAGCTCTTACAACTACTTGTATGTATACCTCTTGATCAGCTGTTAGTTTGGAAATAGTAGATGTAATTGATGCTAATGGATCAACTTCAAAACTATTATAGGTTCTTATAGGAAGAAAAAATTCTCTTTTTAGTCCAATCTCAAAACCCTCAATGAAGTTTACTTTTCTATTAGAAGAGGCATAGTCTTGAATTTGAATGATTTGGGCATCTGGATATTGAGCATATATTTGATTTTCTACAAATCCTTTATATCTATTATCGATAGCGACTATAAAATATATTCCATTTTGATTAGCTACAATTTCAAAACTAAAAGGAACCATTCCTTTTGAATCTGACCTAAGAGTACCGTGAATAGCTTGCATTAGCTGTTCAGCTGCAATGGGTTTCTTATCATTATTTAATGGTATTGAGACTTTAAGTACGACGATCTTTGGAATTATCTCGTTTACGCTGTTCTGTAAATATTTTCTTCTGGCGTTAAAGAATAACAGCGTTGAAATCGCCAGTATAAAAAGAACTATTCCAAGTAAAATCTGCATAAAAGTAAAAATCAATATATAATTCTACAGTTTAATAGTTTCTGTGTCATTCAAATATAAAACTCAATCTATTTACCTACTTGAGATCTTGTAAAATTATTATAAATATTCAATAATGTATAGATTAAATGGTTAAAATGAATTATCAAAATCAGTATAACAATGCAAAGCAAACAAATATTGGCACTTCGAAAAAAGAAAACTCAAATAATATGAAAGGCTTAAAATTTATAATTTTTACTGTAATTATTCTTCAGATTGGAATTTTTGGTTTATTGGCATATGGACTTTTCATTCCTAGAGAAACACTTGGTGACCAGATATTAAAAGAAGTTAGAAATGTAGCTGGAGTAAGTCAAAGCCTAGTACCTGTTGATATTGTTGAATTAGATCAAAATATTCTAAATGAACTAAGGAACGGAAATTCAATTCAAGAAGAAGTCTATAAAGATTCACAACCTGGAGATTATGTTGTTGTTTATCAAGATAGAATGATCATTTATAGAAGAGATGGAAGATCAGTAGTTTATGATGGGCCATCACCAGGGCAAATAGCTCAGAATAATGAAGTTGAACTTTTAAATAAAATCCTAGCAAGAGCTAAATCTGAGGGTTTAATTGCTGAAGGAGAAGAAGAAGTTCCTCAAGCTTCAGTAGTCGAAGACCCACAACAACTGGTATCTCAAGACCCAGACTTCTATTCAAGAGCTCAAACTGGAGATATAATTGCAGTTTTCCCTGAAAATCAAGTAATCGTACTTTACAACCCTAATAACGATTCGATATATAATTCTGGAGTTGTAAATACAGTTATAGAACCTTCAAATACTGAATAATTCTGGCACGTAGTAAAAAACTAAGATATAATCTGTTAAGCAATACACTTGCTTGTCACAGGTGTGCTGAGGAAAGAACCGAAAGTAGTAAAATCCTCCGGGTATGCCCGAAATAGCTGTAATAAGTGTTCCGATTCTTCATCGGGAAATAGAGGTGGTACCACTGCCATTGAGTAGTCCTCAAAGAATATATAGTACACAAGTACCTAGGTACTTAAGTACATAAGTACTTTTTATACTTTGAACATGGCACTACCAAAAGGAGGATACAACGCAAAAGACCACGAAGCAGACTTAATAAAAAAATGGATGGAATCAGGAATGTATAAACCTGAGTTTGATCCTAATTCAAATAAAGTTCTTTCACAGGAAGAGATGAAAAATGATAAACGAGAAGCTTGGTCTCTAATCTGTCCTCCACCTAATGCTTACGGAAGACCACATATTGGTAATATTTCTGGGTACGCATACATGGATGCAATGGCTAGATATCAAAGAATGAAAGGAAAAAAAGTTTTAGTTCTACCTGGAAAAGATCACGCAGGATTAGAGGGAGAAGGAGTTTTTGTTAGAGAAGTTCTAGAAAAGAAAAAGATTAATAAATTTGATCTAGAAAGAGAAAAGTTCTACGAAATGATGATGGAGTTTTTTGAGCAGAACATGGAGCAAGCTTTAAAGGATGAACAAGATATTGGACTTTCTGCAGATTTTGATAAAAATACATTTACCCTTGATCCAGATATTGTTGAGATTGTTTTAGATACATTCATTGAAATGTATAAAGATGGAATGATCTATAAAGGAGTTCGGTTAGTAAATTGGGATCCAAAAGCTAGATCAGCAGTTGCTGATAATCAGGTAGAGTATAAAGATTCAGTTACTCCGTTTTTCTACTTTAAATATTTAATTGGAGAACCAGTCAAAGAAGTTTTGGAGATAAAACAAAAGTATGAAGGCAAAAATGTCGCATTTAAAGCATTAAGAAATAAAACAAAAGACAAGAAAAATGATCTTCCATTTATGCATGGAGAAACTGAGGAAGGACTACCTGTTATCGGAATTGGATACACTGACGAAGATATTGATAATGATGTAACTGGAAAAGCAATCGGAGTTCATATGAGCTTAGATGAAAATTACAAAATCGTCATAGTTAACGAGAGCTTTGATGAAGATCTTGATTCAGAAATCTTTGAGATTTTTAACTTTGAATCAAAGTATTATCCAGGCTCGCACATAATTAAGTTCGAAGAGTATTCAGAAGATAAGTATTATCGAAATGGATTTGTAATTGGAACTGTAAGACCTGAGACTATTTTTGCTGATACTGCTATCGCGTGCGATCCAAAAGATGAAAGATATAAAGATTTTGTTGGAAAAGAAATTGAGGTTGAGTTCTTAGGAGAAAAGAAAAAGCTAAACTTTATCTCTGACTATGCTGTAGATAAAGACTTTGGAACAGGTCTTCTAAAAGTTACCCCTGCCCACTCTCCAGAGGATTGGGAGATAGGTCAAAGACATCCTAAAGAATGTTTACCTGCAATCCAAGTTATTGGCTACGATTTAAAGCTTAATGACCTTGCTGGGAAATACTCAGGAATTAAGGCTAAGAATGCAAGAGAAGAGATGCGTCCCGATATGAAGGAACATGGAAACTTAGTTTTTGTTGATGAGAAATATGAAAATAGAATTCAAATAGCTGAGCGAACAAAAGCTCCAATCGAGCCTCTCCTATCTTCTCAGTGGTACTTAAAATATGACGGAATTAGAGAAGCTGCTATAAAGATGATTAAAAATGTTCATGGAGATGATTCTAATTTAGATATGAGTGATAAAGAAATTGATCAGGCAATTGAAATATTTAACGCTTCCTCTAAGCTTGTAGGGACAAACCATGGTTTGTCCTCTCAAAAAGATTCAGATAAGTTAGCAATCACCCTACACCCTGAATCAATGACTTCAAAATATAACCACTGGATGAATAACCTTAGAGACTGGGCGATATCGAGATCATTATGGTGGGGTTATAGACTTCCTGTTTGGTACCATGGCGAAGTTAAAGAAGATATCGGATCTGACGGTCAAGTCCGTGAGATGATTAAAATTTCAGGTACTGATGAGTGGGTAGAGCTTGAGTACGATAATCCTAATCATTTAAGAGTACAGAAAGAAAGTCCTGACAAGTTATCAGACAGCAAGATTATTTTAATACCTGGGAAACATGGCTATGCATACAGAGATATTTATCCAGAGATTGAGGCAAAGTTTGATAATACTGAGATTATTCCTGTAAAGAATATTCATAATCCTGAATATAAATTCTACAAAGAAGGTTTTGATGATATAGAATTTACTGATAAGGATATAATAGTTACTCATTCTCTTGGTGCTAGAGCATTTATTAAATATTGTTTAGAAAATAAAATTAAAGTAAATAAGTTAATTATGCTTGCTCCAGGAATCAGAATGGTTCCAAGAGAAGATGGTAAGGATAGTAAATATGTAGAACTAATAACAGAAACTGAAGATTATGAAAACATAAGAAAATATGTCGGAGAAATAATAATAATACACTCAGATAATGATCGGCATGGAACAGTAGAAGAGTTTAAAAAATTTGGTGAATTAGTTAACGCTGACCAAGTAATCTTAGAAAAAGGTAAAGGTCATTATGCATCTGAAGACTCAAGTAGTTACTCTGAGAAGCTATTCTCAATACTCGAAACTCATAACTCAAAACTTACAACTTCCGAATGGAACCAAGACGAAAACGTTCTCGACACTTGGTTCAGCTCTGGTCAGTGGGTTTACGCTACATTAAGTAAATATGACTTAATGGATACATTCTTCCCAAGTGATGTTTTAGTTTCAGCTTATGACATTCTAGAGAATTGGGATAGTCGAATGATGATGTTTACTTACTTTAAATACAGAAATATTCCTTTTAAAAATCTTTTCCTAACAGGTCTTGTTAAGGCAAGCGATGGACAGAAGATGAGTAAGTCTAAAGGTAATATTTTGTATATTGATGATCTAAGAGAGAAGTACGGTACTGATGCAATTAGAATGGTGTTCTTCTACCAAAACTCAGCTGGAGGAGATTATTCTATGACTCATGAGAAATTAGATACATTTAAAAAGTTTGCCAATAAGATTTGGAATGCTTCAAGGTTTGTTCTAATGAATTTAGAGGATATGGATAAAGCTGATCACTCAGTTTATGGAGTAGAGGAGAGTGATTTAAAAATTAAAGAAATAAAAAAGTTATTTAAGCATGTAAAGGTGACTAAAGAACATATAACAAAAAATATTGAAGAGTTTGAATTCGGACATGCAACTTATAATTTATACCAAGGATTCTGGCATGAGTTCGCTGACGTATACATTGAAGCATTAAAACCATTCATCTACACATTCAAGGATAAAGAAACTGGTGAAATTATTAGTGAGGCTAAACCAGAAGAGAAGAGAGAAGCTCAAAAAGTTCTATTACTTGCTCTTAAAGAATATCTAAAAATGCTCCATCCGTTTATGCCTTTTATTAGTGAAAGGATCTGGCAGGAGATTCCAAAAGAGGAGGGTGATCATGAGAGTTTACTTTATACTAGGTGGTAGATTAAATATAGTCTGTCATAAAAAATAATAAACCTGTTGCTAAAATTGAAAGGATAAGCTCAAACAAGATAATTATTAAAACAGCCTTTCTTTCTAGTTTTTCTTTCTTCAACTTTTTTAATACAATTACTTGTAGTAAAGCTAAGAACATAAAAAATAAAACAGGACCAAGTGACAAAGAGATAATGCCTCTATTTAGATGAGGCAGTAGTCCAATAGTAAAAGTTAATATAACTGGCCCATCATCGGTATCAATTATTCCTGTTGGAGGAGATGGTATTGGATAAATCGTATCTAAAACAATCGAAAAAACAAATGGGATAATCAAAAAACTTAGTAAAGTTGAAAAAGTCAAAATCTGCAAAAATTTTAAATAACCAAGATTTAATTTTCTACTCAAATATAATATTAACGGTAGATGTGTTGTCAATATAAATAATAAAATAAATATAAAACTATAAACAATATTCATCAATAAGATATTATAATTAAGAATGTCATGACAATTGAAATAGAAACTATAATACAATTTAAAATAATTGGATTTAAAGACTCTCTTCTGAAATCTTTCATCTTTAATAGTCGTATACCGATAACTTGCACTATCGAAAGCAACAATATAGATATTAAGTTTCTTAAAATAAATAATAAATACACTTGACCAGGTCTATAGATTAATGGAGTAACAATACCTAAGCTTGTACGAATCGATGATGTTCCAATATTTCGGTTACGTGAATACAAATCAAATAGTTCCTGGGTAAGAATATGAGATAAAGGTATAATTATAATTAGAGATGTTACAGTTATTAGTAAAAACTTGGATATGCTTATTTCATACTTTCTATTAAGATAAATTGCGAAGGGCAAATTAAGGATAAAAAGAATTATCGAATTTATAGCAATTGACTCAAGGCTCATACTTATATTTTAAAATACTTTAGAAGATATAATAGAAATGATTAAAAATTTGTTAGCTAATAATACATAATTAGAATTTTATTGTATACTTCTTGTTAATTACTATCTTAAAGATGAGTCAAGAACATCCAAATAATGAGGAAAATGATCAGGAAGATTTTATAGTCAATCCATTTACACCTGATGGATCACTCCAACAATTCACACTTCCAATGATCTTGTCTATTTCAAATAGAAATAATAGCGATGGTTTGAATTGGATACCTGATTGGTTAGTTAGAGTTATTAGTAATCTAAGAAACTCTGAAGAACAGTAGCATGATTAAAAGATTAGTATTTATTTCAGGAGGTCACGGAGGAGGAGTTCTTAGAGAAGAGTTCTTGCGAAATGACATTGAGCACTACGTTCTTTTAAATGTCGTAGATTGGGGAGGTAGTACTGGAGCCATTGGAAAAGCATTAGAAAGTAGAGGTCTACCCTTTTTACCGATTGGGGATTTTAAAACATTGTTCATTACAATGTTTCCTAATCTTTTAGACCACACAAAAGACCGGTCCGAAAGTTTCGGACAATCTATTGATACTTCAAATTATTATCTTGAAGTACTTTCAACAAGTTTTCCAAAGTTTGAAAAATTCCTAAAACTACATCAAGGTCTTGTTACCAAGTTTTATTACGAACTTTCGATAGGCCTAAATTCAATAGAGCAGGGTAGTGTTAATCATTCAGCATTGAACATAATGTTCTCAGCCCTTGCATACGCTCTTGATCAAAACTCAACAAATGGATATGAAATTTTGTTTGTAAAACTTAAAGAATGGGAAATACTTCCAAAAACACTAACTTTTAGATTTATTTTCGATAGAAGATTAATTTTACAAGCTAGAAGGGATGGAGAAGTGTTGTTTGAAAACGAGGCTCATTTTGACGAAATTGATGAACCGATATCTGTGCATGAATTTGAACTAATAGATCCAGTAACTAAAAATCGTGCGAAAAATCTAAAGACTAAAGGAATAGTTGAAATGATAAATGATTCGAACTATGTTGTAATACCTCCAGGTTCTGAATCAAACATATACCCTTGGATACCAGTTTATTCTAAAGAGCTAAGCAAAAAGAAAATTCATCGCATAGTAAACATATCTTCAGAAATTAACTCTTCAGGAATAATTACCGAAATGACCTACCATTTAAATAAAGATTTAGACATATACTACTACTTCCCCGGTACACTTGATTCTTTTGTAAACAAAATCAATCCTGAAAAATACTTGAAAATTAAAAATGCTTATCGAAAGGAAGGCAAGATATTTCAATTTTTTGATGAGTACTTAATTAAGAAAGACCTTAAGTTTGAAATTCTAGCTCATAAAAACCTCAAAGACGAAGATTTAGATGAGTATATTAATGCAGTTTCTAGTAGATGTTTCGGTACTTTAGATATTGAAGTGGATGAAGGTAAAGAGTATCCAACTAGGCTTTTACATAACAACAGTTCAGTTACAGATATGTTAAACCTTATAGATAAATAGCTATAATTAAGAATACATTTTATACTTTCACAAATGAAAGAAAAATACATGAAGTTCTGTCAATCTTGTATGATGCCCCTAAATAATGGAGATGACTCAGGCACAGAAACTGATGGATCAAAGAGCTATAAGTACTGTCACTATTGTTATAAAAATGGTGAGTTCACAGCTCCTAATGCAACTATGGAAGAGATGAAAAAAATCTCTGATGATGCCTTAAAAGAGATGAGCTGGGTTAAACCTTTAAGATGGTTTGCCTTAATGGGATTTCCTAGATTGGAGAGATGGCGAACTAAATAAAATCAGATTTGCCTTCTTCTTCAAGTTTATTCAGATACTCTTTTAATCTGCCATTGTCCTCTTTTGAAAACACTGCGACAGCATCTTTTGTATTAACTACGACCATCCCCTCTAAACCTATTGTACTAACTAGTTTAGAATCTTCAAGATTATAGATAATCGAATCTTTTGAATCTAAATCTATAACGTTACCTTTAGTAACAATTGCGTCATCATTTTCCTGTAGAGCTTCTTTTAATGAAATCCATTCACCTACATCACTCCATCCTATATCCGAAAGTAGGACAAGTGCTTCCTGAGAGGAAACCTTTTCTGCAAATAAATAGTCAGCTGAAATCTTTTCTAATTCTGAGAATTTTTTACAAGAGCTTTCAGAAAAGTCTTCTCTAACCATTGTTTCACAGACACTAACAATATCTTCATCATCTTTCTTTACTGTATCTAGATAAAAGTCTGGATCCAAAACCCAGTATCCTGGATTCCAACCAAAATGCCCATCGGCTATATACTTTTTTGCATTATCAACATCTGGTTTTTCTTTAAAGGATTTAAATTCATTTAAAGTAATTTTTGAACTTATACTTTTTATTTCTTCGCCAAAATTAATGTAACCTCTGTGAGGTGAAGGAAATCTAGCAGGAACAGTTATAAAAAAAGTTTTATTTTGTTCTTTGTGCACTTTTTCAGCTTCTTTGAGGCTTATTATAAATGTTGCCTCATCTTTAACTATTGAATCTGACCATTGTATACAGATCGGTTCATCAGGAAATTTTTCTCTTACATAGCATATTGCTAGAGTAACTGCTGGCCCAGTATCCCTCATATCAGGCTCAAAAATAAGGTTTTCTTTTGGAAGATCTGAAGCAATCTCTAAAACCTCTTTTTCATATCTTTTTCCAGTACTTACAAAAATATCTTCTGGATTAAATCCTTTTAGTAATCTATCAATATTTAATC
The DNA here is from genome assembly GCA_964437465.1 of uncultured Candidatus Saccharibacteria bacterium. Taxonomy (GTDB): domain Bacteria; phylum Patescibacteriota; class Dojkabacteria; order J137; family J137; genus JAGQLF01. The sequence continues at coordinate 60,783 of CAYTGI010000005.1, read as the reverse complement.
TTAGAAGTGGTTTACCTGAGATCAATGGGCTAAATTGTTTTGGAGAATTAATTCTACTAACTGGCCAAAATCTTTTTCCTGTTCCTCCTGCAAAAATAATTATCTTCATATTTTATTTTAATAAGTACTGGAAGTATAAAATTAAACTTAAGTTTTTTCTATATTTGGACTATTAGTTCAAATAGGTCTAGAATATTGCATGGCTTCAAAAGTAGTACATGAACATAAACAAATATTAAATCAACTCGGAGTATTTAAACTAACATTAACATTAGTACAACTTACAGTTTGGGCTTATTATTACATTCTCTTGTATCGTGAAACTGGAAGTATTCAGCTGATTCTGACGGATTACTTAGTTTTCGTTATTGGGATTTTTGCAGGATTTATGATTATGAGCCTTTATATTGATAGACTTGGTTATCTTAATAGTTTTCGTGTCTCAGCATTCGCTCAAATACTCACACTTGTACTTATTTTTTTTCTGCAAGATAAGATAATGGATCTCTTTGTCGTCTTTGCAGTGCTAAGAGGTTTTGGTAGAGGAATGTACTGGCCAATCGACCATACAATAGAGTTGAAAGAGGTTCATGGAGCTGAAAGGGGGAAAATCTTAAGTCTTCTACAAAGTGCTATTTTATTACTTAATATACTTGTTCCAGTTATGGCTGGAGCATTAATTACCTACACAGGTAGCTACGATTACACATTTATAATTGGGATCGCAATCCTAATAGGTAGTATATTTATCCCTTTCGACTTTAATAAAAAGACAAGAAGTAAAGTTACAACTGATGAAATTAAAAGAATCTTAAAAATGAAAAACATTGGCTGGTTTTCACTCCTTTGTATATTTAAAGGTTCTCTAAATTCGATCATGGGAATAATGTTTATGATTATTCCATATATTTTAATCGGGGAGGAGTTTGGGGTTGGAGCTCTCACAAGTGTGATTGGTTTTGCAGCAGTTATTGCTGCTTGGTTAGATAGTAAATCGAATTTTAAAATACGATTAAGGCTAGGGTATTTGGGTTATATAATTTACTCAGTATTTACAGTAGCTCTTGCATTTGTTTGGACAATTCCAGCACTATTTGTAAGATCTCTAGCTTTGGCATTTACACAATCTCTGAGCGATCCAGTCGGCAATGATTTAGATTATAGAATTAGAGAAAAAGTTCTAGGAGAGTTCCAAAATGAATCTGCTATTGAAATGAACATGCTCGTTGAAATTCTTTATATTATTGGAAGAGTAGTTATCATTGGAACTGTAATCGTAATTTTTAGTATTTTCTTCACAGAAGACAATGTAGATTCTTCAGAAAATATAATTAGATTCGTTATCGGATTCGTAGCTCCAATACATCTTCTTTTATTTATTGCTTTTGATGTTTTAAACAGAAAAATCAAAGTTCATTAATAGCTTTTTGTACTGCCTCTAGTCCTAAGGTAGCACATCTAATTCTTGAAGGAGTAAGTTCAATTTTTATTAATTCATGGATATCTTCGTAACTCATATTTCTTATTTCTTCAAGACTCTTTCCCTTAAGCTCTTCTGTCAGAATTGACATTGTGCCTATACTAATAGAACATCCCTCTGCTTTAAAAGTGAGATCAAAAAGTGTATCCTCACTAGTATTTAGATATACTTCAATTTTATCCCCGCAAGTTTGATTCTCAACTACAGATTTACTTGTTACTTCAAATCCCGGATCACCATAGTTTTGGGGGTTTTTATAGTGATCTAATAAATGTAACTGATCTTCGTTCATATCTTATCTATTCAAATTTAGGTCTAACATCTAAAATCTTAATTCTAAGCTCTTTCTTCATTCAGCTCCTCGATCTCACCGCTAACCAATCTGTCTGTCTCTGGCTTCGCTAAAAAATCTGAATACTCCAAATACCTGTTGATGAATCTTTTTCTTATATTATTAGGCCAGTCGGTATTTTCTTGCAGAAGTTCGTCAATTTCACTTGCTTCAACAAAACCCTCTTTTTCTATCTTACGAATTATAAGCTTCATAGTATCCTCATCTTCAGGTAAAACTAAACTAATAAAATTGACAATTTGAAACAGCTCCAAATTTTGATTTACTCTTTTTTGAATAAAGATTCCTGCAATGATTAATATTGGCCAAAGTGCTAAAGCAATTAACCCGATTCTTATATCTGTTAAGAATTGAAGTATATAAAACACCATAGCTATAATAACTGCGATAATTGTCATTGAATATGTGTAGGGGTTGTATCTTTCTGTAGCATAGAAATGAACCTCAGGAATATAAATTTCATCTTCCTCCTCGTCAGGACTTTCTTCTCTTGTGAAGATTAGGTAAATAGTACCAACAATAAATAACCCTGTTATTATTGAATCGATAAACCCAAAGTTTAAGAATAATATATAGAGAATTACCGATATTCCGTATAGTAATTTATAAATTCCAAATCTTTCCATTACTCAAATGCGTGCCAGTTAAATAATAAATCTTCTGTGTATGGATCTGAGATCTTAATCTTAAACCCATCCTCATCCTTATCTATAATTGTATATGTAACTCCAGAATTAATAAAATCCTCACCTTCTGGTGTAACTGTAATTACAGGTGGAGTAGAGTAGCTTTCACTAAAAATGATCTCTACTTCTGTATCTCCACTTCCAATTGTAGCAGTCGCAACAGTATCCTCGTTAAAATCAACTAATCCATCTACAGTAAGTTTTCCTGTGATGATTGCTTCGGTAAGGGAAGTAACAGCACTCGTTCCTGATCCTCCAGCAAGTAGATCTAATCTAGATTCGACATCTAAAAGTCTATCATCAATCTCGATAACAGCATTTTTCATCAGTGCTGTCATCTGTTTATATCTAACTCCCTCAACCTTACCATCCCTATAAAATACTAGTAAGGGCTCTATTGCTTCAACCTCTTCAGCAATAAACCCCATATCCGAAATACCTGTCTCTTTCCAGTCAAAAGACACAGACCTAAATTGTTTAAGTAGATCTAATCCTCCTGAATAATCCAGAACGTTGTCTTTATATCTTATACTAGATGAACACAGAGATAACCTTTGGTTTGAGGCAACTCTACAAACATCGTCTCCTCCACTACCTGGATTTCCTAGTTCAAATCGTCCTTCAGTTCTTATATCAAATTCTGCATACAGCGAGTATTGACCAGCGCTCATTGTGGACCCTTCTATATATACACCGTAGTCTTGAGAGGATGTTGCATCAACAAATAAACCGTAGGTATTAGTTGCACCTGACACCTCTCCAATTCTTGCACCAAAAGCGGTTGAGCCGGATACTGTCATAGGTCTAATATACATTCCATAGTTATTAGTTATGCCACCATCTATCTCGTCTACATATAATCCATAATATGTTGAGGCAGTAGCAACATTGGGGGAGTCCATGAAAAGCCCATAAGTCGAGCCATCATCTCCAAGCCTTAGAGTGGCCGAAGTTAATATAGAAGTATTACCAATTGAGGCATTACCATCAACAATAAGATTATCTGTTCCTGGATCACTTGTTCCTCCAACGTGTACACCTCCCATAAATATCCCTAAATCATTAACATACAAATCATCATGTGTCTGAATGTCATACGCCCCATAATCAGTAGTACTTGTTCTAATCTCAGTTGCAATAAAATCGCTTGGGGCATATACACCTCCTGAAAAATTATTCCCATTATTCAAGTAAAGGTAAGAGCTAGCAGAGTAACCTGAAATTGCAACCCGTCCATCAAAACTTATTCCCCTCGTTGCCCCAGTTGTATTGATGTCAATCATGTTTGTAGGAGTAACGTTGTCTCCAATCCCAAGACTTCCTTCAATTAACAAGTCAGCAGCTCCTCCAGCTTTATCTGAATCTATCCTTAAAATTCCAGCTGAGTCTCTGTTTAAAAATACATCTGTTGTAGCCGTGCCCCCGCCAAATCCAATAGATCCGTCAGAATAGAACATTCCTCTTCCGAAAGATTCACCAGTCACCTTAAACTCAAGTGCTTTACCTGTATTTACATCAACAGAGAGAGGTAGCTCATTTATTGATACAGATGGTTTATCTGTTATTCCTGTTGATTGAATATCTAAAGCGGATACATTAGTTGATTCAACAATTGTAAGCGGTGAAGTCGGAGCGGTTATTCCAATACCAACATATCCTGAGTCGTAGTAAATATCGCTTCCGTTTGCAGTCCAAAGACCTCCGCAAGTAATTCCAGATCCAGATACATTTCCATTTGTGTCTATCTCCAAACATTGAGTTGATCCAGTAATAGCGGAAATGTTTAAAGCATTTGTATATGTATTTCCAAAAGGGCTAGAAGACGATCCTATGTTTGATCCTGCTATTGATTGAGTAGATGATGAATATCTAGCAATATAATATCCATTCGTGGTAGATGATGAAATAGTATCTCCAGAAATAACTATATCAGAGTCCATATCGATAGTACCAAGGTAAGAAGCTTGGGTATATATATTTGAACTTGAGTCAATAGCAATATGAGATAAATTTGCATTTTGCCCTGAAGTACCTATAGTTTTCAACTCTGTTAAAAGGCCTGTTGAATCGTATTTAGCAAAAAATATATCTTTAACACCAACTGCAGCAACTGTATCACCGCTAACAACATTATCAGGATCAAAATCTGGAGTCGTATTAAATGTACCTCCAACTAAAACTTCTCCAGAAGGTGTTATGTCTAAAGCATTGGTTCTACTGATATCCAAAGCTTTTGCCCATTGAAGTAATCCACTTGAGTCATATTTCACCAAAAATGAATCAACCCCATTTATCTGGTTTAAAGTGTCTCCAGCTACAACATTATCATCATCAAAGTCATTTGATGTGCCTTGTAGGCCTCCTGTGTAGTAGATATTATTTGAGGAATCAGCAATTACTACTCCAGAGTTTAATTGTCCACCATTATCAATTAATCCTTTTGACCATTGAGCAACTCCAGAAGAATTATATTTAACAATAAATATTCCTTCACCGGTCGAAAAGTCAAAGGTATCATCAGATCCTACGTTATATTCATCAAAATCAAATAATCCTTGACTTGCATCACCTACAAGAATCACATCTCCTCCGGAATCAGCAAAAACTTTTTTACCGCTGTCTCGAAGGGTGTCATTTGTTGTCCCTATTGCATGTACCCATTGAATTAGACCGTTTGTGTTATATTTTGCTAAAAAAGCATCGCCTTCAGTGAAACTAGTAGTTGAATGAGTATCGTTAACAACTACATTATCAGGATCGAAGTCTATTGAGATTCCTCCATAGAAATATCCAGTGAAATGAATATCTCCTGAATCGTTAACGTACATGTCATTCCCAACTATGTATAGAAATCCACTTTGACCCATCTGCTTAACCCATTGTAGAACTCCTGAGCTATTATATTTTGCTAAAAATGTTCTTCCTCCAGATTCACTTAAGGTATCTCCAGAAACTGAGTTATCTGGATCAATATCAACATTACTTGAAGAGAAATTACCTAAGACATATATATTTCCAGCTGAATCAGTTTCTACCTCTGTGACAGATTCAATGGATGAACCCTCAATCTGTTTTATCCATTGAAGAGTTCCGTTGAGATTGTATTTTGCAATAAAACCATCTGTGCCTTGACTTGTTAAGGTGTCACCAGGAATACTATTATCAGTATCAAAATCAACAGATCCACTAAATGCTCCTACTAAAAAGTACTCATTATCTGTTAATTCAAAGTCAAACTGACTTATTGGATCTCCTGAAACTCCTCCTCTTGAATTAGGAATGTTTTTCACATAGTCTAAAGAATTTGCTGGTAATAACTGAGAAGGGTTAGTAGTTTTTATATCACCACTTAGCTGAACAGATCCCACAACATCTAAAGCTTCTGAAGGACTTTGAGTACCAATTCCAACACTATCACCTACAGTTAAGCTATTAAACACATCTAAATCGTCGGAGATTTCAAATCTACTGTTAGGAGCTGACCACTCAATTGTTTCAGTATTTGCGCCTCCAAAGTTTAAAATAGCTGAGATTGTAGAAGAATCAAAACCATCATTAATAGTAAGTCCATTAAACATGTAGGCGTTGCCTAAATCATCGATTTTTAATAAGTCATTTGCGGGTGTCGCATCGTTCTTTATAGTAAATTCATCACTACCTATGATATTCCAAGCTTGCGTTGAAGAATCAGTATCTTCCAAAGAAATTATAGCTCCTCCATTGTTTATTAAACTTAATAAAGTACGGTTATCGTTAGTTGCATTTGACTCTTCAATACTTAAATTCGTTACCCCTTGATCATTTGACAGTGATAATAATCCATCGTTATCTAAAGTAAATATCGAGTCCCCCCCCACTTGAAAATCAAAAAGGTCAGGAGTTCCCGCTCCATTCTCATTAACAACAATTAGAGGATCAGTTAAATTTCCTGTTGTCTCAATATCTATTAAGCTAAAATCATCACTGTTAACTTGAGTGGTTCCCTGTGCTAGCTGAACAAAATCATCACTAGTCAATCCATTCAAACTTCCAGCTCTTTCGGCAAAAAATGCACTCGCTGTATTACTAAAAGCCCGTCTTCCAAAAACCTCAGTATAAGTTCCATCTCCAGCTGGAGAAAATGAGATCTCTATATAAATACTTGAACTACTAAAATCAACTCCTCCGTTACTTACACAAGCTGTTGTAGCCCAGTCTACTGTTCCAACTACCTGAGAATTACAAATTGAGTTAATATCAAGAGTAAATATTCCTGTAAAATCACCAATCTCAATATCATTATGATCTTCTTGGAAAAGCTGATTTCCTCCACTTATTGCATCAAAAATTCTAACTCTAAAATCACATGTATCTGCTCCTGCTAAAACACAAGCAGGATCACCAAGAACAACATTAGTTCCATCATCCTTATTAACAATCTTTCCTGAAAAATTTATAGTTCTTGTAGCAGCGAAAATATTTAAGAAAGAATATAACCCTCCTGTGTTTATAAGAATAAATAATAAAAATAGCAGTCCAGATAAAATTGCTAATGGAATAGCAAACTTGTGTTGACGAGCTAAAACAGGCCTTTTTTTAGACCCTGAATAAAGAGCGTTGTTTTTACGCTTTATGTTACTAATCTGATTCATTACTCTACACATATAAAAATGTGCCTATATTAGTATAGGTATTAATTTTTCTAACTTCAATATTTTGAAATGAAAAGTTTATGTGGATAGTTTAAAGGTCCCCAAAAGCAGTCCAGTTGAAAGAGATATTAACTGATGCTGGTTGATTTAATTTTATAGTAAAACCGTTTTGATCAGAATTAGTTACAATATAAACGATACCTTCACTAAGCACCTCTTCAGAAATTGGAGTTATAGATACAATAGGAGTAGAGGAGTAAGCGGTGTTAAATGTATAAGAAAACTCAACATCTCCTGCAGGAATTTCTATTACATCAGCTGAGTCATCAGCAAGATTCAATTTTCCTTCTATGTTCAAGTTTTCTCTAATTGTTAGATTGTTTAAAATTGCATGTTCTAATGGTTGTGATCCAGGTGGATTACTACTAATACTTGCCAGTTGAGCCTGTAAGCTATCAATTTGTTCTTGCTGTTCTTTTATTGCTTGAATTGTATAAAAGTCTATCGCTGAAAAATTAATTTGTCTGAATCCATCTTCATCATATGCAACTAGTTCTGGAAATAATTGTTCAACATTCTGTGCAATTAACCCACTAATTTCACTAGTTCCAAGATGTAATTCAGGGAATTCTTCAGATCGCCATTTATAAAATACAGGTTCTAATTGTACATATCTTTCTAATATTGAATCAAATCCTCTAATTTCTTCCTTTAATCTCAAATCAGAGCTACATGTACCTGCTATAGTAGTGCCATCTGCATCTTTAATACAACCAGTTGTTCCTGTTCCAACCCTAGCATCTCCAAATACATGTAGCTTATCTAAAGGAACATCCCCAATCCCAACATTACCTCCTGAAGTTATATATACATGATTGTTTAGGACAGCCCCATTTAAATTACCAATCCTCATGGCATTAGAAGCTGATAAGGATTCTATACCCCATATAGACTGAGCCCCAGATTGTATACCCAGTATTGTGTTTCCTGGATCGTATATATGAAGTTCAGTATTACTATCTGGATTTGCAATCCCAATTCCAAGATTTCCTGTACTTACTGTTGTCCCTGTGCCATCAACTCCTGTTGCATAGATTATATTCCCAATACTCATTCTATTTGAGCCTGAAGAGCTTGGTGCATCGATGTCATACCCAATTACAATATTGTTAGCTCCAATAGATAAATTATTACCTGCTTGATGTCCAATTAAAATATTATTGTTAGCATTAGTACCCATTATCTGACCTGCCCTTGTCCCAACCAAGACGTTATTACTTATTGAGTACGTAGTTGTCGATGACCCAATACCTGCTCCTGCATTATCTCCAATAATAATATTATCATCTCCATTAACTCTATAGCCTGCATTATATCCAATACCCACATTTGAATCTGAACTATTATTATATAGTGCGGAGGATCCAACTGCTATATTATTTGCACCTGAAAAACTCCTATACATCGATTGCCCTCCAATTGCTATATTGTGATTTCCTGATGACTTTAATTCCATTGAAAATGTACCTACTGCAACATTTGCAAAACCATCAGCAATTCCAGACAGAGCTGATGCTCCTATAGCAACATTAGTTGCTCCAGTAGAGTTTAATGTCAATGAATTTGTTCCAACAGCTGTGTTACTTGATCCAGATGAAAGGCTAGTTAAAGCTCCAATACCAACACCTGTAGAATTAGTGGAGGTACTCAAACTAGTCCCACCATTACCAATAATCAAAGATCCCGCAAATGTAGTTTGATCTGGAAGGTATAAAACCTGTGTGCTATTAATATTTATCGACGGATCACTTACATCAAAGAAGAATGGAGAAGAGCCTCCAGTTCCTCCAAATGCAACATCATCTGTTGTTGAAGTTAAGTAGGTAGTTGTTCCTCCATCTGTCCATAGACTTGTTGCACATCCTGAACCGCTTCCAGCAATTAATCCAGCATTATCTACTTGCAAGCATTGTGTTCCACCTCCAGCCAAACTATTAGCAGTAAGTCCTCCCCCAGAAGCTATTGTCAATGCTGTTGATGTTCCAGTTGTAAACACAAATGAATCTGAAGCATTGTTATACGCTATTATTCCAGGATTTTCATCACTATTGTCTCCAAAATTAATTCCAGATATATTCGCCGCTCCCGAAATTATAGCTAAATACGTGTCATTAATACTTGAAAAGGCAGAGGAAGTGTCGCTTCCAAATGTTGGTAAACCTGTAGTATTTTCTTGAACGTGGAATAAAGTGGCTCCTGGGGCTCCAGTTCCAATAGCAACATTTCCTCCGTTATAGTAAATGTCACTCATATCTATTGTCCAGGGAGAACTTCCCGCACATGCTGAACCCGTAGCTGAGATTATCCCACTGTTATCTGACTGTAAACATTGAACCCCTCCTCCAGCTAAAGAATCAGAAGTTATTACTCCATTATTTCCTATACTGAATTGAGTCGATCCCCCTTCCTGTAAATCTAAAAGTAGGGGAGTACCTGCCCAGTTTTCATTAAGAAATATTAAAGGACTAACAACATTACCTGTAGTTGTTATATTAATTAAACCATTAGTATTTGTACTTGTTTGAGTACTACCCTGACCAAACTGAACAAAATCAGTTTCATTAAATCCATTTAAATCACCAACACTCCCCGCTCTTTCAGCATAATATGCGCTTGGTGTCTGGCTAATTTGTTTTCTTGTAAATGTTTCTGTGTATGTAGAATCTCCTGCAGGTGAAAACTTATCTCAAAATACACATTAGTACTACTAAAATCTACACAACCGTTACTAATACATCCTCCTGTTCCCCAATCAACTCCACCACTCAGAGTAGAAGCACAGATACTATTAATACTTAAATTAAAAATCCCATTGTAATCTCCAATCTCTAAATTTGTATGTTCTTCTTCAAAAAGTAAGTTTCCACCACTAGAAGCATCGTAAACTCTTACTCTAAAATCACAAGTATCTGCCCCAACTACTACACATGCAGGACTTCCAGACACTAAATTCGTTCCATCACCTTTATTCACTATCTTTCCTTGAAAATCTATTGTATTGCTTGCAGCCTCAATACTAGATGCTGATAGTAAAAAAACTAAGCATGCGAAATAAACGTTAAAAGTGTACGTCTTAAATTAGCACCCCAAATAGGGTGCTTTATTTCTATATTCTTGGTACGCATAAATATTTTAGTACCTAATTTAGTATAGAGTTTCCAGCTAATATGATCAATAAAAAAAGAGGAGTATACAACTCCCCTTTTTAATGTTGATAACTGTCTTTTTATGCAAACTGTGCAAAAGCCTTGTTTGCCTCTGCCATTTTCTTAACTTCGTCTCTCTTTCTTACAGCGTTACCTTCTCCGTTAAAAGCATCCTTTAGTTCTCTAGCAAGTGCTTTGTAGAATTCTGCACCTCCTCTGTTATTTCTAGCAGCTTCAATAATCCATCTAAATGCTAGAGCAGTTTGCCTATCTTCTGGAACAGGAACAGGCACTTGGTAGTTTGACCCACCGACCCTTCTCGATCTCACCTCAATTTTTGGTTTAACAGTATTAACTGCTTTCTCTAAAGCTTCCAAAGCTTTAGTTTTTGTTTCTTTTTCAAGAAGTTCCATTGCAGAATAAACATTCTTTCTTGCAATAGCTTTCTTACCATCTTTCATAATATAGTTAATTAGTTTTGAAACCATTTTTGAACCGTAGATTTCATCCGGTTTTATTTCTCTTTTTGGAGCTTGTTTTCCTCTCATTCTGAGCTTTAAGCTATTAGTTGTTAGCCTTTAGCTTTATAAAATATAAATTATTTAGTTACTCTTACAAAAAAAGTTAACCAATTAGGTTTACCTTCTCTATTATCAGGTTTAACTCCAGATTCTATAACCTCAAATCCATTATCTTCAAGAATGCCTCTAAATTCATCTGAATTAAAAAATGAAAAATACCTTCCATTTTCATTTTCTCGCACCTCTTCCCCTTCACCTTCTTTTAAACTAATAAATCCAATACCGTTATTTTTCACAACCCTCCGTATTTCAGATAGTGCTTTGGGCATTTCTACTCTAGGAATGTGTAGTAGAGTAGCAGCAGTAAAAAAGTTGTCAAAAGAATCATCCTCAAACTTCAAGTCAGTAACACTCGCTTGTACAAATTCTAAGTGTGGCTGATATTCTCTTGCTGTTCGAATCATTCCTTCAGATATATCAGCACCAGTATATTCATGATTCTGAGATAGAATAGCCGATTCTTTTCCATTACCTACACCAACCTCAAGAACTGATCCTTCTGCTAATTCATCAAATCGATCTAACTCTTCCCTATAGAAGCTTGTATCTGGCATATGATTCTTCCTATCTGACCATCTAACAGCATTTTCATCGTAGTATCTTCTTGTGTTTTCTTGATGCTCATTCATAATTGTTTTTTATAAATAAAAAAAACTTACCGTAAGGTAAGTTTTATACTTCCTTACTGAATACTCTTATTCTCCAGTAATTTAATTGTCAATTTTTCCCCTGAAGTGTTTCTACTTCAGGGGGGGATATTTAGGCCTTTGGCTTCTTATTTCCAAACTTACTTCTTGCTTGTCTTCTTGCTTCTACAGGAGCTGCGTCATATACACCTCTTACTACTTTGTACTTTACTCCAGGAAGATCGGGTCGTCTTCCTGCTTTTACTAATACAACACTGTGTTCTTGAAGGTTATGTCCTTCACCGGGAATGTATGCAGTTACAACTTGCTTATTAGAAAGTCTTACTCTAGCTATTTTTCGAAGAGCAGAGTTAGGTTTCTTAGGAGTCATAGTTTTAACTGCAATACACACACCTCTCTTAAATGGGTTAGATTTCTTATAGAATTTATTCTGAACACCATTATAGTTGAACTGTAGTGCCTTGTATTTCGTATTCTTAGAAAGCATTAGACCTTTGTATCTAACCAAAGCATTCTTTTGTTTTCTAGGTTTTCTTGTTAGTTGCGATATTCTTGCCATATTTTTCTTTATATTGCTTTATTTAAATCATTTTGTGATTTTCTCTCATGTGCATCCATAATTGCTGTTTGTTCCTCAGCTTTTTGGACTTCACTCGAATCTTGCTCTAGTAAGACTTTCCCCAGTGGAACAGGTCTACCTATTATAACATTTTCCTTCAATCCTCTCAAGTGGTCTACCTTCCCGATTAAAGCAGCGTCTGTTAGAACTCTAACCTGCTGTTCGAATGAAGCTGCAGACAAGAAGCTCTCTGTTCGAATGGATGAATTAGTAATACCCATTAGTACTCTTTCATACTTTATTTGAGCTTTACCATCCTCTTGAAGTTTCAGATTCTCTGCCTCAACTTCTAGTACGTCAGCATAATCACCAGGTAAATGAGCCTCACTGTCTCCACTATCATTAATTAAGACGTATCTTGTCATCTGTCTTGCAACTATTTCAAGGTGTCTATCATCAACTTCCATACCCTGAATTCCATAAACGCTCTGAACACCATCAATTATGTACCTCTGTGCAATCTCTACATCTTTTAAAGATGCTAGCTCTTTAGGATCGATAGATCCAAAAGTTAACTGTTCACCTTTCTTAACTTCTTGACCATCATGGACTAATACATTAGCCATTGAATCAACTTTCTTTTCGATTTCAATATCTTTTTTAACGTGAAGTGTAACCTTACCTTTTGTAACTTTTACTTTACCAGTAAAAGGTGCTCTTACCTCGCTTTTATCTCCTTTTACAACAAGAGTCTCTCCAGTTTTTACCGAAGCTTTATCTTTAACAATAACTTCATCCTTTTCCTCAAGCTCAATCTCTTTAACTTCTTCTTTTTTAGCAGTAATTCTAATAATAATTTTTTTCTTGTCTTCAATAATTGAGATCTTACCATCAATGTCAGCTAATTCTGCCAATGCTTTTGGAGTTCTAGCTTCAAGAAGTTCTTCAACTCTAGGAAGACCTTGAGTAACATCGGATTTTCTTGATCTAGCGTCTGACTTACTTTTTAGTGTTAGCTGAGTTGTAGGCTCCCCAAGTGCTTGGGCAGCAATTATTCCTACAGCCTCACCAATTGCAACTGGTTTTCCAGTACCGTTATCATACCCATAACATTTAACGCATAATCCGTGAGGTACTCTACACTTTAACGGACTTCTTAAGAATACCTTTTCTATTTTTTCCTCATTGGATATCTGTTTAGCTTTTTCAACTGTAATTACTTCATTTTTCTCAACAATTACATTTCCTTTACTATCTTTGATATCTTCTGCTGCATATCTTCCTTTCACTCTTGATTCAAAACTCATTTGTTTAGCTGAATCAACTCTTGAAACCCAGATTCCATCATCAGTACCGCAATCATCAATTCTTGTAATGATATCTTGAGAAACATCGACAAGCCTTCTAGTTAGATAACCTGATTCAGCTGTCTTCAAAGCAACATCAGACATAGACTTTCTAACAGCCTTAGATGCGACAAAGTATTCAAAATTATTTAAACCTCTTTCAAAGTTTCCTTTAAGAGGAAGAGATACTATCTCTCCGTCCATGTTTGAAACTGATCCTCGTACTCCAGCTATTTGTTTCATAGCCCATCCTACAGGAACAGCTCCAGAATCATTAATTCCTATTAGATTACTTGCATTTTCATCAGCTCTTGCATCTTCCCATAATTGGTCTTGAATTTCGTCAGTATGTTCTGACCAGATATCTTGTTTAAGTCTTTTTAGTTCTTTAGATGTAATCATTCCATCATAATAATCATCTAGCAGAGCTTGTTCTTTCTTTTCATATTCAGCTAATTTATCCTCCACAAATTTCTTATCTTTAAATCTGAATTCGCCCATTGATATTGAGATACCTAACTCAGTTGCATAATCAAATCCAAGGTTCTTTACTTTATCAAGTACCCCAATTGAGATATCTTGACCGTATTTAAGGAAAAGATCAGCTGAAAGATCAGCAATATCTCCTTTTCCAAATGTTTTGTTTTGATATGGATAGTCTTCCGGAAGTATTCTATTAAATATCAATCTTCCAGCTGTAGTTATTAAAATCTCTCCATTTCTTAGTAACTTAACAGGATCATAGAATTTAACTATGCCTAGCTTGTAAGCAGTTAGCAATTCCTCATCATTAGCAAATGTTCTTTTTACATCTTTCTCATCCCCTTTCATCTGAGTAAGGAAATAAATTCCCATAGCCATGTCTTTAGACACATTAACAATTGGAGTTGAATCTCTTAATGCCAACATATTGTCTTTTGCGAACATTCTCTCCTTAACTTCTTCAACTGCCTTGTCTGACAATGGAAGGTGTACCGCCATTTGATCTCCGTCGAAGTCAGCGTTGAATCCTTGCACTACCATCGGGTGTAGTCTAATCGCATTACCTTCAATCAATTTAGGATAGAATGCAAGAATAGAGTACCTGTGTAGAGATGGAGCTCTATTCAAAAGTACAGGCCTATCTTGAATTACATCTTCTAAGATATCCCAAACTTCAGGATCCTTAGCTTCAAAAATCATCTTTGCTCTAGTTGGATTAGCTGCATGACCTCTTTCAATCAACTCTCTAATTACAAAGGGTTTAAATAATTCAAGTGCAACATTCTTTGGAAGTCCACACTCATCGAATTTAAGATCTGGTCCAGCTACAATTACAGCTCTACCTGAATAATCAACTCGTTTACCAAGAAGATTCTGTCTAAATCTACCTTGTTTTCCTCTCAACATGTCTGACAGAGATTTGAAAGGCATCTGCCTTGTATTTAGTGCAGGTGCGCCTGGTTTATGGTTATTGTCAAGAAGAGAGTCTACAGACTCTTGTAGCATTCTTTTCTCGTTTCTTAAAATGATCTCAGGTGCGCCTAGATTAATAAGTCTTTGTAACCTATTGTTTCTGTTAATAACTCTTCTATATAAATCATTTAGATCGTAAGTTGCAAATCTACCACCAGGTAACTGAATTATTGGTCTTAGATCAGGAGGAATTACAGGTAGTACATTTAGAATCAACCAAGATGGATTTACACCTGATTTTTTAAGTCCCTTAAGAATTCTAATTCTTTGGATAACCTTAGATTTCTTAAGTTGAGACTTAGTTGTCTTCATTGTCTCTTCAAGCTCAGCAACTTCAACATCAATATTTAAAACATCAAGAAGTTCTTTAATTGCTTCAGCTCCCATTCCAGCATCGTAAAAGAAGAATTCATATTCCTCTAACATTGAGTGTTCTTCTTCTGAAAGAGTAAATCCTAATTTAATATCTTCAATTAAAGACTTAATGTTTCCGAATTTTTTATCAGTATTATCTTGTTTTTGTTTGTATGCAGCCTTTATTCGGGCAATTTCTTTCTTTCTTGAGTTTTCATTTCTATCTAACTGAAGTTTTTGTTTTCCTTCCTCTTTATTTTCCTTTTTAATATCTTCTGCTAACTGTTTAAACTCTTCTTCAATATCTTTAATTTTCTGCTCTAACTCATCTGATAGTTCAGTGATTTCATTTTTCTTTAGTTCATCAAGACTTTCTATTGCAGCTTTCTGTTCCTCTTCATTTACTCCTGTAACAACGTATCGAGCGTAGTAAATTACAGTTTCAAGTTTTTTCTGAGGAATATCTAAAATCAAAGCTAATCTATTTGGAATTCCATTAGAGAACCAAACATGAGTAACTGGAGCTGCTAATTTAATATGCCCCATTCGCTCTCTTCTAACTCTTTTGTGAGTTACTTCAACTCCACATCTATCACAAACAATACCTTTGTATCTAATTTTTTTGTATTTCCCACAGTAACATTCGAAGTCCTTTGTTGGTCCGAAGATCTCTTCAGCCATAAGACCTCCAGGTTCTGCTCTGAATGTTCTATAGTTTATTGTCTCAGCTTTAGTTACCTCTCCATGGGACCAGTTCATTACGTCCTGTGGACTTGCAACTGAGATCTTTACTGCATTAAAGTCTTTTAACATTGCTCGAATTTAATAGTTAATAGTTATTTAGTTTCTAGTTACTAGTTTTCAGTTACTAGACTTTAGTCCAAAATAAATTACTCACTTTTCTCACTAGATGTATCATTTCCAACTGAATCAACAATTTCCTCTAAAGCCATGTCAGCTTTCTCAAAATCGTATTCAGCGTCAATCTTATCCATCTTAATATTCAATCCTGCTAACTCTTTATCAAGAACATTGAATGATTCTGGAACATTTGGTGATTTAATTGGTTGTCCAGAAATAATTGCTTTATAAGCTGCAGCTCTTCCAACAACATCATCAGACTTAATTGTTAAAATCTCATGAAGTAGATTAGGTACTGCGTGTGCTTGTAATGCCCAAACTTCCATTTCTCCAAGTCTCTGTCCTCCCATCTGTGCTTTTCCTCTTAGAGGTTGTTGTGTGACAAGAGTGTATGGACCTGTAGATCTTGCGTGAACCTTATGATCTGCAAGGTGGTCTAGCTTTAGAACATATTTTTGCCCAACAACTACTTTTTGATCAAATTTCTCTCCAGTTCTTCCATCATAAAGATCAACCTTTTCTTCATACTTAAGCCCTGCCTTCTTTGCTTCCTCAAGTAGAGGATCAAGAGAGTAGCTTGAGAACGGTTGTGCTTCTACTTTAATTCCTAACTGATCAGCTAATGCTCCAATATGAGTCTCAATTAACTGTCCTAAATTCATACGTCTAATCATAGATGCAGGTCCTAGAACTAGATCTACTGGTCTTCCATCTGCAGTGTATGGCATGTCTTCTTCAGGAACTATTTTTGCAATAAGTCCTTTTTCTCCGTGATATCCAGTTAGCTTATCTCCAACTGAGATTTTATGTGTTCTAGCTACCCATACTTTTACCTGTTTTAGAACTCCAGGATTTAGTTTAGCTCCTTTTGCTCTTTCAAGAACTTGTACTCCAACAACAACACCCTCTTCACCATATGGCATTCTAAGTGAGTTATCTCTTACGTCTCTAGCGTATTCTCCAAAGATCGCTCTCAATAGTTTCTCTTCAGCAGTTAGCTCTGTTTCTCCTTTTGGAGCAATAATTCCTACTAAGATATCATTTGATTCTACGTTTGCCCCAATTCTTACAACTCCTTCTTCGTCTAAGTTTCTTAAAGCTCTTTCTCCAACTCCTGGAATATCTTTAGTTATTAATTCGTTTCCTAATTTTGTTTCTCTAACTTCTTGAGTGTATTCATGAATGTGAATAGAAGTTAATGCATCTTCTTTTACAAGTCTTTCTGAAATTACAATTCCATCCTCATAGTTATATCCATCCCAAACCATGTAACAAGCTCGAAGATTAACTCCAAGAGCTAGCTCTCCTTGGTCTGTACAAGGTCCGTCGATTAGGATATCTCCTTTCTTAAACTTTTCTCCAGGTAAGACTAGAGTAGTTTGAGTAAAACATGTGTTTTGGTTAGTTCTAATGAATTTTTCTACATCGTATTCTTGTTTTCTTTTTCCTTTTCCGCTTCCATATTCAACAACTACATGAGCACTATCAGCCTCCAATACAATTCCATCTTCTTCAGCAATAACAGTTCTTCCACTTGCTTTTGCTGCAGCCTTTTCGAATCCTGTTCCAACAATTGGGGATTGATTCTTAATCAAAGGAACAGCCTGGTTTTGTGTTTTAGCTCCATAGAAAGTTCTGTTTGGGTCATCATTTCCAGCGAATGGAATTAATGCTAATCCAAGTCCAGAGATCTGTGATGGAGAGATATCAATGTAATCTATATCAATTGGACTTGCAGTTGTGTAATCTTTGTTGTACCTAATATATGTAGACTCTGAAAGAATATTATTATTTTCATCTCTTTCTACATTGTAAGGTGCAATTTTGAATGTAGCTTCAGTTTCAGAGTCCATGTACTCAATCTTATCTGAAATAAATGGTACAAGGTGAATAACATCTAGATCAGCTTTCTTAGCTGCTTCAACAACTTTTGTGCTAATCTCATCTCCCTTTTTAGCTAGCACTTTACTTCCGTCCTTAATATCTTCTCTAATATATCTTCCTTTAAAGTCAGAAACTTTATCTTCTTTTACACTGAATTCCTTAACAACTTTATAATATGGAGCTTCAAGGAATCCAAAGTCATTTATTTTAGAATAAACAGCTAACTGATTAACCATACCAACAGAAGGTCCTTCTGGAGTTGTTACAGGACAAAGTCTTCCATAATGAGAATCGTGCACATCTCTAACTGAGAAAGTTGCTCTTTCTTTTGTTAGACCTCTAGGTCCTCCAGCTGTTACTTTTCGCTTTACTTCAAGCTCAGATAAAATATTCTCTTGATCCATGTATCTCATTAATGCAGAGCTTCCGAAGAATTGATTTATTGCTGCAATTACTGGTTTTGTATTTACAAGCATTGCAGGAGTAACTTTCTCATCAGTAGAATAAGTACTCATTCTATCTCGAATATTCTTTTCCATAATTAACATTCCAACTCTGATTTTCTCACTTACTATTTCGTTAATTCCCCTTACTCTTCTATTTCCAAGACTATCTATATCATCCATCGGTCTTGTACCGTTATTTAGCTCCATCAAAGCCTTTACAATTTCCACAAGATCCTTTTTCTTAAGTAAATGATCTTCCATTTTAATATCTTCAGTGAATCCAAGCTTTTGATTTAATTTATATCTACCAATTTTCCCTAGATAGAATCTTCTTTTATTAAAGAACATGTTGTCTAGGAATGCTCGAGCGTTTTCTAAAGTAATTGAATCTTCTGGTCTTAATTTTCTATAAATTTCAATAAGAGCTTCTTCTGTACTCTTTGTTGGATCTTTTCTTAATGTATTTTCTAAATATTTAATTTCTCCAACATCTGATGATTCTAGAATTTTCTTCAATTCTTCATCAGTACCATATCCCATTGCTCGAAGTAGAGTAGTAAGAAGGATTCTTGGTCTTTTTTCTAAAAGCTTAACGCTCATGACTCCATACTTATTCATCTCAAACTCATACCACTTACCTCTATTTGGCATTAGTTTTACTGAAAAGATTTTTTTGGCAGGTGAAGAAGCTTTTGCTTCTGAGAATAAAATTCCTTCACTTCTGATTATTTGGAATACAACAACTCTTTCATTTCCGTTAACCATGAAAGATGCTCTATTACTCATTAAAGGCATATCGCAAAGAAAGATTTTCTGTTTCTTCATCTCACCTGTCCTTTTGTTTACCAGTTTTACAGTTACGAATACAGGCGCGTCGTGAGATAAACCTAGATTATGAGCTTCTCTAAAGCCAAGCTTTGCATCTTCCCAATTTACATCCTCAAAAGACAGAGACCAGCTTGAGCCAGTGTAGTCTTCGATTGGGTTGATCTCATCAAAAAGTTCTTCGAATCCATTTTCAATGAATTCTCTAAAGAATTTTTTTTGAGCTTCAAGAAGATCAATATCAATTAAATCGACAGGATTATCTGTAAGTACGAGTCGTTTTTTTGGAGTCATAGACGTTTGTACTAAAAAATGTATATTAAAGCAAAAAACCGCACCTACGGTGCGTTCATAAAAATTTTCTATTTATTTTGAGATGTCTTCTCGCATTGGTACCAGTTTTGCATGCTTAGGGATTCTAGCAAAGTACGGGGTAATAGTAAAGGGTTTTTATAAAAATTCCGACTACTTTTCTTCTGCTTTTTCTTTAATATCTTTCGCAGTTTCTTTTACATCTTCTTTAACTTCTTCCACTTTTTCCTTAGCTTCTTCTGTTGCTTCTGTTGCTTTTACATCCATCTCACTTGCTTTAGACTTTGTTGCTTTCTTTATAGATTCAGCTGCTTTCTGTACTCCTTCTTGTGTTGATTTTACAGCACCTTGAACAACTTGCTTGCCCATTTCCTCGTTAAACACATCCTCTTCTCTAAGAGTATGTACAACCTCCTTAACCTTGTCTCTCGCAACGTAAAATGTTCCCACACCAAATTGTAAAACTTTCTTTAAATGTTTGTTCATGATTTATTATACAACTTTTTATTAGTTTGTCACTATAGAGTACCAATGTACTGAGGTAGCTAAGTAGTAAGGTATTATTGACCTTCTTCAGGAGCTGACTCTTCAGCTTGCTCTTCCTCAACACTATCCTCAGGCTCCTCAACATTATCAGTAGGAATTGTTAGATCATCAATCGTTGGCCAGTCCATTGGATCAATCCCTTGAACTATACCTCCCGAATCAACAGTAACTAAAATCTTTGTATCTGAAAGACTTTCTTCACATCTCCCACTTCCTTCTTTTGAGCATCTTACAAATTCAGTATAGTATGCTTTTTCAGTACTTGTAGGGTCATCTTGAAGCTGGGCGAATACGTAATATTCACCTTCAGGAACAACTAGGTTGTAACTCGCTTCAATTGCTGAAACAGAAACACAGTACTGCTTATTTGCATTTTCAGTAACTTCAGCGCAAACTCTTTGGTATCTATTTAAACTCTCTCCTTGAGAAACAAAAGCTAAAATTCTTCCTCTAATCTCTCCGAATCCATCCTTTTGCTCACTTTCTACCTGATTTCTTAAACTTTCAATCTCTCTTGAGCTCTCTTCTAGCCCCATAAATAGCTCTCCTACAATCTCTCTTGCATCTTCCATTGCGTTAGAAATGTTCTGTTTAGGAGTTCCTTGAATATCGTAAGTTGAATAAATCTCGTTATATTTATCTAAAGCGTTATCTACATCTCGCATTCTTAAGAATAGGACAACTGAAACTGCGATTAAAAGAACAACTATAACTGGATATAGAAGTATCAAAATAAACTTTAGAATTTTACCGCCAAATGATTTCATAAAAATGTTTATTAATATAGTAAATCATATCCCGATAGGTCTTTTTTTGCAATTCTCATTATGTCATGGTGAGGTTCTCGAACCATGATCGTGCCTATAATTTTATACCACCCTTAGAGAGCCCTGCCTACCTGCAGGCAGGCTCAGTGTGATGACTTCAAGGCGGTCTGCGAGGAGCCTAGTGACGAAGCAGCCTCACTAAGCTTATCGATAAACCTAGCGAGATTACTTCGCTTCGCTCGTAAATCGCCAGACTCAGAAATACCTACTTGTACTCACATTGTAATTACGTTAAAATATCTTATGAATACAAAAATAGTAAAAATTGGAAATTCAAAGGGAATTAGAATCCCTTCTGTTTTGCTTGAGGAAATGAAATTAGACTTAAAAGAAGAGCTAGAAATAAAAAAAGAAAATGGTATTATTACGCTAACCCCACTGAAAAAATCTCCTAGATCTGGATGGAACAATGCATTTAAGAAAATGCACGAATCTAATGAAGATGTTTTGGAGGATAATATAGATTTGGATAATGAAGAGTGGGCATGGGACAACGAATAGAACAATATACTATTTACTGGATAAATTTAGATCCTACAATAGGCTCAGAGATAAAAAAGACAAGACCGTGTATTGTAATTTCTCCAAATGAGATGAATTTTAATCTCAGAACTATAATAATCGCTCCTATAACTTCTAAGTCAAAAGATTACCCAACAAGAATAAAGGTGAAAGTAGAAAATAGAACTGGATGGATTATGCTTGATCAAATAAGAACAGTAGATAAAAAGCGTATTTTCAGCCAAATAGACAAGGCCGATAAGAAAATAATTAGTCAGATAAAATCCATCATTAACGAGATGCTTGTGATGTAGAATGTATACAAGTACTAATGTACTCAGGTACTAGAGTATTCCCCATGTTTAACTATTAACGAAAACATGATGCACGATTATACTAAGCTAAAGGTGTGGGAATATTCACATAACCTTACAATTAATATTTACACTTCTACTAAATCATTTCCTAAAACAGAACAGTACGGATTAGTTAGTCAAATGCGAAGGGCAAGCTATTCTATTCCCTCAAATATTGTAGAGGGGAGTAGTAGAGATAGTAGGAAGGAATTTATAAGATTTTTAAGTATATCTCTAGCGTCAGCTTATGAGCTAGGGTATTTTCTAAAATTAAGTAAAGATCTACAATACTTGACAAGCGAAAATTACGAAGAAATAGATAAGAAAACGAAGGAGGTTATTCATATGCTGAGGAAATTAAAGACATTTTATAGTACGAAGGTATAAAGGTACTTAAGTACATAGGTACTTTGGTACTTCAGTACTCGGACGGTGTAACAAACTGAGATGCTGCGAAGCTAATTTCTTTTTTTCAAAAGAAAGGGGGTAAAGATTTTTCTTTAGATATCCTAAATAGGATTCCTAAAGAATGGGAAAGAAGAATCGCTGTATAAGCCGACCCTTCTCTCGAAAAAACCTAAAGCCTATGTAAGCGCTTTAGGTCCGTCAATGGCCAGGGGCGAGACTTTTAATCAGCCGAGCAGTAGGGCGTGCCTGACTCAGGGTCTTCAAAAGCACCATTCAAGCTGATGAGGTCTTCTGGCCCACCTGCCGTAGTGTACTGGTTGAATAGTCCGTTCCACCCTTCTGGAAGGTTGCTTGGGTACCTGAACGATGAATTGTTCTGATCAGAGCGAATCTCGAAGTCCATGACGCTGAAAATCTCATCATAGTTCTGATCTTCTTCGATTATCGCCAAAGAATCGCCGATGCCGATGCGAATCCAGCAGGCTTCCGTCTGATTGGACATGTCGTAATGTACCGTTGGAGGAGTTTCAATCATCGGGGGGTGCACGTTCATTGCGAGTTCAAAACCTTCTTGCGCATCAATCTCGTCGCAACCGGCGAAGTTATAGCCTTGTTGGCTCAGTAAAATAACAGTACCAGTCGCCTCCATGATTCGGAGCGCACACCCGTTTTCAGCCACGCTTAAAACCATAGCCGGTTCAAACACAGCCTGGGTAACATCAACATAGTCGCGGAGTTGTCCTGTATATACCCCTTCTGTTGTCCAGATTGTTAATGAGCCATTTTCGACGCCGTAGATGTGTTGCAGGAAGCTACCGTCCAGCATGATTTGGAATGTCATTCCGTTGACAACCAATGACATGTCTTCAGTCCTGAAGGTCACGCTTTCGGTGAGAACGAATTCTTCGTCCACGCTCTGGTAGGTCGCCGGAGACTCGTTGTACTGTGCGACATATATGTCGAAAGCATCGGACCACAGATCGCCGGAAAACCGCGAGGCACATTCGATTTCCGCAGTGTCTTCATGCTCAAGCTGAATACGATTGGCGTTGAAGTCGATCTGCTCAACACAAATTGCGCTATTCCACGACATTGCGAGTCGAGTGAAGTAACCTTCTTCGTATGAGAGAGTGCCAAACGCCACGTCGGCAAGATCGCCTGTGATCAACTCACCGCTTTCATCGTGTGCAATAAGCAAAGCGAATTGCCCAGCGTCGTTCACCATCGCGTCGAAAGCCAGATCTTCAGTGATCAGGCTGCCATTGGTGCTATCGGACCACAACGCTGTGCCTTCTTCGTGAACCACGATTTCAAACGTGCCGTCCGGGGACTGCGCGATACTTTCGCCGCTGAAATAATCCAAGGTAACCGTCGCGGGTGTTGATTCAGGTTCGTCGTCCTGTGCGTTCACGCTCACAGCGGACAGCATCAGGAGTGCCAGTACTACTAGGATCGTGCTAAATTTCATCATGATGTTTCTGTATACCTCGTTTGATGTGCTTTCGATTCGAATATGACTCTGTCTTGCCTGGTTTGTTCCTTGCCTAAACTAGCGCAAGTACTTTGACTTTCTTCCTTTATCTATTGGAAGATAGTCCCAGCCGGACTGCATATCCTGTAGCGGATACCGGATTTTTGATTAAGCATAGGCTTAATCTTTCCTTTTTCCCTTTTTTATTCTCCTGGGAAGGGTGGAAGCTACATTACCCTTTTATTTTTACGGTAAATTCTGAACTCATTAAGCCCAAAACTTACCGTAAAAAGGGGTAAAATAACTATTCCTTCCAAAAGAAAATTTTTCGCAAAACTTTAACAACTAAAATGAATAATCATTTATAGTTTTTAAAGTATTACATCTCAGTTGTTAATGATCTCCCTACGAAGCCTTGGCGTAGTAGGGTTCATCCTAAAAAACAAAAAGTCTTATAGGAATCATATATCTATAAAGTACTTAGACTTTTAATAGAGTATTTTTATTTTCAAAGTCTTGAAAGTAATAAATTACATTTCGAAGACATAGTAATTATATCACCTCAAACACTAAGTTGACAAGTTTTGGGAACAGTACCTTCTCCTCCCCTAGCAGGGGAGGGCAAGGGTGGGGTAGACTTGGAAACTGTTATATAGAAAGGCAATTCGCCACCAAACCAAACAACAAGATACTTAACTTAAAAACTTCCACTAATTTTCTTTAGATTTTCTCCAGAAATTGGGAACAAAACTAGCCACTAGTTACATGCAATTTTACTGTGCACAAAAACGTACGCTTGTAAACAATAAAAGAGTACGCTAAACTATTAATATGAAAACTTTAACTACTACAGAATTAAGAAAAAAGATTTATAAGGTAATAGATAGTGTTATCGAAACAGGAATACCTGTAGAAATAGAAAAAAACGGCGAGACTGTTATAATTTCCAAGAATAAACCTACAGATAAGCTCAATAATCTTAAGAAAAGAAATATTTTAGGTCAGAATACGAGCTTTAAAGACATCCCCAAGATTAAAACTTTTGATATAGATTCAGAATGGAAAGAAAAAGAAAATCTGAACTAGTTTACCTAGATACTAACGCTGTAATATTTTTGTATGCTGGTGAGGTAAGCAGATTCTCTCTAAAGTGCAAGAATTAATTAAACAAACACCCACTCTTCATAAGCAGTTTCATAGAATTAGAGCTTCAATATCTTTTTGATTTAAAAAAGATAACAGTCAAACCTGAAGACATAATTCATACACTTGAAATTGAACTTGGACTTGAAGTAAGGGATTCAAAGCTTAGCGACCTAATCAAAATTGTGAAAACAATTTCTTGGACACGAGACCCATTTGATCGAATTATTACTTCAGAAGCGTTATTAAGTAATTCAAAATTAGCTACTGCAGACAAAAAGATTCTTAAGAATTACGACAAAGCAATAATTTAGTTTAACTAGTAGAGGTGTATTCATGTACCAACGTACCAACGTACCAACGTACCAACGTACCAACGTACCAACGTACCAAAGAATTATGCTTCTTTCGTGTTTCATATCAACCATTTTCTAAGTATTTTCATACTTAGGCTTCAACGAGCATTTAATGACAAAATATCTATAAAATGCTATTATTTTGTTGATATGAGTAAAAAAGTTATTACCTATAGATTAGAAGAAGAGCTTGAGAAGACCCTTAAGGAAAAAGCCCTTGAGGATGGGTTTCCTACATTAGCTTCGCTAAACACATTCCTTGCTACACAATACGCTAAAGGAAATATATTAATTCGACAGACCTCACAATTTTCTTTGAATAAAAAGACTCTGAAGTTGGCCCTAAAGAGCCTTGTAGAAGAGAATAACCCAAAGAAAAAGTCCCCGTCATTCAACAGCATGTCAGATGCTCTAAATGACTTAACTAGTGAGGATTATGACTAAAAAGATCGTCTTTAGTAAAACATTCAGAAAGAACTATAAGAATAGAATCCGCTTTAATCAAACTTTTAAAAATGAGTTTCTTAACTTATTACGAATTTTTTGAAGATGATCCTTTTCATATAGCAATTTATCGCCACAAGCTGCATGGTAACATGCTTGGACTTGAGTCCATAGGCTTCATTAATTCTGACTTACGAATTATATTTAAAGAAACAAAAGATAGTTACATTTTTCTTGCAGTTGGTACTCATAACCAGGTGTATAATAATTAAAGAACTCATATTCTCCTACCTAAGTACCAACTCACCAACTAATAATGTTTCTTTAGTATTTTTAAGTCAAAATCTTTTCATACGCGCATACGTGTTTACATGTCTACGTGTATACATATATACATGAATACTTTATCTTTTATTACCAAACTGTTACAATTGTAATATAAATATTAAATTACATTCATGGCAGTAGGTGTAAATCTTCAAGTTCGACTTCCGAAAAACCTTAGAGATGAGGCTGAAAAACTCGCTCAGGAGGAGGGATTCTCTTCCCTTCAAGAGTTAGTTCGTGTTTTTATCGCTAATTACAAGAATAAGAAAACAAGCTTTGGTTTTAATAATGAGATTAGTGAAGAAGCTGCTATGAAATACTATTTAAACTCCGAGGAAGCTTATAAAAAAGTTAAAGATGGAGATATTCCTTTATTTAGTAACAGTAAAGACGCGATAGAGTACCTTAAATCTGTATAACCTGTGGAAATTGTTTTCGGCTACCTGTTCGTAAAAAACTACAAAACAACTGTCAGTGAGGAAAAATCAGTTAAATCTCAATTCAATAATTTTCTAAAAGAAATTACGGATAAAAAAGGAAAAATAGATCTTTCAGAGTTTACCTACCTTAAACTCGACCTCTACCAGGTAGTAATTTACAAAGAAATTGTTGTTCTCTTTAGAATTAAAGAAAACTACATAATTTTTCTAAATATTGGGAAATTAGAGGAAATTTATAAATAAGTACCAATGTACCAATGTACCAATGTACCAATGTACCAATAAATTATAATTCCCCATGCTTTCAGTGCAAATTATTAATATCTGAGAATTTCATACTTAATTACCTTAATTATCTGTCTTTTATCTTTGTCTTTTGTCTTTTGTCTTTTGTCTTTTAATTATTATTTATTTGTTTAGAATTTCTGATTTAGTATTTAGATATTTGCAAAATAACACTATTTGTACCGAAACATACATAATTTAACAATATTTGACATTTACCACCACTTAGTGCCATAATTAACCATGAGTTCAATTAGAGTAACAATAACAAAAGAACTAGAACCAGTAATCGCTTTTTTAGAAAAGCATTATGAAGGTTTAGATCGAGCTGAGATCGTTAAATTAGCTCTATCTACTCTTAAAAGAGACCGTGAATATTCCAGGATAAAAATCCCCAAAAACCTTCCAGTAGAGTACGGAACCCCTAAGCTTGAAAAAGATGTAAAAGAAGCTAGGGAAGACTACGAAAATGGACAATACGAGACACTAACTACTCCCCAAGACATTCGTGAATTTCACGAAAAAATGTTAGAGGAAGTAGACAATGAGGAGGATTAAAATACTACCAACTTCAAAATACAAGAGAGAATATCTAAAGCTCATCAGGAATAATTGATATCTTTTTAGTCTAATAAATTCAAAAGTTGAAAAATTAAGTAGAAACCCGTTCGATAATTCTTTAAAGACACACAAAGTGAACTTACCCAATTATGGAAAAGTCTATAGTTCAAGGATTAATGGAGATATTAGAATAATTTGGGACTTTGACGGTGATGATATTGTGCTTCTTCTTACTATTGGAGGCCATGATTATGTTTATTGATATCGGCAATCACAAACAACTCTACAGATAGCTCAATTTCTTTTATCTTCTGATCATTGTAGTTTGTTTAGAATTTATACCTTTAGGATTTAGTATTTAGTCTTACTTTTGACTTAACCGCCTTATATTTAGGTGCATGTTTCCTTACATTACTAAACCTCTCCCCATAAACCGATACAGACAAAACTAACCCAATCCCCATCATCATAACTAAAGTAGCACTACCTCCGTAACTTACGAAAGGCAAAGGTACACCTGTAATTGGTAAAATTCCAACGTTCATACCCATATGCTGAAACATATTAAGAAATATCATTCCTGAAACGCCGAAAACAATTAGCCTTCCGAATTGATTTTTAGTCACTCTAGCAACATTTACAATCCTATTCAGTAAAACAATAAATAATGAAACAACAGTCAAAAGTCCCACGAAGCCGAATTGTTCTCCTAGTGAAGCAAAAGCAAAATCATTATAAGAAAAAGGCAAGAATTTATAGTTTGTATGAGTTCCTTTTAAAAAACCTTTACCGAAAATCTTTCCTGATCCAAGGGCTATCCTTGCCTGATCTTTATTCCAGCTAGCTGCTTGGTCTGATTCAGGATTTAAGAATGTTTCTATACGAACTCTTTGATAGTCTTTTAAAATATTTTCATAAGAGTATTCAACTCCAAACCTTATTGGAAGCATTAAAAAAAAGACTAAAATTAGCATCCAGAATTTAACTTTGGTTAATTTTGCAATTGTATAAATAACTAAAAGAAAAAGTCCTAAACCTAATAATGAGATATTAAGACTGTTAGAGAGTAAATAATCCCCTGAAAAAGATAGTATGTTTAACGACAAGAAAATCCCCAATCCAGCGCTTAGAACAAAAGCTATATATTTAAAGTTAAATGGGAAATAAGAGATAAAGATAATTCCCCAGATACCAATTAGTAACAAGCTATTACCGAGAGAATTTTGACTAATTATTAAAACAACAAAAAGTCCTAGGAAAACTAAAGATACAAAGATTTTTAACAAATCAAAGTACTTGAGGAAAAAGCTAATTAGTCTATTTTTATACTTTTTAACAGGTTTTTCAAAACTTAAAATGTATGAGGATAGTAGAATCATTCCGATTTTTGCAAATTCCGAAGGTTGTATCGTAAATCCTCCAATATTAATCCACCTAGTAGCACCCAAAACCTCCTCACCTATAAAAAGTACAGCAACCAATAAGCCTACAGCCACAATCAAAACAATAACCTGAACAAAAAATCTGTTCAAAAAGCTAAAGTTTATTGAACTGATTACCATCATTAATATAAAACCAACTCCGTAATAAATCAGCTGGTTAAAAAATAATCCTGAAGCTTCTTTCTCAGGGAAATATGTTGTTGAGAAAACGTTCAAAGCTCCTATTACACAAAGCAATAGAACGCAAATAACTATCGAAATATCAATTTTCTTAAGATTCTCTATGTTCATCGTAACTCATTATACCCGTACTTAGGTAACTATGTTCCTGCGATGATAATAGTCTCAATATTTACATTTGGACTTAGTATCATTCCCTATTTCATGATAAAATCACGTCGTAACTTAATTTTTCAAATTTTCCTATGCCTAAAAAAGAAGAAAAGAACATAAGACAACCGATAGTAGCGGTAATGGGACACGTTGACCATGGAAAGACTACATTTCTAGATTCAATTAGAGATGCACGAATTGCCGAAAAAGAACATGGTGGTATTACTCAAAATACTAGGGCACATGAAGTTACAACAAAAAATGGGTTTAAAATTACTTTTATCGATACTCCAGGACACGAAGCTTTCTCAAAAATGAGAGAAAGAGGAGCTAGAGTTACTGATTTTGTATTATTAGTGGTAGCTGCTGACGATGGAGTTCAACCTCAAACTAAAGAATCAATTGAATTTGCTCATAAAAATAATGTTCCAATAATTGTTGGAATAAATAAAGTTGACCTTGAAGGAGTTCAAATTCAAAAAATCAAACAGGAACTAGCTAGTTTTGACGTACAGATTGAAGAATATGGAGGAGATGTAATGTGTTTTGAAATGTCTGCAAAAGAAAAGAAAGGATTAGATGAAGTTTTAGAAGGAATAGAGTTAATGGCAGAAGTTAATGAACTTAAACCTCATGAACCAAAGGAAGGGGTAGTTGCAGAAGCATTTGTAATGGAATCTAGCTTAGACAAACACCAAGGATACAATGCATTAGCAATTCTTAAATCTGGACATTTAGATTCTAGATTAGTTGGTGCTACTGGAAGCTCAACTTTTAAAGTTAGAGCATATATGAATGAGGAGGGAAAACCAGTAAAAGAAGTTAATGAATCTCAACCTTTTACAGTTATTGGATTGAATGAGGATTTAGCTACAGGAGAAATTATTAACTTTGTTAAAGATGAAAAAGCAGCTAAAAAATTGATGGAAGATTTAAAATCAGGAGAAGTTACTGAAGATGAGCCTGAGACAAAAGAAGTAGATGCTGAATCGCTTTTCGCTCAGCTATTAATGGAGAAACAAGAGGCTGATGAAGGAGTAGAACAGAAAGAATTAAATATTGTTCTAAGAACATCTACTCAAGGAACAATGGAAGCAGTTATAACCGAACTTGAGAAACTTGAAACAGATGAATCAAAAGTAAAAGTTCTTCAAAGTGGGACTGGTCCTGTAAGTGAGGATGATCTAAACATGGCTAAAGTAGCTGGAGGAATAGTAATTAGTTTCCAAGTAGATGTACCAAACAACATTATGTCTAATGCAAGAAGGAATAAAATTCTTGTAAGACACTATGAAATTATCTACGAACTTATAGATGAAATTGCTGAAGTTTTAGACTCAATGGATCAACCAAGAGAAGAGGAAATTGAGATAGCAAAAGCGAATATTCTACAGATTTTCACTCTTTCAAATGGAGATCAAGTAGCTGGAAGTAAGGTTACTGATGGTAAGTTTGTTAAAGGTTATCAAGTTAAAGCAGTTCGAGGTGATGAAATTATTGGAACCGCAAAAGTAACTTCAGTAAGACAAGGGAAAAATGAAGTAAAAGAAGTAAAAAAAGGAAATGAATGTGGACTTCTTTTAAACCCAGCAATCGAAGGACTAGAGGAGGGTGATGAGATTATTGCATTTAGGATTGAGAAGTATTAGGCTTCTCCTGATTGATCTCCAATTCCACTCCTTACAGAACCTACTATTCTTGTGAACCCTTCTTTTCCACCACTGTTTAAGTGAGCTATCATTTCAGCACTTTCTGGAACGACGTCCGAGATTGATGAGAATCCGTTTTCTTCTACTATTTCTCCCATTGTTTGTGAATAGATACCTTTACTATTGCATCTAACACCACCTACTGCTTGGTTTCCATTAGTTATTCCAAGAAAAAATTCTAAGTGACCCCCAGGAGTGTCCAGCCCCATAACTCGAGTGTTCGTTATTCCTCTTCCCCTTAAAACCTCCCTAAGAACACATGCTCTTGTTGTAGTGTCAACAACACCCAATTTATTAAGTAATTCATTTAAAGTAGGTCCTGTTTCATTAACAAATCGAGAAAGATTATTAATGAAAGATGGATCTGCATCAGTAAAAATATCAATAGTTTTCATTAGAAATTACAAAAAAATACAATATATTGTGGTTAATATATTCCTATGACACAATTTTGTAAAGTATTTTTTATGAAAATTATTTATTAATGCAGGTGAAATATCTTTTAAGACTGCTAACAGAAAATGCTATTTTTTATGTAGCCTTCTATCTTTAAAATACAATTACCAGATATTTCTTATCTCCTCATTTCCTTCTAACCATCTTTGAGCTTTCAATGCAGCCTTGCATCCATCTGAAGCAGTAGTTATAGCTTGCTTATACACATGGTCTTGAATCTCACCCGCAACAAAAACTCCCGGTATGTTAGTTTCAACATCTTTGTGAGTTTTAACATAACCTTCGTCATCTAAATCAAGAATATCTGTCAGAAATTGTGTTGATGGAACATGACCAATAGCTAAGAACATTCCATCAACTTCAAGATCACTCTCCTTATCTTCAACATTATTGTAAATCTTTAGCTTGTTTACAGTATCCTCTCCAATAACCTCTCTAACCTCTGTATTCCAAAGAACTTCAATTTTCTCATTTTTTAAAGCTCTTTCAGCCATAATCTTACTTGCCCTAAACTCATCTCTTCTATGGAGAATGTACACTTTTTTCGCAAATCTAGTTAAAAAAGTAGAGTCTTCCATTGCAGTATCTCCACCTCCGATAACAGCTACGACCTTATCTTTATAAAACGCAGCATCACAAGTAGCACAGGTTGAAACTCCCTGTCCGTAGTATTTATCTTCACCAGGAATATCTAGTTTTCTAGGCACTGAACCAGTGGCAAAGATCACTGATCTTGCTCTATAGTCCTCATCATTAACCCTAACCCTCTTAATTCCATTATCATCAATGCTTACTTTTGTTACATTATCATATTCAATTATTGTGCCAAATTTTTCTGCTTGTTTAAGCATATCTTGCATCAACTGAGGACCAGCTACACCATCCGGAAACCCTGGATAATTTTCAACTTCAGTTGTATTCATTAACTGACCTCCCCATGTTACTCCAGCAAAAAGCAATGGATCTAATCTTGCTCTAGATGCATAAATAGCTGCAGTTAAGCCAGCTGGACCAGACCCAACAATAATCAGGTCGTGAACTTTGTCTTTTAAACCCTTCTCTTCAGACATTTCTATTTTTTAATAATTACTCTTCAATATGTTTCCCAATCATGTCTACTAAAGCAGCTTTAGGAACTGCCCCAACAACACGGTCAACTAATTTCCCATCTTTAAACAAAATCATTGTAGGAATTCCTTGCACTCCAAATTTAGGTGAAGTTTCAGGATTATCATCAACATTTAGCTTTACAATATTTAACTTTCCCTCCATCTCTTCGGCTATCTCTTCAAGAGTAGGAGCAATCATTAGACAAGGTCCGCACCATGGAGCCCAGAAATCAATTAAAGTAAGCCCTTCAGCAATTGCGTCATCGAATTCTGCATCAGTTGTGTGAGCAATTTTTGAATCTTTATCGTCATCCATTTTGAAAATAATAAAATTTAAGTTATCTTAAAAAAGTTAGTTACTAACTCTTCAAATTTTTTCTGATTATTCTTAATCTCTGAGCTATTAAAACACTCACTAGATTCATTTTTAAGAAGATCAACTGCTAGTCTTGAGAGAGCAGCTCTAACCGCCGAAATCTGTTGAACAACATCATTAACGTTCCTTCCTTCATTAATCATATTATCTATACCGTTCATCTGTCCTTTAATCCTATTTATTTGATTCTGAAATTGCTTACAATCATCCATACCTAAATATACCCCCAGGGGGTATACTATGTCAAGGATTTATCATTATTTTATCTAATTTTTTTCTTGGAAGCCTAATAGCCTTTGGGTTAATGATGATTGTAAAAATAGTCAAAAGAAAAAGAATTGCCCCAGTTATACTTATAACTTCACCATAGTTGAAAAAATCCCCAATAATTCCAACAAATAAAGGTCCAATAACGTAAGCAAGAGATATTGCAATCCTAGAAATGCTCATAATGTAAATTTCATAATCATTGCTTCTATTTGCTAGATCAGAAAAGATGGAGTTAGTTAATGGAATAACAAAGGAAGAGAAAAGACTCAAAACTGCAATTAAAATTAATATTAAATTTATATCCCTAACTAAAAAAACTGGGATCATAAATATAGTTGATATTAACAAACTAACTTGAGCGATCTTCATTTTATGCTTATCAATAGGAAAGTAAATTAGGAAAGTAGTTCCTAATAAAATTGACATATTAAAGATAAAAAGAACAATCCAGCCTCTATTAGATCCTCCTAAAAGCTCCTCTCCGTAAATACCTCCAATTGTCCAAAATGATGCATGAATTATACCTCCTAAAATACTAACTAAAAAAACTGAAAAAACTTTCGAACTTAGAAGCCTAAAAACCGTTACTTCATTAATAAATTTCAAACTCGCCCTAAAATGACTTCTAATTATTTTTCTTTTTTTCTTTTTGGACCCATACTTTACAAGCGCTAAATAAGAAATTACTAATGCTATAGATTGAATTGAAACAACTGCACTAGAAAAGTGCAGTATACTCATTGATAAAAGAAAAGCTCCAATGATAGGGCTTAATAATGAGCCTCCCTGCCATAACACGTAAATCACACTCCAGTCACCTGTAAAATCAGATTTAGGCTCTTCGTCAACTATGTAACCTTGCTCTGAAAATGATAAAAACTCAAAGTAAATACCCCAGACAACTGAACCTAATAAAAGAAATAGTATTGGAGCACTTAGTGTTCCTAAGTAAATAAAGACTGGATAAAGAATACTCAATACTATACTTATCATCAAGAATTCACGCCAAGTTGATCTTGCAAAAAGCTTAGGTATTACCAAATCCATTACAATCCCTATTACAGACGATGCGGCCATGATTAAACCCAATGTAGTTGAAGATTCTAATTCTTCTAAAACAATGATAGGAAAAGCATATGTTAGTACACTGTCAGCAAATAAAATAAAAAAGAGTGGATATAAATACTTTAAAAAGTTTTTATCAATTATCTCTCTTCTTTTAATTATTAATCCTGATCTCATGAACCAATGCACTAGTTTTAAATATCAACCATTATAAACATATAATGAATTGATTTCACTTTACATTTTCATTATTCTGTAGATATCAAGAATAAACTAGATGTCAAAATATGATAAACCAACAATCGCAGTAGTTGTAATAGTTACAATTGCAATCGGTGTAGCCCTTTTTGCTGGGTTTAATGTTATTGAGCAAGACATGCAGACAAATAATGGACCTACGTCATGTCAGTATAATGGAGTTACTTACGAGTCTAGTGAGAGTTTCAACGCTGCGGATGGATGTAATCAATGCGTTTGTGCAGATGGTGAGGTTATATGTACTGAGATTGATTGTAAAAGTGAAGAAAATGACAGCTATTTAGTGGAACATAATGGGGTTATAGAAGAAAAAGAAATCACAATTGGAAGCAGCATTTTTACTTTTAATAATTACTTTGAATCGGAGGAATTAGGCTTTAGTTTTTTTTATCCTGATGACTTTGAGATTGAAGGAGAACCGAAGGAGGATTTCCTAAGGCTGATTAAAACTGACCTGACTGAAGATGGAGATACTTACGTAAAGTACAGCTTAGAAATTTCAATAACTGAGGATATTTTTACTGAAGAAGATGTTTTTACAAGAGCATATAAGATAACTGACATAACTGAGGAATTACCCATAGTAGAAGTTGATAATCAAGAAATAATTCCAATAAAAGGATCTAACAGAGAAGGAGTTCCATGTGACTTTGAGGACCCTAATCAAGGGTATAGGAATTTTATAACTAATTTATACCATTATCCTCTTTATGAAGATATTGTAGCAATTATCAGAATTGATGGAGGATATAACGATTGCTTCGGTAACATACCTGATGCTGCCTCTCTTGAAGAAGCTATTGAACAACAACTTCAAACTGATGATATTCTAAAACAATTCGGAATTTTAAATACTATCACAAAAATTTAATTATGAATAAACAAACACAACTAACAATTGTCTCTCTTATCGCTGGATTCTTTGTAATTATTAGTCTTGTTTTAGGTTACTACATTCTACAAAGCCAAGATGCCTTAAAACCAAATCCTATTTCTTCATGCCAATATAATGGTGTAATGTACGATTCGAGTGAAAGTTTTAATGCAGGGGATGGATGCAATACGTGTACTTGTTCTGATGGTGATGTTGCTTGTACCGAAATAGATTGTAAAGCAGAAGGAAATGACTCTTACTTAGTAGATAATGATGAAAATACCTTGCCACCTAACGAAACTAGTGAATTTTTTGATGATGAAACAGAGTGTAATGACATTCAATATGAAAGCACTATACTCCCAGAGTTTACTTTTTCATACAATAATTGTATATGGGAATTAACTTCTGATCTTAGCGATAATGAAGAATTACACGTTCTGAGCCACATAGAAAAAGATACAGAATTAACAATGAATGCTGTAATACCTTCAGCTCCTTCAAGTGTTTTTGGATTTAGCTGTGAGATTGAAAGTAGAGCAGATATTACTGATGATATATCCAGAATACTTACAAGCGACAATCCTGATTATCAATATCTGTCTGTTAATGAGAACTCAGCTCAAGCTTCTGATGGCTGCCTAGAGACAAGCTTAATACTTTCCGAACTTGGATATTTAACTGAGGGAGGAGTTGATAGAGGATATATTGAGATTTCAGGGTCAGCAGATAGCGAAATTAATATGAATGAGGCTGACGAAATTATCTCTAGAATGACATTTTAATTTATTATTCTTAACTAAATGAAAAAACCAAGTTCGCCAATGCTAATTATGGCTGTAATTACAACTTTTGCGGTTATATTAGCTCTTGCTCTAGGATTTATGGTTATTGATAGTGAAGGCTTTTTAGAAAGGGGTAATAATACATGTCAATATAATGGAGCAATGTATAAAACTGGAAATAATTTCCCTGCAGGTGATTCATGTAACCAGTGTGTTTGTGCTAATGGAGAAGTTTTGTGTACAGAATTAATGTGCGATCAAGTTATCGATGACGGTGCAGTACAAGGAATTATTGATTCACTAGAAAGACAGGAAAGAAGTAGAAGATAGTAAAATTTTACAAATATTTAAGGCTATCTTTATTGATGGCCTTTTTTATATTTTTGTCACTTTTTTTATTTTATTTTGACTTATAGATAAATGAACAAAGAACAAGTTTTCGAAAAAGTATATAAAGAGCATTCACCTGAAATTTTCAGATTTTGTAAGTTTCGGCTTGGAAATAATGAAGAAGCTCAAGATATTGCATCTGAAGCGTTTATTGCTTTATTTGAAAATGAGGAATTTGATTTTATTGAAAACAAAAGAGCTTGGCTCTTTAAAGTAAGTCGAAATATGATTTATAACCAACAAACTAAAAAAAGCACGAAAGATACTACTCATACAGAAAATTTCGAGGAAGAGGTTGAGAAGAGCATGAGCTCATTCGAAGATGAAGTGGTGAATGGGTTAACAATTGAATACATTGAAGAAAAATTAAAAGATATGGATGAAGTGACCTCAGATATTATTATTATGAGAATCTGGGATGAAATGAGCTTTAATGAAATAGCTTCAATTGTTGAAATGGGTGTTGATTCTGTTAAGAAAAGATTTTATAGAGGGATTGAAGATCTTAAATTGTCAGTCTCTAGAGAAGAAAAATCTCTAGCTTTAAAAACTGTTTCTATACCTATTATTCTAGCTGGAATATTAGGTGTTTCTGTCCAACCTGCTTATGCAATGACCGCTTCGAGCTCGGCTGCTATTGCTTCAGCTGTTGGATCTACTTTAGGTGTTACTTTAACAAATATGACAAATTTAACTGGTGCTGCTGCAGGTGCCGCTATTGGAGCTTCTTCTGGAAGTTCTGTTGCTACAGCCTCTGCTAGTGGAGGTTTACTAGCCACAACAACAGCTAAAATTATAGCTGGTAGTTCTATTTTACTTGCAAGTGCTGGAATTGGCATTGGTGCTGTTGCTGTTAATAACAATCAGCCTGCCCCAGAACCTGAGCCAACCCCTATTGTTCAAGAACAGGATGAAGATAATGAAATAAATACTTCCTTTGAAAAATTCACCTATGAAGAATACGGTATTAGCTTTAATTTACCAAAACAAGATAGCTATGAAGGTATTGAATTTATAACTGGGGAGGATCAATTTACAACTGAAAATAAATTCTTTGTTATACAAGAAAACGAGTTTGAGAATGGTAATTCATTGACAATTTTCTATACTCCTGAAAGATTTGTTGGGTTTCCATGTGGACTTGGTTGTGTAGATGAGTCTCTTGTACTAGTTACATATAGTAACGGAGCTGTTCAAAATAGAATAAGTGAGCTTGAGAGGATTTATGCTGAGCAACCAACAGGTATAGCTAACTATGGAATAACCGCCCAAGAAGAGATTACTCTTTTTGGTACAAATGTTACAAAGTTAGGTATTGTTGGAATAGCCGATTTCTTCCCTAATAAATATTTATTTCAATATGGAAATAAAGTTATTGAGATCGATACATTCTTAAATGATAATCAAGAGGCTATCGAATTTTTCAATAGTATAGAAGCTATTGGAGAAGTTGAAAAGGCTACCAAAGTTTGTAACGATTCTGTTCTTGGTATTGGATTCTCAATCCCTGAAAACTGGTCTTGTGAGACTCAAGGGACAGGAGATGAAGGAGGAAGTAATCTAACTTTTGCTGGGGATGGTCTGTCATTTTTTGTTACAAATAGAGCTAATGACGGACGATGTAATGGTACTCAAAAACCAATCAACGTTAATCAACAGATATACTCAGATATTAGTTTATGTGAAGGTAATGGAAGAATTTTTGGAGGAATTGAGGTTAATGTTGGTACTGTAAGTGTTAGAGGAGTAGATGAATTAAATCTTGAAGCAGTCATTGAGATTTTAAATAGTTTGAGATATTTAAGTGGCGAGCCAATTTCTTATGGCACAACCTATACTATTTCTACTGAAGATTTTGTAGATTCACTTGGGGCTATGTTAAAATATTATAATCTCTCTGTTCCAAGCGGATTTAATGTGGTAGAAAATTCTACTTACCTTGATGGAATTACAATTAGTACTGAGAACAGTACTTTAGATATTGGAATTCCTTATGAGGCATACCCAAATATAGTTGCTGATTATGTTTTAATAGGAGAAATTGATAATGTAGGAGAATTATATCGAGTAAGCTTTAATGATACAAATTCAGTTTTCTACACAGATAAAGTTTACTTAGATAACAACTGTCCAGCTATTGTTGCTCCAAGGGAAAATGATTGTGCTGAATCTAGTTTTAGATACTTAAACGATTCAAACAAGTTACTAGTAGCTTCTTGTTCTTCTAACAATAATAACTACTCAGAATGTGATCAAATAATACAAAGTATTAAATTTGATTAATACCAGAGCAAAGGGAGATTTAGTTCTCCCTTTCTTCTAAATTTTTCTAAAATCTAGTATTATCTTCTAGATGGATTTATGAAAAATTTTAAAGAAAAACCAAACAAAGAAGTAATCATCTTAGGAGGAATTACTCTCATAATAGCTTTTGTTGGAATTGGCTTAGTTTTCTTTAGATCAAGTACCGATATACAAAAAGATCAACAAGTATGTGAGTATAATGATTTTAACTACTCAGTTGGAGATAAGTTCCAATCAGAAGATCTATGTAATGAATGTGAATGTACAGAGGAGGGAGTGGTATGTACTGAAGAGCTATGTGAAGAAGTAGAAGAATTTATTGAAATTCCTCCTTTTGAAGAATCTGACATAGACCTAGTAAACACTTTCACCAATGCTGAACTAAAGCTAGAATTCCAATATCCTGAAGGAAAGCAGGTACTTCAATCTTCTTTAAATAATACACAATCACCATTTTTAAGTAGTATCAGTTCAGACACAATCCTTGAATATGACCTTGGTAATGATGGTTTTAGTTACTTAGCCTTTGCTTATATAGAAAATCTGAGTTTATTAACTTCGAATATGAATGATGCTGAGATTTCCGAAGAGCTTCCTGATATTGCTTTTGATGGGGAAACTCTATCTAATCCAGTTAAGAAAGAAAGTATCATCACTTCTGAATGCCCGAATGATTCTGAATTTCCTTCTGAATTTTTTGAAGAAAACAAATCATACATTTATTTCTACAAGTTATCTGAAGAGAATTTATATGCTATTGTTTCAGTAAATTATGAGGAATCAGACGAATGTAATTCTGAGGCTGATCTAGTTATAAGTGATGATGAGATGCAAGTTGAGATAAATACAGGATTTGATTTTAGTTTAGCCAAAAAAATAATTGAAAGCGGAAAGCTTCTCTCAGAAGAGGAGATTGAACAAGCTAGGATGGATACTGATTTAATAAGTAATGATGGAAGATTTAGAATACGAGGTGATTGTATTCCTGAATCTGAGTTTGAAACTGAGGCTGACTGTAATATCTTTCATGTTGATAGTGAAGAAATTGTTGCGAACTTTAACTCGTATTGCTTAAATAAAGATCAAACATTTTGTATCTCACCTCAATCAGGACTTAAATTCGGACAAAGTACAATTACCTATCAGTATTTCTATACAGAGTCAGAGATTGAATCAGAAAAATGGATAAAGGTTTATGAAATTGATGTAAGGGATAATAATGTTCAAAAGGTTGACACATTCAGCTCTGTAGAAGGTCAAGATAATTCTGAGTTTGAACAAGCACGACAAAGATATATTGGAAACTAATACTCTGAAATTAGCCTATTGTTCTCACCATTTACTTCAAAATCTAAGTCTATTATCTTTGCATTTGGAAATTCTTGACCTAAATTCTCTAAAATCTCAGGCCATTCAATTGCTAGTACATTTCCCTCCTTCAACCAGTTTTCGAACCCAAAAGCCTGTAAATCTTCTTTAGTTTCAACTTTCCACGCGTCAATATGATAAAACATTCCCTTTTTGCTAGAAGAGGGGATATTATATTCTTCAACATAAGTATACGTAGGGGACTTTATATTCCTCTCAATTCCTAATGCTTTAGCAATTCCCTTAGTAAAATGGGTTTTCCCGGCCCCCAGATCACCTCTTAATAAGAAAATTACAGCACCCTCCTTTAAATATTTCCTATTTTCTCCCATAAATTTTTCTCCAAGAAGAATAGTTTCTTGTTCTGAATTGGATTTACAGGTATCAATCGCTTTTTTATTCCCAAGTTTAGCCTGACCTTGCCTATATGTTTTTAATTCATCTGTAGTTGTATCAATGACAGTAGAGGTTAATCTTTTGGGAAGTTCACCACCATCAATAATTAAATCTATCATCTTCTTTTGTTTCTGGCTCAAGGTATCTAAAACATCTTGAACAGAGTAGGGTGTCTTTTTTGAAGCTGAGTTAGCTGAGGTAGTAGTTATTGGTTTATTAAATTTTTCTATTATCTCCAGTATTGATTTTCTATCAGGTATTCTTATACCTAGCGTACCCTTCTCAGATTCTAATCTTGCATCAACTTTTCCTTTTGATTTTGAGATAACAGTAACAGGTCCTGGAAGAAATTCTTTATAGATATTTTTAGCGGTCTTATTTATCTCTACATATTCTGATGCCATTTTTTCATCATTCATTCCAACGGAAATAGCTTTTCCTTGAGGTCTTTTCTTATATTCAAGAAGTTTACCAACAGCATCTTTATTAGTAGCATCAACTCCAACTCCGTAAGCAGTTTCAGTTGGATAAACAACTAGCCCTCCACTTTTAAGAACTTTTACAACTTTTTTAACTACATTCTCATCACTTTCCTTTATTATTTCCATGGAATAATTATACTACACCCCATCCAATCCCGATGTATCGGGATCTCCTCACCCTTGATCAAGAGGGAGGCTGAGTAGGGTTATTATTTTTCTTTCTTCAACTCTAATTTAGAAAGCTCTTCAACATTACTTACACCAGCACTAAACATTGCTAGTTTAAATTCATGCTTCATCATCTCTAAAACTGTAATGCACGCTTCAACTGATTCTAATGATGCGGCTAGTAAAGGTTTAGCAGCAGTTGCAATTTTAGCTCCGAGTGAAACTGATTTAGCAATATGAATTCCGTTTCTTACTCCTCCACCAGCAATTAGATTTAAACCTTCTATTTTTTTACACTGTTCTAAAGATTCATCTGTTGGGATTCCTTCTGCCTTAAGCAAGTGTCCTATATCATCATCTCTTCGATATGCTTCAACCCAAGCCCAAGAGGTTCCTCCTAAACCTGAAACATCAATCCATTCTATCCCAATATCAGCTAAAGCTTTTGCAGATTCATAGTCAAATCCATGCCCCACTT
Source organism: uncultured Candidatus Saccharibacteria bacterium (assembly GCA_964437465.1). Lineage (GTDB taxonomy): Bacteria > Patescibacteriota > Dojkabacteria > J137 > J137 > JAGQLF01. The sequence goes on along the minus strand of CAYTGI010000005.1, from coordinate 19,230 downwards.
CTTTTACAACAACTTTTTTTTCTATTTTAGGTAATATTTCTCCAAGCTTTGGTATTAGATCTTTAAAATTCAGGTCTCCCTCAGGTTGAACTGCTTCTTGAAGATGGTTTACGTGTAGGAAAATTCCATCAGCATTTATTGAATCAATTATTTTATTTATCTCATCCGCACCATACCCATAATTTAGCTGAACAATTCCCATATTTGCAAAAAGAGGTACACTTGGACAGAATTTCTTTACATCAAAACTAGGAATTGATTCAGGTTTTCTTAAAATTACCCTCATTGAACCTAGTCCAAGACCAACCCCAACTTCTTCACATGCTTTAGCAAGGTTTGAATTAATAGTTAGCCCCTTTTCAGGACCACCAGTCATTGAAGAAACAATAAAAGGGAAACTTAAATCCCAATCGTAAAACTTTGTTGAAGTATCAATTTCTTCCATATCAATTTCAGGAAATGCTTTGAATGGAAGTCTATATGAATCAAAAGAGGATGGTATGGGTTCAACCTCCTCCTCTAAAACTATTCTAATATGATCTAATTTTCTATCATTAATTTTTCCGCTCATAGTTATTTAGCTTCACAAGTAATAGGATTTATTCTAGTTGGTCTAGAACTGCTTATTTTAATACTATCTACATAAACTACATCATCTTTTGTAACTCTAAAACAATCTCCACCTTCTATTCTTTGTTCATTATCTAAATATGCAATTGAAATATACCACGTTCCACTAACTTGTTCAGAGAAATATCTCTGAGTCTCTCCCTGATCCTCAACTTCTGGATACTCTTCAAAAATCATTTCTAAAGCTTCCTTGAAAGTAATTCTCAATGGCTGTCTAACTATTCTAAATCCTGATCCTAGTAAAAAAAGTAGAGATGTAAGTGCGTAGACAAGGATATAAGGAGATTTAAGAAGATTTTTTATCAGATTCCACATTATGTTTTTCTACTTTTCGCTCTATATATTTTTATTGACCAGAATCCCCCAGACATAATTAAGATTCCAATTGATATCATTACCAAGTCAAAGAAACTCTCATTAATATTTGCAATTACTCCTGCTAGAAAGCTCAAAAAAGCTATACTGAAGGACATAATTGTTTCATATGTCCCATATTCTAGCCCTTCTTTATCCTTATCTAAATTTTTTGCAAAAAGTTTTCGCCAGCTTACTACATTCATTCCTGCTCCAATACCGATAACAAATTGTAAGATATAATAAATGTACTCACTTTCTATAAAGGGGAAAAATAAAAATGGCATTCCCATTAATATATCTCCTATGAACAGAATAATAATGTCATCCTTATCTGATTTATTCTTATCAATTAGTGTTCCTACTGGAATCTGGACTATTCCCTGGGCCAAACTATAAATTCCTATACCAACTCCAAGTATTTGGACAACATCAATCTCTAATTTTTCTGCAAGGTACAAACCGACAAATCCATTTATTGCAGCAAATACTCCCCAGGTAAATATATCTGAAGCTGTTAGATATAGAATTATTTGGTTAACTTTTGGAACTCCTTTAATAAATCTCATACCCCTAGTTTACAATTAATAGAAGATAAGGCAAGTTTATTCTAGTGTTTGGTTGACTATATCCGCCTCTATTGAGTAAAGATTTTCGATAAAAGGAACCTGAAGTAATAACTCTTCAATTTCTTTTTCTATTCTAAAGATAATGAATATTCCTACAATAATGAATACTGCCCCAATTACTTTCTTGAAAGTGCTTTCTGGATTTGTAGCCCATTTTAATCTTTTTACAACCCTTTGACCTCCTAAAGCAATAAGAACAAGAATGAATCCTAACCCAATAACGTACGAAGTTAGATAAAGTAGTGCTCTTAATTGATCTGACTCTCCTAATGCTAATCCTAAAATCACTAAGTAAGTTGGACTACAGCTTGTAAAAACAGGTCCTAAAGCGGCTCCTGTTAGTATATCTCCCATTATCCCTTTCTTCTGTGAAGATTCGTGAAGTAGCTTATCACTTTTAGTCGAAAATCCTAATTTGTAAGACAAAATTGTCCACTGTTTAGGAAATAGAGTAGTAAGTCCAAATAGAATCAATATTCCTCCAGAAATAATTCTTATTGTGGAATCTGGAATTCTGAGTACCCCCTCTCCAAAATTGATTAAGACTGTAAAGAGAATAATAAAGAAAACTAAAGAACCAATAATAATAAAAGGCCTTTTCTTATTTTGATCACTGACTGAATTACCAATAATTACTGGTAATAAAGGAAAAACGCAGGGTGCTAAGACTGTTAGCACACCTGCGATAAAAGATACGACTATAAAAGTCATTAAACTATTTCAGATAAAATATCATCTAGACTAAAGCTTCCTATCCAAGTTTTTATCTCATTACCTTCAGCATCAACCTGTACCATAGTATGTTGTGTTCTTACATTATATTTCTCTCTCAGATCAGTATTATCATCGTAATCAACATCTAGGATAGTTACATCATTTGGGATATCACTTAAGTTTGCTGTAATATCTGCATCCAGCACATTACAAGAAGGACACCAATCAGCTTTAAAGAAAAGAACAACATCTCCAGAATTAGCATTTGCTAATAAGCTTTCGTTGTATTCAGCATATGCTCCAGGTCCTGAGTTTGCAGGTGGAGATTCCATTGCTGCAGGAGGGGATTCTTGAACTGGTGCGTTATCCCTTTCTAAATCCAACATCTCAAAAGCTCCTTCAACGATATGATCAGCAGGAGCAGGGTCACCATCATCAGGTTCAAGAGTTAGAATATATGTTCCAAAGTCTGAATAATCAGTGTTTGATTCAAATTCGTTTACTTGAACTCCAGCGAGCTCATAAATCTCACCTGTACTAATAAATTCAAAAGGATCTTGTCTTACAACCCATCCTTCATAAAAATATCCATCTTCAAGAGGTGGCAGGTTCATAAATTCTGCATAAAGCATATATTGACCATTTTCTACAGTGTAGTAAGCAGTACCGCTAGCATTTCCTCCTTCTGGAGTCACGTCAACTAATGAAGCCATAGCCATAGGTTCAAAAGTTGCCCCCGCCATTGGTTCTTCGTCTTCGATTAGCATACTATCGCTAGGATCCATAGTATCATCTTCATCGAGATCGTTATCTCTAACTACTTCGTTATCATCAGTTGGATTAGGAGTATCATTAGTGTTGTCCCCATTTGGACTTGTAGCAACCATTATTGCAGCGAAAACTGCTACTAAAATTGCAATTCCAGCACCAACTGTGAGCATCTGTTTATTTTTTTGAGAATTATCCTCCATTTGAGGTTGATTTTGTTGTTCCATGTTTGGATTTTGTTCCATATATAAATTTAATAACTATAATATTTTATACTACACTAGTAGTAGTATTCTGTGAAAATTTTTACTTGTTTTTACTCAAAAAGCTACTTTTTAATTATATGCTTTTTCAACTAACTTTTGTTCTTTTCCAATTCTATCTCTTATTGGCTGAGTCATCTGAATTATTGTACTTGCGACCGCTGGTTTTAGATCGACTGAAGAAAGTTTCTTGTTAATAAAGTCTTTTTCTAAATGTTCATAATTACTATATTCCACATCTCCTCCCCATTTTTCTGGTCTTTCAATTTTTAGTGTTTCATTATCAACCTCAAATTTCCTAAAAATAATATATTTTAGTAGTGCCAGTAAGCCATTATTTTCTATAACCCCATCTTCAGAATATGATTTATTAATCTTATCTTTAATAATTTCATCTGTATCTTCGAAGTCTATTTTTGAGTTTGGTTCACTTGAGGACATCTTTCCAGATTTACCAAGTCCAGGAATTAGTGGATTCATAAAATGAATTCTTTTCTTATAATTTAGCCTTGGAAGACTTTCTCTTGCGAACATAAAGATTTTTCTTTGATCAACCCCTCCTAGCTGTGCATCGACCCCAAGATATTCCTCATCTAGTGCTTGAAGAATAGGATATAGTAAACCCCCCAGAACAGGATTTTCAACTTGCTTTACTACCTCAGCCCCTGCGCCTTGTACACTGTTTGTTGTTGTCATAGTGGCGATTTTATACATATCCATTGTGTATTTTGCATCAAGTTGGTAACTTGATCCCTCGACAAATTCAAGCTTATCTAGAGGTGCACCTAAAACTTTTAAAATCTCAGTTGTTATAATTTTGTAATATTCAGAACGGTAGTTCACTACTTCCCATGAGGATTTCATATTGTCTAGAAATGCATGAATATTAGCAAGTAAGATTTTAACTTCACAACCTGCCTTCAAAAAGTCTGAAATCTTAATCATTGGTACAAAATACCCAACACTAGGTTTTCCAGTAGGAGCAGTTCCCCAATAAATCTTAAGAGGTCTTTTATTTATGATTGCAGGAATATCTTCTTCTCCGATAATCTCAGCCAAATCTCTCTTAATTAAATCAATTTTCTCCTGCATTTCAGGTGTAATTTCTATAACATCAGCATTTTTATAAGCAGTATCTAGTTGCTCTTCACTCAAAACCTCTAAAATCGACTTACCAATTAAGTCATTTTGTAATTCTTCATTATTAATTACTAAAAGTCCTTCATGATCCTCTCCAATCCCTATCTCATCTTCTGCAAGCAACATTCCGCTTGAAATTTCTCCTCTCATTTTTCTCTCTTCCAATTTTATCTCCTCACCTTCTTTAAACAGCCAACCTGGAACTACATTTCCAGGGCCAAGATGAACAACTAAATCACCTTTGTTAAAGTTATCTGCTGCAGTTACTATCTGAACTTCTTCACCTGAGCCGTTATCCACCTTTACAATCCAAAGTCGATCAGCATTTTCATGCTTAACCTTACTAAGTACCTTTGAAATTGTAATTGGTGTAAGAAGTTCTTTAACTTTTTCTCGTGTCATGTCTAACAGGATTAATTTTTAATATCGGAATACTACTGAGAGTATCCCATAATTTTATCGCATAATCCTTATTTTTCTAAGCCTCGATGGAGATTATTTGATCTAAATTCTCATCTTTAGATAAGAGATCTAAAAAATGAAGAAGGAGAGAGTAGTGTTGAAAAAAGCCAGATTCGTAGTCAGTATGCCTTCCACCAATCTCAGGAAAGCTTACTACAATCCCATTTCTTTTCATTCGAAATGCTAGACTGTGAAAATAATCCAAACCTCCATCTACGAAGAATGATGTTGCCATAGAGCCTTCTAATATTCTTCTCTCACCATAAACTTGTTGAAGAAGTTCTCTCAAAAATCTATTTGTTAAAGAATCATTTTCAATTTTCATACCTTCTTCTAAACGCCCCTTAATTTGATATTCATCCATTAACTCTTGTAAATCAGGCTTACCATCATCTCCAATAACTACTAACATTCCTTCTTCATCTAATTGGTATCTCACTCCTAAATCGTTAAGCTTATCTACTAGCTTTGCAAAGATAGGAATAGAGCCATCTATAAACCTTGAATAAACAGTTGTATTTGAAGCTTTAGTAATAATTTCACCATAAACATTTCCTGTTGGTTCAAGGTCAATTAAAAATCCATGAAATTTTTCCAAAATCTCAGGACCATTAAAAATCATATTAATTTCTTCATCTCCAGAAAAGTAATACACTAAATCTGAATCTGGATTAAGTGCCATATTAACCATCAATAAAGCGACTTGAGCCAACATGTCGTTACTTCCCCTACCAGAAACTAGCCCATTATCCATGTCCATTCTTATTCCTTTGTCCTCTAAACCTGGAACAACGTCAGTATGCGCATGAACAACTTTCATTTTAGGGATTTCAACATTTTCATCTCCAGCGACAGCTCTTGAAAGATCATCAAGATTTAACCTTGAGTGCTCAGGAACAGCAACTAGATGAAAAGCTCTTCCTTCATCCGATTCAAAAAATAAAGTCTTCATTCCCAATGTTATAGAATACGTTTCTATAAAATCAGCAATATTCAAACGACCTTCTTTGTTTACGTAAGTACTGTTAAAAGAATTTAGCATAGCCAAAATATTCACAGCAGTATCTGCAAGTTCATCATAATTAGCTCCCTGTTCTACTTGCGCTCTAACATACGAAGCATATTCTTCACCAGTTTCGAAGGAAGGTTTTATTTCTCTAATATTATTATCCATAAATAATTATACCACTATACAGCCTATTTGTTGCCAAAATCCAGCAACTTTCTCTTGGTAATTTTATTTTTCTTTGTTATTATCTTTTGGTAACAAAAGTATTATGACAGAGTCTGAATTACAAATACAACAACAAGAAATAATCATTCATGAACAAAATCTTGAAGTTGATACTCCTGCAACTATGGCCAGAACTATACAAGCGTTAGGAGATGAAAGTAAACAAGGGAGAATAACTATCGAAAAAATAAACGTGAAGATTTCAGAAAGAACAGGTTCTGCAAATATAAATAGAACAGATATTTGGAATATGCTAACAAATTTAAAAAGATTAAATGTTCAAGAGCTAAATATAGAAATACCATATGATGCTTCAGCAAATATAAAGGCTGTCCTAAATTCAGTATCATTGATGATGAATCTAATGGGTCACAACACAAAATTAAGAACGACATTTATTTCTCCTCAAGCAGAGGCTGAAGCCTAAATCCAACCCAAAATCTCAGGAAACTTTGTAAATTCTTCAGAGTACTCAGTATTAAAATGACCTTTTTCAGGGTAGAGTATTATCGGAATCTCTAGATTTTTTGCTAACTCTTTAGCATTATCTAAGCTTACATAAGGATCATCGTCAGAATGAATTTGAATTATCTCATCCGTAGCTGACCTAATTTTATCCCAGTCATAATCACACAAAATCTTCTCACATTTCCATCCCTCATCTTTAGAAAATGCAGAAACTAAAATTATTTTATTCACTTTAGGGTTAAAACTCCCATCGCAAAACTTCTGAATTATTCCAAGAGCTGCAACAGCTCCAGAGCTGTGGCCAATAATTAAGCTATCCTCATTAAATGAAAAATCTTTAATATAATCCCAATACATTGCTAGATCTGGTTCATCAGCGTTTGGAAGATCTGGAATTCGACATTCGTATCCTCTTTTAGTTAACTCTCCACCTAACCAAGGAAACCAGTTAGAAGAGGAGTTAGCTGATGTTCCATGTAAGATTAGTGCATTCTTCATAATAAATATTACCAATATTTTGAAAATAAAAAAAACCTGGAATAATCCAGGCTTTTTATTATTTTTTTATACTTTTATGAAAGTTTTTCTATACAAGCTTTAAAGCCAGCATCACTATTATCATCCATAGCATCACTAAATCGATCAAGATCTGCTTTTAATTGCATTAAAATACCCACTTGTTCATAACTTAATTCCAAGCTTGCTACCTTTTCAAAGAATGCCATACAAGCTCTGAGTTGGCTATATGTATGCTCCCAGGCCTCTCTTGTTTTTTCTATTTTAACAGCATTACCACTAGCAACAATTCTATCGACATATCCTAAAGTTCCTGTTGAACACTGACCTACTATTTGTTTTACTCTATGGATAGCATTTCCAATATCGCTAGACTCTACTAAATCATCAATTCTTACATATGCATAGAAAGATACTGATCTTTCCCCCTCCACAGTCGCAGAGGCTCGCCTCCGAACCCTTCTTCTTCATTGTACAAAGCAATAGATACCATTGCATTTCCACTATTAGCAATACCTTTTCCACAGGTTTGAAGTAAAACTTCTAAATGACCCCAATCAAATAAAATAAAATCACCTTCCAGTGAATTCTTTACTTTTTTATATAGATTAAGTCTTTGCAGGTGTGCTTCGTCGGAATCTCCAGTAGCGATAATTATATTTTCAGCATTAACTTCAAATTCATAGTTAGTATCGAAACCATTTGCAGAAGATAATCTAACTGGCATAGTGCCTGGTTCCCCTTCATAAGTTTTTTGATCGGCAATTTGTAAAGCTATTTTATTAATTTTAACTTTAATATTATAGCTCCCTTTTCGCAATGTTGTCAATACCTGACAACACTATAACCTACCTTGTATCTCCTTTACTGTCTTAATAAATCTAGACACCATCTCTTTTGCAAAAGGGTTATAAGTAAACATATCGTTAAAAAGCGTGCTCGTATCGTTTTCAACAGCTTCTTGGTTGTACAAAACACCCTCAAAGCCTTTTGTAGATATATCATTTCTTCTAACTTCCATCATAATACCTATCTTACCTATTAAAAAAGCATATGCATGAGTGTATGCTGCCTGTTTATCGTGTTCTTCTGGGGTTAGCTGTCTCATGTCACATCCAAGTTCTTTCCAAAAAGAAAGAAATGCATCTTCCTTTTCTTGGTTAGTTACTTTGAGTGGATGATGTATGAATTTTAAATCTTTAAAATCAGTAGCATCTTTAGAAGAATCCGGACCAAACATTGGATGAGTTGAAAGAAGATCACACTTTAGATTTTTGAGCATTACCTTAGCAGGATGAACACTTACGGAACAAACATCAACAACTAATGATGTTTCTGGTACTAAGCCCTTAATATCAATTATTTGTTTTTCAAAAACAGAAATAGGAACTGCAGGGATAATAATGTCTGAAGAACACACTTCATCTAATGAGCTAAATCTTTTTGAATTTTTACTTTTAACTTTTGCATTATTATGGTCATAACTTCTAGAGAACATATTTACTTTAAAATCGTTCTTACCAAATCTATCAAACGTCTTATAAAGCATATCTCCAAACCTCCCATTTCCAATGATTCCAACTGTATATTTCATAACGAATTAATTAAAAAATAAGTAAACTAGGCAAAAAAAAGCTCCCTTTTTAGGAGCTTCTATTATCATACAAATATTACTAACTCCCTAGGTCAGGTATAAGTAGTAATAATAAAATCTGAATTTCATGTCGCAATTATACAAATTAATACTATTGTACTCAAGTACCTAGGTACCTTAGTACTTATTGGTTATAATTACTTTATGATTAATGAGATTAGAGGCAAGAAAACCTATCCAGTTGAAAAACTCAAAATTGACCCTAGTTTTAAGTCAGTTATCGTTGATTTAGGTTGTGGCGATGGAAAACAGACCTATAAACAAGCCTACAATAACCCTGGAATTTTCTATATTGGAATTGATGCAAACTACAAAGGGCTAGAAGAAGTCTCTAGAAAAGCAAGGAGAAAACTTGCAAAAGGTGGTTTAAGAAATATAGTTTTTATTCATGGTGTTGCGGAGAACCTTCCAAAAGAACTTGAATCAGTTGCCGATGAAGTTCAGATAAACTTTCCTTGGGGATCTTTATTAGAGGGTTTTATAAATTTAGATAATAATATTATTAGCAATATTGCTATAGTTGCAAAAAATAACGGAATGTTAAAAGTAGTAACAACTTATGATGAAAAATATGAAGAGAAGTTCAAAAGCGAAAGAGATCTGCCGGAACTTAATGAAAAATATTTAAATAGTGATTTTAAAAAAGAAATCCTAAAATATGGAATAAAGATTACTGAAGTAAAAAAGTTAACAGAAGAAGAAAAGGAACTTATTGAATCACCTTGGGGAAAGAAAATCTTGAGTAAGAGAAATCGTGATGTTTTTTACATAGTTGGAATTGTAGTCAAATAGTGATGGTATAATCATAATATGAGTAAAAGCACTAGTCAGTACGAAAAAGAAATAAAAAAATTAAAACTCTCTAATAAAGCACTAAAAAAAGAAGCTGCTTGGTTTAAGAGTTGGGTGAATCGTTTATATCCATCAGTTATCTTTTTAATTGCTTCACTTATCTATTTTCTTCTCAATGAAAATGATAGTTTGACTAGCTCTATTTTTCAATCAATTCTCTATACAGTTTTATTTATAATTGCTGACTTATTCTTTGGAAGAATCTTTAGACTAATCTGGCAAAAAAGACAAGATATATGAATATTCAACTAAAAAAATCCTCTCTTAAAAACAATCTAATAAAATCATTAACCATTTTCGTTTCAGTTTTCATTTCAACTTTAGCTATTGTTTCTATTTTTGAAGAAATGAATTTCTTGGTAGTTACTCTAAATGCAATCCTTTCAATTATCGTTTTTTACTTTGTTGAAGTAGTTAAAAACTTTGTAAAAAATGCCTGAAGATAGGAGATCTTACTCATTCACATGTTTTGGCCATCCAAATATTCTTGCAACCCACTTTAAGACAATAGAGTTTACAAAAGACGAAGATCTAACCGAACGAGGGGATTGTATCATCGGAATAAAGTCTGATTTTGAAACTTCTAAACTAAAAGAATTTAAGAAAAAGATAAAGGTAATTTGTGAGGTTAAAGATGAAAATGGTGAGATTATTTCAAGTGAATTTAAGTGCACAATAAATCCGAACTTTAACTCTGACCACGAAATAGTTTTAAGAAAAAGTCATTTTGATTCAGAAAGAACTCTTGGGTTCAATTTAAATAGAGGAGCTAATCATTTAGATAGAAAAATTGTCGAACTACTAAAAAATCCTGAGCAAAAAATGAAAGTGACGATTATGGAAGGTTGGTACTGACACAAATCTCAAAAACTAAATTATAAATAAGACATAGCCTCTAAACCCAATTGTACGATCCTGGCTTATTCTTAATATTTTCTATCTCCTTATAAACATCTAGTAGAAGAATTGCAGTTAGGATAATTGAACCAATAACACTCAATATTCCTATCCAAGCGTATGTATTGCCTGCTACAGCATTAAAGATAACTATTGCTGTTGCAACCCAAACAAACACTAAATGAATTGAAGCAGAGTGGTAAATCTCATAAGAATTTTGAATCAGCTTAAGCATATTTGAATTAGCTAATTTTGCAACAAGAGTTGGCTTAGTATGAGTATCATGGAAAAATACTGCTCTAATAACAACAATAGAAAATAGTCCTGCAACAACAGCATACATAATGAGGTCTGAGTACGAAGTTATTATTAAAAGCTCTTCTTCTGTTACCATCGGAGATACAGCCAATAGGGAATCAGTATATTCTCTAACATTTACTTCTATACCAATTATTCTACTTATCGCAAATATCCCAAAAAACTTACCAAACACCATTAATAGCGCTGGCAAGAGCGAGTAATCAATAAGCTTAATTAAAGATTTTGACACAAGTGAAAAAACTTAAAAGTTTTTTATATTGACTTTATTTTAGCAACAAGTCGTGACTTATATCTAGCTGCTGTATTTTTTTGAATGATTTTTCTTTTCGCAGCCTTGTCAATTTCCTTGTATGCTTTAGGAAGAAGCATTTCTGCTGTTTTCTTATCTTTATTTGCTACAGCTTTTCTTACTGCTTTTCTAGCTTCAGACATCTCTCTCCTATGTCGAAGGTTATTAACTCTCTTTCTTTCAGAGACTCTTATCGCTTTTTTTGCAGATGATGTATTTGCCATAATTATCTGTATATCAATAAATTAGTGCTATGAATTTTAACAGATAGAGGGTGGATTCATCAAGCAAATATGGTAGTCTCTATTGGTTAAATGATTTTTTCTGAATATTTTCGAACAATTAGGAAAACCCAAAGGATTAATTGATACTCACTGTCATGTTAATGATTCTGTTTATTTAGATGACAGGGTGGAAATATTAGAGAAGGTAAAGGATAGTGAGCTTTCTGAAGTTTGGGATATTGGAATAAATATTTCAACTTCTGAAGAATCTATAAAACTTGCGAAAGATTACCCTTTTATTAAAAGCTTTGTAGGAATTGATCCAGAAGTATATATCCCAGGGTCAGAGCAGTTTGTTGGTTTTGATAATTTAGAAGATTGGATGGATGAGATGATTAAGAGGATTAGGAATTTAATCTTAGAGAATTCAGACTATGTTAAAGGTATTGGAGAAACTGGTCTTGATCATTACTGGATAAGAGATGCCGATGAAGATGAGAAAATGCTCTCAAAAGATCTTCAAGAAACACTGTTTAGAAAACATTTAGAGCTCGCAGAAGAATTAGATCTACCTTTAAGTATTCACTCTAGAAATGCAGAACCTGAATGCTTAAAAATTATAAAAGAGTATAAAACTTATGGGATTTTTCACTCTTATACTGGTGATCTTAAAACAGCAAAAGGTATTATCGATGTTGGATGGGGTTTAGGTGTAAATGGAATTGTAACTTTTAATAATGCGAAAAATGTTCAAGACGTATATATTGACCTTCTAAAAGGGAAAAGCTTGGTAACACCAGAGGATTTTTACAAGAACGGAATTTTCTTTGAAACTGATTCACCCTTTCTAAGTCCAGAAGGAAAGAGAGGAGAGCGAAATACTCCTTTGAATATAAAAAATATTTACGAAAAATTTAAAGAACTAATCAACTCTTAAGATTCAAAATTAATATTTCTGTCTTCCGTATCATAAAGTGGTCCTTGAGATTCTAAAACGTCTATTTCAACGATTAATCCATCAGTTATTGCTAAGTTAATAATTCGACTAGATTCTTTTTTAGTTATATCTAAACTTCTAAAAATCCCTCTTATTTCAGATAATAGTAATGCTTGCCCAGCAGTATTTATTAATTTAGGAACTGAATTAATATCTAATTGCCCACCATTACACAAATGTATGGCTAATGCTTCCCTAGCTCTTCTCATATCTTCTCTTAAAGTATCTGGATATTTCTCTTCTGAATTATCCCCAACTTCCCATGACACTATGTAAGATGTTTCACCATCATCAGTTTCCCAATCTTTAACCTGAATATTAAACTCATGACCCATAAAAAAACTACTAAAAATTATTTTAGTAGTTTCTTTTTTTTATTATCTAAAATCAATCTAGATAATTAAATTTTTTATTAGTAGAATTTATTTTACATCCTTAAGTTCAATTTTAATTCCTCCAACTTTTGAAGCTATAAAGTTGTAGAAAAATCCACCGATGTATCCACCGATAAAACCTCCTATTCCGTATGTCAATGGAAGCATAATTAGCCCTAATATTCCAAATCCTGCACCATCTAACCCTGCTAAAGCTGAAGAGAAAAGTAAGCCGAATAATGCAGCAACGAAACCGAAAAATACCCCTGCCGCTCCAGAGAAAATTGCATAAGACATCGGATCGATCTTTTTTAATTCCTTCATATTAACTATGTGTAATAAGTAATGCTTGATTCTATAATAATTAAAGGCTTATCGCATTTCTATTTAGATTTATGTCGGTTATAATCAATTTATGAAAATTCTTTACATAATTCCAAGATTCCAGCCTTTTCGAGGAGGTGCAGAACAGAATATAGAAGCCATGGCTACTAAAATGGCTGCAATCGGTCATGATGTTACTGTATATACAACAAATATTAAATTTAGAAATGAAAAGCTCCAATGGAAAGAACAATATAAAGGAATTAAGATTATAAGACATTGGGCAATTAATAAAGCTCTATATGCAGGATTTTATCCTATGCTATTACCCAGATTATTAACTTCAAGATTTGATGTTATTCATGTTTCAGGATTTGGTTTTGCATGGACCGAATTTTGCTTGATTTTAAAAAAAATCACAAGCCCAGGAACAAAAATGATCAATACACCTCATGGACCATTTATGGCATTTGCTGATAAAGGGTTTAGATTATTTATTAAAAAGTTTTATACTTTCTTTTTAAAATTGTTTTTAAATAGACTTTACTCAAAAGTAATTGCTGTTGTTCCACCTCAAAGCGAATGGATGACAAGAGAATATAATATTAGCCCCAATAAGATTGAACTTATACCTAATGGGATTTATGAAAGCTATATTGAAAAAAAACTACCTCATTATGATCCTGAAGATCGGATTGTGATTACTTATTTAAACAGAATGGAATGGTATAAAGGTATTCAAGATGTTTTATATGCAATTCATAAACTAAAACCGGAGGTTAAAGATAGAATTATCTTTTGGATAATGGGAAGAGAAGGGTCTTATACTAAAAAGATTAAAGAGATTATCAATGAAACTGATTTAGAATATTACACAAGAATAATCTACACACCTACAGATGAAGAAAGAGATGAAGCGTTTTTAACATCTCAGATAAATATACTTCCAAGCCGATGGGAAGCTACAGGACTTGTTCTAATCGAAGCTATGGCTAAAGGAAACGTAATAATAACTACAAACCAAAATGAAGCGGTTGATATGTTGATAAATATCTATTCTGGATATTCTTATAATTTTGGAGATGTTGATAGATTATCTGATATTTTAGAAGATTTAGTTAAGTATCATGACAGAAGAAGAATTATGATTGAACATAATCACAAATTTGTTAGAAACTTCACTTGGGAAGCTGTTTTTCCAAAATACCTAGACTTAATAAATCAATTACATGAAAATTAGGAAAGCAGGGCTTTTTGATGCAGAGCTAATCAAGTCTCTAATGCTTGAAGCTCTTAAATCAGACCCAACAGCTTTTACTGTCGAACATGATGAATTCAGTCGTAATGGAGAAAATTGGTGGAAATCATATTTAAATGATTATTTAGTTGGAATTTACTCAAATCTTTTTTTTGCTGTTGATGAGAATGAAAAGCCTATTGGAATGATTGGGATAACATACAATAAAAGAAAAAGGCTTACACATGTTGCGACGATAGTATGGTTTTACTTAAACAATAATTATCGAGGTAAAGGAATTGGCGAAAATCTTTTAGATCATGCACTTAAGGTATTAGAAGAAAATGATCTAATCACAAAGATAAATCTAACAGTAATTTCCTCTCAAGAAAAAGCTATAAATATTTATCTTAAAAATCAGTTTCTAATTGTTGGAACACAGAAAAATGAAATTAAAATTGGAGATAATTTCTATGATTTTATTACTATGGAAAAAGCTCTTACTTGAAGCTTTATATAAGTTATGGTTATTCTATAGTAGTAAGAACTTTTTTAAATGAACCCAAAAAAACTTGTGATACCCTCGGCCCTTGTGGCGATAATAGTTTTTTCATTCTTCACAGTTCTTGTTTTATCAAATAGAAATAATGATATTCCTCTCCGAGAGAATATCGAAGGACTTGAGACCTCTGGGAAACTAACACTTAACGCAGATATGACAATTAGGTCATTAAATGAACTATCGAATGGTAAATACAGAATTACTTATGATTACTTTATAAATAACAATACTGGAGATTTTATTTATGAAATTAAGTCAAACAATAATTTGAATAATACTTTTCCAGGTCTAGACTTTAATGTAATAAGTCTTTCAAGTGATAGCTTTTCGGTAAATAATTCTTTTGATGGTGATCAAGATACTTCATTGCTATCAGGGACAGATTCATTAGCTCAAGGCGCAGGAGGTAGAGTAGAACTAGTTGTAGAATTTGATCCAGAAAATTCAACTGGACCATTTGAGAACTATATCTCAGTAAATGGAGTTAGAGAACCGACTGAGAATGAAGATGATTCGGGTTCCGAACAGGAGGAGGATAACGAATCTGGAAATGAAGATAATGATAATCAAGATAATAATGATGAATCTGAAGATAATACAAATGATGAGGGTGAAGATAGTGGGAATGATGACAACAACGAAGACGAAGAGAATGAAGAGGAGAATAACGAAGAAGAGGAACAAGAGCAACCTCCAGAAGAAGAAGAAGGTATTAATTATGAGAATCTTAATTTAAGATTCTGGTTTATTGATTCTTCTGGTTCTAGAATTGGAGAAATAATTGGTCTGAGTGAAATTAATAGGATTGAATCTGGTGAATTTAGTATTGAAGGATCAACAAATTTTGAAATACCAGGGAGTATACGTTTAACAATCGTTCAAACAGGTGAAACAACTAGAGAAAATGTTGTACCTTACATTTATAAATTTGATGATTTAAATAATTTAATTTGGAATAGCGAAGACGGAACTTATACTGTTAGATTTGAAGTATTTGAAGAGCAAAACTTAAATGGAGAAATAGTTCATACTGAAGAAATAAGTTTTATTGTTGTTAGTGAAGAAAATGTTAACGAGCTAAGTGATGAGGCTTCTATTTCTTTTGAAATTGAAGATTCAGGTTCATCAGAATCTTCTAAATCTAGGAAGAATGATACTTCAAAACCAAAGCCTGCTCCTAATAACCCTTCACTTCAAACAGGAGAAGAAGAATTAGAAATACCTGAAGAAGAAGTTAATGAAAATACCCCTGTAGAAACATCTGACGAAGAAAACATAACCGAAGTTCCGTTTACTCTTACAGATAAAGACCAACTGGAAAATCTTCCTAATACTGGAATTGAACTTAGAGCAATTTCTATAATCACTTTAAGCATTTGTTTATTAGTTATTGATCTTGAATACATTGGTATAATAAGAAGAATGTTTAATAGAATAGTTAAATGACATACAGACTTGAAGTTATTCCAGGAACTGAACAATTTGTAAAACAAGAACTTCTTAAAAATTTTCATGATTCAGAGATAATAAGCACCGAACGTGGTTCTATTGAATTCAGTAACCCATCAGAAGAAGTTGATGATTTTAAGCTATTATCTGCATTAAGAATTACTAAAGAAAATGGTTTGACTAGAAATCTCTTCAGAAGAGATTGGAAGGTCGAAACTTCACCTGCAGGTATAAATCCAGCTTTAGCTTATATTCTCTGCATGATTGGTGAAATAAACTCTGAAGATATTGTCTTTGATCCTTTTTGTGGTGCTGGAACTATTTCAATAACTGCTGCTAAATACTTTGAGCCTAAAAAAGTGCTTTGTTCTGATAAAAGCGGAAAAGCTGTAGACATGACAATAGAAAATATAAAGGCTGCTGGTATAAAAAAAGGTAAAATTATTGCCTTTAGGTCCAATATAAAAATGATTAAGCTTAAGAAAAACTCTGTCTCAATAATCATTACCAATCCTCCTTTTGGAGTAAGGACAGGGAACCATGAAGAAAACATAAAGATCTATTCAGATTTAAAAGATAAAGCTAAATCACTTTTAAGAGATGGAGGCAAAATCATAATAATCACTCAAGAGAAGAAACTAATTGAAGAAAATTTCCATAGAGATTTTTTTAGCATTTCAGAAAGAACTGACATAACCCAGGGTGGATTACACCCAACCATATTTAAAATTGACAAGCTTGTCTCCAAAAGTTAGCTACAACTGACACACCTGAATGGCATTTATAGACACTCCCTTTGAAGATATTCTTGCAAAAATCGATCTTTGTTCGCATAATGTATTGCCAATAAAAATTTGTTTTCATGAAACAGCACCAAAAAAAATTAAGATCCGGACTTTTAGTTTTTGCACTTTTCTTTAGCGCTTTTACTTTAGCATTTGGAGACGTTGTTGTTTCCTTTGATAATAGAGAGCAGGAGCAGGTATTAGGCGTTCAAGATGATGTTAAGAAGAATGATAACTCAAATGAACAAAAACCACTAAATCTTTCGAGTAATATTACAAGTGTAAACGAAACTGACTCTAATGAGTTTGAAGTTTCCTATAATTTTTCAATACAAAATACAACTGATAAAACAATAAACGACATTGTTATTAACGCTGATTTCCGAGGTACCTTTCCAAGTAATAAGTTCAAAATAATAGAATTAACTAGCAATAATCTTGAAATAAACTCTTCTTTCAATGGTCTTAGCGATACAGAGATTATAAAAGAGATAAAATCCTTACCTGCTCAAAATAGTGCTAGCGTAAACTTAGTTGTAAGTTTTGATCCAGGAAATGATTCTGGCCCTTTTGTAAATAATATTAAAGCTAGTGGATTACTTGATGGAAAGAAAGTAGAAGACTCTTCTAAATCTTCAAATGAGAATAAAGATAGCGATAATAAAAAAGATGAAGATAAGAATAATAAGCAAGATAATGATAAGAAAAATGATACTTCAGAGAAAAAGGATCCTCCTCTTGAACCTGTAGAAACAAATTTAGATCCTAGAGATATAAGATTTTTCTTAGTTGATATTGAAACAAATGAAGAAATAATTGAAATAACTAACGGAGATATTATCGACTTCTCTGAAATTGAATACAGACCATTTACATTAGTTACAAAAGTAACACCAGGAACGAAAGGTAGTGTCAAATTTGGAATTAATGAAAAAGATAACTATCGAGTTGAAAACCAAGTTCCTTATGCAGTCGCACACAACGGCACAAACATGTATGAAGAATGGAGAGCTGAGCCAGGAGAATATTCTGTTACAGCAACTGTTTACACCATGAGAAAAGCTAAAGGTGAAGTAATTGAGAGTAAAAATATTAAGTTTGAAATGATTAATTATGAATTACTACCTCTACCTAAAAAAGAAGACCAAAAGGAGTCTTCAAATAATAGTACTGAGGTTACTTCTGATTCAACCTCAAGCTCTTTCACAATTGAATTAAATAAAGAAAGCGGAAGCATAGAAGGAGATCAAGATGTGCCAGTTTTTGAGGAAGTAATTATTGAAGATGATGAAGGTAATATCATTGGAACTGAAACAAAGAAAAATAGAGGTGACTTTGGAGAATTAGTGTTTAATAACCCTGACTTAATTGAGCCCGGAAGAGTTCTTTCAATTTCTATTGAAGAGGAACTAGAGCCTGAGGTTGTTGAAGTAAGTAATCCTTTTGAAGAAAGCAATAGTTCTGGTAGTGTTGCTGGTGCGAATACAACTGCAAACGAGGGTAGGGTACTAGCTGCAACAGGCATAAACGTTACTAAATCTGTAATGATTGGTACCATATTACTTCTTGCTGTTGTCGAATTAAATTTAATACGAGCAGAGAAGAAATTCTTCACAAAAATAGTAAAATCATAGTATGTTATTAGTACTAAAGATTGTAAATAGAGGACTTTCTTTTATTGTTTTCTTCACAGCAATATATATACTCCTCTTTCCAGTATTACCTGAAATTCAATTCCGATTAAATAATGTCAGCGCTCAAGCTGATGGATATATTTACAAGTCTAAAGCTGCTCCAGTAGAAATAGATCAAGATTTAGAACCAATCCCTTA
The DNA here is from genome assembly GCA_964437465.1 of uncultured Candidatus Saccharibacteria bacterium. GTDB lineage: Bacteria > Patescibacteriota > Dojkabacteria > J137 > J137 > JAGQLF01. Next base: position 255 of record CAYTGI010000005.1, on the reverse strand, counting down.
TGAAAACATGCTTGTTATTCCAAAGATCGGAGTTAATGGAGAAATTATCGAAGGGGGAAAAGAAGCTTTAGAAAAAGGCTTGTGGCTTAGGCCAGGTACAAGTACTCCTTTAGAAGGTGGTAATACAGTTATTGTCGCCCATAGATTTCTTTATTCAAGTGGTCCAATAACTTTCTACCACTTAGACAAGATCGAAAATGGAGATAATTTTAGTATTTATTGGGAAGGTAAAGAATATTTATATGAGGTTTACGA
>CAYTGI010000004.1:54643-85612 GCA_964437465.1 uncultured Candidatus Saccharibacteria bacterium | reverse complement strand
AGATGTAGAAAACTTTACTCAATTATCAGTAGATGAATTTCGAGAAAAGTCTGAGGTAAAAGGAACAATAATGGTTGATGTAAGATCTAAGGAAGAGTTTAATGGAGGGCATATTGATGGTGCTATTAATATTGAAATAGATAATTTTCGAGAAAATATCTCAGGTTTCCCAAAAGATAGAACATATTTTGTCTACTCACAAAACAATAACAGAAGTAGTCAGGCTCTTGAGATAATGAATAGCCTAGGATTCAAAAGTGCTGTTGGTCTTGATGGAGGGATTAATGCTTGGAAATCATCTAATTTACCTGTTCAGCCATCTCTTTAATATAAATGAATCTACCCATTGAAGCGATAATCCTAATCGCTGTTACTCTATTGCTTTTTGTTAGTTACTTACTTTTAAGTTTGCTTTCAAAAGGTAAGAATGAGGAGTGGAAGAATAAAGTAAATAAAGAACTATCAACTATTGTTAAACTTCAAAATAATGGGTCAAATGAATCAAGTGAACAAGCATTAATGAAAGCGGATAAATTATTAGACTTTACAATGAAAAATGTAGGCATAAGAGGTGAGTACATGGGGCAGAGACTAAAAAATGCACAAAATAAATTTAACAAGCCAATGTATAATAATATCTGGGAAGCCCATAAACTGAGAAATAAAATAGTACATGAAGTTGGAATTTCGATCCCAAAAAAAACTATTGATAAAAATATTAATTACTTAAAATCAGCAGTTAAATCCTTAATCTAAATGAAAGAAAAAGTTTTAAAATATGTAGCAAAAGTTCCAAAAGGAAAGGTGACTACATATAAACAAGTTGCAATAAATACTGGATTAAATTCACCTAGACTCGTTGGGAAGATACTTCATCATAATGAGGCTCCTGAGATCTACCCTTGCCATAGAGTAGTACGGTCTGATGGGACAATTGCTTCAGGATATGCTTTTGGTGGACCTGGAAAACAAAAAGAAATGCTGGAACAAGAAGGGATTATTTTCAATGGTGATAAAATTGATCTAGAAAAATTTCAACTTTAATGATTAAACTAACAAACGAACAGAAGAGTATAGTTGATACTCTTGTTGAATGGTTCAAAAAACCAAATAGTCAATTCATAACTTTGGGAGGATATGCAGGCACTGGTAAGACAACATTAATTTCTATCTTTAGAAAAAAACTGGACGAAATAAACTCCAATTATTCTGTAGCATTCTGTTCCTATACCGGGAAAGCTTCAAGAGTTTTAGAAACTAAATTAAAAGAGAGTAAATCCAAAAAACCCTCAGATACAGTAAGTACTATTCACTCACTTGTTTATGCACCACTTACAAATGATAAAGACGAGATAATTGGCTGGGAAAGAAAGAAAGAAGTTAAAGCTGATTTAATTATTGTTGATGAAGCTTCAATGATTGATTCAGATATTTGGAATGATCTTTTATCTTATAAAATACCAATTATTGCAGTCGGAGATCACGGTCAGCTTCCTCCGATTAAAGGTAATTTTAATTTGATGGAAAAACCTCAACTGAAACTTGAAGAGATACATAGACAAGCTAAAGATAATCCAATAATTCAACTTTCAGAACTAGCAAGAAAAGAAGGTAATATTGAAATTGGTAAATTTGGAGTTAATATAGAAAAAATTGATAGAACTAGTGATGATGCGAACTCCAGAATTGTTGATATTTTAGAAACATCAAAAAATAATTCCATGATTCTTTCAGGGTTTAACTCAACTAGAGTGAAGCTAAATAAGTATATGAGAACTAATCATGAATATTTTGAAGAACGACCTCAAATTGGTGAACGGATAATTTGTCTTAGAAATAATCACGAAAAACAAATTTACAATGGGATGCTCGGAAATATTACTTCTATAGAAGAAGATGACGAAGATAGTTATTTTATCCAAGCAGAAATGGATGACGGTCTTAAGTATAAAGGTTCAGTTTTTGCTCCTCAATTTGGTAATAAAGAAAGCCTAAATTATTCTAACTCAAGATCTGAAATTGGAAGAAGAGATCTTTTTGATTTCGGATACGCTATGACTGTTCATAAAGCTCAAGGTAGTCAAGCAAATAGAGTAGTATTGTTTGAAGAAAGATCATCACACATGGATGATGATACTTGGAGAAAGTGGCTTTATACAGGAATTACAAGAGCTGAGAGTGAGTTGTTTTTAATAAGTAAGAGATGATGTTGACGGAAATATAGAATCAAGATATAATCCGTAACTTATATAGGTATTATGGATAGAGAAAATGGGCTGGAGAGAGATGAGCTAGAGCAAAAAATTGAGCAAGTAAGCAATGAAAGAATTGCACAACCAGTCCCAACTATAACATTACAGTTACCTCATTCTGCAAGAGTTTTATCTGATACAGGTAACGCTGACTCTCCTTAAGATAGTAGTTTTATTCAATTTCTAATTCCTTACTTGGAGGGAACTCCATTTGAAGAAACTTTTACTAGGGATAGACTAGATAACTTATCTTTTAGAGCTTTTCAAAGACATAAAGATGAAGATACGACTGATCTACTAAGTTGTATTGAAAAGTATGGTTATGACAGAAATTTAGCAGAAGGACCATACAATGTATGGACTTCAAGAGGTCATATTTGGTTTATCAAATTTTTCTCTAATAACCCTGAATTTGATAGTTATCTTCTCATTTACGAGGATACTGATAATAAGTTTAATTCTTCCGATGTTGGTTCTGATATGTATTCAGTTTTTTGCACAAGCAGTGATGATGTAAATTCACTTAGAAAAAGACTTAGTTTTAATGGATGTGGACTAATAAAAATAGAGTGGATCGACGACAGTGAGAATCCTAGATTTGCAAACTATCATGTTCCAACTCAAGAAGAAAGTATCGAAGAAGATAGAAGAAAGTTTTTATTCCACCTAGATATCTTTGAAATTATGTGGACATCAAGAGAACTACAAGCTTTATTAGCCCCTGATTCATTTAATACTTTGAATCTAAATGAGATAAACAAAATAATTAAAAACTTTGAACCAGAATTAAAACTTGGATATGAAATAAATAATCTACAAGATTTAATCAAAACTTGCGAAGATCTAATCTCTCGAATAAGTAACCTTTTACCAGAAGAACCTGAAGAGTTGGCTGATCAACCAGGAATTAGAATATTAACTCAAGAGTATATTGATAGAGAAAGGCTAAAACACTTTATGGCTCAATTAGATGAAATGAGAAAGATAGCAAACATATCAGAACCTTAAACTCCTACTTATCTTGGATTTTTGTAGTTAAAATCTTGTCTCCAATTTGAATCTCATCTACAACTTCAATCCCTTCAATAACTTCACCAAATATAGTGTATTGAGGAGGTAATTGTACATCGTCAAGCATTATAAAGAACTGAGACCCATTTGTATCTGGGCCCCTATTAGCCATAGCAACAATTCCTTTTGTGTATTCTCTTACAACAGGCTCATCTTCAAAAGTATACCCCGGTCCACCAGTTCCATTTCCATTAGGATCTCCTCCTTGAATTACAAAACCTTCTTCTCGTCTATGAAATGTTAGATTGTTATAAAATCCTGCTTCAACAAGATTAACATGATTGCTAACTGTTAGCGGAGCTTCATCAGCAAATAGTTCAATAACTATCTTTCCTTTCTCAGTCTCTAAAACTGATTTCTTGTTCTTTATTTTTTCGTCAGGTAATATTTTTGGCTTTTCCACATTTATATCATAACCTAATACATCATTATTTTCATCTGAAGTAATCACCTCACTTACATTTTCCTCTTCAGGTAAGTTTGAATTAATACCTGTAAGTAAAAATAATCCTGAAGGAACTACTAAAGTTAAAGCAACGATAACTAAAAGCCATGGTTGATCTTGTTTCAAAACATTATCAGAAACCATTTTGTCAATTTTATTCGGTAAATAAATTATAAATACATTTTATCACTATCCAAAAAGGTTATCAAGAGATTGGGGTTGACATTGTTAATAGACAAATAGTAAAAACTAAATATTGAAAATTTTCACAACATCTTCATATCTTTTTTGGTAGTATTTGTAAGATTAGGCTTGTTACATTTACAAGCAATTATTTTATTTTTTATATTTTATTTATGTTTAATAAAGCTATGCGGGTAACATTAAGCCTTGCAGTAATGTTCTCTATTGCTGTTGGTTTAATGCCACGAACTGATGCTCAAGAACTACAAACAATTACAGAGATTGTTGTTGCTGATGATGAGAATTTCTCAACATTAGAAGCAGCTGTAATTGCAGCAGGACTTGATGCAACTCTTGCTGACACAGATGCAGATTTTACTGTCTTTGCCCCAACAAATGCAGCTTTTGATGCATTACCTGAGGGAACTCTTGATACTCTGTTAATGCCTGAGAACCAAGAAATGTTAGTTGACCTACTGACCTATCATGTAGTTGAAGGTTCAGCAATGGCAGCAGACCTATCAGACGGAATGAGGATAGAAACTCTTAATGGGAAGTATCTAGATGTTATGATCAATGGAGAGAATGTTATGATCGAGGGAGCAACAGTTACACTTACAGATGTAATGGCATCAAATGGAGTAATTCATGTTATTGATGCTGTGATGTCTCCAATGGATAATATCGTAGAAACTGCTGTTGGAACTGAAAGTCTAAGCACATTAGTTGCAGCAGTTACTGCAGCTGAGTTAGTAGGAACTCTTTCAGATGAAGGAGTAGAGTATACTGTTTTTGCTCCAAGTAATGCAGCTTTTGATGCATTACCTGAAGGGACATTAGATACTCTTCTAATGCCAGAAAATGTAGCTCAGCTAACAGATATTTTACTTTTCCATGTAGTTGTTGGAAATGTTATGTCAACTGATCTTTCAGATGGCATGATGGTAGAAACAGTACAGGGACAAGAACTTGAAGTTTCTATTGATGGAGATACTGTTATGATCGGAGACGCTACAGTTACAATGGCAGACATCGAAACGTCAAACGGTGTAGTTCATATGATTGATACTGTTTTAATCCCTGAAGTTGATGATACTCCAATGCTAAATGTTTATCCTGAAGGAACTGTATATAGGTTCTTCAATACAAACACTGGGGATACTCATTTCTACACTAGTAGTTTAGCTACTGCTGAAGTTGTGTTTAACAATTCTCTTGATGGAGGAGTTTGGGAAGGAATTTTCCAACAAGAAGTACCAACCTTTAGTGCATGGGATTACAACATGGATACAGAGATGTGTGAGGCAGATTCAAGACCAGTTTATAGATATTTGAATACTAGAACTGGAGATACACACTTCTATGCAATATCTGATGAAGAAGTTGCTGCATTAGAAGGACCATTTGCAGATACTTTCTTATTTGAACAAGTGGAATTTTGTGCCTATGAAACAGAAGTTGAAGGTTCTGTACCAGTATACAGATGGGTCAACACTAGAGTAGGAGACACTCACTTCTACACAGCATCTGAATCTGAGAGAGAATTCGTTGATTCAGAACTTTCAGAAGAATTTCAGTATGAGGGCGTTTCATTTTACGCACTTCCTTTCTCAAACTAATTAATCATTTCGGTTAATTAAGCCCCCGTAAGGGGGCTTCTTTATTCACTAAATTAGGGTTTTCTGATATAATAGTTAAGCTTTAAATAAGGGCGGTTAGCTCAGCTGGCTAGAGCATCCCGTTTACACCGGGAAGGTCATAGGTTCGACTCCTATACCGCCCATTCTGTTTTTAAATAGACTTTGTATTCCCGAATACCTTTACAATTTATATCTAAGGCATCCCGTTTACATCCCGACAAGTCGGGATCATAAGTTCGAATCCTTTACCGCCCATTCTGTTTTTATATCAAACTACACTTCTTAATTAACTCCTCATAACTTAATACACTAATGTTTTATGTCTATATACTTTATAGTCAAACTCTCGATAGATTTTACGTTGGGCAGACAAACAGCCTTAAAGATAGACTAAACGCGCACACTAAACATCTTGGCCTAACAAGATATACAAAGAGAGCTAATGATTGGATCTTAAAGTACTATGAAGAATATTCAAGTAGATCAGCAGCTACTAAAAGAGAAAAACGAATTAAGAAGATGAAAAGTAGGAGGTTTATTATAGAACTTACAGAGCAGTCCCGTTTACATCCCTACAAGTCGGTATCATAGGTTCGACTCCAATACCGCCCACCAAATCCATCATTTTTACTAAAATCCTACATTCCTTAACTACATTAAATAATGTTAATATCAACTAGTAAAAAGAATTTTTATGAATAAATATGCTGTCATCACTGGAGGGAGTAGAGGGATTGGAAAAGCTATTTCCATACAATTGGCTAAAGATGGCTATATTCCAATCATTATTTACAAAAATAATATTGAAGCTGCTGAGGCTACTAAAAAAGAAATAGTTAAAGAGACACAACTTTCTCCATTGCTTTTTCAAATTGATTTAGCAGACTTAGAACAAATTAAGAAATTTATAACAGATTTAAAAGAATATACAAAAGAAATTGACGTTTTAGTAAATAATGCTGCAATTTCACAATTTTACAACTTAGAAGATACTGAGGATAAGGAAATATCAGATGTAGTTAATATAGTTTTAACTTCCAAAATATTTTTAACAAAATATCTTTTACCATTTCTAAAAAATGGAGAAAATTCTTCGATTATAAATATCGCTTCAAGAATGGGTTTGGAAAAGACTATTGAAGGCATTGCTATTTATGGGCCAGCAGAAGCAGGAATTATAAAATTTTCAAAATGTTGTGCCCTAGAATTTGCACCATACAAAATTAGAGTTAATTCAGTTGCGCCAGGTCTGACAGATACTGATTTAACAAGAAATTGGATTGAAGAATTAGGAGGTAAAGAAAAAGTAGGTAAGGAAAATCCTTCGGGAAGAATTGGCGAACCTGAGGACATTGCAAATGTTGTAAGTTTTCTTGCAAGTGAAAAAGGGAGATATATTAATGTAGAAAATATTGGGGTTAATGGCGGGAGCAATTTAGGCTAGATTTTTTTGGGTAAATTAATATTACTTCTGGTTAAACTTTATCTTGGTGATAATACCTAAGAAATAGTTTGAGTTGTATATCTAGAAGTTCTTGCATATCAACCTTGCTACCATCAATTTCAATGTCAAGATGTAATCTATATCCCCTACCATGAATATTTTCAAAAATTTCCTTTCCTGAGAAAAGGTGAACTATCTTTTGTCTTAGTCTATGAATAAATGTTTGACTTGATTTTCCAACAGCTTCCTGACCGCTATTAAAATTATAAAAATGACCTAATTTAATACCTTGTGAATCATATACAGGTATATTATGTGCAGAATAGAATAGATTTGCCTCTAGAGGACTTAATAAAACTCGCTCTCGAAATTCATTCATAGCCCAAATACCTCTTTCTCCATTCCAGTACATATTAGGATCTTCTACAACATCACCAATAAAAATTGTAACTATGGGAAGTCTTTTTTCTTGCTCTACTGTAATATCATTTTCTATATTTGTTCCTACATTTTCTTCTGACATAGTGATGATTAATAATGGTGCCGAGGGGCGGACTTGAACCGCCGACACCTCGCTCTTCAGGCGAGTGCTCTACCAACTGAGCTACCTCGGCATTAATTGTTAACTCTTATCGAATAATAACAGCTTGATCCAAAAGAACCAACTGCTCAATAAGATCAAGTTTTTACTTGAGCAATGCGATTTGTAAAAACTTACGATCGCATTAGTCCCGCGAATTCCAATTTATTGGAAGTAGCGGGGAGCTACCTCGGCTAACAAAGAATTGACAATCAGATTCTTGACTTGCTTTATCCCGATTAGTCGGGACAAAAGTAGTACTGATGATTATATAATAAGATTGCTAACATTAAAAGCATCAACGAGGCCTAAAAGCACCTAGCGTGACTAATGGAAAAATAGTTATAACAAAAATTGCTACTAATAGTATATTCACAGAGATAACTCCTACAGGCAAGACATACAAAATCATTATTGGTATTAGCTGTCCGAAGTTTATGAAGATATCTGTAAAGAGCTGATAAGACACCCTTTCATTCTCAAACTCAATATCCTTACTTTGAAGTAAGAACAAATAGTTAAATATTAAAACAGAAGATATAGTAGAGAATATTGCTTGAATAAAGTAAAAGATCAGTAAATTTCTTTCTGAAAAATCGCTAATTAAAATAAAAGGAGTTAGTGCATATAAAAATGCTCCAATTGCAATTAATCCTCTGAGTTTATCTGTTTTTTGTAAGTTAGTATTTCTCAAAGAAAAAGATAATACAATAGAAATCGTCGCTAAAAAGACCTTAATATTACTCCAACTAGAAATTGACCCAACCTTCTCTAAAATAATTACGTCTAGGATCCCCCAATCTATTGAGAATGTAATACCTAACATAAAAGAAATTATCGCAATATTTCTTATTCTTCGAATTCTTATTACATCAAACATGAGCTCAATAATATTAAAATCTTGTCTTTTAGTATTGACTGGGAAGAAGATGAAAATAAATCCCATGAAAAGATATACTATTGCAACATTGAATAAGGAGTCGACATAACCAAAGTTAGCGATTAAAAAAGCAACTAAGAGTGGCATAGCAAGAGATAATACTGATCTTAGGATCTGAGAAAATGAGCTATATTTAATAAGCTCATTTTTTTTATTTATAAGATTATGGAGAAGAGGTCTATTTCCTACTGTAAAACCACTGTAAGCCCCGATAATGATCGCAATAAACGGTATTAAAAAATCTATCTGTTCAGGAAATGTATATATAAATAAACACGACGAAGCAGCTATTACTGTATTAAAAATAAAACTTAATTTAATGCTAAATAATGATATTAAGGATGCAAGAATTGTTGAGATAAATAACGAAGTTAAAAGAAAAAAGTTAAAAATAATTAACTGTCCAAAATCCTTGCTATTCTCCCAAATTAAGAAGTTTGTTAGGAAAAATGATACAGAATGTAAGAACGAAATTATATTACTATAAAATATCCACGAAAATGACTTCATAGTCCTAGTTTAATTGATTTAAAAGTATTTAGCTATGAATATAAATCGAAATGTATCTTACAATTTAGAATTTAAAGTATTAGTTAGTATATAATTAAGTGTTCTTATGTTCTGACTTTTGAATTTTAAATTTGACTTATACTTTATGGCAACTTATAAAATACAAGGTGGTATTCCACTCCACGGCGAAGTTACTCCAGTTCCTAATAAAAATGCAGTTCTACCTGCGATCACAGCAGCATTACTTACAGATGAACAGGTTACCTTACATAACGTACCGAAAAGTTCAGATGTTCGGATCATGCTTAGACTGATCAGAAAACTTGGAGGGAAAGTTTCTTATTCTAATCAAGGACAAACTGTAAAGATTAATGCTAGTACAATTAACACAAATGAACTAGACGCTGAACTTTCAAAAAAGATTGTAGCAGGAACTATGTTTATGGCTCCACTACTAACAAGATTTAAATCAGCCTTTATGCCAATTCCTGGAGGGTGTAAGTTAGGTACAAGACCTCTCGATGCATTTATAGGAAATATGGAAAAGCTTGGAGCAACTTACGAGCCTACAGACAAAGGATTTTATCTTCATGCAGACAATTTACAACCTAATAAAATATGGTCTTGGTTTCCGTCTGTAACTGGAACTGAAAACTTAATTATGCTTGCAAGTAAGCTTCCAGGAACTACAGAAATTTATAACGCTGCTTGCGAACCTCACGTTCAAGAGCTATGCCATCTTCTTGTTTCAATGGGAGCAAACATTGAAGGAATTGGATCAAATAGATTAATAATCCATGGAGTAGAAGAGCTTAATGGAACTGAGTGGACAATTATTAGTGATCATTTAGATATTGCTGAATATGTAGCTACTGCAGCTGTTACGGGGGGAGCAATTAAAGTAAACAATGCAATTCCGGAACACATGGATCTGATTCTTCAGGCTTTTGAAATTTTAGGAATTAATGCTTACTACGAAGATACTAGTTTAGTAACTCCAGCCGAGCAGAGTAGAAAGATTAAAGAGACCATTAAGGGAAATATTTTTGATGTAAAAGCATTATTCTGGCCGATGTTTCCTCCAGATGTAATTCATTCACTAATAATAACAGCACTTTCTTCTGAAGGAACAATGATATTTCATAATTCATTTTATGAGTATGGATTTTTCTTTGTAGAGGAGTTAGCAAAAATGAAAGGTAATGTTGTTATGGCTGATCCTCATAGAATCTTAACTTTTGGTCCAACTCGTTGGAGATCTGGAACTTTAGTAGCACCAAATATTATTGCAGCTACTAAATCACTACTCATTGCTGCTCTTGCAGCTCCAGGAGAGTCCATTCTTCATGATGAGACAGATATGTTAATGAGAAGATATCCGAATATATTGGAAGATTATAAAGGGCTTGGGGCGAAGATTGAAAAAGTGTAAATTAGGGATTAGTTAATTAGTAATTAGATGATTAGGACGCGATTATAGTTCGAGTGCCTCACCATGACATTACTTGTATAAAAAGTATGAGATAATGTTGTAATTAAACAAAAACCATGAAAAAAATAACTTCAACTAATCCTTCAAATGGAGTGACACTCGGTCAAGTAGAAATTAGCAATAAAGAAGAAATATTAAATAAAGTTAATGAGGCGAGAAAAGCTCTTAAAACTTGGAGAGATTTAGGTGTAAAAGGAAGAATCAAAGAACTTCAAAAAGTTGTTGATGGTTTTAAAAAATATAGTAATGAGTTTTCAGAGTTAATATCGAAAGAAATGGGAATGCCTATTTCACAAAGTCATCATGACGTTTCTGGGGCAATTGAATATATGCAATGGTACTTAAATAACGCTGAAGAATACCTTAATCCAGAGGTAGTTTACGAAGATGAAGAAATGATTCATACAGTATATAGAGAACCTGTAGGAGTAGTGGCCGCAATAACACCTTGGAATTTCCCAGCTTCTAATTTTATATGGATGGTTGGACAAAATTTAGTAGTAGGAAATACTGTTGTTTTTAAAGATTCTGAAGAAGTTCCACTTTGCGGACAATTAATTGAGAATATTTTTACAGAAGCTAACTTACCTGAAGGTGTATTTTCTGAAATATATGGAGGTAGTGAAGAAGGTGATATTCTAGTAAATTCAGACATCGACATGATCTGCTTTACTGGTAGCAGCGCAACTGGTCACAAACTTTATCAAATTGCAGCAAATAAATTTATTAAAGCTTTTTTAGAATTAGGTGGATCAGCCCCTGGTATAGTTTTCGAGGATACAGATATTGATGACGTTTTAGAAACAATATATTCTAATAGATTTGATAATTGCGGTCAGATTTGTGATGGGTTAAAAAGATTAATTGTACATGAATCAAAATATGAAGAAATGATTGAAAAACTTATTAACTACCTAAACTCAGTCAAAGTTGGAAATGCAAGTGATGAATCTACAGATATTGGTCCACTTGTTTCATCTAAACAACTTGAAGCTTTGAAAAACCAGGTAGAAAAATCAGTTGAAAAAGGAGCTGAAATTATTTACAAGAAAGAGATCGATTCAACTTTAAAAGGTCATTTTTATTCTCCAATACTTATGAAAAACATTACTCCAGAAATGGAAGTTTGGAATGAAGAAGTTTTTGGACCAGTTTTACCAATTGTTACTTTTAAAACAGAAAAAGAGGCAATTCTTTTAGCGAATGATACAAAATATGGATTAGGAGGTTATGTATTTACCGGCGATAAAGATAGATTTAAAAGGGTAGCATTACAGATCGAATCTGGAATGATCCAACAAAATAATACTAGTTATGTAACCCCTTCAAGCCCATTTGGCGGTTGTAAAATCTCAGGAATTGGAAGAGAAAATGGGAAGTACGGTTTCTTTGATTTAACAGAAGTTAAGCTTGTAGTAGAAGCAAAATAAGTAATTTCTAGCTTTGTAGACCCTTGAAACCATACCAAAGGCTGACAGGCAAGTTCAGAGTGACGAAAATTTTGTATTTTAAATTTAATTTTGCCTTTTTACTTTTGAATTTGAAATTCATCCATTTTAGAATTTAAAGATTTAGAATTTATTATTTCTCCTATGACTCCTAACCAAATCTACAACAAACTCAACATAATGCCCTCAATCCGAGAGCACCAGAAAACTGTCGCTGCTATAGCTCTTAAAATCTGTGAATCTCTCTCTAAAGAAGTAAATACCGAAGTCATTGTATCAACATGCCTTCTACATGATCTCGGAAACATTCTAAAGGGAACAAAAAACTTTGCACCAATCGGAGAGGAAGAAAAGTGGGAGAAAATTAAAGAAGAAACTAGAGAAAAGTACGGAGAAACTCCTGAAGAGGCTACAATCAATATGATCAAAACCCTAAATCTTAAAAATGAAGATAACATTTTAGAATACTTATCTTGGGTAGGAGCTAAAAATTTAGAGAAAAGATCTATGGAAGATTTGAAAGATTTAGAACATGTAATAGCTCCGTACTCAGATATGAGAGTTTCTCCAAGCGGTGTAGTAACAATTGAAGAGAGACTTGAAGAAGCAAGGAAAAGATACAACTTTATTGATGATAAAGCTGATGAGATTAGAGAGTCTTTTAAAAGAATGGAAATCACAATCTTCCAATTTAGCTGGATGACTTCAAGTGAAATCGATAATCAAACTGTAAAACCATATTTAAAAAAAATTGAAAATTTTGAGATTCTTTAAACTGATATAATTCTTTAATTAAAAATAAAAATGTCTAAACAACTTTTAGTTTTAATACTTTTAGAAATGCATCAACATGAAAAAATTACTAAAAGAGCTTAATTTTATTGATTATAGAGAAAATGAGCTTTTATCTAAACACTCAACTATGAGAGTAGGAGGAAGAGCTGATTTCTTAATAGAGATAAAATCTGAAGAAGTGCTAGATGATTTTGTCCAAATTTATAAAGACGATCCAGCTCTTGAGCTTCTAGTTATAGGGGAGGGTAGCAATACTTTGTTTACTGGAGATTTTAAAGGAATAGTTTTAAAAATAATGCATAGAGGAATTGAAAAGATTGATGAAGATGATGAGTATGTAACTCTTAAAGTTCAAGGAGGGCATAACTGGCATGAGTTTGTTGAATATTGTGTTGAACATAATCTTGCAGGTAATGAGAATCTTGCCTTTATCCCAGGAACTGTTGGAGCAGCGCCTGTACAGAATATTGCAGCTTACGGTCAAGTTCAAGAAGATACATTCTTATCTCTTGAAGCACTCAATATAGAGACTGGTGAGAAAGAGATATTCGATGAACCAGAGTGTGAGTTTGCATATAGATCTAGCGTTTTCAAAACATCAAAGAATGGCAAATATATAATAACAAATGTGACTTATAAAATGAAAAAGGCTAGTGAATATATTCCAGAAACTTCTTACCACTCCCGATATGAATCACTAAGCCAATTTTTACCAGAAGATAAAACAACAATTACTTTGAAGGATATATTTAATGCTGTTATAGCTATCCGAAAACACAAGTTACCTCAAGTCGAAGAGGAAGGAACATTAGGTAGTTTTTTTGTTAACCCATTTGTAACTAAAATTGAACTTGAGAAATTAAAAATGGTTTTTCCAAATATTCAATACTATCCCGTAGATAAGATGCAATATCCAGCACTAGATCTATTAAAAGATCAGGAAATAGTTAAGATCCCAGCTGGATGGCTTCTGGAAGAGCTAGGTTGGAGAGGTAAAAGAGAAGGAAATGTTGGTACCTCTCCTAAACATGCACTTTGCTTAACAGTAACTGGTCCTGCTGATGGAAAAGAAGTCTTAGACTTCATGGAAGCTATGAAAAAAGACGTTAAAGAAAAAACTGGGATTAATCTCAAATCTGAAGTTAACGTAATCTAAAATCGCTCCTCAGAGCCTCATTTTTTATTCATCACCGTTTTAATCTTCAAACACATTATTAACAATAATTAAACCAAGGCTTATTGTCCCTATTTGCAAGATAACAAGAGTACACCCAAAATTGATATAATACCAAAACCTTCAACCTAGCAATTCTATTTTAAATTACCTTAAGCATTACAATCTCTCTATTTTCGATGTCATTCTATTTTAGATAGAAAGCCGAATTAATCATCAACAGCTAGAGTAAATAAATAAGCACCTATAAATGTGGATAACCCTTCTTTTGAAACTTTCTACAAAATTACCTCTTAGCTCAGTTTTTGTGGGTAAATTATCATCAGTGGTAATATGTAAAATTCAAACTCTTACTAGCTGGCTATTTTCAGCCAAAATATTTTGAACACTAAATATACGGTATTGAACAACATTGTGCGATTATTTTGTAACATTATACGCAAAGCACTTTAAGCCTAATTTAGCGAATTTGATACATTTATTTTATGAATTTTCTTGTATTATAATAAGTACTAAATAACTTTAAGTAACAAACTATCCCTACATGTCTAAAATTAAAGTTTTACCTGAAGAATTGATTAATCAAATTGCAGCTGGTGAAGTTGTTGAGCGTCCAGCATCTATAATTAAGGAGTTAATAGAGAATTCTATTGATGCAGGCAGCCAGAAAATTATAGTAAGAATAAAAGGAGGTGGATCAGAGCTAATAGAAGTAGAAGATGATGGAATAGGAATGGATGAGGAAGATGCAAAAATGTCATTAATCCAACATGCAACTTCCAAAATTAAATCTGTTGATGATTTAAATAAAATAAGCTCATTAGGTTTTAGAGGAGAAGCACTTGCAAGTATCTCTTCAGTTGTTGGAAGGACCATTATTGATACAAAGACTGATTCTGAAAAAGGGATAATATTAGAGAAAGAAGGTAATAATTTAAAAGTTAAAGAATCACCAAAAGCTACTAAAGGAACCAAAATACAGATTTACGATCTTTTTAAAAACATTCCTGCAAGAAAAAAATTTCTAAAATCTGAAAATACAGAAAGAAAACATATTTACACCTCATTTATAAACGAAGTCTTACCCTTTAAGAATATTCATTTCGAACTATATAACGAGGGGAAACTGATTTATAGGTTTACTAAAACAGATGAATTGAAAAATAGAATATTTGAGGTTTTTGGCTCTGACTTTGTAAATAATTCAGAAATATATAATGCTGAAATTAACAATATCAACATAACTGGAATAATTGGAAACACTCAGTTAGGTAGGAAAAGATCACCAATTCAGCAAGTTTATATAAACAATAGATTTGTAAAAAGCCCCCTTATTAATAGCGCTGTCACTAAAGGTTATGAAGGAAAAATGCATAGGGACCTTAAGCCCTCATTTATTATTTTACTTGAAGTTAATCCTGAGTCGATTGATGTAAATATCCATCCTAGGAAGCTTGAGATTAAGTTTGATGATGAGAGAATGATCTTTTCATCAATCTACAACTTTATTTCAAAAAATCTTGAGAAAGGAACAAGAGAAATTATAAAAGACTTTCCTGTTAATGAATCTAAAGTATCGAAGCAAAGTAGAGTAGAGTTTCAATCTGTTATTACAAGAAATGTTACATCTCCAAAAGCTGGTATGAGCTTCAATAAAAATCTGTATAGAGATTACAAAATAAATAACAGAAATGTAGATAATAATTCATTTTTTTCATCTGATGAACAGAAAGTTAATGTTGATAACTTCGGAAACGTATCTCAGTATTTCAACACATACATAGTTTTTGAACAGAATAGTGAACTGATTTTTCTAGATCAACACGCTGCAGCTGAAAAGATTCTTTTTGAAAAGTTAATATCGACTTTAGATGATTTAAGAACTAAACCACTTCTCATTCCTGAAATTATAAATATAGATAAAAGTGAGAAAGAACAGATTATTAATATAAAAGAAGATTTAGACTCTCTAGGGTTTAAGATTGATGACTTTGGCGATAATTCAATACAGATACTTGAAATCCCTGAACTAAGCGAAATAAATAACTTTTACTGGTTGATAGAGGACTTTTTAAAGGACGATAAGGAATTGGGTATTCATTTTTCTGATGAAATAATGACAGAATACAAGCTAACAAAAGATCAATATCTAAGATTAGCTACAATCGCTTGTCATGGTTCTATTAGAGCAGGACAAGTATTATCTCTTGAAGAAATGAATAGTATAATAAAGGATACACTAAGTCTAGAAACTTCATATAACTGCCCTCATGGAAGGCCAATTATGTGGAAATTATCTAAAAATAAGATTGAAAATAGTTTTAACAGAGATATCTAATGGTTAATAAAAATTTTTTTATAGTTATTTGGCTTTTCAGCCTTCTATTAATATTGTTTCTTTTAGTAAACAATGAAAATACACCAACAGGCCCTACAGTTCAAGAAACTAGAGCAGAAGAAAAAAGCACATATGATTTATATAATGAAGTCACTGACTCATCTAGAATAAGTGCCGAGTTCAATGAATCAAGCACTCTTGCGTTAGAAACTGCAAAAACACTCCTTAAAAGACAGAAAGGATTAATGTTTGTAGAACAGATGGGTGAGGATGAGGGAATGATTTTTGTATTTGAGGATGAAGCAATAAGAACATTCCACATGGGAAACACATTTATATCTTTAGATATGATCTTCCTTGATGATGATTTTAATGTTGTCACAATACATAAAAACACAAAAGTACAACAGTCGTACGAGACCTACTCCTCAACTAAACCTGCAAAATATGTTGTCGAAGTTAATGCTGGTTGGACAGATAGAAATGATGTAAGTGAAAATGATACATTAAAAGTCCTAGCAATATTCTAATAAATCAGCATTGTTCAATTATTATTTACCAATCAAAAATTGTGTTAAAAATATTTGTTCGAACCGCTTGTTATTTTTAGACAGAATCTTAGCTATGAAGTATAATAATTATGATTAATTAGACAGTATGAGTTATTTAGTACCTACAGTTATAGAAGAAACAAGAAAAGGCGAGAGAGCCTATGACATTTATTCTAGATTATTAAAAGATAGAATTATTTTTTTAGGGTCCGGAATAGAGTCAGGAGTAGCTAATGCAGTTGTAGCTCAATTGCTATTTCTAGAAAAAGAAAATCCAGAAAAAGATATATTAATGTATATAAACTCTCCAGGAGGAGTAGTGTATGACGGATTAGCGATAGTAGATACAATGAACTTGATAAAACCTAATGTAGTAACTATTGCTGTTGGAACAGCTGCTTCAATGGGAACAGTCATTCTATCCAGCGGGGCAAAAGGTAAACGATTTGCATTACCTAATAGCGTGATCCATATGCATCAACCTCTAGGAGGTGCACAAGGACAAGCATCAGATATTGAAATTAGTGCTAAAGAAATATTAAGAATAAAAGAGTTATTGACCGACTTATTAGAAAAAAATACTGGACAAGATAGAAATAAACTAATTGATGATATGGATAGAGATTATTATATGACTGCTGATAAAGCCGTAGAATACGGAGTTATTGATCATATAATAAGTGATAGAAAAGAGATGGAAAATAAATCTGAATAGCGTACGAGCGGTTAGCTCAGCTGTGAAGGGATTCTTGAAGAGCGATAGCGATTCTAGAAGATCTTTATCTTGCGTAGCTTCAGCGTAGCAAGAGTAGAGCTCAGAAATACTTTAAAAACATGAATGATCTATGAGCGGTTAGCTCAGCTGGTAGAGCGCACGCTTGACTCGCGTGAGGCCAAAGGTTCAAATCCTTTACCGCTCATAGACTATTCAAACTTACTGAAACACTATGGAATTTAACTTTAAATCATCTGATGTAGCTAAGCATTCTGCAGCGCATGCTCTCGCTGCGGCAGTTAAGCGTATCTTTCCTACAGTAAAACTAGGATTAGGTCCTGTAACTAAAAGCGGCTTTTACTACGATTTTGAACTTGAGAGGCCCCTTAATGATGAAGATATAGAGTTAATTGAAAAGAATGTAGCTCAAGTAATTGCAGACGATCTTCAGTTTCAACAAATGGTAATGCCTAAAAACGACGGTATTAATATGCTACTTCAAATTGGACAGATGTATAAAGTTGAAGTAATCAAATCTATACCAGAAGATCAGGTAAGTTTTTTTAAGCTTGGAGAAGAATTTATCGATTTATGCAGAGGTCCCCATCTAAAATCAACTGGTGAAATTGGGATAGTTAAGATTACTCAAATTGAAGAAACTCATTGGAATAATGATCCATCAAGACCTGTAATGTTTAGAGTGCATGGAGTTGTTTTTCAAAATATTGTCGAATATAACGATTATCTTCAATCAGTAAAATTGCAGGACAAACGAAACGTTATTAAACTTTCTAAAGACATGAATTACATATTTAGTCATGAGTCTGAAAACTATTTCACTGAAGAAGGTTCTGAAGTAATTAACTCTATTAGAGATTTCATAGTATCAAAATTTAATAAGGATTCTAATAAGACAGTCTCTCTACCAAGTAATCTAAACTATAAGGATGCATTCAAACTTATTGATAAAAGCATTTCATACAAAAATTTAAGTTATAAGATATTCCCTAAAGTTATTACAGCTGAAATTGATCATTATGATGAAAAAAAGGGTATTGGGGCTCCAGCAATACTTACAAAGATCCTTATGTTAAACGGGAAAGAAATTGTTCAGAGTGGAGATTTTATGGAGAATATTATTGATATTACATCTTATATAGCTAAACAGGATATAAATATAGTTATCAGATGTAAAGACCTTGAAAATAAAATTGTAAAATCATTATCATCTCTATTCCAAAAAAGGATTATCTCTCATAATAAAATTTTATCTAATAAAATAAAGGGGGTTGCTGAGATGGAAGTAAATGTTACAGACACAGTAGGAAAAGAATGGACTTTATGCAGAAGCTTTATCCCTGAAGTTAATGAAGAAAGAATTAGTTATACTGATGAAGCTAATAAAGAAATGAACGTTTCTGAAATTGGATTTTATTTCGATATTCTTTCAATATACTCATACTTAGTTGAGGAATTTGAATACCAACTTCCGTATAGATTTAAACCTACTCAAGTTGTGTGTATACCTAAGTCAAATAATCAAATTGAATACACAACTTCAATAAATAATCACCTATTAAACCATAAAATTAGATCATCAATGGATTTAACGGCTAGAAGCCTAGATGCAAAAGTTAGAAGTGCTGAAATTAAAGAAGTTCCATTTATTCTTATAATCGGGCCTAAAGAAGAAACAAATAATGCGGTTTCTGTTAGAAACAATAATTCTGAAATTGGGCTTATTAGTTCAGAGAACATTATCAAGTTCATAGACGAAAATAAAGAGAAAGCTAAGTGATATCCTTTATTTCATTGAGATTTAACGAATTTTTCGCTATAATCTAAAGGTTTAATAGTTACTTAAAAGAAAAATTAGATCCAAAAAAAGAAGCAGACCTAAAAAATCAAAGGATAATCTTGAAAAATACGATAGAAACGAGAGAATTCGTGCAGATAAGTTGAGAGTGATAAAAAGCGATGGTGAAGTTTTAGGTGTAATATCAAAAGAAGAAGCTCTTTCAAAAGCTCGAGAAGCCGGCTTAGACTTAGTTGTGATTGCAAAGAATCATGATATACCAGTAGCAAAAATCATTGATTGGTCTAAGTTTAAATACCTTCAAAAGAAAAAGACTAAGAATCAAACTAAGTCTGTTGAGCTTAAAGAATGGTGGTTTAAGCCAAAAATTGAAGATCATGACATTCAAAATAAATTGAATAATGTCGAAAAATATCTTAAGAAAGGTGGTAAGGCAAAGATTACCGTGAAATACGTAAGAAGAGCTGATTTCGAAGATATGAAAGAAACCTTAAGAAGAATAATTGAAATGGCTGATAATTTTAGTGAACCAATGTCTGAAATCAATAAGGAAGGAAGGAATTTCAGTATATTTTTAAAGTATAAAAAACAAAGTAAACAAGATGAAGAAAAATAAAGCAAAAACACATAAATCTACAGCAAAGCGGTTTAAATTAACTGGTAGTGGTAAGGTTACTAGAAGAGACAGAAGTAATCGAAAACAAAGATTTTCTCGAACAACAAATAGAAAATCTAAAAACACTGATACTAAGAACCTTGAACTTGCTAATGTGGAACAAAATAAAGTTAAAAAATTGTTACAAAAATAAAAGATGAGAATTAAAAGAGGTAAAGCTAAAAAGCAAAAACACAAAAAAGTACTTAAAGCGGCTAAAGGTTATAGACTGTCTTATAGCAAGCTTTACAGAAGAGCTAAAGAAGCCACACTTCATGCAGGGGATTACAGTGCAAAACACAGAAGACACCTTAGATCTCAAAAGAGAGAAGAGTGGATTAAAACAATATCTGCAATGCTTGCTGGAAGTGGAGTTAGTTATAATAAATTCATATCAGCTCTTAAAGGAAGTAAAATCGACATTGATAGAAAGAATCTTGCTTCAATGGCTGTTGATCATCCTGAACACTTTCAAGCACTTCTTGAAGAAGTAAAAGCATAAAATCTAATAATAATGAATATTAAGGACAAGTAAAACTTGTCCTTTTTTGTTTGATTTGATTAATTGTTGACATTATATACACCTGAAGAGCAAAAGAAGAATTATTTGAAAAGTTTACTGAACCCTTACCTCAACAAACTGGGATGCTGGGGTATTAATAACTGCACCAGAGTTAGTCACTCCCGTAGCATAGAAGCTGTAAGTAGAGTTTGAAACACTAATATTCTCACCCCAATTGTTGAAATGATAAATTCCACCTCCTATACTTTTCATATCTCCTAGTAAAATTGTTTGACCAATAGTCTCATTTGTTTGGTAGAGCTGAACATTTGAAAGATCATTCTGGCCAATGTATTGGACACTGATTGTATAAGTTAAACCAGGACCGACATTAACACCGTGTGTTAGGTTAGCTGGTGGAGTATATTCAAATAAAATGGATCCTATATCGTTTCCACCTGGGTTTCCTCCTTGACCTGTAGGATCACCTAGAACAATAGTATCTGAGAATGAGTCAGACTCTCCTTCCTCATCAGTAGCAACTATTCTCAAACCGTACCTTTCTCCAGGAGTCAATCCTAAATAACCGATATCTATCGATAAATCAATATTAGGAAATCCTCTATTAATTGTTTCCACTATATTTCCATTCAAATATATCTCAACCTCATCCACAGGCTCTCCTGTTGGATATACACCAACTCTTACATTTAGAGTACTACTATCAGGAGAAGTAATAGATCCATACCTTATTATCGGTCCAGAAACTATATTTGTCCTATCAATGTCACAGAATTCTGTTGGAATTAGATTAGAATTACCTTGTCTCTGTAGATAAGCATCTAAGTAATTTTGCCAACTAGGAGCAGGCATTTTGTATTGTTTAAATATTCTAACTTCTGCTAGACCTAATGCAATATCTATATCTCTAACTAATCTACTAGGTTGGTCAGTACAAACTTGAGCTTCTTCCGTTACTATCTTTGAAACGTAAGATTTCCCTTCAATCATCCAGTCTGCAGCTAAACCTAAACATTCACCTTCATCATTACAGTTACCGCCACCTCTATATACAAACCCTGGTCTCTCAAATGGAGTTCTGTTAGAAAAGTACGGAGCATCTCCAATAGCTTGCATATACTCTAATAGCCAAGGTTTTACAACAATACTTGCAAAACCATTGAATGGATCTGTTGGATCATTATTATTATTACCTACCCATCCAAGCGTTACAAAGTCAGGAGACCACATCACCATTGTTGAATCTATATTCTGCTCAGAGGTTCCAGTTTTAGCAGCAATGTCTCTTCCATCCCATGAGATTCCTTCAAGGTTATATAAAGTTTGATTTATTAAATACGAAGCTTGAGGACTTCCGACTCTTTTTGGATTGGGATTAGCTTCATAAACAACGTTACCTTGACTATCTTCAATTCTTAGTATTGATTCAGGAGCAAGATAATCTCCTTGATTTGCAAAAACTCCAAATGCTGCAGCATGTTCATATGGATATACTGTAGCTCCTCCAAGAACAACTGAGTGCCCAAACTGCGAAGCATCAGCATAAGTAGAGTATCCAAACTCTCTTGAGGTTTCTATATATCTATTAATACCAATAGCCTCAGCAAGAACTAGTGCTGGTAAGTTTCTAGACTGTCTAAGCATTTCTCTTGCCGTATTTTCAACACCTCTATATCCACTATCCCAATTCTTTGGGTTGTATCCTCCAAACGAAATAGGTATATCAGGAAGTAAATCACCTGGGTAACTTATCCCTAATTCGTAAGCTAGATAGTATGCTAATACTTTGTTTGTAGATCCAGGAGATTGTAGTGTAGCAAGAACATTTACCTCTGGATTATACCAACAGTTAGCTCCATTCTCATCACAGCCTTCGCTTTCACCAAAAAATTCTTTAGAACCTGCCATTGTTATTATCTCTCCATTTTTTGGAGTTATTGTAGTCACAGCTGCATTATGAATATTCCAGTAATCATATTGATTTCCAGCTCGGTTTGCATATTCTTCAGCTAGTAGTTGTAGTTCATAATCTAGAGTTGTGTAGACTCTATAGCCACCTGTATGTAACTCTTCTTCAGTGAAAGGTTCTTCACCATTTTTATAATTCTTAGACTGTAATTCTTTTAAAACAAAGTTAACAAAGTGACCTGCCTTTATGTCTGTAGCAAGTGGAGGTCGATACTCCAATTCTTCTACTTCTGCAGCAGCGATCATCTCTTCAGTAAATAATTCTACTTCTTCTGGATTAAATTCTTTACCTTGCTCTTGAGCCATTCTTCTTGCATTAGTTAAGATCTGTTCATTTATGGAATCCATATTTTCTTTAAGCTGTCCAAGAACATATAGTTGTCTTTGTTTAACTCTTGCTCTTGAGGATTCTGTATCTCCATCAAATGGTTGTGTTGGAGATAAGTAAGATGGATTTTGAATTATAGAAGAAAGTATTGATGCTTCTGCTAAAGTTAAATCAGCGGGATCTTTTCCAAAATAAAATTTTGAAGCAGTTTGAATTCCTACAATATTTGATCCATAAGATGTAACGGTCAGGTACATCTGTAAGATCTCATCTTTATTATTTGCCTGTTCAACTTTTGTAGACATAAACAATTCCTGGATTTTTCTTTCAACACGACTTTCAACATTATTTAATGCTGTTATTTTTATTAACTGTTGAGTAATTGTACTTCCCCCACAGATATCAGATCCTCCTGATCTAGCTATATTTACCGCGCATCTGAGAATACCGGCAGTATCAAAACCATCATGATTATAAAAGTCTTCATCTTCAGCAGCTAAAAAAGGCCACTTAACTCTTTCTGGAATTTGGTTAATATCAACCGGATCACTGTTTACATCTCCAATAACTCTATATAATTGTGTACCGGTTCGATCATAAATTACACTTGAGATAGGTGGTTCAGGAAAAACCTCGTCAACTGTTGGTAGATTATCGTTTAATCCTTGAAGCCAGCTAAAAGCATAAATTGTTCCTCCAAGCATTCCAATAAGTATTACTGCAATGAATATCAAAACTACTTTTGCTATTTTTCTTGTTACATCTTGTGTTTTTTTAGATTTCAAAGCCTTTCTTGATTTAGAAGCTAGTTTACTTCTATTATCTTTAGCTATAGACATTCTTGACTTTGTATTTTTTCTTTTACTCGAAAGCTTTACAGTTTTTGTCATACTTTTATAAATTTCTGAACTTACAATTATACCATTTTGCCAACCTTGTCGGAATTTATTTAGTAATGAATAATAGAATAAAGTACACTTTTGTATCTAGTAAAAGTAAAATTAAACCTTGATCTTAAAGAAGAATTAATTCAAAAGCTTAATAATCAGGAATTTCTTACTATAGACTGTTTTGCATAGAAAATATAAATGCATTAACAAAGGCTAGAAAATAATGGATATAAAAATAGTAAGAAAGAAGATTATTACCTAAAGTCGAGAGTTATTTTGATCATAATGAGGATATGGCTTATGGAATATCAAACTAACTATAATCCTCAGGGACAGAGTATTCAACAACATCAATCAATACTTTTTCTGGTGCTTGAATAATAAAATGTCTTTGACCCCAATCTTCTGTTACTAAATCGTGTAATATTTCAGACTTTTCAAATTTCCCATAAAAAGAATCAACATTTTCTACTTCAATTGTAAGAACTGCCCCTTGACCATTAAAGCTTTGATGTAAAAACTCAGGTTGATTGGAACTATTTTCTATCATAAGGCCTAGCTGTTGTTCTTTATTTGCTAACTGGATATACCAATCAGACTCAAAAACTCTTTTATAATTAAACTTTTTTTCCAAGAAATTGGATAGGACTTCAATATCTTTAACTACATATAATGGATATGAATTTTTCATAATTAACTTTAATATTTAATATATTTATATTATTACTTAAAGTGAATTATGTATTGTAAGTTTCGGACATTTCTTATAGATATTTTTTAAGTTCAGTTGGAGTCATATTTATAAGTGATTTATAAGCATT
Organism: uncultured Candidatus Saccharibacteria bacterium; assembly: GCA_964437465.1. Classification (GTDB taxonomy): domain Bacteria; phylum Patescibacteriota; class Dojkabacteria; order J137; family J137; genus JAGQLF01. Next base: position 61,033 of record CAYTGI010000004.1, on the reverse strand, counting down.
GATTTTATGTGCTTAGTCATAGTAATTCCCCTCAAATGCGTTAGTAAGTGAGCTTTGGAAATTTATAATCTTCTTAAATTCTCTTATATTAAAGCCTGTTACATTTTTAAAAATTCTTCTTTTTTGTTTTTGAGAGAGTGATGAGTTTAATAGTTTTGTAAGACTATCATCATACTTTGCGAGTGGATTATGTAAATTGCATTTCAATGAGCTTAAGAAATCGTCAACACTCCTGTATTCTCTTCGCTTAATATCGAGAAAGTCCTCCTCAATATTATGGCAATCAATATCAATATATTTTCTAAATTTCCCTGGATTAAATCTAATTCCAACAAAAATTGAATTCTGAGGTAAGACAATAGAGGTTATCTTTCTAAATGGAGCAGAGACAGATGGATTAAATAATTTGCCTTCAACCTCTTCAAATACTATATCTATTGAACCATCTGGGATAATTTTATAGTCAACAAGACCATTCTTTCCTATATCAGTTTCTAATTTCCAGAAATATTGTATATCAGGATTTTTCGATTGATATTCCGTATATTTTATTCCTTTCTGTTTTGAAAGTTGAAATGTTTTGAACATAAACTTATTATCCTATTTTCCAGTTAGTTTTTTAACCCTTCTTTGCAGATCAGGAATTATCTTTTCATCAAACCAAGGATTTTTTTGAAACCAATGAATATTTCTTGGAGAAGGATGGGGTAGAGCAAAGAAATTAGGAAGATAATCTTTATAGTTTTTAACAGTTTCAGTTAAAGTTTTATATCTTCTTTTCCCTAAATAGTATTTATGAGAATACATTCCAGCTAAAATTATAAGCTCTACTTTATCCATTGCATTTAATAATTTCGGATGCCATAAATCTGCAAATTCCTTTCTAGGAGGCAAATCTCCTCCTTTCTTCGATCCAGGAAAATAAAAATCCATAGGAATTAAAGAAACGTACTCAGGATCATAAAACTTTTCATCGCTATTATTCATCCACTTTCTAAGCCTAACTCCGCTAGGATCATTCCAAGGTATTAAGCTTTCTTAAGCCCGAATTCCAGGAGCTTGACCAACAACAACTATCTTTGAATTAGGTCCAGCTGTAAAAACCGGCTCCCAGCCTTTTTTAGTAAACTTCTTGTTTGCGGGATGGTTTATTATTTCTTTTTTAATTTTCTTAATCTGATTCATTTTTTAAATCAATAATAATATCTTCATATTTTTTATTCATAAAATAGATCTTACTAGATAGTAAAGAAGCATAGTGATCGTAGTTAATCTTTTCACCTTTATTTCTCAAAAACCCAATTTGATGGCGATATGCTAATAACTCTTCCATATATCTAAATTTAGAATTTATCAGATATTTAATGATCCATTTGAGAACTCCAATCTCTTTTTGCCTTTTTAAATGAAATAATTCATGCTCAAGAATATCAACTCTTTTAGAATCAAAATCTCCAGGAACAAAGATCACTGTACCAATCGCTTGGGCTGAGTAGTAAATCGGATTCAATATTTTGAATATCTTCGGTTTTCTCACAATTATGTAACCTCTATATTCTTTCATATTATGATTGTATCAAATAACTGCTTTTCGATTTTCTCTTCTCTTGATATAATTATCAGACCTAAAATCCGCTAAAATGGAGAGTTGCCGGAGTGGTCGAACGGACTCGTCTTGAAAACGAGCGTCCCGCAAGGGACCGGGGGTTCGAATCCCTCACTCTCCGTAGAAAGTCCCCCTTTTAAGGGGGATTTTCTTTTATAGTATACTTAGTTATGATCCCATTTAAATCAAAACAAGTAGAAGAAGTTTTTAACAATTACCCCTAGGACATAAGAGAGAAGCTTATGAGAATTAGAGAACTAATCTTTGAAATTGCTGAATCTAACCCAGAAATAGGAGAAATAGAAGAAACTTTGAAGTGGGGAGAGCCTAGCTATATCCCTTCTAAAACTAAGAGTGGGACTACAATTCGTATTGATCATAAAGCTGATAAAGAGGAAAATGGGATTTTCGTTCATTGTCAGACTTCGTTAATTGATGATTTCAGATCTCAATATGAAGATAGATTTAAGTTTGACGGAAATCGTGGAATTATATTTTCAGAAAGTGAAGAAATTCCTCTAGCAGAGCTTAAAGGCTTTATCAAAGCAGCCCTTACCTATCATTTGAACAAATAAAACAAAATTTTGAAAAAATTTGTATAATTACCTCACATGGAAGCTTGGAAAAAACTAAATAAAAAGTTCAAATTAAAAAAGATCGGTCAGGTTTTATTGACTGTAATCCTAGCAGCTAGCTTAGTTATTGCCCCACTCCTAACACTATTTGCTGTTCTGTAATTTAAATGAATTTAGAATCAGATGTAACTGAATTAAAATTCATTAGCGATAGCTACGCTGGTAGATTAAATTTTCTTGGAATAAAAACTCTTAAAGACCTACTCACTTATTTCCCTAGAAAATACATCGATTCAAGCGATATATCTAAAATTTCAGATATTGTCTTTGAGGATACATACACTATTAAAGTTGAGATAGAAAAAGTAACTAGTGTAAGTCTACGCGGAAGAAGATCGCTTCAAAACATTAAAGTGTTTGATGAAACTGGAGCTTTAACTGCACAGTTTTTTAACCAACCCTATCTAAAGAAAGCTTTGATAATAGGTAAAGAATACTTATTAAACGGTAAATCTAGAATCAAAGGTAACAAGATAACATTTTACCCAAACTCGTTTGAAGAGGTAAAAGAGGCTAAGGAAAGTATTCACCTTGGAAGAATTACTCCTGAATACAGATTGACTGAAGGGATAAGTAAAAAATGGTTAAGAAATAGGATAAAAGATCTTTTAGATCAAATTGATAATAATAAAATTGAAGTTCCTAACGAGGAGTCTTTAATTACTTCAGAATCGCTTAAGAATTATTTAAAAGAGATTCATTTCCCAAGCTCTGAGAAAACCGCTAAAAAGGCTCATGAAGCTCTGTCTCTTTTAGAAATGACAAATATTCACCTTAGAGTTAAAAAAACCCTGATAAAGAAGAAAAATAATGGATTCACTCCAAAAGATCTTGAAAAATCAAAAAATGAATTTTTAAAAACTATTCCTTTTGAACTAACTAAAGATCAGAAATTAACTTTAGAAAAAATCATGAAACACCTCAAAAATAAGAAACTTATTGATTTCTTAATTCAAGGAGATGTTGGTTCAGGAAAAACAATTATTGCTTTTGTTCTAGCTTACATTTTCGCTAAAGAGGGTAGGCAAGTAGCCTTACTAGCCCCAACCACAGTTTTAGCAAGGCAACACTTTAATAATGCTGTGAAAACATTTAAATTCAATAAAGATATAGATTTATCACTTATTTCTTCTGAGAATAAAAATACCGAAAGAGCGAATATTCTAATCGGAACTACAGCTATGTTGCATAGGAAAAATAAACTCATTGATAATCTTGATTTACTTATTGTAGATGAGCAACACAGATTTGGAGTTGTACAGAGGCAAGAGTTATTAGGGGAAAATAATGAGTCTACCCATTTTATCAATATGACAGCAACCCCAATACCTAGAACAATAGCAGAGCTATTCTTTAAAGATGTAGCCATTTCAACAATTAAAAGTAAACCTAAAAATAGAAAGATAATTAAATCTTTTCTTGTCCCCGATAAAAAGCGTCAAGATGGACTTGCCTGGATTCAAGAAAAAGTGTTAAAGGATAAGGATCAAGTTTACTGGGTATGCCCGTTAATCGAAGATGGTGACAAAGGGCAAATAAAGTCCGTAGAAGCAGTGGGAAAAGAACTTAAGAAATCTATGCCTAAAATTAGAACTAAAATCCTACATGGAAAAATGAAAAGTATAGAGAAACAAGAAATCATGAAACAGTTTCAAAACAAAGAAGTTGAAGTTTTGATCTCAACTACAGTGATTGAGGTTGGTGTGGATGTTGCTAACGCTACAGTTATGGTAATTGAAAATGCTGAAAGGTTTGGTTTAGCTCAACTACACCAGATAAGAGGAAGAGTTGGAAGAGGAGACAAACAGAGCTACTGTTTTATGTTTACTGATCCAGAAGTAAACCCTGAAGCTAAAGAAAGACTAGAATTTTTCGTAAATACTAATGATGGTCTTGAGATTGCAGAATACGATTTATCTAGAAGAGGTCCCGGAGAAGTGTATGGAAATAAACAGTCTGGATTACCAGAATTAAAAATTGCGAATATGATGGATTTAAGTTTAATTAAAAAATCTAAGAAAATTGCCGAAAAAGCGTATAATTCAGGAACTAGAAGTATATATTTATTTGAGTAAATGGATTTATTTTCGATACTATTTTTATCAGTATTACAAGGAATATCTGAGTTCCTTCCAATCTCTAGCTCAGGACATTTAATAATATTTTCTGAGTTCTTAAACATCAACTTTGGGGCTGATGACCTCAATACTTTTATAGTTTATCTTCATTTTGGTACATTATTAGCTGTTTTAGTTTATTTTAGAAGTTTATTGAAGGATACACTTTTAGGATCATTTAAAGGAGAAAAAGATTCTTTAAAACTCGGTTTTAATATTGTTTTAACCTCTATACCTGCTGTTCTCTTTGGAGCAGCATTTTCAATCTTCATTGAAGATTTACTTACAAGAGAAATTCAGTTTTTTATTGCTAGCGGAGCATTAATGATAGTTGGTGTTTTATTCATTTTTTCAGAAAAATTACGAGGTAACGAAAAAATCGATTCATTAGAAAAAATTTCTAAAAAGAATGCAGTAATTATAGGTCTATTTCAAGCTTTAGGCATTATCTATGGTGTATCTAGGTCAGGAATAACTATTCTAGGTGCAAGGGCTTTTGGTCTATCGAAAAAAGCCTCTCTAGACTATGCTTTCTTTGCTAGTATCCCTGTAATTTTGGGGGCTACTTTACACGAGTTCATATCAAACTTAGGAGTAAATTCAGAAATACCATTTTCAACCATCGTAATTGGAATATTAATATCATTTATTTCAGGTTATGTGTCTATATCATTTCTACTAAACTACCTTAAAGATAGGTCCCTAAAGACCTTTGGAATTTATTGTTTAGGATTTGGATTCATCTCTCTAATCATATATTTAGTGTAAAATCAGACCATGAAAGAAGTTATTGTTCTCTTAGATAATGTAAGATCAGCCTTAAACGTAGGGGCTATTTTTAGAACATGTGATGGAGCTGGAGTAAAAGAACTTATTCTAAGTGGAATAACTCCTTATCCCCCTCACCCAAAAGTGATTAAAACTTCCATCGGTGCTGAAGAGCATATTAAATTTGAATACTTAAAAGATCCAAAAGATAGGATTGTTGAGCTTAAAAAAGAGGGTTTCGTAGTCGTAAGCATTGAACAAACTCCAAAGTCTAAAGATTTCTTTAGAGAAAAACTACCCGAAAAAGTTCTAATCATTATGGGTAATGAGTTAACAGGAGTCTCATCGGATCTTTTAAAACTTTCTGATTTAGTTCTGGAATTACCTATGAATGGAGTTAAAAACTCTTTAAATGTAGCTACAACTACAGGCATAGTTTTATATAATACAACGTTTTCACGCCATGAGCAAACCTAGGATTATCTCTGGGATATACAAGGGTCACTTTCTTGATGTTCCAGATGTCTCAAGACCAATTACTGACAGAGTTAAGACGCAACTTTTTGATCTTATCTCAGATTTTATAGAAGGAGCTAAGATAGCTGACTTATACGCTGGAAGCGGAAACCTAGGACTAGAAGCACTAAGCAGGGGTGCGAAACATGTAACTTTTGTTGAAAATGATCCTGAAGCAATTGACATAATAACATCAAATATAGAAAAGCTGAATATTCAAGATGAGCAAGTAAATATATCTAACTTAGATGTAACCAAATTCCTATCTCAAGTTTCACAAAAATTTGACTTGATATTCATAGATCCGCCTTTCAAAATCCATGAAACATATGATTTTAAAGAAACATCAAAGATAGTTAACTTAGATGGTTTAATAGTTTTTAAATCCGAGACAAATAAAACTAGTGACCTAAACCTTTCAAATAATTTGGAAGTTGTGTACTCTAAAAAAATTGGCAAGAACACCTTGCTTTTCTTAAAAAAGAAAGCAGAATAAGGGTTTCTGTGGTAAAATTGTAGAGTTAAAGAATATATATGGCAGCTACAATGAAACACAGAAGATCTAAGAGTAAGAGAAATAAAACTCGTGGGTCTGAAAGATATGACAAGGTTCTTAGAAAATATAAAACTATAAAGAAGAAGGGTGGTAGTTTTCTAGTTAAATCAAAAGTAACTGGTGAATTAGTCCCTGCTCATCGAGTAAGTAAGAAGAACCCAGAATATAAGAATGTAAAAGTTATGAGTGAAG
>CAYTGI010000004.1:40963-54633 GCA_964437465.1 uncultured Candidatus Saccharibacteria bacterium | reverse complement strand
ATGGAATATGATACTGATCTGCCTGTAGATCCTAGAAGACTTGCAAGATTTTTATCAATTCAGTTTCTCTTTACAAAATTACAAGAAAAAAAAACACACATAGGCTATGAGGTTTTCGAACCAAATAGCCTTGTTTCAGTTTTGGAAGAAAAAAAGTACAATACAAGGCTTTATGAGCAGTTAATTGACGGAGTAGAGGAGAATGTTGATGATATTGATAACATGATAAGAAAATATGCACCAGCATGGCCTTTAGAGCAAATTAATCCAGTAGACTTGATCACACTTAGAGTTGCTATTTATGAAGCATTTATTGGTAAACTTAATCCTGTAAAGGTTGTTATTAATGAAGCTGTAGATATTAGTAAGGCTCTTAGCTCTCAGCAAAGCGGGAAATTTGTAAACGGAGTTTTAGGAGCAATTTTAAACAAGGAAAAACTAACAGAAGATGGAGGGAATTCAAAAAATTGAAAAAAAACTTTCTATAAATTTTGATAACCAAGATTTAATCAAAGAAGCACTAACTCATAGGTCATACATTAATGAAAACTCCGATGGTAGTCATAATGAAAGGCTGGAATTCCTAGGCGATGCAGTATTGGAACTTGTTGTGACCGAATTACTGTTTGAAAATTATCCGGACTTTCCGGAAGGAACTCTGACTAGCTTTAGAGCTGCATTAGTAAGAACCGAAAGTCTTGCTGAGGAAGCTGAAAAAATCAGTTTAGGAGATTCACTATTTATGAGTTATGGCGAAGAGGCAACAGGAGGTAGAACCAGGCCATACATACTTGCAAATGCTATGGAAGCACTTATAGGAGCAATTTATTTAGATAAAGGATATAAAGAGGCAAAAGATTTTATTGCAAAATATATTTATCATAAAATTGATAATATAGTTGAAAATAGGTTAGATATTGATTCAAAATCCAAGTTGCAAGAAATTGCACAAGAAGAGCTAAGAATCACTCCTACTTACGTTCTTTTAAATGAAGAAGGTCCTGATCACAATAAAACTTTCACTATGGCTGTACAAATAGGAGAAAATATCCTTACTGAAGGTTCTGGAGATAGTAAACAAAAGGCAGAACAGGTTGCAGCTACAAATGCACTTGAACAATGGGATAAACTGAAAGACAAGTTTTTCCCAAAAAATAATGACTAATTAGCTTTTTTTTGATAAAATCTCTAATCCTAGTCGATAGATTATATTATTTTAAGATAAGAACATGGTAAAAATTAGATTAACAAGAATAGGAAGAAAAGATACACCACAATATAGAGTTGTAGCCACTCCACAAAGAGAAGCTAGAGATTCTAAAGCTATTGAGTATTTGGGATTTTACAATCCAATCGAAAAGGTTATCGATTTAAATAAAGAGAGAATAGAATACTGGTTATCTGTAGGTGCACAACCAACAAACACAGTGAAAAGAATTCTTATTAAAGAAAATATTCTTAAAGAACCAAAGTTTAGAAAAACATTTAAGAAAAAACCTGGTAAAAAAGCTACCGAAAGAGCAGAAGAAGCAGCTCAATAAAGCTAATTATCAAATATTAAATTCGTATTACCATCTTGATTGTTGTTGAACCCTTCCTGTTGTCGCCTTAGATTTAGATACTCTTGGATTTCAGCATTTACACTAGCACTTATCGGAACCTGTACATATGCTTGATATAATTCACTAGGTTCTCCAAGCTCCTGAAATTGGTATTTAATAATTCTTATTTCCATACTCCATTCATTAGTTTCAAGCGCAGTGAGTTCCATTCTATTTACTACAATGAAATCTTCAAGTCTACCTAAGTCTTCAATAAAGTCAAAAACGTCAACAACATCTCCTCGAATTTCAAAATCATTAGGAACCTCTCTAAGTAAAAGAAGCTCATTACTTTCCAGAAAGCTCTCAGAGCTGAATCCATCGATTTCATCACTAACAAACTGATTATCTATAACCAATTCATTTTCAACTGCTAATTCGGCTATTCTAGTTCCAAAATTCACCACTTCGGTGACTTCAGTAGGAGCTAAAGAATCCAATATATCAACATCTCTTCTTAGAGTTGCTTCATTTGCAGCCATTCTTTGAGCTTCGATAAGCTCTTCTTGCCTTGTTTGTAAATCTTCATTAAGTCTATCTATTTCCCCTAGCTGGCCAAAAATATTGAAAATTTTAGGAATTGTAAATACAAAAATTATTATTAGAAATATAATGATAGAAGTTATTGGAAATAAATAAATTCTAAAGACAATAAGAAACTGTCGAAAAGAGGAATTTTCTTTTTTTTCTTTTTTATTTAGCTCTAGGGCTTTGTCTATCGTTAGTCTCTCACTCATACTTGGTTTTCTATCTCATATATAATGTCAAAACCATATGTTACTCTTATACTGTTTTGTTCATTTTCATGACTCATTTGTTTAATATAGGATCTTGTAACATCATCAAGCTCATCAGCATTTTCTAAAATTCTTACTGCCATTTCTTCATTTTCAACATCAACAACCAATTCAAATTCTCCAGATTGGTTCCTACTATATGTAAGTATTTCTCCTTCATCTTGAGTCATTAAGCTAGAAATTTCTAGTAACCGATCTAACTCAATATCGCTTAGTAACGGATCCCTAAGAAGATTCGCTTTCTGAAAAATTTCGCCATTAAGTGCTCGAATATCGTTATAAGCAGTAATTGCAGCAACTGTTTCATCAATCCTGCTCTGGATTAAATTAATTCTTCCTTGTACTATAATAATTTGAATTAAATTTAAAATAAAATAAATAAAAATCCCTGAAAAAACTAAAACCATAGCATAAAGAGTTGAATCGTCTCTTTCTTCTAAACGTTGTATCTCCTCTTCGCTTTGTTCCGAAAGAAGATTGAATTGAAAATATTTTGGTTTTCGATAAACACTTTCTTTTTTTTCTGCCATATTATTGTCCTTGTCCCTTTAATGCTAATCCAAGCGCAACATTAAACGACGATAAAGATTTTGAATCGTATTGTTTTGAAAGCTTTCCAGCCAATTTACCATTATTCAGAACATTTAACATTTCAACCTGAATTCCAAGTTTTTGAGTAATATAATCACTTAATTTAATTAAGTTACTTCCTCCTCCTGTCATAAATATCTTGTTTACTTTTTGACCTCCGATCTTACTTGTATAGTAAGCCAAAGTCCTTGATATCTCATTTACTATAAGATCAACTACTGGTTGAAGAGTTTTGGCAATTTTTCCATCACCATTCTCGAAATCTAATCCAAAAGTCATCTTATATTTATCTGCTTGAGTCTCATCTAGTCCATAGTCTGAAGCAATTGCTTTGGTTAAAGAGTTAGATCCAGTACTGACTGATTGAGAAAAGACTACAACACTGTTTCTAACTATCATTAAATTAGTACTGTCCGCACCAATGTCAACTAAAAATGCATCACCCTGTATTTGATAATTATTAAAAAGTAGTCTTGTAATTGCCAAAGCCTCTGTTTCAATCGCCAGTAGTTCAAATTTAGTTTTATTCATCATTACCTGGTACCTTTGTACTACATCCTTAGGTGCTGCTACCACATACCAGTTTGAAAACTCTTTTCCGGTTTTTTGAACATCATCAATTTTTAAGAATGATACATTCAATGTTTCCAATGGTACAGGAACTAGAGGCTTAATAGCCCAGTGAATAGCTTCATCCACCTCTTTATCTTTCATTTTGGGTAAAGTCACCAATCTTGAAAAAATAATTGTTTCAGGTAAGGACATTACAACTGCTTTTGTTTTAATGCCAGAAGCCTTAACAACCTCATTTATCCTTTCGGCGATATTTTCCAAACCTTGATCACTCTGATTTTCTAAAAGAGAGCCTGGTATATCAGAAGAACCTAAAGCTTCAATCACAAAAGAATTATCACTTCTCTTAGCTTCACAAACTTTAAAAGCTGAGTTTCCTAAATCAATTCCAAAAAAATCAGGTAATCGAGCCATAAATAAAAATTAATATGTTAGATATATTATATTAAATAATTATATGTTTTTTTTAAAGGGAAATCCCACCATTTGTTATAAGAGAGTAATTGAATATTGAATCAATCTGAGATTCTAAGCTTACCTGTGAGTTAACTTCAACCACTGGTGTATTATTGTCTGTTTCATCAAATGTGACAGTTTCAAAAGCTCTAACTTGGAATGGAAAAGAAGCCGGATCGCTAGGAATAACGTTAACTAAGACAGGATTAGGATTATTAGCTCTAGTTCTTGGAATTATCGTCAAGCTCCTAGTTCTATAGTTAGAAGGTAGGGAAGTGATATTATCTATAACAAATGATATCGACTGATTATTCCCACTAAATCCAAAAGGATTGGAATTATCTTTACTTGTAAAAACACCTCCTGAATCATAAATATCTCTTACTTCAGTTATCTTTTCAGTTTGATCCCAAATTCGATTTCCATTAGTGTCTTCAAATACGTTTAGAACAAATTCAAATGCTACATTTTGATCCCAGGAAACTGTTAGCCCTCTTTCATAACCTTCTAATCTCAATGTTATTGCTTCATCTTTAAATACTTCTAGATTTCTGATCTCTTTCCTTTCAACAACCCTAATTGATGTATCTAATTCAAGGCCAAGAGCATTTTCATCAGACACATCACAATCATATCCAACTTCTAAACTCTCATTTACCGGCCGACATCCACTTATCTGAGACAAATCCCTGTCATTTGGAAGTTGCGAGAGATCAAGTGTACTATCTCCATATTTTGCTACAACTTTTTGTAGTTCAGTCTCAGCTACATTATAAAGCTGCTCATATTTCTGATTTTGAACTACTTGAGAGACATCCCGATTAGTTACTATAACAATACCTACAATAACAATTGCTAGAACCATTAGTACTAACATTGTTACTAGAAGTATTTGTCCTTTTTTATGATTCATCTTTCAAAATTCCTTGTAGAAGTAGAAACCTGTCTAATTACATTATTTATATTTAATTGCTCATTAGTATGACTTGCAACTATCGTTACAAGAACATTATTCTTTAAAGTAGTAGATTCGTCAATAAAACCCTGATCAAAAGTAAAATTATTTATTAAAACATCCTCACCAGTTTTATATACAACAATGCCTCCTTGTTCTTTACAAATTGAATCTCCACATTTATACCAGGTAATTTCCTCAAATTGAACGACCATAGTACATGATTCTCCTAAGCAATCATCAGTATTTAATCTATCAACTCTTCTAATATCTTTAGTTATCAAGCTTGCAACCGTTGAAATCTCTTCTCTAATATTACTTCTTGCGGAATTTCTTACTGTAACAGTTAAAGAAATTAGAAGTGCGTTGAAGAAAATAACCATAACTATGCTTATAACTCCAAGGCTAACTAACATTTCAATTAGCGAGAAAGCTTTCTTTTTTTTGCTAATTTTTTTTATAATCATATCTCTGAATATCTAAATCCAGTAATTACATTAGATCTAATATCACCTCCAGGAACAACGTACTTACTTCTGGCAGTAATCTCATACACATCGTTGTCATTAATCCCTCTTCTTCTTGTAACTTCAAGTTGAATACATATCTGAGAAGAAGCTGAAACATCTTCAGGCAATAAATCATTAACGTTATAAACACTTGACGTATTACAATCTGGGTTAATCAAATTACCCTGTACTGAGTGACCTCTTTGAATTTGAAGCCTATCGTTATCTCCTAGAGCGAGGAAAACTGAACTATCATATGGGATAGTTGAAAGGTCAGCATTAACTCTTAACTGAGTAGGAGATTTAGCTATTTCTAGTGCTTGTATTAAAATTGTATTTGCAGAATCCTCAATATCATTGACTCTAATTCTAATTAAAGAATTAACCATTATACTTATCGAAGCAACCATAGCTGTAGAAATGATACCTAAAACTATCATTACTTCTGCCAATGATGATGCTTTTTTCTTTAATTTAATTATCGACATTAATAGAATTTTGCGTAAGGTTTAAACTTATTTCTCTTGTACTATTACTATTAGTATGCACCACTGTTATGTCACATTCTCCAAATGTATCAGGATCTCCATTGCTTATCCCAGAGGAATTAACATTTCCTCGTATTCTAATTAAATCAGCAGTTGATCTCTCAAAAGCATATAACCTATTTCCACAAGTACTACCGAATTCAAAATTTACATTAGAAAAATTTGGGGTTTGTTGATTTCTTGATAGTGGAACACAATCAATATTATTGTTATTTCTATCATTACATGCAAATAGAGAAAAGTCTTCGTTAGTAAACCACACTGCGTAATAATCTGGGACAATAGGTTGACCTCCAGATTCATCGTATGCAACAGAATTTCTAGCACTGTTTTGAATCGATCTTAAAAATGAAGTTATATCAGCATAACCGTTTTGAAGCTCGATATAGTCTCTAAACCTAAAAATACCTACTGTACCAAAGCCTAGTACAGCTGCCATTATACCCATCACAATCATTGCTTCAACTAATGTAAAAGCTTTTTTTCTCATTTTATTTTTTTAAATTAAGGTACATCACCAGGAGTACACCCTTGTGAATCGTTTCCAAGTTGAACTTCTGCACCACTTTCCAATTCCATGCCCCATTGATATGTACCCCTAACTCCTCCACCTCTAACATAGCAGTAGGCCGTTCTATTTGAGGATGTTGAAGAAGCGTTTGATGTTGCACCAGAAAGTTCAACTACAATCTCATCAGCAACACCCCCACTTGCTAAATTCTCAATTTTATCTGTCGCAAAATTTAAGTCAGGATAAACACCGAAATCGTTAAAATGCCCAACAATAAATAGGTTAACTGTATTCAATACATCTCTTCTTTGGGTATCTCTTAATGATCTTTGTACAATCTGGATTGCTACAACTGACATTGTTACTAATACAGCTATTATTCCCATTGCTACCATTAACTCTATCAAAGTAAATCCTTCTTTTTCTTTCATAAATACAAACTAGTATATCAATAACAAATTTATAATCCTCTCACTATATCCTATACTAATTACATATCCAATTGCAATGAGAGGTACCATAGGAATAAGAACTCCTCTAAATTTTTTTATTATTAATGAGTAAACTACACCAATAAACGCTCCTACAAAGATAGTTGTAAATATAAATATAATACTTGAATAAAGCCCTAACATAAGACCTACAAAACCATTTATGTCAGCATCACCAGCTCCTATACCTTCTTCTTTAGTGATTATAATTAGAAGATAGGTTAAAAGGTACAAAACTATAAAGCCAGCTAAGTTAGTTAAGTTACCTATATTTTCAAAAAGCTCAGAATCTAAGATTTCAAAAAACTTGAAAAGAGCTACTATTCCTTGTAATACTACGCTAAAAAAAAGCAATCTAACCGTAAATATAACTGGAATATTTAAATATAAAATATCGTGAACTGCTAAATAGAGTAGGCCAGAGATAGAAAATAAAAATAGTGAGAAATGCACCGAGACATTAAGTATATCAGGAGTGTTTTGATCGTATATCTCTCTTAAAGATAAAGAAAAAATTAAAAATAAAATTATTGAAAATAATTCTACTAATTGAAATAATCGTTTTTTTATAAAATCTTCTCTAGTAAAAAATGAAGAAAAAGGAATTAATGTATGCGTTAATAAAAGTTTTTTTTGATCATCATTAATGAGATTTTTTCTAAAATCATTTTCGCTATCAAACCTTATAAATATATAAAAGCCCTTTGCTAAAAAAGAGCCTAGATAAACTATAAGAGAGAATAATAATATTGTCATTTGAAAATTTAACTAAAACAGTTTAAGGGAGAGTAGCGGGACAATCAACAGTACCTCCTTTAGCTATTGCACCTGACTCTAGTTCAGCACATAGAATAAATCCTCCTCCAGATCTATCATAATAATATTTTGTTCTTAGGTTTGAGGTTTGATTATCTGCTCTTGTATGCCTTTCAAGCTCCAACGTATTCACACCATCTATTAGTACTGAATCAGTATTAAATTGAACTGAAGCTCTATCAGGAAGAGTTAGGTTAATGATTCTATATTCGTTAATCTGTTCCCCTATTTCTACTAAAGTATTTCTCCTTTCTTGATCTCTAGATTGTCTTTGAGCAAGTTGAAAACCAGCTATACCTAGAACTAAAATTGCAGCGGCTATACCCATCACAACCATTAGCTCAATTAAACTAAATCCCTTTTTATTTTTATTTAAGTAATTCATAAAAAACTGTAGCTAGAATATGTATAGCTACAGTTTAATAATTATAAAAAATTTCTAATTTTAGAATGAGGTACAATCCCCGCCATTACCAAGTTGTACATCTGCACCACTTTCTAATAGAACTCCTAGCCTATATGATCCTCCACCAGGTGTAACTGCATAACAATATGCTGTTTGTGAAGTAGTTGATTCTGTAGACCCAGCTCTAGTTGCTCCTGCAAGATCAGCAATCTCAACAGCTGAAGCTGATGGGGGTTGATATTCAACTGTATCTGTACCGAACACAATCTCTGCTGTTGGAGGGTATCTACCATTATCATTATAATGTCCAGCTAGCCAAAGATTCACAGTATTAATTATATCTCGTCTTTGAGTATCTCTTAATGATCTTTGAACTATCTGTATAGCTACGACTGACATAGTTACTAACACAGCTATAATTCCCATAGCTACCATAAGTTCAATAAGCGTAAAACCTTTCTTGGTCTTCATAGAAAAAAATAAATAAAATATAATAATTTTTTAGCTGATAGTAACAGATTAAACTCACTGAATTTCATTGTCAAGTTAATGAAAATTAATTCACAACCCAAGTGTCACAATCAATATCTGCATTACCGACTTCAACAATTCTAGATCCTTCTAACTCTGCAGCCATCTTAAATGTGCCTCCACTACCAATTCCGTCAACCTGATAACAATACCTTGTACCTCTTGAATCAGTATCGTTAGCTGGTACTGTTCCACCATTTAATTCGACTATTATTTCATCTGTAGGAGTGTAAACGATAGCATTTGATGTAAATTGAATTGAGTTTTCTGCTGGATAAGCTCGATTGTCTCCATGATATCTTGTAACCCAAATATTGAAAGTATTAATTACATCTGATCTTTGTGAGTTTCTAACTGATCTTTGTACAATTTGTACTCCTACAACTGACAAAGTCACTAAGACCCCGAATACAAACATTGCAATCATTATTTCTATTAGTGTAAAACCTTTTTTCTTCATAACTTTTAGTTAATAAAGTTTCCTACAGTATAGATAGGAAGGTAAATTGCTACTGCTAGGAATGCTACCATACCTCCTACTAATACCAATATGAATGGTTCGAGTAACTTCGTCAAATTACCTGTTATCTGCTCGACCTCCGCTTCATAAAATTTATTCATATCGTCAAGAACCTGATCAAGTTTTCCAGATTCTTCCCCTGTAGATATAATTCTAATCAAAATTGTGGGGAATGCATTGTTAATATTACTTTTAGCAATACCTATTGACAGAGAATTTCCTTTTGTTAGCTCTTCCTTACTATCTAGTATAACTTTTTTAAATACCTCACTAGGCATTGCTTTTGATACTATCTCAATTGCTTCGATAATTGGTATACCACTTCTCATAAGCATTGATGTTAATCGACAAAACTCTGCTAACTGAATTTTAGTAAGTAGATTTCCAAAAACAGGAAGCTTTAGAAAAAGCTTATCAACAATGATTTTTCTTTCAGGAACCGAAACAAAAAAACGGTAAGATATGAATATACCAATAACTCCCATTATTAGAGTGAGAATGAATAAAGGATTAGAAGCAAATTTTCCAATTCCTACTAGTATCCTTGTGACTAATGGGATATCCTCAGCTCCTAAACTAGTATATAGTTGCTCAATTTGAGGAACCATAAATACTATCATCACGAACATAATTAGGATCATCACAACAAAAATGATAGCGGGATATATCATTGCTCCTGTTATCTTACCTCGTAGATTTTTAGATTTTTCCAAATCTTCAGCAACTTTATCGAGCATATCATTTAAATTACCTGATTTTTCTCCCGCAGCAATTAAGTTTATCTGTACCTCTGAAAATATTCCTCCAACTTGTTCAAATGCAACTGAAAGAGAAGACCCCGCTTCAATCTTTTTATATATCTCACTAAATTTTTCTTGCACGAATTTTTCTTCAGCTTGCTCGCTAATAATTTTTATTGCTTGAATAAGGGGGATTCCTGCTCCGATCATGGTTGCAAGTTGTTTTGACAAAAGAACTTTTGTCTTGAGACTTATACCTGTAAGTTCAATACTACCTAATTCATCAAAGTTTAACCCTAGATCTTCAGTAATAGACATTACCGTTAGGCCCTGATTAGTTAAGAACCGAAGTAACTCGTCTTTTGATTCAGCTTCTTTTTTTCCTTCGATTTGCCCTCCTGAAGAATTAAGAGCAACATATTTAAACATAGCCATAATTTACTTTATACCTGGCTTAATAGAATATCAAGTTCATCAGGTTTAATACTTACCTCTTTAGCTGTATCAATTGAGATTTCACCTTTTCTTATCATTTCAACAAGAGATTTCTCCATTGTAATCATTCCATAATCCTGTCCAGTTTGAATCATATTGTCTATTTGGTGAGTTTGTCCTTCTCGAACAGCATTTTTCACAGCAGGAGTAGCTACCAAAATCTCATGAACAGCCTTTCTACCTCCTCCTGGTAGTGGTACTAACCTTTGAGCTACTATAGCAGTAATAACTTGAGCAAGTTGTGTTCTAACCTGATCCTGTTGGTTTTCAGGAAAGACATCAATAATTCTGTCTATTGTTTGAGCTGCTGAGTTTGTATGAAGAGTTGCAAACACTAGATGCCCAGTCTCAGCTACCGTTATTGTAGATGAAATAGTTTCATAATCTCTCATCTCTCCAACTAAAACGACATTTGGGTCTTGTCTTAAAATTGATCTTAAAGCACTTGTCCAACTTTCAAAATCTTGACCTAATTCTCTTTGATCAATTAGGCTTTGACCCTTTGGATAAACAAATTCAATAGGGTCTTCTAAAGTTACAATATGTTCGGCCCTAGAGTTATTTATGTGATTTAACATTGCAGCTAGAGTAGTGGACTTACCTGATCCTGTTGGACCTGTTAGCAATACTAATCCTGCAGGTACTTTGCATAATTCTTTTGTAATTTGAGGGAGAGCTAATTCATCAATTGTCTTAATTCTTTGAGGAATTAATCTAGCAACTACAGATAAATTCCCCATCATTCTAAAAATATTTACTCTAAATCTACGATCTTTATAGGTGTAACTTAGATCTGCTTGGGTTATTTTGTCTAATACAATGTCACTTCTTTTCTCAGTGATTACACTACAGTATTGAAGCATTTCTTCAGGAGTAACTTCTCTTGCGTTTAGGGTTTTCAAATTTCCATCTACACGGATCATAGGTCTATAGCCTACAGTTAAATGAATATCTGAAGCTTCTTCAGAAATTGCTCTTTCAACAATTTCCTGATAGGACATAGTTCCTGAATTTACTAAATTAGATTCAGTTTGTTGTTGGTTTGCTTGTTGAGCCTGAGCTTCATTATTTCCTGCAAAATTAGGTATAGGAGAAGCCTGAATGGCTTGATTTTGTTGTTGAGGTATTTCAGGCTGTGCTTGAAGGGTAACATTTTGTATCTTCTGTTCAAGATTATCTGAGGGATCAACGTTTACTTGTAGCTGTGGGGTATTTTGAATATTTCCATACTCTTTGACCCCATTTTCGTTCACTGTCATAGGAACACTCCCTTGTAACGGCATGTTTTCACCTACAGTATTAGTTTGTAAATTATTTTGAGAATTTTGGGGTGTAATAGACTGATTATTTGCTACATTATCACTTTGATTGTTTTTGTTTACGTTTATTAGTGGCATATTTTAGCTAAGTTAAATAAAAGTTTATCAGAAGTTTTAAGTATTTTGTACTCTTAATACTTCTTCAATTGTTGTAACTCCCTCAAGGGCTTTTATAAATCCATCTTGAACCATGGTAATCATTCCTTCCTTTACAGCTTGTGTTTGAATAGTACTAATAGATTCTTTTCTTGTAACAAGACTTGCTATATTTTCGGATGTCTTCAATGCTTCAAAGATTCCCAATCTTCCATCATATCCTGATTGTGAACTAGGTGTACTAACTGCCTCATACAAAGTGACATCTGTAGTATCTTTATTGAAATTGATCGTAGTTCCATCTGGTTTTGTAATATTTATTCCACCTAATGAATCCAAAGCTTCATGAAGCTTTTGCACAGTTTGAGCACTTGCCTTGTATGGTTTTTTTGATTCCCCCAAAGTTCTTACAAGCCTTTGCCCTAGTACTACGTTTACAGTTGAAGCCAAAAGAAAGGGCTCAATTCCCATATCAATCATTCTTACGAAAGCACCCGAAGCACTATTTGTATGGATAGTAGATAAAACTAATCTACCAACAAGAGCTGATTGAACAGCAAGGCCAGCAGTTTCTTTATCTCTAATTTCTCCAACCATTATTACATCAGGGTCCTGACGTAAAATTGCCCTTAATCCACTTGCGAAAGTCAATCCAACCTCAGCATTAACTTGTACCTGATTTACTCCATCAATTCTAATCTCAACTGGATCCTCCAAGGTAATTATATTTACAGATGAAGTGTTAAGAATCTTTAAAGAACTTGCAAGAGTTTGAGTTTTTCCAGATCCAGTAGGCCCAGTTACTAATATAATTCCCTGAGTTTTTTGCAAAGCATCATTCATCCTTGATAATGCAAGGCCTCTAATACCTGTCTTATTTAAATCTAGTATTCCTTTTGATTTTTCCAAAATTCTCATAACAATCTTCTCACCGTAAATACTCGGCATTATCGATACACGAACATCTACAGCAGCTCTACCTCCTTCTCTAATTTGAAATCTACCGTCTTGAGGAATTCTATGTTCATCAATTTTTAAATTTGAGAGAATTTTTATTCTTGTTACTACAGCTGATAGCAGCTTCAAAGGAATAGTAAGTTTTTCACTTAGAACCCCCCTAACTCTAAATCTAACAGATACCTTTGCATCTCTAGGTTCAATATGAATATCAGAAGCTTTATGTTTAACAGCATATTGCATAATCATGTTTACAATTTTAATTATAGGAGCACTTCCTAACTCACTTTCATCTGATAAGTCCATGTCACCTCCAGCAGTTGAGATTGACAATCCTCCTCCAACATCTTCCAAAGCCTCATCAACCTCTGAACCGATTTGTGCACCATATTTAGTATCTAATACTATCTGAAGGTCTACAATTGAGGCGTAATAGGCCTCAACAGGTTTACCAACTGTGGATTCTAAAAACTTTATCTTTTGAAGATCCAGAGGATCTTTCATTGCAACTTTAACTTTATTTGGAAGTTCTTCAAAAATAACTGCCTGATTTTCCTTTGCTGTTTGTAAAGGGATTTTCTGTAATGTTTCTGGGGGTATAGCTACACTATTTATGTCCACATAGCCAATTCCTCGCATCTCTGATAGAGTTCTTGCTATATCTTCAGCACTCACAATATTCTTCTCCAGCAATAAATCTTCAAAACTTTTCCCTGAGTTTATAGCTTCAAACTTTATTGAATTAAATGCTTCATTAG
>CAYTGI010000004.1:0-40953 GCA_964437465.1 uncultured Candidatus Saccharibacteria bacterium | reverse complement strand
TAGTTATAAGACCTTTTGCAAGAAGTGCATCTAAAAGGTTATTTAGACCTTTAACATTCTTAACCGGCTCTGGTGGAGGTAAGTGATTTTGTTGTGGGACTTGCCCCTGATCCATATGCTATATTTATACAAAAAAACTAAACTATTACATTACAATTTACACTATTTTACTCTAGATTTTAAACTAAGATAGCTATGTTTCTTCAATCAATAATTTTTGTAGACAGGGATTCGGATATGGATTCAATCAAAGAAGAAATTTATAAAAACCTTGAAAAAATTACTGCAAAAAAACCCAATAAAAATTACGAATTAGAAATTAATTTAGACCAGGGTAAATCTAACATAGGTATTGAGAACATAAATAGAGTAGCTGAATGGAGTGGATTAAGAACTGAAGCTCCAAGAGCAGCATTCATTTTCAATTCAGAAAAATTAACTGTCCATGCTCAAAATTCTTTATTAAAAATCTTAGAAGAACCTGGAAATCTTTCTCAAATAGTGCTTGTGACTAATAATAAAGACTCTTTACTAGAAACAATATTATCTAGATGTAGGATATTAGAATCACACAGTACTTTAGATATAAAAATTGAAAATATTAAGGAGTTTCTAAATTCTAAATATTTGCATCAAAAAAACACTATTTATAAAGCTTCAGAAAATAGAGTAGACCTACAAGAGTTTTTAGACTCTCTTTTAAACGCATTTAATCATGAAACAACCGCTAATATGTTGTGGAATAGAAATAAGAATATGATAGAATTGTTGGAGAAATGGCAAAAAGCTGTTTATTCAAATGTAAACACTAAGCTCATTGCAAACTCAATTTTAATTAACCTGAGAAATAATGAATAAGACTATCGGTTTTTTGATATACGCTTGGGGAAGTACATTGTTATTTATTGCGTTAATTTTTTGGTTAGCTACTGTCCCATATCTTGCAGATGATAATTCTCAATTTGAATTAATAATAAAAACTATATATAGAATGACCCTTTACGGTCTATTATTCCTACTTATTTATAGATCTTTAATTGCTACATTAAGATCTACAGTTTCAAGACTTTCAAAATGGCATTCAAAAAAGGAAAAGCAAGAAGATGTAGTGTTCGTTTTAATAATTGAGACCTTGTTAGTAGTAGTAAGTGTGTTATCATCATTACTAATAGCCGTCATGGATGAGTTTATCCAGACTTCTATTAGTGGAAGATATGCTGAGATAGAAGATGTATTAGTAAGTTTTTTATCAATTCTACTAGCAGCTATTCTAGTGTATAGTACCCCTACTATAGGTGAACTAGAAGTAGCAATTAAACACATCTTTTTTGATGAAACTTCCAAAAAAAATGGTATAAAGTAACGTTAATTATTTTTTAGAAACTGATTTAATTATGTCAGACATTGGTAAAAGTGAATATTCAGCTTCTAACATTAGAGTACTAAAAGGACTTGAAGCTGTAAGAAAAAGACCTGCTATGTATATTGGAGGAACAGATAACGAAGGTCTTCACCATATGATTTGGGAACTTGTAGATAACGGTATTGATGAAGCATTAGCTGGATATGCAAGCGAAGTAAGTGTGACTTTAGAAGATGATGGGTCTGTAACTGTTAGTGATAACGGAAGAGGAATCCCTGTTGATATTCACCCAACTGAAAAAATAAGTGCATTAGAAATCGCTGCTACAGTTCTTCATGCAGGAGGGAAGTTTGATAGTGATACATACAAGGTTAGTTCTGGTCTACACGGTGTTGGACTTTCAGTTGTAAATGCACTTTCTAAAAAATGTAGAATTGAAGTTCATAAAGATGGGAAATTACATGTTCAAGAATACGAGGAAGGAATACCAAAAGGCCCAGTAAAAGAAGTTGGGAAATCAGATAGGTCTGGTACTGTAATAAATTTCCTTCCTGATGACACAATCTTTGAGACTGTTGAATTTAAAGAAAAACAGATTCAGGATAGATTAAGACAAAACGCGTATTTGAATGGAGGAGTTAGATTTACTTATATTGATAAAGATGAGAAGGGAGATAAGTTTTACGGATTTTATTTTGAAGGTGGACTTAAGTCATATGTAAGGCATATAAATATGCATTTAAAACCTATCCAAGATAAGATCTTTTACGCTAGTGAGATGGTTGAAGATGTAGATATTGAAGTATCAATTCAGTATACCGATGACCTTCAGACAAGAGAGTATGCATTCGCAAACAATGTTCATAATCCTGAGGGAGGAACTCATCTTTCAGGTCTAAGATCAGCACTTACTCGAACAATAAACAGCTATATTAACGAATTCGGTAACGAGAAAGAAAAAACTCTTAAGCTAACTGGAGAAGATGTTCGTGAAGGACTTACTGCTGCAATCTCAGTTAAAATTTCAGACCCTCAATTTGAAGGACAAACAAAGATAAAATTAAATAACACTGAGGTAAACGGACCGGTTAGACAATTGGTTGAAAGACAGCTAAAAGCATTTTTAATTGAAAATCCTAAAGAAGCAAGAGCAATAACTGGAAGAGTTATCCTAGCTAATAAGGCAAGAAGTGCTGCAAAAGCTGCAAGAGATGCTGTTGTTAGAAAAGGTGCGCTTGAAGGAGGAGGGTTACCAGGAAAACTAGCTGATTGTTCTAGTAAAAGACCTGAAGAATCTGAGCTATATATTGTAGAGGGAGATTCAGCTGGTGGACCTGCAAAACAGGGTAGAAACCGACATACTCAAGCTATTTTTCCATTAAGAGGTAAACCTATTAATGCAGAAAAATATAGACTTGATAAAGTTCTCTCAAATAATGAAATGGCAGATCTTATTAGAGCTCTAGGTACTGGTGTTGGGCCAGAGATGGATGTCAAAAAACTTAGATACCATACTATAGTATTAATGGCTGACGCAGATGTTGATGGAGCTCATATTAATACATTAATGTTGACAACATTTTATAGGCTACTAAAGCCAATAATCGAAGCTGGACATTTATACATAGCTCAACCACCTTTATATAAGGTAACATTCTCAGCTAACGATACAGTTTGGGTTAAGGATGATGCGGAATTACAAAAATTACTAAAGGAAAGAGCACCTAAAAAATCTCCTACAATCCAACGATTTAAAGGTTTAGGAGAAATGAATGCAGATCAATTATGGGAGACAACTATGGATCCTGAAACAAGAGTACTAAAGAAAGTAATTGTAGAGGATATGGAGGAAGCAGATAAATTATTTGATGTTTTGATGGGAAATGATGTTCCTCCAAGAAAGAAATATATTCAAACTTACAGTCAGGAGGCTGAATTAGATGTTTAAAAAGCTATAAGCTATTGGCTTTAAACCTTTAGCAGTGAAATTTATTTACTAAAAACTAATAACTAGAAACTAACAACTTATTATGGCAGACGAAAAAGATAATACCGAAAAAATGGAAGAACCATTAACTCCTGGTATTAAAAACCAAAACATTACCGAAGAGTTGAAGCAAAGCTATATCAACTACGCCATGAGCGTTATTGTATCCAGAGCTCTTCCGGATGTAAGAGATGGATTAAAACCGGTTCAAAGAAGAATTCTGTACACAATGCAAAAAATGAATATTATGCCTGGTAGCGGGTATAAGAAAGTAGCAAGAATTGTGGGAGAAGCAATGGGTAAATACCACCCACATGGTGATTCATCTATTTCGGACGCCCTTGTCCGAATGGGGCAGGAGTTTAATATGAGATATACACTTATTGATGGACAGGGAAACTTTGGGTCTATTGATGGAGATCCTCCAGCTGCAATGAGGTATATCGAAGCAAGACTAGATAAGTTTGGAGCAAAGATTTTAGAAGGATTAGACAAAAACACAGTTGATTATGTAGATAATTATGATGGAAACGAAGAAGAGCCAACAGTTTTACCAGGGTTGCTTCCGAATCTTTTGGTTAACGGAAATGAGGGAATTGCTGTAGGAATGGCTACAAAAATTCCACCTCATAACCTTACTGAAGTCGTTAATGCTATTCAAGAAATGCTTGCTGAGGAAAATATATGGGAAGAGGATGAAACATTTGCCAAAGTTAATTATGACGAAGATATTCGAAGAGTAGAGGATTTAAAAGAATTACCTAAGAATAGATTTATCAAGTTCAATTCTCCAGTAGAGCTCAAAGCATTATTAAAACACATTAAGGGTCCTGACTTTCCAACTAGAGGAGAGATGTACGATCGAACAGAGATAGATAAAATTTACGAGACAGGAAAGGGTAGAGCACTAATGAGAGCGGTCTCTAACATTGAGGAAATGAAAGGAGGTAAGTATAGAATTATTGTTACTGAACTACCTTATCAAGTTAACAAAGCAGCATTAATAGCTAAGATAGCTAATTTATACAAAGATAAGAAGATTGAAGGTATTACAGATCTTAGAGATGAATCAAATAGAGAAGGGATTCGAATAGTTATTGAGCTTAAAAGAGATGTTATTCCAAAAACAGTTGAGAACCAACTATATAAATTCACAGAAATGCAGAAAGCTTTTAATGCAAATATGCTTGCATTAGTTGATGGAGAACCTCAACTCTTACCTTTAAAGAAAATTCTTGAACTATATATTTCCCATAGACAAGAGATTGTAGTTAGAAGAAATGAATTTGAATTAGCTAAACTACGAGAAAGAGAACATATCTTAGAAGGATTAATGATTGCTCTTGATAATATAGATGAGATAATCCGGATTATTAGAGAATCGGAAGACGCAGATAAAGCTAGAGATGCATTAATGAGTAATTTCAAATTATCTGAAATTCAAGCACAAGCAATCCTCGACATGCAATTAAGAAAGCTAGCAGCACTAGAAAGATTGAAGATTGAGCAAGAGTATAAAGATGTAATCCAAAGTATAAAAGATACATTAAAAATCCTAAATACTCCAAAAATGGTTATTGAAATAATAAATGATGAATTAGCTGAGTTAAAAGAGAAGATGGGTGATGAAAGAAAAACTAAGGTATTTAAAAATAAACCAGGAGAAATAAATGAGGAAGATCTTATTGCAGAAGAAGAGACAATCGTTACAATTAGCGAACAAGGTTATATTAAGCGAATCAAAACTGATACCTACCAAAGGCAAAAGAGAGGAGGAGTCGGTAAAAAAGCATTAACTACAAAAGATGATGATGCGGTAAGACATGTATTTACATGTACTACTCACGATCAAATATTATTCTTCACCAACAAAGGAAAAGTCTATTCTCTTAAAGTTTACGAAATCCCTGAATACTCAAGAACAGCAAAGGGATTACCAATTGTAAATCTTGTACAGATGAAAAACAATGAATTAGTAACAAGTGTATTGACTAGAAAAGAGAGTGGAGGAATTGTAGATGAGGACATTGCACAAGAAGGAGAAGAGTTAACTGAAAAAGAAGGATTTGATTATAAATATTTATTTATGGCTACAAAGGGTGGAGTAGTCAAGAAGACTTCTCTCGATGAGTTTGAAAGCATTAGATCTAATGGACTTATTGCTATTACTCTTGATGATGGTGACGAACTTGTTTGGGTTCGACCAACAACAGGAGATAGTGAGATAATTTTGATCACAAGTTTTGCTAAATCAATACACTTCAAAGAGGAAGATGTTAGAGCAACTGGTAGATCATCAAAAGGTGTTAGAGGAATTAGGCTAAAGGAAGGTGATACTATGAAATCTATGGATGTTATAAGAAATACCGAAGATTTTGTTTTAACTGTTTCAGAAAAAGGATATGGAAAAATGACAAAAATTAAGGAGTTCACAATGCAAAATAGAGGAGGAACAGGAATTTTTGCAATGAGAGTTAATAAGAAAACTGGAAATGTAGCTTCTGCTAGACTATTAGATCACCCTGATAAAGAATTACTAATCTTAAGTGAGAAAGGTCAAGCAGTAAGAATTCCTACTAAAGACTTACCAGTGCAGGGTAGACAGACCAGTGGAGTAAGGTTAATGAAGTTAAAGGGAGATGATAATGTTGCTGCATTAGCGATTGTTTAAATGCCAACTTTTAAAGAAACTAAAGACTATCTAGAAAAAATAGATAGTCTTTTTTGTTTACCACACAATGAAATTCGCAATATGATTATTAAGCATTTTAACCTGAACGGAGAAGAATGTTCAACAAAAACCACTTGTGGAAGACAATATCGAATTGATAACTTAATTTACTTAGCAAAGGGTAGAATAAAAAAAGGAAAAGTAGAGAAGAGCTGAATCGCTCTTCTCTACTTAAGAAAAGAGAGTAGCCAGACTATTAAAATGAGTCAGTTTTATGTATTATTTCTTCAAAAGTAAGTTCTTTTTTAAAATCTTTAAGCCGTTTTGCAATATATAAAATACGATCAATTGATTCAAAAGGTTTTTTAAGAAATTCTTCTAAATTAGATTCAGTTATCCACTCAAATTCACCTTCCTCATTAGCTTTTAGCTCTCCATTCGGATTTTCAAATCTTACAAAATAAAAATATTTATCTTCTAAAAGCTCCTCTGAACTTGAATTATAGACTCTATGATGTTCAATCATAAATACTTGACCAGTTTCACACTCTAAATTTGTTTCCTCCTTTAGTTCTCGAATTGCTGATTCAACAACTGATTCACCGTAAGGAACTTTTCCCGAGGCAAAACCTTGGTGATTATAAAAAGGATGTTTTTTCCTTGTATACATTAAGAATTCAAACTCACCATCTTTATTTTCTCTAATACAACATGTGATTGCACCAATCTTACCTTGTTTCTGAGCTTTCTTTTTATCTGTATCCATCCGGTTTGCATATTCTTTTCCCTTTAAAGTTAATGAGTATGTTTTATCAGAATTTTTTTCTACAAGTTTGTCTTTAATTAATTGATTCAAATGAAATGTTAATTGATTATTTTCAATATTTTCATTTGGTTTTAATTCTGTAAATTTTGTATTTTGAGAAAATAGTAATTTCTTCATTATATCCATCTGAATAAAATGATTTTCCATGATTGTTTATTTTAAGATTTAATGTTTAAAAGATAACTACCTTAATAAAGTTATTTTGGCACAAAATAAGCTGTAAACAAGTCAACTTGAATTGACTAAGACTGAATAGTACCTATGGGTAAGCATATACAGATACGAGGTCCTCAGCGCCTATTATAGCGTTTATATAAATTTAATAGTATATTTCCTCATTAAAACATCCTAGTAATTTACAATTATACCTATAAAGCCTCAAAAACATACAAAAAATTTTTTATAAAACGAAAAGAGTATTTTATTTTTTTGAAACTTATGATCTAAAACCGTTAGAGATTAAAATAGAACAAAATATAAAAATTACTATAGAGAGAGTTTTAAATTTAAAATAAATAAAAAAGCTTTAGAATTTGTTTTTTTAGTATTTAGAAATTTAGATAGCAAGTTCTCTTCACTCGCGATTTTGTGTTTTACTCAATATAAGGGTAATTATACTCAGTAACTATAACTTCAGATTTTGATGGATATTACCGAGAGCATAGGAGTTTATCAGAAACAACTATTAACCTCATAAAATATTATTTCTATTACTATTTACTAACCTTATTGATCATTTTTCTTTACAAGTAATGCAAATCAGCTTCAACCATGTCCTATATTCAACCTTTAGAGTTATCCACTCTGCCCCGTGAAACGTAACAATCGTAACATTGAATTGTTCCATTATTTTGTTTACTTAAAATGCTTATCTCCCCTACTCTTTGAAAAAACCAGTCATGGATAATCAAGAAAGGCAACAACCTGAATTATCATTTACTTCTCTAAATTTAGATGTGCATGACATTGACGAATTCGATTCCAGTTAGAGATCCACCTAAATATATTGAATTACTTAACGCATTTGTCTCTCCAGAAGCGTTTAGAGGTCAAGGAGTTGGAACAAAACTTTTAGAAGCTATTACGATGCTGGTAAAGAAGAGAATAAAATAGCATTACTGATTCATAGTGGACCTAGATATAAAGATAGCTGGGGGTTTTACGATAAGGTTTGTGATGAGTCTTGTGGATTTATTAATGATAAATATGGAATTGAACGACAAGCAAAAACATGGAGAATAACATTAACCTGAAACTATACTTTTTAGAATTTAGATATTAGAATTTATGATTTTAAATGATAGTTCCATTTATTCCCCAACTACTGTTAAGAATCAATAGAAATGTTATAAGTGAGATAAGTACCCCGTACTCTACCCAGACATAATTATTAAGCTTTGGTCTTATTTCTAAGGCAACACTAAGAAGAATATAGAAACAAACCGCAATAGCCAAAATTGCATATACATAATTTATTGGCCATATGGATAATACAAAAATTCCGTATATCAGTGTCAGGGTAATGCTTAACGATCTTATAATTGCTTGATTAAACTTCATATTTTCAAGCATTAATATAGCTGAAAATGTTAGATAGAAAATAGGTGGAATTATAAGCAGTATTTTCTCAAAAAAATTGAATGTTACTCCAAAGAATAAAATTAAAATAATGTATGAAGATATCAATGAAAATATAAATTGTGAAGCTCTAGCAGCCTGTTCTAAAGGTATTTTTATTGATAACGAGGTATTAAGTATATTAGTTGTTAAAATTACAAAATACGATATAGCATAAAGTACTAGTGAAAAAATTGTTGAAAGTATTAATTTATTTATCTCAAATGTTTCAGCTATTAAAAAGGAGTAGGTCAAGAAAAGATAAGGCACAATTACAAAAGCTGGATATAACCCAAGAACAGCTGTCTTTCTACTTGATAAGCTAAATCCTAGAACAAAAAATGTTCCGACAATAATAATTACCCCTAAAAATAAGCTCCTGTTAAAAACTATTGAGTTAGCTCTTGAATCATTGTTAGAGTCATTGAAAATCTCATCTACAAGATCAACTTCACCAAACTCTGAAAGATCAACTTCTGTAAAATTTGTTGCTCCAAAGTTATCCCTTACTTTAAATGTTATATTTTCAGGAATCTCACCATTCACTGCTCTATTAAATCTTATTTCATCACTTTCAAGCTCGTAACTTTGATCATTGAATTCAATAGCAATACTTTTTACATCAATCTCTGTTACTGGATCCCAAGTTACTGTTAATGTAGTTGAAGATGCTATTACTCTTATGTTCTGCAACTCTGGAGGACGGGTAACTAAGGCAAATAACCAACTTAAAATAGGAGTTGTAAATAGAAAGAAAATACCACTAATTATTGAAGATATTATTATTATCCTATTTCTTACACTTATCTCAGCTATTCTTTGTTTCATTACAATATGATATTGTTATAAATTTCAAATGCTCTCTCAGTGGCCATTCTACCTCGATGAGTTCTTTCAATAAACCCTTTTTTCAGTAGAAATGGCTCATATACGGTTTCTACTGTTTCAGGCTCTTCAGACACAGATGCAGCTAGCGTTCCGAGACCAACTGGTCGTCCACTAAAATTAGAAATCAGTGCTCTCATTATAGCCCTATCTGACCTGTTTAATCCATGCTCATCAATATCTAAAAGTTCTAAAGCTTCCTTTGTTGTTTCTAAATCAATATGCGTTTTATCATTAACAGTTGCAAGATCTCTAACTCTTTTTAAAATTCTAATTGCTATTCTTGCTGTCATTCTCGACCTCTTCGCGATTTCCATTGAGGCCTCGTCATGGATACTAACATTCATCATTCCAGCTTTTTGGTTTACTAATTGCATTAGCTCATCATCATTATAGAAATCAAGCCTAAAATTCATACCAAACCTATCTCGTAAAGGAGCACTAATCATTGAAAGCTTTGTTGTAGCTCCAATAATCGTAAACTTAGGTAGATCTATCCTTAATGTCCTAGCATTTGGACCTTTACCTATAACAATATCCAAAACATTATCTTCCATTGCTGGGTAAAGAATTTCTTCTATAGTCCTTTTTAGTCTATGTATTTCATCGATAAACAAAACCGAGTAAGGTTCTAGAGAAGTTAATATTGCTGCTAGATCACCTGCCTTATCGATAACTGATCCACTGGTTACATGAAGGTTATACCCTAGTTCTTTAGCAATAACATAAGCAAAAGTGGTTTTCCCAAGACCTGGAGGTCCATGAAAAAGAATATGGTCCATTGAAGCATCCCTTTTCTTTGCTGAATCAATCATTATTCTTATACTCCTCTTCTCTGTTCCTCTTCCTATGATCTCTTCAAATGTTTTTGGTCGTAACGCACCTTCAAAAGTTTCTTCAGAATCATTTTTTACATTAGCATCAGTAAATTCGTCCTCCATTATAGTTTAGCCAATAGGCTTTTAATAAGTTCCTGATCATTCATTGATTTTATAGCTATCTTATCTAATTTAGACATAGCATTTTTTATATCTTTCTCTTTGTATCCAAGTGACTCTAGTGCTTCAATTGCATTACCTGCTCTTTCGTTATTTATTTTTACTTCGCTATCGGTTTTAGTAACAGCACTTGGATCTACCTTATCTTTTAAATCTAAAATTATCTTCTCAGCAGTTTTTACTCCAACACCTTTAACCTTTAGAGTTTTTGCATCTTCGTTATAAATTGAGTTGACTATCGTTTCAGCGCCAAGAAGTGTAATCATATTTAATGCAGTTTTTGCACCAACACCAGATACTGAGAGTAAAAGTTTAAAGATAGAAAGTTCTTCTTTTGAATTAAAGCCCCAGAGGGAAATATCATCCTCCCTTACACTTGTATGAATAAATAAAGCAACTTCTTCATCTTCATTCAACGACCCAAAGTTTACTGTATGAACATTGTAACCTACTCCATTCACATCAACTATGATGCTTCCATCATCCAAAATGGTTTTTAATCTTCCTTCTAAATATCCAATCATTTATAGATTATACATTAAAGTACCTATTGTACCTAAGTACTTTAGTACATAGGTACTTTTTTAGTAAGTATTAAGATGACAGGTAGCTACAGCAATTGCGTCTGCAACATCGTCAGGTTTAGGTACTTCTTCCAATCCATATATTAACTTAACCATTTTTTGAATCTGTTTTTTATCAGCTCGCCCATAACCTGTTACTGCTGTTTTTACTTGAAGGGGAGTATAGTCAAATGAAGGTAACTGTTTGTGTTGCCCTGCAAGCAGAATCACACCCCTTGCTTGACTGACGTTTATAACGGTCTTCTGATTTTTAAAATAGAAAATACTTTCAACAGCCATTATGTTTGGCTGATAGTTATCTATAACCTCACAAAGGGATTCGTACAAAATTTCTAGCCTTTTACTTATTCCTTGTTTAGGTTCAGTAAGAATTGCACCATAATCAATAAGTTCGTTCTTATTAGAGATCATTTTATCCTTCTCAACAATAGACCAGCCTGTAATTGCAATCCCAACATCAATACCAAGTACTCTTTTATTATTTTCCATTAGAAATTGGTCCAAATATTAGAAACATCATCTAACTCTTCAAATGATTCATATATGTTCTGTGCTTTTTCAAGAGTCTTGTCATCTACTTCAATCACCGCATCTGTAGATTTAATCAACTCAGCCTTTTCAATATTTATACCTTCAATCTTTGCTTTTATATCATCAAAAACTTTTTTTAAGTTATTTTTTTCTGTTGTAATGACTACACTCTTACTTTCTTCATCCCTCTCTGTATCGATAATTCCTTCAATCTCAAATAGTTCAAGAACTAGGTCTTCAAGATTCTTAGAATCATCAGAGAGAGTTAAAACTATCAGCCCTAATTCTTCAAACTGCCACGAAATTGAACCTTCTGATGCCATCTTCAAGCCTATCTTATTTGCTAATACTTTAAGTTCAGTTATTACTCTATTTGGATTATCCGTTTCGACATCAACTATAAACGCAGTTCCTTCGGGACCATAAAACTCATAGGTATTCTCAGTAATTACTTCATCTGAGTCAGTAATTCCTAAGCCCCTATTAATTGCCTTCTCTATTTTATCGTTAGGCATGTTTGCAGCTTTTGCTTTATCAATTGATACTTTGAGCATTGGATTAAATTCAGGATCTCCAGTTTCTCCTAACTTAACTGCTGTTGTTATATCTTTAGATATCTTAGTAAAGATAGAAGCTCTCTTTTTGTCTTGAGCCTCTTTAGTTCTTTTAATATTGCTCCATTTTGAATGTCCTGCCATATTTATTCTGCTAACACTAAAATTAAATCCCCTGTTTGATTATATTTATATTCTCCAACTTCAATCTTTAAATTACCTCTTAAACTCTGCTGTATTGCAATAATAGTATTTCTATACTTATTAAAATCATTCTCATCTCTTAAATGTAACTGAGTTTGTTTTTCGGTTTCAAAATAATTCCCTAATTTTACTACATTAATTCCTTGGTTCTGGAGTTCTCTAGAAATTGAAGAAGCATAACCACGAATATTTGTTGCGTTATAAATCTCTAATTCAGCCTGTTCCGCTATCAGATCAATGTTACTTAATGTTCCAAGCAATTTTTCGTCAATGATAATGTAGTTAGGCTCTATGCTAAGAGTCGCATCAGGTGAATCGTAAATATTTCCAAATTCAATACCGATATTACTTACCTGTATACTACTACCCGTACTAAATTTATTAAAGAAACGTGTAAATTCAGTTCGTGACATATCCGTTTTTACTAATTGGGAAAGTTCAGGGAGATTCCAGAATAGTCTAAATTTATTTAACATACTAAACGATTCTTGAAATAATTCAAATGTAAATTCTGATTGTTGTTGAATGTGTTCCTCCTTATAAATCTCTTCTGATGAAAACGGCATTTTTGATAAATCTGCACTTACAGGAACAGCTTCTAAAAAATTTGTAATGATTTCAGAATTAAACAGAAAATACCTATCTACTCTTACTCCAAGCATTGTACTTAAGGCATCATTTAACTTGTGAGATTGACTCATATCCTCATCTGACTCAATTTTGTTTAGAAATGACCTAAGAGTAACATTTTGGTATTTTTGAGACGTAAAGATTGGGGAAACTTGTACTATTTTTGTTTGATCCCCGTGAGCAACAATAGCTATGTAATCTATATACTTATAACCATCATTCTCTGAATATCCGTATATTGCTGTATGAAAATAATCTGGATTATATATCCTAGGCTTTTCTTCAATGTCTCTAGACTCCAACGGGGAAGTTGTTATAGAAAGATATGTATAGATTGGATACGAGAGTATCCCTACTAACAATGCCAAGGTAAAACCAACTCTTAAAAAAATTGGCACTCGACTAGAGATCTCTTTAAATGATGGGAATATCTTTGTATTCTTAAGCTTCTTATTCTTTTTTTTAGAGCCTCTTTTTCGTCGTTTTAACTTATTGATGGTTTGCCCTAAAAAGCTCTTTTCAATAAATAGTGGCATTTTCATATCACTATTCTATCGCAGAAGATTATTTCTTTCTTTTCTTTTTATTATTCTTTTTATCTACTTTCTCTGGCTCCTCGTATAACTCGTCATCAAGATCTTCTTCAAGTATAAAAAATCCTTTAACCTCCCTCATTGTCTCTGAGAAACTTTCTTTAAGCTTTTGTACTCTACTCTTCGTACCTTTTTCATGTTTTTTACCAATCACTATTTTATTCTTTTTGTCTTGATTATCACTTAACTTTTCCTTCTTTGGACTTTCCTCAATAACCATAACAGTTTTTTCATCTGGATCTATGGATAAATTCATATTTAAATTTGATCTCTTATCTTGATCTATTAACTTTCCATTAATTCTCAAATCAAAAGACATTACAAAATCTTCTTGGTTGTCTAAAAACTTTACCACAGGTACATGAAGAATATGATCATCTAGATTTTCTTCATGATCAGATTGATCGTCAGGTCTAATTATTATATAAAAGATAAAGCCTGGGATATTCAATGGAAAAACTAGAATAAAAAAAACATAAGGAATATACTTGTTTTCAAATCTTTTCCTCGAGTCAAGAAAAATCCATATTGGCACAAGTAACCAAAGAATGATTAGATACGCAAATGTTGCGAAAATGATTGTTTCGATCCTAAGATTGTCTAAAAAGTTCTGTAAGCTGCTTACCATAACGAAATTGATACTTTAATCTACTTATATTTCAACTCTGAGATTATATCAGAGAAATATAAAATTGCCCACAATTATTATTCACAGTAAGTAAATTCAGCTTTGGATAAAAATTTTTATTGTTCAAATCACACTTATTTATTGATAAATTATATAAAGTAGGAAATTTGACTAAAAGCTTTGAAAAAAATAATGGAACTATACAATAAAACAGCAAGCAAGCAATTCATACTTGTATCGATAGTAATATCTCTATTTTTCATACTTATACCCTTATTAATAATTCCACGAACACAAGCAGCGACAATTACTTGGGATGGAGAAGGAGCTGATAATAACTGGTCTACATGTACAAATTGGGTTGGTGATGTGTGTCCTGGATCAGGTAGCACAGTAAGTTTTACATCAATATCACAAACTGATTCTATAATTGATCCCGGGTTCGGTTCTTCAATTTATAGAATTGAACTTCAAGCAAACTATACAGGAACTCTAACCTTTGCTAGAGATATTGATGTAACTAATTTTTATATACAAAATGGTGGAAACGCGAATCTTGGAAGTAGCATTGTAAAATTTAAGGAATTTGCTGCACATACCGGCACTTTTACTTCTTCATCCTCTACATTAACTGTTGAGTATAATTTTTATCTTGACGAGGCTGTAACTTTTAATGCAAACGGTGGAGAAATAATATTCCATCCTAACGCGAGTACAACTACTGAAACATATTACTGTGGAAATGCAGTTTTCAATTTAATTTCCTTCGCTCCTGGTTCAAACCTAAGAACTTTAAATATTAGTGATAATTGTTCATTCCCTATGGGAAATGATCCAAATTTTGTAAATGCTAATACTAGTCTAAATTTATATGGGACTTTATCAGGCACTGGTACCTTTGATCACAATTCATTTACTTCTAGTGGTAATCTATATCTTTATTCCACTTCGCAATTATTAGGGTTTTCTAACATAGAATTAGGTAGTACTAGGTTAAATAATTATGATGCAAGTAATTGGACATCATTTACCAATATAAGTATCACTGGTTTATTAACTCTACAAAATAATTCTTCTCTCAACCTATCAAATATTGGTTCTGGTACAATCGACATAACTACTCTTCAAGTTATTGATAGTAACTTTACCGCCCCTCCTGTTATGTCTGTTGCACAGAACTTCACCATCAGCGGTTCTTCTACTTTTAACGCTAACAATGGTGAGATTGTCTTTGATCCTAATTCAAGTAATGCTGATTATACTTACACTTGTAATAACTCTACCTTTAATTTAATTTCTTTTGCTCCTGGTTCTTTATTAAGAACTTTGACAATAAATGACGATTGTAACTTCGAGCTTGGAAATAATCCAAATATAGTTAGATATTCTACTTCTTTCAATGTTTATGGAACTATTTTAGGTACTGGCATATTTGACACAACACCATCTTCTGGTAGCCTTTATCTTTATTCAACTGCACAAATTTCAGGGTTTGAAAGTTTAATACTAGAAAGCACAAGATTAGTAGACTTTGATGCAAGTAATTGGACATCATTTACCAATATAAGTATCACTGGTTTATTAACTCTACAAAATAATTCTTCTCTCAACCTATCAAATATTGGTTCTGGTACAATCGACATAACTACTCTTCAAGTTATTGATAGTAACTTTACCGCCCCTCCTGTTATGTCTGTTGCACAGAACTTCACCATCAGCGGTTCTTCTACTTTTAACGCTAACAATGGTGAGATTGTCTTTGATCCTAATTCAAGTAATGCTGATTATACTTACACTTGTAATAACTCTACCTTTAATTTAATTTCTTTTGCTCCACTTGCACGTGTAGATGATTTAACTATTAGTGCCGATTGCAACCTACCTTTAGGTAATAACCCTACTATTATTAATGCTAGCCCTATTTTTCTTTACGGAACTTTCTCTGGCACTGGGCATTTTGACGCTACGAATACATTTGAGTTCTACTGGGAGACTGGAGGTAATATAGTGGGATTTGATGAGTTATCTTTTGATAGATTTAGAATTGACGATGGAATAAATATTGATCTAAGTTCTTTCAATAAAATTAACTTTTATGACAATATTGCAGTCTTATCTGGTTCAACCCTAACATTACCTAATTTATCAAACTCTGTTCAAAATGCACTTCTGATAAGTATTACAAACTCTACCTTATCGGGTACCGGGATTTTAGCTCAAACAAATGCTGAATTGCTTTTTACAGGCTCTTCCCAAATAAATGGATTTACAGATATAGAAGTTAGTGAATTTATTCTAAATGGATCAACATTAGATCTATCATCCCTAAATAGCTTAACAACAGGATTGCTTGAGATTAGATCTGGAAGTGTCTTAACAGCCCCTGCTACTATTAATTTATCACTAGACTTTAATCTTCAGTCAGGAGGTACATTCAATCACAATAATGGAACAGTGAATTTTATAGATAGTACTTCAACCTATCAATACATTAGAGGAGGAGTTACTTTTTACAATTTGAGTAGGATAATGAATGATCCTACAAGTAGATACCTTAGATTTTCAAATAATAATACAACAACTATCTTAAATGACCTAACTTTACGAGGGACAGATACAACAAATAGACTTATATTAAGAGGAGAGTCACTATCAAACCCATGGACTATCGATCCACAAGGCAATAGAGATCTACTATATTTAGATGTTGCAAATAGTATTAACGCTAACGCATCTACAATTATATTAAGCGGAACAGGAAGTAATAATGGTGGTAACAATACAAACTACGATTTTGCAAATAACATACCCGATGTTCCTGATAATCTTGGGCCAGTAAATTCAGTAAGCGGAAATATAATTTCAGATTTCACCCCTTCAATGAACTTTACTTTGGATGATTCGCTAAATCCATTAGATACCTTGCAGTACAATATTCAGATATCAACAACAAGTGATTACTCTAATATTATTATTGACTATACTTCTGAATTAGACGATAAAGGAGTTAGATCATTTACTGTAGGACAAGCTGAAGGCTTAGGAATTTATAATGTTGGTTCAGCTGGACAGTCTCTTCCGATTGGAAATTATTATTGGAAAGTAAAAGCAATTGATAATAATGCAGCTGAATCATCTTATGCCTTAGCAAATTCAGGAAATATAGCTTTCACAATCTCTGGAGCTCCTTATAACCCAACTAATCTTGGGCCGACTAACAAAGTCAATGGAACTGTAAGTGCAGAAAGCCAACCTACTTTGAACTTTTCTATAACAGATCCGGATGTCGGAGATACAGTTAGATACCAAATTCAGGTAGATGATACTTCTAACTTTAGTTCTCCAATAATTGATTATACTTCAGATCTCTCAGCTCAAGGGGCGTTTAACTTTACAGTAGGCCAAGCTGCTGGTTCTGGTAGCTACACTGTCGGTTCAGATGGTCAGTCATTGCCTCCTGGAAGCTATTATTGGAGAGTAAAAGGTATTGATGATGGAACAGAAGAATCTGGTTATTCAACAGCAAACAATGGTTCAATAGCTTTTAGAATAACTACCCCTCCAAATGATCCTACAAATCTTGGACCAGCGAATAGAGTTGATGGATCTTCAACATTAAATACACAACCAACACTTAGCTTTAATCTATCTGATCCAGATGTCGGAGATACAGTTAGATATCAAATTCAAATAGACGATTCAAATGATTTTTCAAGCCCTATAGTAAATTATGAATCTACTCTTCTCTCTCAAGGAAATAATTCTTATACAGTTGGTCAAGCTGAAGGAGGAGGTACTTATTTTATTGGGAGTGTCGGACAGGTTTTAGCTGAGACCGATTATTATTGGAGAGTCAAAGCTATTGATAATAACGGTGTTGAGTCTGGATATGTCGTCGCTAATGGTGGAGGTATTGCTTTCAGTGTAGGAGGTGGAGCTCCAGATGCTCCTCTAAATCTAGGCCCTGAAAATGTAGTCACTAATGGCGTTATAAGCCTCAATCAACCTACACTGAGTTTTGAGATTAATGATCTTGATGTTGCAGATACAGTAAAGTATAGAATTCAAATCTCAACTGTAAGTAATTTTACTAGTATTGTTTTAGACTATACGTCTGCTTTAGGATCACAAGGATCAAGATCTTATACCGTCGGTGAAGATAATGGAGGTTCGTACACTGTAGGTTCAGAAGGACAAACTTTAAACAGTGGGAGTTATTATTGGAGAGTTAAAGGAATAGACAACACGGATTTAGAATCTGCTTACACAGTAGCAAATGGAGGAAATATTGCCTTTTCAATATCCAATAGTCCTTCAAACCCAAGTAATTTAGGACCCGCGAATTTAGTTAACGGTAGTACAATTTTTGATGTTACACCAGAGGTATCTTTTGAATTATCAGATCCTAATTCTGGAGAGTTAATTAGATATAACGTACAGATTTCTTCTCAATCAGACTTCAGTACTACAGTTATAGATTTTACATCGGGATTAGGTTCTCAGGGTATTAGAACATTCATTGTAAATAGTGCACTACCATCAGGAAACTATTATTGGAGAGTCAAGGCAATCGATCAATTTGATTTAGAATCAACATTTGTACCTGCAAATAACGGTGATGTTGCATTTACTGTAATCGCTCCTCCAAATACTCCCGATTCACTAGGACCTGGTTCTTCAATTAATGGCAGTACTAGTGTAAATACTCAGCCATCATTCTCGTTTGACATCGACGATCCTGATTCTTTAGAAGAAGTTAGATATCAAATTCAAATTGATGATAGCAACGATTTCAGCTCTCCAGTTATTGATTATACTTCAGAGCTACTATCTCAAGGTGTTAATATTTTTACAGTTGGTCAAACTGAAGGAGCGGGAACTTATACATTAGGAAATTCTGGCCAGATATTAAGTAGTGGAAGTTATTATTGGAGAGTTAAAGCAATAGATGAAGCTAATAACGAATCAACTTATAGAACTGTAAATTCAGGAAATATTGCATTCCAGATAACTGCCTCACCTAATGATCCTTTTAATTTAGGCCCACTCACTGTTGTTGGTGGAGGTGATTCTGGAAGTACCCAACCAACATTTACTATTGATATAAATGATCCAGATGTTTCTGATACAGTTAGATTTAGGATACAAATTTCTAACACAAGTGATTTTTCAAATATAATTACTGATTATTCATCGGCTCTTTCTCAGCAGGGTTCCTTTACTTTTACAGTTGGACAAGCTGCAGGTGGAGGTAGCTACAATATCGGTAGCCAGGGACAAAGTTATGGAAACGGAGGGTATTACTGGAGAGTTAGTGCAACTGATAGTAACGATATAAGTTCAAACTATACTACAGCCAATAATGGATCTGTAGCATTCACAATAGGGGGAGTACCGGATGCCCCTTCCAATCTTGGCCCATCCCTATTTATTGATGCATCATTAACTCAAAATACAACACCAACTTTAACATTTGACCTAAGCGATCCAGATATTTTAGATAATGTTAGATATCAAGTTCAAATATCAGAAAATATATTCTTTAGTTCAATTGTTGTTGACTACACTTCTGAGCTAGGAGCTCAAGGTATGAACTCATTTACAGTTGGACAAGCTGCAGGATCAGGTAGTTATGCTATTGGTAATGTAGGTCAAAGCCTTGCAAGCAATACTTACTACTGGAGGGTTAGAACTATTGATCAAGATGGTCTAGCATCTGTTTATACAGAAGCAAATAACGGTAATACTGCATTTATTCTTTCAGGAACTCCTAATGATCCTTCGAATTTGGGACCATTTGAATATACTAATTCTAGTTTAGTTACGGATTCAACCCCTACTTTGACATTTGAAATTAGTGATAATGATGTAAGCGAGGAATTAAAATACCAAATACAAGTTGATGATAATAGTGACTTTAGTTCGCCAGTGATCGATTACACTTCTGGACTTACAACTCAAGGAACTAAGTCATTTACAATAGGTAGTTCCGCTGGTAGTGGCACATATCAAACTGGTTTTTTGGGCCAAAGACTTAGTAGTGATAACTATTACTGGAGAG
Source organism: uncultured Candidatus Saccharibacteria bacterium (assembly GCA_964437465.1). Taxonomy (GTDB): domain Bacteria; phylum Patescibacteriota; class Dojkabacteria; order J137; family J137; genus JAGQLF01. Next base: position 20,821 of record CAYTGI010000004.1, on the reverse strand, counting down.
TAAAAGTAATAGATGAGTATGATTTAGAATCAAATTACACTGAAGCAAATAATCTATCACATGCTTTTGAATTATCAGCAAGTCCTGATGATCCTTCAAACTTGGGACCAACAGCATCTATCGACGCATCTAGTGATATTGACTCAACACCAAGATTTGTATTCACTATTTTCGATCCTGATTCTTTTCAGCAAGTTGGTTACCAAATTCAAATTGACGATAATAGTGATTTTAGTTCGCCAGTTGTTGATTATACTTCAGCTCTTGGATTTCAAGATATAAGAAATTTTGAAGTTGGACAATCTGCTCTAGGAGGTACATATACAATTGGTTCCGTTGACCAAGAACTTGTAAGTGGAGATTATTATTGGCGTGTAAGGGGATATGATCAAAATGGTAATACTTCAGGTTTTTCTACTGCGAATTCAGGAAGTGTTGCATTTAGAATTACAAGAAAACCAAATCAACCTGCAAATAAAACTTCAGCTAACTTATCAGACGGCTCTACTCTTTCAACAAATAGACCTAGCTTTACTTTTGAAGTAACGGATCCAGATCCAACAGATCTTGTAAGGTACCAAATACAGATCGCAGATAATAAAGCATTTACTTCATTGGTAGTGAACTATATCTCACCTCTTACAACCCAAGGAGAAAAGACATTTACAGTTGGACAAGGAATTGTAGCAAGCGTATTTAACCCAAATAGACTGGTAATTGCGAGCTCACTAGGACCAAATGTTCTTGGAGCTTCATTCACATCAGGATATGAAGAAGGAAGTCCAGGACAAAGTTTAGATAGTGGAGATTACTATTGGCGTGTAAGAACTATAGATGAAGGTGGGATTACTTCAGACTATATCCAACCATCAGGGGATAATATTTCCTTTGAAATTCAAGGACAATCGGTTCCAGAAGATTCTCCTGGAATCCAATATGCTCCAAGTGTTCCAACTAACTTTGGGCCTAGTAGTAATGTTACAGGAGGAATTATAATTAATAATACACCAATAATTTCTTTTGATTTATCAGATCAAAATTCAGGTCAAAGTGTTAAATATCAAATTCAAATTGATGATAACAGTGATTTTAGTTCATTAATTATTGATTTTGAATCAATCTTAGGATCTCAAGGATCAAGAAGCTATACTGTCGGTCAAGGAGGAGGAACCTACTATGTTGGAGGTGACGTTAGCTCATTACCGAACGGTCCGTACTATGTAAGAGTCAGAACAATAGATGCAAGCTCCCTTAGCTCGAGTTACGAATATGTAAATAGCGGAAATACTGCCTTTATAGTTGACTATGTTGAACCTGAAATCCAACCAGAAGAAGGGGAAGAGCCAGTGCCAGATGAAGAGATAATTGAAGAACCAGTGGATGCAGGAGAAATTATTGATGATGAGACTGAAGATCAAGTTGACTCTACCGATCAGGAAAGTATAGAAAGTGAAAGTGGATTGATTTTTGATGATGAGGGTAATAATTCAGAAAATGTTCCTAATGAAGGTCAAAACGAAGAAGATACTTTCATTCCTGACGATAGGACTGAAGAAGATATTCCAGTCCCGGCTGAAGATCAAACTACAGTTGAAAATAACATAATTAATTCAACTGCTAAATTCATTAGCAATAATCCTATTTCAATACCAGTCTCAGCAGGAGCAATTGTTGTCGCAACATATGGGCTTGCATATCCTAAATTAATATTACTATTTTTTGCAATTCTCAAAAATATAGGTAAAAGAAAAGAATGGGGGATTATTTACGACCAAGATTCTTTTAAGCCAATTCCTTTTGTAACAATAAGACTTTATGATGATAATGAAAGTTTCATAGAAGAAACTGTAACAGGATTTGATGGCAAATTTGGATTCAGTGTTGAGAAAGGGAAATACGGTCTGGAAATAAGGCACTCTAATTACAAGCCTATTAATAAAAAAATAAATATTTCTAAAACACAAAAACTTATTGTAGAGGACTTTGCTCTTAAGTCATTGACGAGCCATGATAAAGTAAGCCTTATTAAAAAATTACAAATAGAATTAAGAGATACTTTAGATTCGCTACATAAAGTTATATTTATAGTAGCTACAATCTTCTCTCTCTACTCTGCAATAACTAATCCTCAACCTGTTTCAGTCGTTTTGGCAGCTGGATTTATATTATCAATATTGATTTATACCTTAAGGATAATGCTTATTATCAATCCACTAGGATATGTTTATGATATAGAATCTTCCGATAGAATCGGAGGACTAAGAATTAGAGTTATTGAAAAAGACACTAATAAATTAAAGGATATTCTTATAAGTGATAAGGATGGAACATTGAGATTTAAAGAAAATAACGAAGACTATTTACTTATGGTTAATGATGAAAACTATTCTCTTCCTGATACTAATAATGGAGTAAGCACTGCAGAGAAAAAGAAAGCGGATAAAAGTATTAAGATTGGTTTAGAAAGAAAAAAAGAAAAAAAATCTAATAATAAGTTTGGAAGCTAGTGTATTAAAAAACTCTACGAAGTTTTTAAACGAATTATGGTACCGAAGGAGGGACTTGAACCCTCACGAAGTATAACCTTCATCGGATTTTGAGTCCGACGTGTCTACCAATTCCACCACTTCGGCTTATAGAGAAAATTATAACACCTATATCTTAAAACTTATCACTTACAACTCAATCAATATCAATAAACCTCTGCTGAGCACCCATAAATTCTAACTTACACATTCCAATAGGACCATTTCTGTGTTTTGCAACAGTAAATTGAACAACTGGATTCTTATCTTCTTCCTCTTCATCGAAATGAGTTTCTCTACTCAAGAATAGAACAACATCTGCATCCTGTTCGATAGATCCGGATTCTCTAAGATCTGACAATTGAGGCGTTCTATCTGCTCTACTCTCTACAGCTCTATTAAGCTGAGAAAGGCAAATTATCGGAATACTTAATTCTCTAGCAAGAATTTTGAGAGATCTAGATATTTCTCCTACAGCTTGTGCTCTATTATCAATCTCTCTTGTCTGCATAAGTTGAAGATAGTCGATTACAACCATATCCAAACCCTTATCTAGCATTAATTTCCTTATCTTACTTCTCAGTTGCATAATTGTAATTCCTGGAGTTTCATCTATAAGAATATTTGCCTCTGAAAGCTTTCCTGCTCCTTCTGGATATCTTTTAAACTCTTGATCAGTCATCTTTCCCATCCTAATATTCCATAAGTTCACTTGAATCTGTTGAGCTAACATTCTTTCCATAACTTGAATTGCAGGCATTTCTAGAGAAAAGATTGCGACTGTCTTCTTTTCATTAACCGCAACATTTCTAGCGATACTAAATCCCATAGCACTTTTACCTCCTCCTGGACGTCCAGCTAGAATAATTAAATCTGAGTTATGAAAACCTCCCAAAATCTGATCAACATTTTTAAGACCACTTGGCAAACCTCTTAGCCCGTCTGGATTTTTTGCGTATTCATCTGCTTTTTGCATCTGAAGCTCAAGTAAAGTTGCTGAGTCATAAAAATCCTGTTTAGTATTATCTCTTGAGAGTGATACAACCTCACTTTCTATCGAATCTAGTATATTGTCAACACTTTCGGTTTCTTCCCTTGCCATCTCATCTAGTTTTCCACTAAAAGAGATTAGAGATCTTCTGACAAACATTTCTCTAACCAAATTCGCGTAGTTTTTAACATTCGCAGAAGTAGGTACTAATGATATTATCTCGGAGAGATAAACACCGCCTCCAACTTGCTTGAACTTTTTCTTCTTTTTTAACTGTGAAGTTAGAGTTACAACATCAACTGGATTTGCATCTTGATATAGATCCATCATTGCCTCAAAGATAATTGAGTGTCTTGGATCGTAGAAATACGATGGCTCTAATGTATCAGAAATCTTATCTAAAACATTGTTGTCAATAAGTACCGAACCTATTACAGCTCTTTCAGCATCAATGTTTTGAGGTGGGACTCTATCTGCCATTTTAATTGATGATATATACTTGCGTAACTATATCCTCATCACCTGCTAAATCACTTTTCTCTATTTTTACCTTAGTTTCTGAATCTGAAGCTAATGCAAAATCAGATTTTATTTTTGAAGAAACCTTTTCATCATCTCCAAATCCAAGAAAATCCTTAATCAAAATTAAGAATCCTGGATTAGTTTTTTTAACTAAAGAGAAAAGCTTAGAATCACTAGTAAATGGTGCAACAATAATATCTGGATCAGGCATCTTATCGATAGCTTTTGTAGATAATTCAAACTTGTTTGATAAAACCATAACATTAAGATAAGTAGTATCAGAAATGCTAACTACAGTTGGTTTCCCATTATATTCTTCAACATTTTCTTCAAGCATTACAAAATGCACTCCTCCAACGCCGTATTCTCCAGGTATTTCTAAGGATGTCACATCATCTTCCTTTACAGTTTTGATTGAGAAATAGCCATCATTCCCTGTTTCCAACATTATTTTAAAATTGGAAGATTTTGTTTTTATTTGAATTGATGTATTATTTGCTTTCTTAAATTCCATCTATGATCAGTCTAATAATTATTTATTTCTAAAGTTTACCATAACTAAATTCAATAGAATCAAGGTAGAAAATCTCAATATACTATTGGAATTTAGATATTAGAGTTTGGGATTTTAATAAACTTAGCCTTTTTGGCTTTACTTATTGATGTTTACTGGCTATAATTCTACCACGTTTTAAATGTACCAGATATACGTAAACTATGAAAAAAGGAATTCATCCAAAATGGAATAAAGACACAAAAGTAATCTTTAATGGTAAAGAGATAATGACTGTTGGATCAACTTCAGATGAGTTAAATGTTGAGATCTGGGCAGGAAATCACCCTTTCTATACAGGTAAAGAAATGCTTGTTGATACAGATAACCTTGTTGAGAAATTTAACGAAAAGGTAAAAAAAGCATCTACAAAAGCTACAAATAAGAAAGAAAGAAAAAGAGCTAGAAGAAAACAAATGCAAAAAGAGTCAGTTGCTAAAAAGCAAGTTACTCTTAAAGACATGCTAAAAGACTTCAAGTAAAATATTCTAAGTATGATAGATAAAGCAAGAACCCTTTTGCAAAAGGAGGTATTACTACTGGATAATATTGATTCAGAGATTTCTAAGCTAAATGAGAAATTAACCTCAATTTCTGACTACTCAAGCAGTGAATATGCTGATACAACAAAGGAACTTTCAGACAAAAATACTCTCAGAGAAACTGTCGAAGAATTAACACAGGCTGTAAAAGCCTACGATGATGCAAGTTCTATTGATTCATCAGACGAGGATTTGTATGAATTAGCTCAAGAAGAGCTTAAAGATCATGAAGAAAAGATTGAGATGTTAGTTAATAAACTAGAAGACCTAACAGCAAAACCCCTTCCAAATGATAAGGCTAAGGCAATTTTCGAAATTCGTCCAGGGGTTGGAGGAGTTGAAGCTTCTCTATTTGCTGAAAATCTTTACAGAATGTACACAAGATATCTTGGATCTCTTGGAATGACAATTGAACAATACTCAATGGAGTATGATCAAGAAGGAGGAATTAAGGAAGCTACATTTCGAGTCGATTCTCCTGGAGCTTTTGGACAACTAAGATTTGAGTCAGGGGTACACCGAGTTCAAAGGGTACCTACAACCGAGTCAGCAGGGCGAATACATACCTCAACTGCTTCTATAGTAGTTTTACCTGAAATTGATGTAAAAGAGGTAAATATTAAGTCTGAGGACTTAAAAATAGACTTCTACAGATCTAGTGGACCAGGAGGTCAGTCAGTTAATACAACTGACTCTGCAGTAAGATTAACTCATGTTCCAACAGGGATAGTAGTAACTTGCCAAAACGGAAAATCTCAACATAAAAATAAAGAGATGGCTATGAGTGTTTTAGTAGCTAAGCTAACGAAAATGGAGGAAGAGAAAAGGTTATCTCAAGAAAAGGATATGAGAAGTGCCTCAATTCTAGGAGGAGATAGATCAGCAAAAATTAGAACATATAACTTTCCTCAAGGAAGAATTACAGATCATAGAATCCAAAAATCTTGGTTCAATATTGATATTGCAATGGATGGGGAGATTGATGATATTGTATCAACTGTGAGAAAAGATTTAAGAATGCAATTGGAGGATTAATTAGCGTTTTCCTCCAAAAAAGAATCTTTAAAGAATGAGGTTTGATTTATTTCACTTGACTGTACTAATCTCTCTAATTCATCTAAATCCTCTTGAGTTACTTCTATATCAATAATTTGCCCATCTTCAATCTTACTTGTTGTAATACTAAATATGATTTGAGGAAATTGAAAAACATCTTCCCTCTCTGTATCCCAGCTCTCTACAGCAAAAATACTTCCAGTAACCTCTTGCAGAGTAAATTCGTTACCAGTTTTATTAGTAATCGTTCCAAGAGTCTTTATATCTGTAAAAACAGGTCCACCACATACATCAAATGTATGGTAATTTACTGTAATAAGTACATTTGCGTCTTGATTAGGAAATACATACTTCTCTCCATGACACGGTGGTCCAGTTTCTAAATTTGGCTCAAAAACATCTATATATGGTGTCCCCCAGCTTAATCTATAATCAAAAGAAAAGTTCACATTTCTACTTTCAAAAGTTCTAATTGTATTCTCCCTATTAGTTTGAACCTCTTCACGTGATTCAAAATTTGGTACAAAACTTCTAGCATTGGATAGATCTAAAGACTCTAAAATTCTTTTTAATTCATCAACATTATCATTATTAACTGTCAAAGCAATATTTCTAGAACCATTTTCCTCACTTGCAAATCGTTGATCATTAATTAGAAAAAGATCTCCATCATTTTCAATTACAAGGTTATTTCCACTCATAGTAGTTACCTCCTCTACATCTTCGTAATCAATCTTCCCCGGATAGGCGCCCCTACATTCAGGTCCCCCCTCAGATATAGAAAAGAAAAAGTCCGAGTTTGAGAATGTCAAATCTTCGTATCTACAATATGGATTAGCTGTTTCAGTCCCATCTCCTGAATCAAAATAATCTACTTCTATTCTTCCATATTCTTGAGGATATTAGAATGAATAATCGATGTTTTCACTTTGATGTGTCTCGAAAACACTAGAATCATTTGCTTCATCTAGTTGAGGAACTACAGAGTCACCCTTATCAGTGGTACTTTGGTCATTATTATTTACAAAGAAAATAAAAAAAGTGAAGTTGATATAACTCCTATTACTATTCCAATTAAAGCACCAAACAAGTAGTTTTTCATACTACAAGTATACTGTTTTTCATATAGTTATCAAACAAAGAATATTTTTTTGCGATAGAATTAGTAATCGATAAAGTAATGGTTGGAGAAATTGATGATGTTGTACCAACTGTATGAAAAGATTTTAGAATGCAGTTGGAAGATTAATGAATAACTTCAATACCTAGTTTATCTGAATTATTAATAAAATCTGAGTCGAAAGAGACCATTGAATCAATATTTAGACTTTTCATATAGTAAAGATGACAAGCATCAGAAGGCTTAAGATTTGAGTTAGTCCAAATTTCCAAATAGTTAGCTTCACCCTCAAAACTCATTGAATCTCTTTCAACCATCGAAATATTTAAGTTTCTAATCGCTTTTAACAATAGTCTACTTATCAAAGTTTTTTCATATCCTAACTTATGTAGAGAAAATATCACCTCATTCATTACTAATATTGAAATATAAGGCTTATAGTCTTCAAAGACTCTGGTAATGTTAACAGCTCTTAAATTATATTTATGATCTTGTATAAGAACTGCAATAAAATAGTTTGCATCAAGATATATTTTCTTCATATTCTTCTCCGTACATACTATCAATTATTTTTTCTATTTCATCGTTACTTATTGGCCTTCCGAGCTTCAGCAATCCTGCAAACTCAGAAAGGCTTTTTTGCCCAAGCTTCTTTTTCTGAATCTTAACTTCACCATCTTCCATAATAACTTCTAGCTTATCTCCACGCTTAAACCCAGCTTCTTTTAGAACCTTTTTTGGTAAGGTAATCATCATAGAGTTTCCTACTTTCTGTAATTTAACTATCATTTTGGGGATTTAATTACACTATTCTAGCAGGAAAGTAATGTTTAAACAACACGTTTAAACATCATTTAACCCTCTCCTCTTTCGTTAATTAAATATTGAATTGCTCTTAATGTAGCTGTAGTTGTTTTCTTAGGATCTAATTCCAATAGTTCCTGCAAAGTAAATCTTCTAATCTCAGAATGTTTTTGAGGCTCAGCATTTCTTATTTCACCTTTAAAACCTGTAATATGGAAAACGATATTCGCTTGTAACTGTGCATTATCAAACCTTGCACGATACAACACTCTTCCAACTCTATCCAATCCAGTAATTTCTATTCCTAATTCTTCATACATTTCTCTTATAATTGCATCCTCCGGAGTCTCTCCATCCTCAGGCTTACCTACAGGAATGGTCCATAAACCACCGAATTTATTATGTTTTAACATAATAGTACCATCACTATCAGTAATCACTGCTGATACACCTTCTAGCTCCACAGCCTCATTCTGTTCAACAGCTGGATCTTCAAAATGTGATGAGTAATCAGGATATTCTGCCATACTAAATTATAACATTGCTGGCGAAAATTGGCATCAATCGGTAAGAGCTGTCTCTTTTTCATTAATAAGTCTTTTTGTCCTCTCAATCCTTTCTAAATTTGCACTAAACCTATCTTGTGCCGATTGCCAGAGAGCATTATCATGAAGACCATCGCCTTGGTCAATAGCGTCTTTTAAATCTTTTTGAAATTTTTGATGCTTCTCCTCTAACTCTTTAAGCTGTTCGTGAAGCATTTGAAGCTCTTTATCTTCCATTATTAAAAAATAGTAAAGGTTAAAATTTTGAAAGAAAATTATTAATTCTTAATTACTAATTAACTCTAAAGCCTTATCCAACTGAGGATCAGTGTTATTTTTGAAGTTATCTAGGGTATATTCAACCTCATGATCCGGTATAATCGGCTCATCTGGTCTTACCACTCTTCCATCTGGAGTTAACCACTCTTGGAACACTAGAAGTAAAAGACTTCCATCAGGTAGTGTAATCATTTCCTGCTCTACTCCTTTCCCTACAGTTCTTTCCCCAACAACAACTCCTCTTTCATGATCTTGAATTGCTCCTGCAAAGATCTCTGACGCTGAAGCGCTTCCTTCATTTACAAGAACTATAATTCTTTCATCTTCAAAAGGCCCGTCTCTTTCATCTGTGTAAACATCTTCTCTTAGAGACTTTGTTCTTTCTTTCATAATAATCTGACCTTCTTCTAAGAAATCTTCAAGTACATACCTAACGCTAAATACATAACCTCCAGGATTTCCTCTTAAATCAACAATTATGTTTTCTAGACCTGGCATCTGAGCTTCTATTTCTGACTTAACCTTATCCCAAGATCTATTAAAGTCTTGAGCTGAAGCGTCACTAAACTGAACTATATCAATGATCGCTGTATTATCATCGTGTTTTTCCCAACTTACGTTATCAACTTCAATTCGATCTCGAGTAATTGTAATTTCAATTTCTTCTTCCTGTTGACTTGCGTTTTCAGCCGCTCTATAAATTCCTAATACAACTTCAGTTCCCTTCTCTCCTCTAATTCTACTTGCTACAAAAGCTGGAAGTTTATCTTCTACGTCTTCTCCATCAACACTTAAAATAAGATCTCCAGGTTGAATTCCAGCTGCTTCAGCTGGCTGTCCTTTAAGAACAGTTTCTACATATGTATAGAGACCGTTGAATGATAGAGAAATTCCTACTCCTTCAAAGTCTCCAGCTGCCTGTTCGAAATACTGTTCTGCTTCCTCTGGAGTAAAGTAGTTTGTATATTGATCATTTAAAGATTCAATCAAGCCTTTTACCATTCCATAGGTAACATCATCACTAGTAATCTCGTCAGTTTCTCCAAGATATCTTTCGTTTAGAATATCTACAACTGATTCTATGAAGTCTTGATCATAATAACTAGATGATCGTAATGTTGGTAGGTTATTGCTAGAGTTTCTTGGAGTATTATCATCCGTAATTATTACGAAGATATACATTAAAAAGCCTCCCATAAAAAGGCCCAAAAACAAAGCTAAGGCAGTTAAAAATGGTATTAACTGCCTATTGTTAAATCTTATTTCTACTGAATCTATATTTTCTGGCATAGAGTTATTTTACACATATTTAGCATATGGTAAAAGAGCCATATGTCTAGCTCTCTTAATTGCTAATTGTAATCTTCTTTGATTTGCTGTACATACACCTGTTCTACTTGATGGCATAATTCGCCCTCTTGTAGAGATATATTTCTCTAAAAGAGAAACATTTTTGTAGTTTATCTGATCCTCTTTTCCTTTTAGAGGACAAGATGAAACTACTGGTGCTTTGTACTTATTTCTTGAATTTTTAGCCATTATAAATTTCTATGTATCAATTAAAATAAATCTTTTGCATCGAACTCATCATCATCTGAATCATCGGGTTCTTCTGAACTGTCAGATGGATTTGGTTCTGGCATTTGCTCATCACCAATTTTGTCTACTAGATCATCTCCTGCATCTTTAGCTGCATCTACACCAATAGGACTTCTATCCTTAGCATTTAATAAAAGCATATCATTTAACTTTACTTCAGTTTTGAAATATCTTTCACCGTTATCTCTCTCTTTAGTTCTAGTTCTAAGTTCTCCTTCAATATATATAAGCATTCCTGAAGCTAGAACTTGAGCACAAATCTCAGCAAGTTTATTGAAAGCTACTATATTGTGAAACTCAGCTCTCTCCTGCACGTTTCCGTCAGAATCTTTCCAACTTGTATTTGTAGCTAGACCGAAAGTACATACAAGCACCCCATTTGAAGATTCTCTTAAAATCGGATCTCTTGTTAAATTTCCTATTAGAATTACTTTATTTAAAGACCTTGATTTAGCCATTTCTTATATCATGTAATAATTAAAAATTTCTATTTCTTTATAATCAAGAAACGTAGAACATTATCAAGTAAAGTTAACTCTCGTTCAAGCTCCTTTATATGCTTAGGGTCTATTTGCATTATGTATTCAATGTAATGACCTTCCTCAAATTTTTTTATTGGATAAGCAAGAAGTCTTTTTCCGAGATTATCTACCTCACTAAATGTTCCTCCGTTTGATGTTACGAACTTCTCAATTACAGAGATTGTATTCTTTTTAATGTCCTCCAACAACAAAGGTTTATAGAGCATCATTACTTCGTATTTTTGCATCGATAATCACGTCTAATAAATAAATTTACCTACCGATGATTATAAGCTATGGAAACCGTTTTGTAAACGGAAAAGCCTATATCAACTCAAGATTATCACGTCTTCTCAAGGAATCACTCAGTGTTTGAGACGACATGTATTCAATACTGCTTCCAGAAGGAATTCCTTTAGCTAATCTTGTTATTTTTATGTCTCTCTCCAATGTGTTTATCTCGTTTGTTATAAACATCGTCGTTGAATCACCTTCAATAGTTGGATTTAGACCAAATATTACCTCATCAATCTCCTCAACATTCAACTTACTGAGTAGATCTCTAATCGTCAATTCCTCTGGACCAATCCCATTCACAGGAGAAATAACTCCATGCATTACATGATATTGCCCTTTGTATTCACCAGTTTCTTCAATTGTATAAAGTTCTAATGGAGTTTCAACTACTAAAATCACATTTTTATCCCTAGTCTCATCATCACAAATCTCACATAAATCTTCTTTATCAGTAACATTAAAACATCTTGGGCATTTTCTAATGTTGTTTGAGATGTTTTCCAAAGAATCATGCAGGCGATCCGCAAGCTTTTTATTCGATATAGCTAGATACAAAGCTATTCGCCCTGATAATTTAGGACCAACTCCTGGCAAAGAAGAAAATCTTTCACTTAGTTCTGTAATACTTTTCGGCAGGGACATGGAATAAATTTAAAATTCAAAAAAAGCTATCAGCCAAGAGCTAATAGCTTTAAGTTCTTCTACATTCCAAGCATATCCTTAAGTTCATCAATGCTTGTTGAGTTCATCATTTCTTTCTCAAGCTGCTTTTTTGCATCAGCAACAGCCTTCTTGAACTGATCAGCTAGTTTTTTCATTGCTCGAGCAAACTCTTCAGGAGACATTGAGTCTGAATCCATTAATTCTTCATCATCAATTTCTACTTCAACTATTTCGTTTAAACCATTCATTAAAACACTTACTGCTCCATTTTGGCCTGCTACTTCTATTCTGCTCATTTTCTTTTTAGCTTGTTGAGCTTTATACATTGCTTTTGGTACATCCATTAATCCCATAGTTTTTATTTTAAAATTTAAGTTAATTATTATATCAGCTATTTTACCTCGTAGCTCGTTGCTAAAGTATACTTTCTACTAGATCGGAATTATCAAATTCTTCTTCTTTTTTTTCTTCTTTAGGTTCTTTCTGTGCAGTTGCTTTTATATCTTCAGGCTCCTCGGGGAGAGGTTCATTTGACCCTTTAACCTTTTCATCTACTGAAGATTTAGAACTTTTGAGATTTGAATCCTTTGGCTCACTAACTTTTTCAAATTTAATATCTTTAACCTCAGCATATTTAGAAAATGTTTCAATAATCATCTTTTTGTTAGCTGCTTGAGTTAAATAGCTAATATTAAACTTGTATTTATTCCCTAAAACAAGAACTCCTTCATTAAACGATTTAAACTCACATATCTTCAAAATTGCACCTAGCCTTTTATTCACTTTTTCTATGTCTTTAGACACACTTTCACAAACTTTTTCATCAATATCATTTATTTCGCTATTTATCTCTTTTACTTTAGGGACTTCTGAATCTTTTTTTTCATCTACTATGTTAACAACTTTTTGACCTAAATTAGAAACAGGTACTTTTAAGCTATTTTCATACAACTTAGCTAATATATACACCTTCTTATCTCTAAAATTCTTTATGTTTTTCAATATATCCAATAAAACAGGAATATATTCTTTATGAGAGCCTGATTCTACAATATATTCAAGCAATCCTTCAATCATGTATCCTACATTTGAATCTTCAACCTTTGAAATAATTTCTTTTATCTGGCTATAATTCTCTTCTTTTAATAAACCAAGCAACTTTTCGTATTCCTCTATAGGTAAAAGACCAAATACATTATTGACAGTCTCCAAGTTAATATTATTTTCATTAGAATGAAGTAACTTTGAAAGAATTGTTTCTGCGTCTCTAAAACTACCTCCAGATAGTTTATAAATCTGTCTTAAGGCCTCTTCGTGTATTTTTAACTTTTCTGCTTTAGCGATATTTGTAATCTTATCTATAAGTTGGCTTTCATCAGCAAGTTTAAAATCAAGTCTAGTTACTCTTGAAAGAATTGTAACTGGGACTTTATGAGGTTCAGTTGTTGCCATGATGAAAATAACATGGCTTGGAGGCTCCTCTAGAGTCTTTAAAAGAGCGTTGAATGCCTCTTTAGTAAGCATATGGGCTTCATCAATAATATACACCTTATACTTAAGCTCAGCAGGCATAAATTGGATACTGTCTCTTAATTCTCTAATCTCATCAATTCCTCTATTTGAGGCTGCATCCATCTCAATAATATCTACGCTATCCTCAAGATAGTTGGACAAGTCCTGATTTTTTGAGAATTCTGAATCATTAACTGCTCTAGCAAATAGTCTTGCAGTTGTTGTTTTTCCTGTACCTCTTGGCCCTGAAAACAAATATCCATGTGAAAATGAATCGTTTACTATTGAATATGTAAGAATATCTTTTATAGTTTCCTGACCTTTTAATTCAGAAAAAGATGTTGGTCTATATTTTCTATATAAAACTGATGACATAATTTCCATTTTATCAGATAAAAAAAATAGTCAGTTATTAAAACTGACTATTTAAATTTTGATTATTTTATTATCCTTTTGTTGCGTTTCTTCTTGCCACTGCTCTTTTTCTCTTCTTCATTTTTGCAAAAACCTTTTTAGATTGATGCTTCTTGTGTGTTTTTGGAACAAAGTATCTGTTCTCTTGAAGTTTTTTAATAATACCTTCTCGAGTAGCTTCTCTCCATAGCAGCCTAAGTGCATGATCAATTGGCATTTTATCGTTTACTATTACTGACATAAACTTTTATTTATCTTAAATAATGACTTGATGATTTTAACATATTTTATCTATCTTCCCAAAACATTTCTTACCTGATCTAGAATTCCAGATATAACTTCAAACTGAATAATATCTTTTGCAAAAATAAGTATTGATAAGAAGATTAAGAATGCAAAGCCAGCAAAATTTATTTTATTAACTATCTCATCAGGAATATTCTTTCTTCTAATTGCTTCAATTGCAGCCAAAGCAATCTGCCCTCCATCTAATGCAGGAATAGGAAGTACGTTAAATATTGCTAATGAAAGACTAATAAATGCTGTTAACGGAATTAATGTCTCGAATAGTTCAAATCTAACGACTTCACCAACAACATTTCCAACAGCAATTGGACCGCCAACGGATTGAGAAACTTCCTCAAAATCTCCAGTTTCAAAAGATTCGGCTAATAAACTTCCAATCGCCTTTAATTGATATATAGATACATCATAAGTTATGCTGATTGGAGCGAAAATATTACTATTGTATTTAATAAAAAAGGTTTCTCTATCTGAAACGCTTAATGGAGCATATTCTAAACCTTCATCATAAATAAATACTACCTCAAGAATTGAACCATTTTCATCAGGCTCACCTACCTCGATCTCTCTTTCTGTAATTGTATTTGACTCATCGATAAATGAAAAAATAGCTGTTGTTCCTGCAACTTCATTTAAAGTGTCTAAGAAATCTCCACTATCGTTAAAAAAATTGTCATTAATTCCAATTATTCGCTCACCTTCAAAAAGAATTCCATTTGACCTACTTGTCTCACTAACATTGATGACCTCAATAGGTAGAATATTATCTTCAACAAACCCTCCAATCCCAATTTCTTTCTCAGTTAAATCTAAAGTTTCAATATTTAAAGTTGTGACATTAATTGTACTACCACGATTTTGATCAACAAGATTTTGGAATGTGCCTATAGAATCAATCTTTACCCCATCTATTTCAACTATAATCTCATCTTCATTCAAGTTATCCCAACCTCTATCTTCTTCTAAATTGAATACCTGGATAGGAAAGAATTCATACTGATTTTCAACATTTGAGAATTCAAAATTTGTAAGTTTTGGAACAATAAATACATTGTTATTTGTACCTAGGAATATGGCTAAAAGAATTATAGCTCCAATAAAATTCATCACAATTCCAGCAATCAAAACAAAGAATTTTATAGGAAAACTTCTATTCCTAAATCCCATAGGATTTTCATCTGCATCGTGCTCCCCTTCTAGACTAACAAATCCACCAAGAGGTAGAGCTCTAATCCTATACTGAGTTTCTCTAATTTTCTTTGAGAAAAGAATTGGACCAAAACCAATTGCAAATTCCTTAACTGGAATTTTAGATATTTTCGCAGCAAGAAAATGACCTAGTTCGTGAATAAAAACTAGAACACCTAAAATTAGAATAAATAAGAAAACACTTATTAAAAAAGTCATGGATATTTTTTATATTTTTAGTAAATCTTGTTCTTTCTTTTCTGATAAATCATCAATCTTATCGATCATTTTATCGATATCATCTTAGAAAGCTTTTTTATTTCTTTCAAGTTCATCTTCAGACTCACCTTTTATTGAGTCAAGAGTTTTCATAAACTTTTGTCTTATCTGCCTTACCCTAACTCTAAAATCTTCAGCGATATCTTTAAGCTCTTTCACTCTTTTTTGTCGATCTTCCTCAGTCATTGGACTGAATTTTAGTCTGATGCTGTCCTTATCAACAGCAACACTTCCTCCAAGCCCAGCTTCTCTTAATGCTTTTTCAACTACAGGTAAAACACCTTTATCCCAAACATTAACCTTTAATGTCATAGCATCTTCAGCAATAACTTGTCCAACAGAGTTAAGTGGGTTCATACCACCATAAACTTCAATTTGAAGATCCTCCAAATCAGCAGGATTTGCTTTACCAGTACGAATAGATGACAGCTCTTTTTTAAAAGATTCAAGAGCTTTATCGAGTTCTTTTTGTAATTGGTTATTGTCTAAAAGCATATTATTTATTAGCTGCACAGTATTGAACGTCTTGTGCTACTTCAAATTTACTAAATGATCTCACTTCAATCTTTTCTCCAATCTTTGTTACCATCTCGTTAAGATAATCTTCCACAGTTCTATCCTCATCTACAAAAAGCTTCTGTTTCATTAAAACAGATTCTGCATAATATTTCTCCATTTTACCATTCATTATATTCTCTTTTATGTTGTCAGGCTTTCCTTCTAGCTCTTTCTCAAAAGTATCTTTTAGTTCAGTTAATTTCTTCTCACTCACACCCTCAACATTAAGAAACTCTGGATTTGCAGCAGCAACTTGAAGAGCAAGATCATTAGCGAATTTAGTCATATCAGGACTTTTAGCAGCGAAATCAGTTTCGCAACCAACTTCAACAACAGTTACTACTCTATTATTTGAGTGTATATAAACTCCTAATATTCCGTTAGCTGCAGTCTTATCTTTTCTTTTATCTGCCTTAGCTACTCCTTTTTGTCTTAAAAATTTCTTAGCTTCTTCAATGTCTCCTTTAGAAACTTCTAAAGCTTCTCGAACTGCATTGATTCCAGCTCCAGTCTCATTTCTTAGACTTTTTATTTCTTCCATTGAGGCCATAGTATTATTCAAACTAATAATTATATAAATTCATAGTTATTATACACTCCTTTTGAGTTACTTAAACTATTTCTTATCTGTTTTTTTAGAAGTAGATTTCTTAGTTGTCTTTTTATCAGTACTTTTCTTCTTTTCTTTTTCTTCTTGAACTTTCTCTAAGATACCTTTTCCAGTTGGCTTAGATGACTTAGTTCCTTTTTTAATGATTTTTCCTGCCTTTGGTCTAATTGTTCTACCTCCCGTAGGCATATCAAAATCAACTTTCTTAACATCTGTATCGAATTCTTCTACTTTCTTAATAATCTGAATCTCTGCTTTTGAATAGTCTTTTAGATGGTGTCTTACACCTTTCCCACTATTACCCTCTCTTACTGCAGCTGCAAGTGTCTTTACAACCATTGTAATTGAAGAAATTGCATCATCATTTGCAGGAATTGGATAATTAATATCATCAGGATCAGCGTTTGAATCAACTATTCCAACGATAGGAATTCCAAGTGTTTTAGCCTCGGCTACCGCATTCTTTTCGTATTTAACATCAACTATTACAAGAGCCTTTGGCATTTGATCCAAAGTTTTTACTCCTGAGTAAAGTCTACTTAGTTTGCCCCACTCTTTTTTCATTAAAGAGATTTCATACTTAGTTCTTCCCTCAACTCCTTTTTCGAACATTGTTTCTAATTCTCTTAATCTTGCAAAACTTTCTTTAACTTTTTTGAAGTTAGTTAAAGTTCCTCCTGCCCATCTTTGGTTTACAAAATGAGCTCCTGAGTTTACTGCATTATCTTTTATAATGTTTGATGCCTGTTTTTTAGTTCCTACAAAAATCACATCTCCTTTTGAAGCAGCCTCTGTTAAGAACTGAACTGCTTTTTCAAGTTGCTCTTTAGTTTTTGTTACATCAATGATATGAATATCTCCCTTTACATCGTAGATGAATTTTTCCATTTTAGGATTCCATCTTCTTGTCTCATGACCAAATTGAGCTCCTGCTTTAAATAGATCTGAAACTGAAGGGATTGCCACCGTAGATTTCTTTGGTGCTGAAGTTTTTTGTGCTGTCTTCGCAGCTTCTTTATTATCTGCCATAATTATTTCCTTTTATATTTAAATTACTTCCGGGAAATTATCGTTTTCACGACAAGGAAAAATTTTCCCGTGCTGGTTTATAGTGAAGATTATATCATTAGCATGCATGAATTAACAATGATTAACGGATTCCTATTTAGAATTTAAATTATTAGAATTTAGAATTTTATCTATTCGTAACCCTTAGCCTGTAAATTAAAAGCATGAGCGTATTTTCCAATTAGATTCATTAATTCTTCATGTGAACCATCTTCTACTATCTGCCCTTCATCAAGAACTAGTATCCTATCAGCATTTCGAACCGTTGAAAATCTATGTGAGATAATAATCACAGTTTTATTTTCAAAGAACTCATAAATTCTATTGAAAATTTTAAATTCTGATTCTGCGTCAATTGCGGCTGTAGGTTCATCGAAAATTACTACAGGGGTGTTTCGATAAAAAAATCTTGATAAAGCAATTTTTTGCCATTGACCAGTTGAAGGTCGTATCCCTCCTTCGAACTTTTCACTTAAAATCTGATCATATTTTTCTTTATAGTCCATTATAAATTCATGAGCATCAGCACTAACTACTGAATCCTCCAAGATTGTTTGATTAGGATCTTTAGTTATATCTCCAACAAAAACATTATCTTTTACAGTTAAGTGACCATATCGATTATATTCCTGAGAAACGATTGATAAGTTTTTGTACCAACTCTCTGAATTTAATTCATTAATATTCTTACCATCAATTAAAATCTGTCCTTCAGTCGCTCTGTAGAATCTAGAAAGCAGTTTTACAGTTGTAGTCTTCCCTGCCCCATTTTTACCAACTATAGCAACCTTTTCTCCTGGTTTAATTTCAAGGTCAAAATTGTTTAAAACTTTTCTATCAGTTCTTGGATACGAGAATGATACATTTTGAAATTTTATTACTGGTGGTGTATCTTTTTTCTCTAAAATAATTTCACCATCTTTATAAACAGGTTCTAAATCAAAAAGAGCCTTTGCATCCTTAAATTTAATTGCTCTTTGTCTTAAATTAAATATTTCAAATAGTCCCCAAAAGAAGTCATTAAAAAATATATCGATTGCCCTTATTTGAAATGTAAATGCTCCTACAGTTATAACCCCTGCAATAAATCTTTGAAGCAAGATAAAATAACCTCCAAATATTACAAAAGTTGAAAATAGAGAAAGGAAGAACCCAATTGAATACCAACTGTCATATATCTTCTTTAATTTCTTTAAATACGCATTTACAAATCCTTTAAACCGATCATCAAAATATGAGTAAGTTCCAGTTGTAGTAACTTCTGCTAATGTTTCGGTTTGCCTTAAAATACTTGAGTTCCACCACGCTTTTCTATTTTCTTCGGTAGTATCGAACTCCAACTTCCATGTTTTACCTAGGTATTTTGTTTCAATCATTATTCTTGGAATTGCAAGAACTATTAGAATTGGAATAAGTTCTATAAAAAATGTAGCAAGAGTTATTCCAGCAATTATTGCTGATGTCAATCTACCAATAAGCTGAATAGACGAATCTAAAAAATATGGAAGGTTATGAATATTGTTTGATGTTCTCTGGACTTTATTTGCAACTTCAGGATCTTCAACAGTCTCAATTCCAAGTTCTGCTATCTTTGTATAAACTACTGATTCTAAAAAGAAATGACTTTTATTATTTATTAAATTTCTTGAATAGTTCTCAATCTCGTTTATTAATGAGAAGAAGACTCTTGATGCAAATAATACTCCTAACGGAAATAAAACTTGGTTAATATCCCCGGTCTCACCAGCTAGTTTTATTATTTGGTCAATGATGTATCCTAGAATAAAGGCTGAAACTAACCCTTGTAGCTCTTTGATCGAAACCATAACTGTTCTTACAACAGTCAGAACGGGTGCCTCTTTAAGAAAAATTTTAAATAACCATTTTTGGATACTTAAAAATTCTTTTAGAGTAATATTTTGGGATTCGTCTTTTTTATTTGCCATACTAGTAAAGCCTGTATTAGTATAACGTATTAGTGTTCAAATTATTTCAGTATAAATAGTTGTAAGTTTTAAGTAATAAGTTTTAAGTTAATATGATAATCCCAAAATTAAGAATAAAATTTTCATCAATTTATAATAACCTGCATAAGGAATATCTTTACTACTCTGCTGGAGTTGATAAAGAGTATTATCCCTCCAACGAAGATGTAGAATCAAAGATAACTGATATTAAAGACTTCTGGGAAAAATACAATGATGATGCAATGGAAGCTATTTCAAAAACATGCAATTTGGAATGGAAAGAAGATAGTATTGATTGCTACATAGTTGGAAGAGCTAGACCCTTTTCCTCACCTATGACAATATCTCTTTATCGACCCAAGAGAAATGATGTAGATTTTGAAAGAATTAGAGATGTATTAATTCACGAACTTATTCATGAGATTGTTGATCAGAATCTTATAAAAGAGAATTTCCCCTACATTGAAAAAAACTTTTCTTCAGAGGAGCATGGGACAAAAGTCCATATCTTTGTGTTAGCAATCTACAGTATTGTTTTGAGAGAAATGAATTTAGAAGAAAGAATTGAGTTAGATAAAGAAATTAGTAGAAAAAATAAATTTAATCCTGAATACTCAAGAGCGTGGGAGATTATTAACCAAATTTCTCCAGATTCTATTCAACAAAAATTTCTAGATTATATAGAAAAGAAATAAAATCAATAATTTTAGAATTTTAGATTTAGAATTTCGTATTTTATTTACTCTTCTTTCTTCTTCGGAATCTTTTTAATATCTTTTGCTTTTGGATAATCCGGATGTGCCCAGAAGTATCCAAATTTTCCTGACCTAAGTAAATATTCCTTACCATCATCTGTCTTTGGAGCATCGCCAAAAAGCTCTTTCTGTTTCTTAGGTGTGTATACT
>CAYTGI010000003.1:73551-87659 GCA_964437465.1 uncultured Candidatus Saccharibacteria bacterium | reverse complement strand
CACTACAATAAAGTAGATTCACAAAATTTTGAAGATATAGAAAGTTCTGTAATTATTGTAAAAGATCACTTAGATTTACTTAATAAAATATTCTTGCAGTTTGATAGTAGTAAGTACTTTAAAGGCTCAGCAGTTGAACAACTTCATACACTCAATTTAGCTACAGAATTTGTACAAACTACTGAGAATCTTGAGAAAAGATTTATGATGTTAGTTAAAAGGCTAAAAGCAGCTTATGATATTTGCGTAGCTAGTGACAAGATATCAAGTATAGAACGTAATCAGATACACTTTTTCTTAGCTGTTAGATCAATTTTATATAAGTTGACCAAGGGGGAAGCACCAGACATCTAGCAAATGAATGAGAAAGTGCGTGAAATGATCGTTAACGCATTAGGAAGTAAGGAATTGAAGAGATATTTAAACTAGGAGAAAAAGATCAAAAAGAGATAGATATTTTTGACGATGATTATCTTGCAAAAATTGAGAAAATAAAACTTCCAAATACTAAAATTAAGCTCCTTCAAAAGTTACTCAAACAAGCAATCGGTCAATATAAGCTTATAAATCAAATGGTTGCTGTAGACTTTTCTGAAAAATTTAAAAGAATTGTAGATTTATATAACGAAAGAAAAGAAAAAGAAACATTAAATAGCACAGTTTTAGAAGAATTTTCAGATGAAGTAACAGTAAAATTAATCGACCTATATAAAAACCTTAAAAAAGAAAGCGAATCACATAAACAAATGGGAATAGATCTTGAAGTTAAATCTTTTTACGATATTCTTAAATCCTTAGCTCATAAATATCAATTTGAATACCCTGAAGATAGGTTGATTTCTTTAGCTGAACAAGTAAAAAATATTGTAGATGATAAAGTAAAATATACTGACTGGAATAAGAGAGCCGATATAAAAGCTGAATTGAAAGCTGATCTAATAGTTTGTCTGGCTGAAAATGATTATCTTCCGGTAGATAGAGATGAGGTATACAAAGAAATCTTTGAACAAGCTGAGAATTTTAAGAAGAATATGATAGTTAAATGACACCCTCAAGCCTCGACAAAACCTTGGTTTAATATGATCCCCTCCCAGCCTCCCCTTTGATCAAAGGGGAGGTGTCCAACGAAGCTTCAGCTTAGTTGGGAGGAGGGGATTAAATAGAGGAAGATGGGTGGAATTTGTATCCCAACACAATGTTAAATAACTAGTCTCTTTCTATAATTCATAAACTCAACATAAAATTTCCTCCCCTTATTTTTAAAGGGAGGTTAGGAGGGGATCTATGACAAAAATCTACCAAAAACCATCACTAAAATACTACCGAAGACAAAATCGAAATAACCCAACTAAAGCTGAAAGGAAACTGTGGCAGTATTTAAGGAAAAGACAGCTAGCTGGTTTTAAATTTCAAAGACAATACAGTATTGAAAACTATATTCTAGATTTTTATTGTATTAAAGCTAGATTAGGAATTGAGATTGATGGAAGATACCACACTACATCTGAAGCAAAAGAAAACGATTTAGTAAAAACTATTAGTTTAGAGTATCTTGGTGTTAAAGTCCTAAGATTTAGTAACGATGAAGTATTTAATAATATTAATCAAGTTTTAGAAAATATCTACATAAACTTAAGATAAGGAATGTTGAATTAGATAAATGCAGTTATTAGGCTTGCTATACCTGCCAATACTATCCCAATCATAACTAAAGGAACTCCAAAAGCTAGTATAGCTAGTACCGGGCTCATAATAAGCAAATATACCTTTGCAAAAATCCCCATTTTTGTTTTTGTGAGATTATAGTATAGAACTAAAGCAATACTAGGCAAAAGACTTAATGTAAATGCTATTGAGAGATTCTGATCGCTGAAACTAAAGTCAATTAAAAAAATTGAGAAAAATGTTGCTTCCATTGCTGGAGCAGGTTTGTAACCTGCTCCATAATTTTTCTACTAAGTTCATATTAGTAGAGAATTAAAGTTTCAAGTTACAAACTTGAACCCGCACAAATATAATTTAAAAATTATAAAAAAAATAAACCTCACCTAAACTCTCACAATTACGCTCCTTTCTAAAGATACATTAAAGTGGTATAATGTGTCGTTTATTTTTGACGACATAAATATGCAAGGAGGTGACGATTTTTTCGATCCCAACAATTTATTAAGACCTGATTTTGGAGGAAGTAGGGATGATTTATCAAGGTATGAGGAACTGCTAAGCCAATCAACAAGTACTGGTGATGCACTAGTAGCACTTGCTAGTTTTAAAATAAAGCCAGATCAAGAAGGAAATGTCAGTATGATTCCTCTAAACCAGAGACGTGAAATTGAAAATCATCCAAACAAAAAGGCTAGAAAAGAGGCTAATAAGAAAATTGCAAATCTAGATAGACAAGTTGAAATTTATAATAGGGCAGTCGATCTCGTTATAGAAAGAATAGAAGCATTGAGAGGAGAGTATGATGTTGAGGTTTCTGGCATTCCTATGGATGCAACAAGATTTTGGAGATTTCTCTCAGAAGCTGAAACGATAAGAAGCAAGGCTGTAAATAATATGCTAGAAAACGCACGAAATTTACAGAAACAATTTCATTTCCTTACTCAGGGTAAAGGAGATCTAGATGATGAATTCTTTTTACTACCTTATATTGAAGCTACAAGATGTTTACCTCCTCCTATAGGTTTTCCACTTTTTAATGTTGAAGGTGGGTTTGACGATATTCCTGATGAAGTTAAGAAAAAGATGCAAGATAAACCTCTGATGCATGATGCTTTTGTAGCTATGGGAAAGGTTCTGAGGAATCATTTACGACAATTACAAGATCAAGATGTATATCAAATTGATCCTGAAATATACGCATTCGGATATAGTTTATTGGAAACGTCGATTATAGGGACTATTGCAAGGCGATCAAATATAAATGTACCCCTTGACGGTGTTCAAGTTACAGCCTACTTTATTCAACAGCTAATTGGAGATGTAAATACTGGTGTACCGATAATGGAATCGCCCGTTAAAGGTGCTAGAGTCGATAAGGATTTTATTACTGGACTTTCAGCAACACTGACAACACTTGCATCTAACCTAGTGCCAGAAAGTAGTGAAGATTTTTTGAAAGGGTTTGCTGATTATATGAATTTAAGGCAATCTATACCCGAATTTGATTATTACTTTGCAATGGGATTAAGAAATTCAGCATTAAATAATCCTTCGTTCGATCTAGCTACTTATATTGAAGAAGTATTTTCTTATAGTCAGGATTATCCTGATTTTCAGGAGATAATTGAAATTGTTGCTGGAAATTGGGCTGCTGCTATCCAAGAAATTACTGGAGCTTACTATTTTGAAGAAAAATTAATTCAAGATAGATTTGGAGAACATGGAAATATAGATTATAAGATTGATATCGAAGCCTTAAATAAATATGGATTCCAGACTTACACATCATCAGGAACTGAACAAGGGTTTGACTTCGTTACTGGATTAAATAGATATGAAATACATGCAGGAGATACGGGGGGAGTTTATTACTTAGATTTATTTCTAAGAAGAAATAGAGAGCCGAACGGAGATCTCAATAAGTTTCCGCATTACATATACGAGGAAACAGACGAGCCTGAAGCGCTTTTACGAGTTAATATAATTATTAATGATGATGGATCAGTTAGTGCAGTTCCCCAAACACTTCCACAGGGAATTCAATATAATAATATTAGATCAACTTCTAAAAGAATTTTTATAGAGACCATAGTAGATCAACTTGTTCAAAAAAGGAAGGAAGAAGAAGAAAAAAAAGAAAGAGAAAAAAGCATAGGAATAGCGCCAACCAGAACTAAGGTTAATACATCTAGACCTAGTCGTAAAACATTTAGAAAAAGAAAGGAAGAAAAAGTAAAAGAGGAAGAAGCAGTAAGGCAATCTAGCAGATATAATCCGATTATTGCTAAGGCTCTTGATTTATCCGATGCACACAAAAAATTAATTTTGGCTTATAATAATCAAACAGGTGGGTTTATCATTAGAAAGATAAAAGAGATCCCTCATAGGAAAATATTTGAATTAAGACCAACTTCTGGGGGAGATGGAGAAAGGGTTTTAATTGAGATGAGAGGAATGGAAGATGGAACAACAAGGTATGTAGCATTTCTTGGATTTGATAAATCTGAACAATCAGACGTGTTTAGAAATTTAAGAGAAAGCTAAAGTCAAAAACGGGTCTCTTATTAAAGATAACATAGAGAGTTTTGATGGAAAACATAATATCCTAAATAAATGCAGTTATTAAGCTTGCTATACCTGCCAATACTATCCCAATCATAACTAAAGGAACTCCAAAAGCTAGTATAGCTAGTACCGGGCTCATAATAAGCAAATATACCTTTGCAAAAATCCCCATTTTTGTTTTTGTGAGATTATAGTATAGAACTAAAGCAATACTAGGCAAAAGACTTAATGTAAATGCTATTGAGAGATTCTGATCGCTGAAACTAAAGTCAATTAAAAAAATTGAGAAAAATGTTGCTATTGATAAATAGAGAAAAAAACTAAAAATCTTTTTTGTTCTACCAATTAGATTTTTTTGAATTGTCTTGTAAGAATTATAGAAAGAGAAGAGTGCAATTACAAAAATGGAAGTTAGAATAAGCAAAGTAAATATAAAGTTCATTGTATATTATTATAAAAATACTTATGAAAAACAAGAAACAAACGTCTTTAAAACGCCTGCACTTTGATACCAGTTGCTGCTGAAATGGATCCAACAACTGTGTCTTTAGGCTTATTCTATTAATATCCAAAGACTTATATTCAGCATTTACATTTCTACCAATACTTTATACTTAATTTTTTTAAATAATCCTTTTATTAACCTTGAGACCCTTGTTGAGCCAATTAGAATACCTGGTTGCTTTGGATCTTCAATGAAAACTCTATGATCATCATCAATTTCAACCCATCTTCTAATTTTGTTCCATGGCTTGTGCCTAGTAGAAAATCTCACAACTTTTACATTTTCACCATCAACTTCTATTTCGATAATGCCTTTACCTTCATCAATCGCTTTCCTAAGAGCACGAACTGCTGCTTCAGCTCCCTCATCTCTACATGTGTAATATAAACAATCAATATATGGGCCACCATCGTATATTTTACCAGCAGTCAGATATGAAGAACCTTCGAAAGGACAGCTCAATTCCCCTCTCAATTTACCATTCGAAGAATTTAACGGACAATTACCACATATTTCATAGTTATTATCAGTTTTATCAATTCTGTCTGTTGAATTATGTGTTTTATTACCTTGATTAAGAACTTCCCCCATTTGTCGTTAATAACTAGTGGGAAATAATAACATAAGATAAATTGCATCAAAAGCTTTTGCTACATATATATATTATTTATTTTATATATATAGATGCTATAATCCCAAGTTTAAAATGTTTTTATGTCTCTTGATTTACAAATTAGCTACGAAGTAACTGCAAACGAACTTGAAAGACTTTTTCTTTCTAAATTAGCTAATGGATCTACTGTTTCAGAGGTAGGTGAAGTTCTTGGTTATACTACTGCTTATGTAGAAGAGATTTTACGAGGGTTTATTAATAGAGAATTTCCTCAAGATGAAGGACAGATATATACTGTCATTAAAGAAAAAGGTTTAATCAAGGGTTATCTAACACCGACTGAAAAAAGTCATTTAAGTAAATTAAGAGAAGCTTATACCTACCTAGAAGAGTGGATAAGTAAGGACTTAAGTCTTAGTAAGTTTAAAAAGAAATTAGCTAGAGCTGATGATCTACAAAGATCGCTATACTCAGTGTTAAATAAAGGAATATCTCCAGAAGAAATTAGAGACGTTTTAGGATTAAGTGATGTGCAGTTTAGGCACTATATTATAAGTTTAAGAGATTATCTGGGACAGAATGGGAAATACACAGATTGGGTTGAATTTTATACTAAAAATTTACCTCCAGAACTGAGTTATTTAAATAGAATCTATACCTATTTTGGAGGAAATATTGCAAATGCAGATATAGCCTTCCATGGAATTTATTTTAATCATTCAAACAGCGTTTTACAGGCAAGAAGACGATTATTGAAAACATTGGAATCTGAAAGTGGTTATAAAGTATTTTATAACTCACCAACAATCTGTCCTGCGGGAATAGAATTAGTAAGAATTCTTAAAATGAATCCAATACCTGATGATATGGATAAGCTATATGACTTATTAATTTTTAATATAGATGGTATCGAAAAACCAGTTAATATTAGAAATAGATTTAGCTTATCAGATTTATTTGATCATGTTTTTAATTTAACTTACCCTTCTATAGAAAGACTTCCTAAATCAAACTTAGATAAAGCGAGATTATTAAGGGGAATTATATTAGGTAGAGTAGAAATACAATGGAGGAACTACCATGTTTAGATCATAAAAAATAGAACTACCCGTCAAAGAAACTTTAACAAAGGTCAAGTATTGTAAGGAAATATAAATCCCTTTCGTTATAGACATTATTTAGAAGGTAAAGGATGTCATATTAATTCAGTAATTTAGAAAGATATGAGTAACATAGAAATAAAAAGATTAATGTATAAAAAGTGTCCAGTCACTTTATCATGATCCAGAGGATCCAGTTCATATTCAATTCCGAGATACATTTAAATTTTTAAAGGAAAGTTAAATGGCACAATATAAATTAAGAGTAGGCGATTTGATTAATATCAGTTCTGATCCTTTAAGACCAAACTACAACATTGTTGTTGACCTGGATTTAGAAAATAATTTAGCTAGTGGAATTAATGTTCTTGTTGATGAAGAGGATGATGAAATTATGATTAAGACACACCGACCTGGGACGATAATGAATATAAAAAAATTGAACATTTACGTAGATTACCAAAGGATGAGATTCTAGGTTTAATGAGTGAGCATATTGACGGAGCTGTAGGCGCAGAAGTAAATATAAATGATGTTTTTGAGATGACTATTAGCATAGAATACCTCGAAAAAAGAATCGCAGATCTCTATGATCATGAAGGTATTGGAATAGAGGTTGTTTGTGATTCAGATGAGGGATAGAAATACTAAATAATTTCATATATATTTACCTATGAGATTTGAGGAAATAGACGAACAAGACCAGCATTATCTTCAAGCAGAGATAGATTCTAGAATGAGAGAGGTTAGTTCTAGTTATCATTTTCCAAATGATAATGTGAAAAGTGAGCCTTTAACAGATATTGAAATTGACTCATTAGGACTTGATCTGCCTTCAAACCCTGAATTTCAAATTGAGGTAACACCAGCTATGGGTATATTAGTCAAGTCTAGAGACGGCTCAGTACTTGAGTTAGATTTTAATGAAATTAAAGCAAAGAGAAAAGCTAATCTTATAAATGAAACGCGATTAGTAAATGCAGCTGATGATCCGAACGATAAAGTCATAAAAAATATAGTAGCAGAGTGTGGATATTCTTTAGATATAAAAACTTTATTAAAAACAGCAAAAGAGTATGGACTAAATGAGTGTTGGGGAGCAAGGCCATCATGTGGTGCTGCTGATTTAATAGTTGAGCATGATGACTTCATAGAAGCAAATATTGCAACAATAGGCTTTAGAACACCAGATGGAGATAGAGTAGAAGTTTTATATCTCGGCAGGTACACTAGCGATATCGAATTTATACATCAAGCAGTAATTAGATTAGCATCAATGCCTGAGTTTGATTTTAGAATTCTAGGGATTGAAGATATTTAATCTTCGTATAAAACTTTTTTCGTGTTTGACACAAAGTACATATAAGGTAGCTCTTTTTCTACATATGGTTGTCTAAAGTTTCTTCTTGCAACTATAGCTTTACTTATACCTTCTAAGCGTAATTTTCTTACAAACTCTCTTTGTTCAAATGATATAGGGTCTCCATAAATAATCTCAAATATTGAATTAGAACTAACAAAAAGTTGAGAGGCCCTTCTTAAATCATATTCATTAAAAGTTTTTGGTATTAGAAGAATAATCATGTCTTTAGGTGTCAAAATGCTTCTTACTTTTCTATATATGTTATCTCCCTTCTTTTTTAAATCAGAAGATAAATCGTATATATGTAATTCATCAAAAAGTTCTCTCATATCTAAAGGGCTTTCCAGCCCATTCTTTATATTAACTAAGTTTGTCTCAATGGAAATAGAAGGAAGCATACCTATAGTTCTTGGAACTCTAATTTGAATATTGGCTTTCAAGAGCATGTTACCCAAACCTACCTCCAATTCATGAGGATTAATATTAAAATCTAAAGACATATTTATAGCAAAATCATTAGGACTTATCGTCTCACAGTAAAAAGTTCTAACAATAAGATCATTTGAAAGGTATAAATCATGAGGATATTCACAAACAGTTTTAATATCTTCTTCTTCAATTAAAATGGTAAATTTTCTCCAGAGATAATCAAGTGTGTGAGAAAAATCTTCCTGGTCAATATCACTTAATGCATCTAAAAATAATCTCTGATCTTTTGAAGAAATAATGTAAATACTTTCTACATCCCTTAAAAATGCAGATAGAGCTTTTCTACCTTCTATAAATACTTCTGGAACTGGTTGTTCTTCTATTCTCTCTGTCATTTTAGTGAGATAGATTATATCACTAAGAAAATCTATGTATTATAATTCTGTATATGAACATTTTTAAAACTAAAGAAGGGAAAATTATCATTGGTCAATTTCCTAACTTTCCAATTATTACTTCTATTTTACTTCTAATTACTTCTAGAAGTAATTTATTCCCTGAATACATTGGTGGGTTAGAACTTTTAGCCTATATCTTTTTATTTATCTGGGCCTATTTAGAAGTAAAAGATGGTGTAAATTTGTTTAGAAGAATTTTAGGGATTGTTGTTGGAATTATTCTAACAGCATATTTTTTAAACTACAGCTATGTCTAGAGCAAGATCAAAAAAAGAGCTTTTAGAATTTGGGGAAGAAGAGTTTTCTAAATTAGAGGAACATATAAAAAGGTTGGAAGAAGAAAAAAAACTAGATGAATACATCTTTGATAATAGAAAGATGAAAGATATTCTTGCTCATCTTTACGCTTGGCATGAACTTTTTTTTAATTGGTATACGAAAGGTATGAATAATGAGAAAGTTGAAATTCCTGCGCCTGGATATACATTTAAAACAGCTCCAGAACTTAACGAAAAACTTTATCAGGACTATAAAGATATGGATTTAGAAGAAATTATAAAAAAGCTAAGAAAATCTCATAAAAAAATAATGCAATTAGTTGAAGATCATAGTGAAAAAGAACTATTCACCAAGAAAAAATATAAATGGACTGGAACTACCTCAATGGGAAGTTATTTTGCTTCCGCAATTTCTAGTCACTATAATTGGGCTAATAACTTGTTTAAGAAACTTTTAACAGGATAACTGTTTGGATGATTATCGTAAATATAAAAATGAATGAGGAGTTTATTATCTCAGCTGAAAGCAAAAAAAAAATATCAGGCTTCACTTTATTAGAAGTTCTTATAGTTGTGGCACTTATTGTAGGTTTTTTTACAGTTTTTATTTTCAGATTAAACCCAATTAAGATTATCAACTCTGGAGTTGATGCCCAAATAATAAACAATATCAATGTAATCAAAGACTCAATTGAAGAGTATTCTGTTAGTAGAAGAGGCTTTTTACCTACTGTTGAAGGAGAGTTATTACCCATTGTGGATGAAACGAATATAACTACTGATGGGATTTTGGTTCAAAACTTAGAAGATATAATTCCTGACTTTCTAGTAATTAACCCAAATGATCTTGATCTTTCGGAATATTATGTAGGACAACTTGAAAGTGGTGGTATCTTAGTAGGAGCTGAAACTTCTGATGGATCTATAGCTACCTCCACCGCACGAGTAGGGAATACACAATCTACTGAAAAAGAAATAGTTTGTCATTTCAATTCCTTCAGCTTTGAAACATTTGATATAGACTCTAATAATGTAATTGATGGAAATGTAAATACTTGTGGCCAAGATAACGATTCGGGAGAATCAATGATTTTATCATCTCATAATTGTAATACTAACTTAGGTAATATCAGAAAAGTTGAGCTACGATTTAAATGGGCATGGAATAATCCTACACAAACTTGGGCATACATTACACCTTACTTCAATGGAACTTCACAAGGTAGTATATATGAAGCAACTGGTAATACTGGATCAAACTTAGGGTCAGGAGGTCAATATACACAGTGGTGGGATATAACCGAGGATATTAATGCACCAACTGATTGGGAATGGACAGATTTACAAAACTTAGACACAGGAGTAGGTCTTATAAAGAACTGGTGGGGTTTAATGAGAATTTATATTGTTGAATTAAAAGTAACATACATCTGAGATATGATATATTTTCAGTATATTACAAAAGCTTGATTGTATGATTGTTCTAAGCTCTTAACCAATCCCCATTTGTTGCTTAGCGTAGTCAGTAAGATTATCCCTACTTGCCCATTCTCTTTCATGAGCCTTTAAGAATGCTTTTCTAAGCCTTAGACTTTTTGGTGTTACCTCTAAAATCTCATCCTTTGCTAAAAAGAGTAGAGCGAATTCTAAAGTAAGCTCTTTTATACCCTTTAACTGAACCTGAGTGATTTCTGCTTGATTCCTTCTTACTCCTGATTTCTGTCTTTCTTTTGTCGGATTTACTTCTAAATCTTGTTCATATTTATTAATTCCTATAATCATTCCCTCGTAAACTTTTGTAGATGGTTTTATAAATAGCTCACCTCTTTCTTGAATTGTGTTTAAAGCATAAGCAGCAGCTTCTCCAGTATCAGAAGAAATTAGTACACCTCTCCTAAAGAATTCTTCTTTCTTAGTTAGAGGAACATATTCTAATAGATAGTTATTCATTACTAAGTTCCCTTTGGTATCTGTTAGTAAACTATTTCTTAAACCAAGCAAATTAGATGTTAGGATCTTAAAATTCATTGTTGTTTGCCCGTTTTCGGTATCCATTTCAACAAGTTCTCCTTTTCTAGAGTTCACAGCATTTAAAACTGTACCTGAATATTCTTCAGGAACTTCTATAAATAGTTCCTCAAGAGGTTCATACTTTTTACCATCAATTTCTTTTATAATAACTTCTGGTCTTCTAACTTGTAGCTCAAACCCTTCTCTTCGTAGTTCCTCAAGAAGAATTGCTAATTGAAGATCTCCTCTTCCAGCTACATAAAATGATCCATCATCATTCTTTTCAATGTTTAAAGATATATTTAACTCCGATTCTCTTTCAAGCCTAGACTGTAATTGCTTAGCAGTAACAAATTCTCCTTCTTTTCCTAAAAATGGTGAAGTATTGGCTTCAATTTTAATTCTAACTGAAGGATCAGAAATTTTAATTACAGGTAATGGATCAATCTTATCTTTACTTGAAACAGTAGCACCAATTGCTTTTGAATCTATACCTACTAAAGCTATAACTTCACCAACTGATGCTTCTTTTGTATCAGTGAATACTAAACCTTTCTTCACCATTACAGATTTTACAGAACCTTTTGAGTCAACCTCATAACCATCCTCAGTAGGAGTTGCAACAACTACTTGATCCCCAACTTTTACTTTCCCATTTCTAACTTTTCCAATAAGATATCTACCAGTGTGAGAGTCATAATCAAGTGTAGTTATTTGCATCTGAAATGGAGCATTTTCATCTCCCGTTGGAGCTGGGACACACTCAATAATCTTATCAAGAAGTGGTTTTATTGTTGCCTCTTCGTTTATATCTGCTGGAGGCTTTTCCCAAACCTTTCCATCTCTTCCTATTCCGTAAAATACAGGAAATTCTAATTGATCTTCATCTGTTGCTAAATTTAGGAACAGATCTTGCACTTTACTCAAAGTTCTCTCAATGTTTGAGGCTGGTTTATCAATTTTATTTATTACTACAATAGGTTTAAGCCCTAACTCTAAAGCCTTTTTCAAAACAAATCTTGTTTGAGGCATTGGCCCTTCTTGCGCATCAACAATAAGTAAGCAACCATCAGCCATATTCAGAGTTCTCTCGACCTCACCCCCAAAATCAGCATGACCTGGAGTATCGATTATATTAATAAAATGTTCATTGTACTCAACTGAGATGTTTTTAGCTTTGATTGTAATACCTTTTTCTCTTTCTAACTCTCCAGTATCCAAGATCATTTCCATATTCATTTCTTCTTGATTATCCCTAAAGATATTGGATTGTTTTAAGAAAGCATCTACAAGAGTTGTTTTCCCGTGATCAACATGAGCAATTATTGCAATATTTCTTATCTTTTCCTTTTCCATAGCGGATATATAACGCTTCGAATTTTAACATTAAATGAAGATTATGGGTATTATTATTCTTTAATTCCTTTTAGTAATTTTTTCACCTCATTTTCCAAATCGTACTCTTTAGTTATATCTTTTTGAATACCTAGAAAATATTCAAGTTTCCCTTGATCGTCAAAAATTGGCGCGATAACGAATTCGTTTACAAATGATCTACCATTCTTTTTAAAATTTTTTAAAAGAACCTTACATTTTTTTTGATCTTTTATAGCTTTTCTAATTATCTTCCTTGATTCTATGTTCTCTTTGATTGAATTAGGATTTTTTCCTTGCAAAAACCTACAATTTCTACCTATTACTTCTTCCTCATTATATCCAGTTATCTTGGTAAAGCCTTTATTAACGTATACTAAAGGATTATCTTCTTCATAGGGATTAGATAGTGTAATACCTATATCCGTCGAGTCTATAGCTTTAAGAATTACTCTAAGAAAAGTTGAATCACTAGAGAAATTTTTACTTATTACTTGGTTTAACATTAGTCTTCATTTCTAGAGTTAATGTTCTTTTCAATCTGTTCATACCTTCCTGAAACTAATTTCCCCAATATTAAATCAATTTTATCTGTATCATTCATGTATAACTATAAAATAAATATATTAATTGCACAAATCACATTATGTTATCTTTATCTTTATATTTTTTGTAAGTATACTAAATTATGGAAAGTGAAAAAGAAGAATTTAAACCAAACAACCTTACAAGCAAGATTATTTCAGCAATAATAATTATTTTTTTTGTAACAGCTGGAATAGCTATATTTGTTAATATCTCAAACAGAAAGCAAGTTAGTGAAATCCAGGAAATTAATAACGATCTACCTCAGATAGGAATTCCTGATGATGTTTTAAATCGTGAAGAGCCAGAAGTAAATGAGAATAGAATATTTGAAGATATGAATTTACTTACTGATACAACCAAATCAATAATTGATTTAGAAAAAGTTTTAAGAGGTACTGCTATAAAAGACGCCATACCTGCAATCAATAATCCGGAATTTACATCAATAGATAATGCAAATGAATCTATAAGCGATGATACATTAGGAATACTTATTGATATAAATGGTGAACAGAGGTTTTATCCATACAATATTATGGTATGGCACGAAATAGTAAATGATACTGTTGGAGAGGAACCTTTATCTGTAACATTTTGTCCATTATGTGGAACGGCTATAGCTTATAGTAGAGAAGTAGATGGATCAATATTAAATTTTGGAGTAAGTGGACTTCTCTATGAATCTAATCTACTTATGTATGATGAAGACACAGAAAGTTTGTGGTCACAAATTGAGGGTAGAGCAGTTGTAGGTGAAAAAGCTGGAAAAGATTTAGAGCTTTTTCCTGTTCAAGTTTTAACATTCAGTAACTTACAAGCTAATTATCCAAACGCATCTGTTTTATCTACAAATACAGGTTTTGAAAGAGATTATACATTTAATCCATACCCTGGATACGAAGATAATAATGAAGAGTTTCTTTTTCCGTACACGTACAATGAAATAGTTGATATAGAAGCAAAAGAAATTCTTTATGTTGTAAATCTAGATAATAGAAATATAGGATTTGTTGTTGAGCATTTAAGTAGACTTAAAACATTAGAATACACTACCTCATTAGGAGAATTATTAAACATCGAATACTCTGATGGGGTTATAAGTATTATTGATGAACAAGGTAATGAGTTACCTGGGTTTTACAGTATGTGGTTCTCCTTTG
>CAYTGI010000003.1:0-73541 GCA_964437465.1 uncultured Candidatus Saccharibacteria bacterium | reverse complement strand
AGGTGGAGTTAATACTGAACCAAAGGGTGAGATATGGGGTATAGGTATAGAGCTTGTTGATGAACTACTACCCCAAGATAATTAAGATAATTTAACTTCTCCATCTTTATGGGCCATTCCGTTTTTTGGTATAGTAAACCAGAATGTTGTACCATTTTCTACATTTGATTCAAACCAAATTTCTCCTCCTGACATCTCTACTGCTTTTTTAACAAAGTACAATCCTAATCCTGTACCTTCTATCTGTTTTTCTATAACATTTTGACATCTATGGTGTTTATCAAAAACGTAAGCTTGTTCGTTATTTGGAATTCCGTAACCACTATCTCTAATTCTAAATTCTATATTACCTTCAGAGTTATAATAAAAAGAGATTATAATTGATGTCTCTTCAGGAGAATATTTTATCGCGTTTGATAACAAATTTACTATTATCTCTTTTAATATTGCCTTATCAATTAAAACCTCATCTTCAAGGACTTCAGTAATTTTGAGTTCAATTCTCTTTTGTTCAATTTGAAGTCTAAATTTATCTATTACACTATCAAGTACAGATTTAATACTCATCTTAATAGGATCTACTACTAACCTACCTGTTTCCAGTCTGGATATATTTAATAATTCATCTACAAGACTTATTAATTCAGAATTAGCATTTGCAATAAACTCTATTTGCTCCTTTACTTGACTACTAGAATCTTTTAACAGATCTCTTAACAACTCTATGCTCCATTTTACAGACGTCATAGGTGTTTTAAGCTGATGAGCTGTTATTGAGATAAACTCAGTTTTCATCTTTTCAGCTTCCTTTTTCTGAGTTATGTCCTCTTCTGTTCCGATAAATCCAATTAAATTATTTTCGTTGTCTAAGATCGGAGAAATAATTGCTCTAGCGATGTAGAGTTCACCATTTTTTCTTTTATTTGTTATTTCACCTGCAAAAGCTTTTTTATCTATCTTAATTATATGCCAAAGTTTTTTGTAAAAGTCTTGAGTCATCTGTTGTCCCCATAGTCTAGGAGTGCTCCCGATAATTTCATCATGAGAATATCCAGTTATTCTCTCAACAGCAGAGTTTGCATAAATTACAACTCCTTCAACATCAGTTATTATTATATGGTTAAATGCGCTTTTAACTGGGAGCTTGAAAACCTCAGACCTAATGGCTTGTTGTAAGATCTTATTTTTACTTTCTTGAAACATATTTTATTCTACGATATCAATAAGTCTAAAACAATACTATAATAAGCATATGAGTACTAAAACACCTGAATACAAAGTATTAGAAGAAGATGGAAACATTCAAATAAGATCATATCCAAGCTATATAACTGCTTTTGTAGTTTTACCACAAACTAATTATAAAGATGCTGCAAACGAAGGGTTTAGAATATTAGCTAATTATATTTTTGGTAATAATATTTCCAAGAAGAAAACCGAGATGAAAACTCCTGTAAGTGTACAACACTCTGAAAAAATAGAAATGACAACACCTGTATTAGTTGAAGGAGAAAAAGAATATAAGATTTCCTTTATAATGCCTTCAAGATATACCATAGAAACACTACCTGAACCTTTAAATAAGGATATTAAATTTGATCAAAAAAATTTTGGGAAATTTGCAACAATAAGATTTACAGGATTTTTTAGCAATAAAAATATTGATAAAAATATCAAGAAATTAAATTTGTGGATAGAAGAAAAGGGTATTCAAAAATATGGAGATTACATTATAGCGGGGTACAACGGCCCATACACTCCCTGGTTTTTATCCAGAAATGAAATCTTAATAAGAATATAGTACTAACTTGTACTTACTATTACTTTACACAACTCATAGTTAACAATGTCATATAACCAAAGTCTTACAGTAAAAACAGAAAAAATAACACTGAATATCAACGATGATGTAAAAGAATACCCATTATTAAAGGTAGTCATATCAGGTAAACCTAAAATTAGTGATATAGTTGAACTTATTTTTAATATTGAAAAAGAAGTCAATCAAATTGGCAGTGATTATTTATCTGTTACAGACTTTACAAGTTTAGATATAGGCCAATTCGTTGAAAAAATATTGTCTATGACAATTGATAAGTATTTAAAAAACCTTGTGCACATAAAGAATAGTGCAAAAATATCATTTGTGCTTCTTGGAGATGATTCGAAGATGGATATCTTAAGAAAGAAATTAGAAAAAATCAATGAAGAAAAAACCGATAAAGACTACTCTTACAATTATTTTTTCATAAAAGATTTAGAAGAAGTTAAAGAAATAGCAGAAAGAGAACTTGAGCACCTTAATATTAAATAAGGTGCTCTTTTTTATTATACTAGCGAGTTAACAAGTTTCTGTAATCTTTCCTCATAATTCAGTTTAATTTGAGGATAACTAAAATGTCTATTTTCTAGATTTATTGTATTCATGAATCTTGGATCATAGTTTCCTTCAACCCCATCTTTAAAAATCACCTCCATATTTAATTCCTTATCTTTTTCTACAAAAGATGAGTCAACCTTAAAAGTATGTGTAAATGTTTGAGATGAGTGTGGTAAGATATTGTATGGTCTATATAAATAGTCTTTTCCACAAGCATACTTAACTAAACCTGTTTTGGTAACACTTTCTTCACAATAGTTTCTTCCATTAACCTTTACCTCAGAAATTTTATATTGTGATAAATTCCCAAATTTTAAGTTAACTCTAATAGGTATAACTGAAGATCCGTAGTTTACATATGTTGAATTAATTGTTATGAATGCACTACCTTCTTGATCATAAACAGTACTATAAGATACTAAGTATTTGTTTTCTCTAGCTGCGTTTACTTTTACTATAGGACTAAAAGTAGTCAACAGTAAGACTAGAGCAAAAATAAAAGATATCTGTTTCATTTATATAAAATAATAAATAATATATATATAACTTCAATTAAATTATACTACTAATGGACAAGAATAATAAAATTTTTAATGATCTAGATGAAACATTATTGAGCTATTAACAGCTTTAGTTTAAATTAATATAGTTTTAGATAATTCTAAGAATTTAATAATGACTGATCAGATTCAAAACTTTCATAAAGCTTCTGAAGATTTTTTAGAAGTAGTGAAGAAAGTAAAACTCGACGAAGATGTTTATAAGGATGGATGGAATGCTAAAGAGATTATAAGCCATGTTATTTTTTATCAAAAATACTACTCTAGTATTGTTGAATCTATTGTAAATGAGCAAGAGCTCCCTTTAATAGATAAATCCCTATCTCAAACTAATATTAAAAGTGCTGAAGAATTCCAAAATAGCTCCAGAGATGAATTACTTATTGAGTTTGAAAAAGCTAAAAACCTATTTTTAAAATGTATTAAACAGATAGCTGCTAATAAACAGATTCCTTATAAAAAAGGTGGAAGGATATATACCGCTAAAGCTTATACTGAAGAAATAACAAGACACTTAATTAAGCATACAAAAGATTTAGCTAGGAAATTATCTATATAGATAATCTTAAATTTTATTCACACATCTCTTTTCAATTTAATTTAGTATACTCATACAAATGCTTACTTTCTACCTAATAGTTCTCTAAACTATTTCTATAAATGTTGATATTTGGTTCAATATAATATGTCAAAAAGTACACTCAATAAAATAAACCTAATACTATTCTCACTTATACTAATTATCATAATTTCCGTTCTTGCTCTTCCTCAGATTCCAAGAATAGAGCTATTATTATCAAATATACGGCAAAAAAAAATTGAGTTACCAGAAAACAGTGCATTACTACAGTTAGATCAGAAAAATGTAAGTGTTGAAGATGACAACAAAATAACTAAAAGAGATAACAGTTTGATACTGCCAAGTATTTTTCTAGATTCAAAAATTTTAGGAGGTGATATAGATAATTTAAATAAAGGTATTTGGCATAGGCAATTTTCTGGGAATCCAATTGACGGAGGAAACATGGTGTTAATAGCTCATAGATATCAATTCACAACGGGAAACAATACTTTTTACCACCTAGATAAAGTTAAAACTGGAGATTATCTTGCAGTTTATTGGGAAAATCAGGAATATGTATACAAGGTCTCTGACGTATTTATTGTAAATCCCGATGAAGTTTATATAGAAGAACAAACAAATGAACATATTTTAACTTTATATACTTGTACACCATTATGGACAGCAGAAAAAAGATTGGTAGTAAGGGCGAATCCGATAGAGCAGAATTGAAGGACTATATTAAAACCCTAATTTTGATAATTTTACTATTTATCACTATTGCCATCTTTATATTTTCTATTACTTCATATGAAAATAACTTTATATACTCACTATGAGTTGTTATGGCTTGTTAATTTCGATATATTATTTTAACAAGATGTTTTTGTTGTATAGAATTGAAAATCAACACTAGGAATTTAAAAAAGAAGGCACTTAGATATTCTGTAGTGTCATTAGCTATAATAACGTCAAGCTCGATTGCATTCTCAGCACTAAGTATTTTTTTTACAGGTCAAACAGAAGCTGCAGCTGTTCCTAGTGTTTCTGCTTCTTTACCTTCTGAATCATTATTAGGAGAAGATTTTTCTTTTAATGTTAGCTTTAATAATAGTGGTGCAGATACTGGATACGGTCCATTTATAGATTTAATTTTCCCTAACACAGGAGCTGATGGTATTTTTCCTTTTGGACCTGGAGACGAAGCAGATGGACTTAGTTTTGTAAGTGCCACATATTTAGGATCTTCTGTTACAAGCATTGTCCAAGAATTTCCAGATGATGGGTTAGGTACTGGATGCGTAGATCATCCCTATGCAGTTACTGCTCCAAATACACCTTTATCTATATGTGGAACTGCAGGAGATACCTTAGTCACTCTTCAACTACCTTTTGGATCATTTACTGATTTACAACCTACAGCGGATGTAACTGTTAATGTATCTATGA
Organism: uncultured Candidatus Saccharibacteria bacterium; assembly: GCA_964437465.1. Lineage (GTDB taxonomy): Bacteria > Patescibacteriota > Dojkabacteria > J137 > J137 > JAGQLF01. The sequence goes on along the minus strand of CAYTGI010000003.1, from coordinate 68,590 downwards.
GTGAAAACGCTGATTTATCAACTGCTTTAGATGTTCAAGCTAGAGGAGGATTTCAATTTGGAGAAGATCCCCTAGATAATCCAACATCCGATCCAAGTATTACTGAGACTTTTAGCACCTCATCTCTAACACCAACTCTATTTTCAATTAGTAAATCATACATCGGGCCAGAGTCTGAAACAGCAACAGGACCTAATTTCCCAAGACAGTATACAATAACGGCTGATATAGCTGATGGACAAACTATAGATGATTTTGATCTAATTGATTATCTCCCAGATAATATTGAATATTTACAAGTAGATAGTGTTTCTCCTGGTACTTGTTCCACAAATACTGAGCCATCTACACCAGGAGCTCAAAATCCACCAAATAACGAACTTAGAATTACATGTACAAGTGTTACTGGAGGTACAGGAAGTAACGATGCTTCTGTAACATTTTCATTCTTTGTACCCTATGAAGATGCCAATTCTTCATTAATAATTTCAGAAACTACTGGAAACGATACAACTTCTGTAAATGATGCAGCAGCTGAAGGAACCTGGGACCCAATAGATACAAGAGATTTACCAACACCCGTATCTTCAGACATAACAAGTAATGATCACACTCTTACAGACAAATCTATTGCAATTCAAAAATCAGTTTCCGTTTTTCAAGATAATAATTCACCTGGGAATTCTCCAGGAGATGTTTTGGAATATACATATAGCTTCCAAATTTCCGATTTTTTCAGTTTTACTGATATAGTCTCCACAGACGTTATTTCTGATGGACAAAGATTTGACGATACATTTACACCTACTCTATCTTTAACTGAGCACGGATCAACTAGCAGTGGCAATTTTGATTTAGCAAATTACGAAGTTTTGTCAAACTATACTCCAGCTGATCCCGCTCCTAATGATGGAACTACCACAATTATTTTTAATATCTCTGACGAGTTGGTAACTAGAGCTTTAGATGCTAATGTACTTGGAGGATGTATTGAACAAACAGGGACTGTAACCCCAGATTGTGATAGCTTTAATGACGGGGCTACAACAGGGACGGTTACATATCGAACAATTATTCAAGAATCATTTTCTGATGATTTTCCTTCAGGAGATCCAAGTGTTGACCAAGGAGATACGTTAACAAATGATGTGAGTATTGAGGGATCAGTCTTAGATAATAGTTCATTTTCCCCTACAGGCTCTACGGAAGCCGATGAGAGTAGTGCTTCTGTTGGAATTGAGAGAGGATCAATATCAAAAACAATTTATGCTATTAACGGAAATACATCTTTCACTCCTCCTGTTCAAGTAGCTCCTGGAGATTCAATAACTTTTAGAGTAGAATTTACATTACCAACTTCTGACTTTGAAGAAGTATCATTTGACGATTTTTTCCCACTACCTGTTTTCCAAGTAGATGATCCAGATGCTGATGAAGTAATTGGGCCAGCATGGACTTTCGATAGTACTAGTCCGACAGACGGAGGTTACACATCCTCCCCTCCAGCAGCTGGTGTAGTTAAATTTGGACCAACAGACACACTCTACGACATAACTGTAGGAGTCCTAGGTTCTCCTGGGCTTGTTCCGACATTATCTACAACAACTTCAGCTAACCAACTTACAATAGATTATGGAGATTTTGATGATCCAAGTACACAAAGTAGTCAGATCGATCTTCTATTTACTATTAACGCTGCTGATGATCCTTTTGCTGATGGCTTATTTTTAACTAATCAGATAAGAAGTAATGAAGGTTCTACTAACTTAAGTTCTGAAGTAGCAGACTCAATAATTCAATTTGAGCTAACTCAACCTGACATACAAATAACAAAAGGAGTTGTAGCAACAAATGGAGAAAGCCCAGTTTATGATCCTGATCCTTTTTCTCCTGTTAGTTTTTCAGCTCCAGGTGGTGGATGTCAGAGGTTTACAGGTACAGTTTCTTCTAATGCATTAGATACAACTGAAATAAATAGTGATATTTCTGATTTAGATGCAGGTGATATTGTAACCTTTGCTATTGTTTTAGAAAATGAAGGAAGTGGAGTAAACGGTGCTTTTGATGTTCAATTCAAAGACACACTTGAAGCTGGATTTCAAATTCCTGGATCTGGGTTAAATTTATGTATAACAGATGGAGCTGGAAACTCTTTGGCGAACACTCCTATTGATGGTACAGATGTCAATCCTATATTTGAAGATGGAATTGTGCTAACGAACCCAAGCCCTACACAAGGATCTCTTGACTCTTTCTCTTCAACTAGTGGCGGAAATATAGCAGTTATTACATATGATCTTGAGTTAACCACATCAGTAGAACCAGAAGAGGTTATTACTAACACTGCTGATATTTTTAACTATGCAGGAGTTGAAAATGGTGATAACCACATGGTTGAACCAAGGTTTGATACTGCAGAAGTGACTACTTTAACACCTTTAGTTGACAAAACCATTGACTCAACAAATCAAGCTCATACTTCAGGTAACAATGTTGCTATTGGAGAAATAATAACTTATGAAGTTGAGCTAACTATACCTGAAGGAACACTCACTTCAGCAATTGTAAATGATGCTCTAGATACTGGTCTAGCATTCGTAAGTTGTTCATCAATAGTAGCTTCAGCAGGACTTTCAACAAGTATTGGTACATTTGGGGATGTATGTAGTAACTCAACGGCAATAAACTCAGGGGAAGACATAACTTTTGATTTTGGAACCTTAACAAATAGTGACACAGATAACTTAACGGATGAAACTATAACTATAACTTACGACGTAGTTGTACTAAATACTGCAGCAAATGTAAGAAATCAAAATAGAAATAACGATGCAGAGTTAAGTTGGAGCTTAGGACAAGTTAGTGATAATGCACCGAATGTAACTATTAGAGAACCTGATCTTCAAGTTAGTAAAAGTGCTTCTCCAACATCTGCAGATGCGTCAGATACAGTTCAATATTCAGTTACTATTTCACACACCGGTAATAGTGATCTAAATGCTTATAATGTTAGCTTTGATGATGTCATTCCTTCCGATCTTACTTATACTGCTGCAACGTTTAACTTTTCATGTTCAGCTGGAGTAATAACACCACCTGTTTTAAATGATACTGGGGCTCCTACTTTAATAGCAACGATTGATGAATTACCACTAGGAGAGGATTGTACATTAACTTACGACGTTACACTAGATAATACTGTTTTTACAGGGCAAACAATAGATAATGATGCAGAGGTTGAGTGGACTTCATTACCAGGAGATATTACAACTGCTCAATCTACTTTTAATACTAACTCTACAGAGAGAACTGGAAATACTGGTGATCCAGGAGGAAGCGCTAACGATTACTTTACTGAGGATAGCGCTACAATAAATGTATTCGAACCATTTCCTAATAAATCTATAGTTTCCACCTCTGAAGCACATTCAACCAATGTTGCGGGAACTGAAAGAGTTGCTATTGGAGAAATAGTAAGATATAGACTTGAAGCAAGAGTCGCTGAAGGGATAACACCTGACTTCAAATTTAGGGATAGACTCCCTGATGGAATGCAATTTTTAAATGACGGAACTTCATTCGTAGCATTTATATCTAATGCAGCTACAACAACCTCAACAACTTTAACCCCGGGAGGTTTAGGATGTACTGGTGGAGCAAACCCAGACCTTAATTTTACTGGGAATGAAGCAAACGTAGATTCATTCACTCCGGAGTGTGAACTACCTGATGATGCAATTTCTAGCAACTCTACCTCCAATTCAGACTCTTACTCTAGTGGAACTGATATTTACTTTAAATTTGGAGATATTACAAATGATGATAGAGATGCAGATAATGAATATATTGTCGTTGAGTTTAATGCTTTAGTTTTAAATGAATCAGGGAATCAGTCAGGAATTACCCTTAACAATAGGTTCCAAGGTTATGTTGGGATAAGTACAGTTGGATCTAACTCATCAAACGTCAGTGTGATAGTTGCTGAGCCAGAGCTAGACATTTCAAAGTCAGTTACTACCACTCCACTTGATGCTGGAGACACCATTGAGTATCAGATTGTAGTGACTAATACCTCTACAGGAAATAATGCTTTGAATGCTTATGATGTAAATGTATTAGATTCAATAGACTCTGATGTTATTTTATCTTCAGTAACTCCATCTGCTTCAGGTTCTGGAGTTGTAACAGATAATTCTAATATTCCAGGTAACCTAGTAGATGTCTCAATAAGCTTTCTTGAACCTGGTGAAACTCTAACAATAGATCTAAGTGGAACTGTTGACAACGCTGTTCTAGTCGGAACAACAATTCCTAATACAGCAGATCTAACCTATACTAGTCTTCCTGGAACAGGAACAACCAGTAATCCTACAGGATCAAATATCCCAGGTAATTCAGGAGATGGTGATGGAGAAAGAGATGGTTCTGGATTTCTTATAAATGACTATAATGATTCTGACTCTGCACCAGTTACACTTGAGTCTTCTACTACTACAAAATCTCTTGTAACAACTTCTGAGACTTATACTGCTGGAAGTGAGGTAACAATAGGAGAAACAGTTACCTATGAGATTGAAGTAATAGTTCCTGAGGGTTCTATAACATCACTTGAAGTAGTAGATAATATCCCAAACGGTATGCAGTATGTTTCTGGATCTGGAACAGTTGATTCAACAGGATTTAACGGTACTGTACCAAGTCCAACAATTTCAGGAGGAGCTTCAAGTGGAAATCCTGTAACATTCTCTTTCGGAGCATTTTCAGTTCCAGTTGATGGAAATCCAAGTAATAATACTTTCACAATTCAGCTTGAAGCTGATGTATTAGATGTAGTTGGAAACGATGGTCTTCCTCCAGGACAAACAGATTTGGTTAATAATGCTGAGATTACTGTTAATAGCGGAACTCCAAGTATTTCAAATGATGTAACAACAACAGTAGTTGAACCTGAAATTACTATCACAAAAAACTTTAATCCTGATCAAGCACCAGTAAACGACTCAATTGAGGTTACGATAACTATAGAAAATACTGGTACAAGTGATGCATTTGAAATAGATTTAGAAGATCCACTACCATCAGGTTTAACCTTTGATGGAAACTTAACACACGACTCTGGAGTAGCACCAGACACATTAAGTGAGTCTGGAGGAACAATCACAGCTTCATGGGCAACTTTAGCAGTTGGAGATACAAGTACAATAACTTTTGACGTAACTATTGATACTGGACAATCAAGAGGTGATGTCATTACTAATACTGCTACTATCAACCAGTATTCAAGCATTGATGGTTCAAATCCTAATGAGAGAACTACGAACGATATTGATGCACAAGATGACTTAACTATTACTGCTCCAGATTTAGAGATAACAAAATCTAATGGAGTTAATTCTGTAACTCCTGGTTCAACTACCGTTTATTCACTGTTTATTGAGAATGTTGGTGATTTTCAAGCTGATAATGTAGAGATTACAGATACAGTGCCAGATTATGGAACTTTTAATAACGGATCAAGTTCACCAGGTTGGACATGTCTACCAGATAACTCTTCTGGAAGCACTTGTACGTATTCAGTTGGAACCTTGACTGACGGAGCAAACACGACAATAGACTTTGCTGTTGATATAGACTCTAATATTCCATCTGGAATAGATAACTTTACTAATACTGCAGATGTTTCAGATGATGGAACTCATGGTGATGATCCAACTCCAGGAAATAATACAAGTACCGATACTGATCCTCTTGATGCTGCACCTGATTTAGAAATAACTAAAGATGATGGAGGAGCAACAGCCTTACCAGGAGATACTGTCTCATACACTTTAGACTATACAAATTCTGGTAATCAAGATGCTACTGGAGTTGAGATAACAGATAATGTTCCTACTGGTACAACATTTAATAGCGCTACGAGTACTTCAGGATGGGCATGTGTTCCTGATAATAACGAAGGCAGTACATGTACTTTCTCAATTGGCGATCTAGATGCAGGTGATTCAGGTTCTATAACTTTTGCAGTTGATTTAGACACAACCTTACCTTCTGGATACGATGAAATTGATAATACAGCCTCAATCAGTGATGATGGGACAAACGGAGCTGACCCAACTCCTGCAAATAATGATGATCCAGATACAACACCAGTTACAGCAGCTCCTGATTTACAAGTTTCAAAAGGGGATAGTAATGTTACAGTTCCTCCTGGAGATCCAATAACCTATACAATTGACTATTCAAATGTGGGAAGTCAAGATGCAACAGGAGTTGTACTTACTGATGTAGTTCCTGATAATACAACTTTTAATCCAGGATCAAGCACTCCTGGATGGTCATGTGTTCCTGATAATAATGATGGTAGTACTTGTACTTTCTCTATTGGCGATCTTGATGTTGGTGATAGCGGATCAGTTGATTTTGTTGTAGATACAGATGCAGTCTTCCCAGGAGGAGTAAACGATGTAACTAATAACGTTACAATTTCAGATGATGGCACAAATGGAACTGACGAAAACCCTGGTGACAATAGTGATTCTGAAGTTACACCTGTCATTGCAGGTCCAGATCTTGTTGTTACAAAAAATGATTCAGGTATTGATGTATTTAATGGAGAACAGATTGTTTATAATATTTTCTATGAAAATGCTGGAAACCAAACATCAACAAATGTAATTTTGACAGAAACTGTACCGGAATATACTACCTTTGATAGCGGGTCTAGTACTCCAGGATGGATATGCGCTCCGGATGATACAGCTGGAAGTACATGTACGTACTCTGTTGGAACCTTAAATCCATCAGATACTGGATCAGCTTTATTTGTTGTAACTGTCAACAGTTCTATGCCAGAAAGTGTTAATCAAATAGATAATACAATATCTATTAGTGATGACTGGGCAAGTGGTCCTGACTTAACACCAGGTAATAATAGTGACGATGAAGATACCCCTGTAAGAAGAGAGATAGACTTATCTATTGTTAAGGATGATGGACTTACAATTGTTAATGCAGGACAAACTATAATCTATACACTTTCTATAGAAAATAAAGGTAACACAACCGCCAACAATGTGTTAATAGAGGATTTTACCCCAGAATTTACTAGCTTTAACTCATCAGATAGTACTCCAGGATGGTCATGCTCCACAACCGACGAAGAACCTGATCAGCTATGTGTATTTGATTATGGATCCTTAGGAGCAGGAGAAACAGACGAAGTTCTATTTGCTGTAGATGTGGATAACAGTTTACCTGCTAGAGAGGATCAGATTTATAATGCTGCTTCAATAAACTATGATGAAGAATACGGTCCAGATTTTAATCCTGATGATAATCAGGATACTGATACTGACGATATTGACGCAAAACCTAATTTAGGAATAGATAAAGAACCTCAAGTTGAAGAAATAGGATATGGAGAAACACTTTTATATACACTGAATTATGGAAATGGAGGTGATATGGATGCTGAAGATGCTGTAATAACTGAATACGTCCCACAAAATACTACTTTCAACTCTTCACTAAGCACCCCAGGCTGGATTTGTGATCCAAATGGAAATGCTGGAAGTGTTTGTGCGTTTCCTCTAGGGTATCTTGAAGTTGGAGAATCTGGAGATGTTGTTTTTGCTGTTGATGTTAGAGAGCTAAATGATTCCTTAATTGAAACGATAGACAACCAAGTCTATATTTCTTACAAATATTCTGATGAAGAAGACGATGATGATAATGAAGACTTTACCGAAACTCCAGTTGTTTATTCTAACGTTTTCGACCCTCCTACAGGAAAGAAAGTTTTTAATGAAGTGGGCTTACCTGAGCTTGAATGGAAACAGGTATGGATGAATGATGGAAATACTGAAGCTTTAGATGTAATTCTTGTAGATACAATTCCAGAAGGAACAAGTTATGTTGATAATAGTTTTACATGTGAACCTAGAGGTATTTCAATAACAACTAACTGCATGTATAACGAAATATCAGAGGAATTAGTATGGGAAGGAAATATTGGTCCTGATCCAGGAGGAACTGATGAGGAAAATTCAGAAAATGAAGTGGTTTTAACTTTTAGAATTACAATACCTGAGGATATGATTATGGTCCAAAATCAAGCCTGCGGAAACTGGGATGATGATCAAGACGGAGATATTAACGATGAGATTGAATTTAATCAACAACCAGTATGTACCGATGACCCTTCAACAGAGATGCCAATAGATCCAACAGTTTGGGAATTAACAGCAGAAGAAGGAGAGCAATCCTCAGAAACTGATGAAACTGAAGAAACATTTATTTCAGAACTACTTCCTACTGGGTTTAATTTAACTAATCTCGTTTTAATAGTAGTAATAATTGGGGCGGTAGCTTCTTGTATCACTTTTGGTGATAAGTTTAAAAAAGATAGAAGACAAAATAGAAAATATAGTAAATATAAAAGAAAAAAATAATTATTAAATTTTTGAAAATGCCAAAAGGAAGCGGTAACCCAATAACTAAAATCAAAGTTAATAAAAAATTTAGTATTGATGAGAAAAAAGAATTATTGAAAACTCTAAAATCTCGCTTTGAAGAAAATAAGAACAGACATAAAGGAGTAGAGTGGACTGAAGTTGAAAAGAAGCTAACAAAAAACAAGATAGGATCAATTGTTGCAATGGAGCGAACTGGTGGTAAGCCCGATGTAGTTAAATTAGGAAATAAGTTGTTTATAATCGATTGTTCCCAAGAAACACCAGATAGAAGAAGTATTTGCTATGACAAAGAAGGAGAAGACCAACGAAAGAAAAAAGGAATAAATCCAGGAGGAAATGCAGTTGAAATTGCAAAAGACATGGGAATAGAAATATTAAATGAAGAACTTTATAGAGCTCTTCAAGAATTAGGAGAGTTTGATTTAAAAACATCCACTTGGCTTAGTACTCCACAAAAAATTAGAGAGCTTGGAGGGGCATTATTTGGAGATCGACGATATGATACTGTATTTATGTATCATAATGGTGCTGAGTCTTTTTATTCTTCAAGAGGGTTCCGAGGTATGCTTGAGCTTAATTAGAAGGATATCTTGCACATCATACTAGTTAAATAACTTTGTGTATATATGTATATATAATCTAAACTATGCAAGCTATTTTCTCAGTGATAATATAAGTAAGTTATATAGAGATCTTATGGCAGAAGAACCAATAACAGAGAAGGCAATTGAACTTGAAATTGGTGCTATGGTTATGTTGAACACACTAAGCCAAGAAATGGACAATGACCAAGGTAAATATTACCATGAAACATTTGTTCCAGGTATTAAAATAACCGCTAATCCAGATAATCCAGAAGCTAATATTCCAATTCCTAATGAACAATATGCACGTGAAGGAAACTGCACTGAGCTGGCTACATATTATGCATTACAGTATTTAGGAGAAGAAGTTGAATACGATGAAGTAGCTGAGAAAATTGCTGAATCAAATGGTGGTCGAATTTATCACTTTATCTTTTTTGAAATGGCTTTAGAATTAGCAAGACTGGATTATGGTTCTAGAGCAATAGGAGAGTTTAAAAGACATTATAATACCGCGCATCACTACAATCGAGATGGCTTTGATCCTGACAGTAAGATTATCGAGCTAGCAAAAGATATTAATCAAGGAAAAGTATTAATAGTTGGGGTTTCTGACCTAAATGGATTATATAGACCTTTGGAGGAGCAAGAAACAAGACACGCAATTATGATCTATGGTTTTGAAGTTACTGAAGAAGGTATTTCTTGGTATTGATGACCATGTTGCCGGGAATATTACGATCCGATATCCTGCTAGACACCTGATGAAGTACATGGAACTTGATTATCTGGCTGTAAGTATCGAATAAGAGTAATGAGTTTTCAATGGATAAACATGATACTAACTCCGAAATATGTTAAGTTATCTTATAAATAAATTTTTTATAATATAAAAATGGCAGGATTACAAACTAAGAAAACACTATCTGCTGAACTCCAAGCAATTGTTGGTTCAGAACCTTTATCTAGACCTCAAATAACAAAGCAACTTTGGGCTTATATTAAAGAAAACAATCTACAGGATCCTAATAATAAGACTATGATTAATCCTGATGAAAAACTTGCAAAGGTTTTAGGAAGTGAGCAAATTCATATGATGAAGATTGCAGGAATGCTGTCTCCTCATATTCTTTCTGATGCTGAGTAATATATTGAATATATAAAAAAAAGACTCTTTAACTGAGAAGAGTCTTTTTTTTATCACAATACTAAATATTGAAACTCATAAGTGCCATTTGAAAGGTTTAAAAAAGATAAGGATCCTCTGGTGGATCAATTTTACGAATAGTATCTGGATAAATTATCACGTATGGATTAAGCTTGTTTTCTTCATCTCTAAATCTTAATTCTATATCTCCCTCCAGCTCAACCCAATCGTTAACTGCAAACTCATCCATCCAATCGTATCTTACTGACAATCCAACTGGTGTTGCGTCAACAGCACAACAAGTAATAGTAAACTTTGTAATATAAAAAAATCCCGATGAATAGTTTTTATCTGGAAGAACAAAACCATTTAGGTTAACTTTCTGATTTTTAAAATATTCTTTATTTTGATAGTTGATTACTATATAAACCCAATCGTTAATATCTTTATCTTCTTTATCTAAAAGCTTGTTTAATCTTGGATCGTAAGAGTTCGGCTCTAAATATAAGTTAGTATTATTTAGATTATCTATCCTTTTTTCTGCAGTAACTGCACTTAGCGGCATAGCAGGAAAGCCAAATCCAACTACAATTACAAATATTAATGCGCTTATATAAAATTTAGGTACATATGCTTTTATAGTGAAAGATTTTCTGTTTAAAAAAATTATTATCAATCCATAGATTGCCGCAATAATTGCAGTTACTAAAGAAAAAGATACAAATCTAGGATGAATATATAGATTTATGTCGTCGATTATTATTAAGTATATCGAATATACGCTGAATCCCAATATAACTATTCCCTCACTTATTTTGTTCATAATATTAGATTAGCTAATAGACCAATTATAAAGGATAGTAATGCAACAGACAGACTAACTATCAATAAAGTTCGAGTTGTAAAAGTAGATTTAAGCATACTTAACATTTTAATATCAATCATTGGACCGAAAAGAAGAAAGCTTATTATCGATCCTATAGTAAAGGAATTCACATATGCAAGTGCGAAGAATGCATCTACATTAGAGCAGATAGAAATAACAAAAGCTAAGCTCATCATAGCAATAATTGAAAGCACTCCATTATTACCAATTGATACAATTACATCTCTAGGAATTAGAGTCTGAGAAATTGCTGCAATAAATGATCCAAGAATAAGCATCTTCATTATTTGTATAAACTCATCTCTAAATATATCCGATCCTTCAGTAAACACATCTTTTAAAGTATGTTTATGTGAATGATCGCCATGAACTTCACAATATTCAATAAAATCTTCTCTAAGCAACTTTTTACGATCGTTGAGAAAAATAAAAATTAGGGCAGTTAAATTTGCAATTAATAATGCTCCAAAGACTCTTATTAAAACTACGTTAATATTAAAACCGAATGCAGCAATAGTAGAGTAGATTGTTATTGGATTTACTATCGGTGCAGCTAATAAAAAAGTAATTGTTTGGGATACAGTAAAATTTTTCATTAAAAATCTTCTAGCAACTGGCACATTACCGCATTCACAAACAGGCATAAAAGTTCCTAAAAGAGAAATTTGCATATTAGCAACAACTGGATTTTTAGAGATATACTTAAATATCGTTTCTGATTTTATAAATAAGGCTACAAATATTGAGATTAAGACACCCAGAACTACAAACGGGAAAGCCTCAACAATAATGCTTAAAAACAAAGTTATAAAGTCCTGAAATAATAAATCATTTATCTGTGGCCTAAAAAAAATAATGTAAATAATAGCTATTATTAATATCCAATTTAAAAATCTTTTTGCTTTATTTTCTCTAAAAAAATTTATTCCCATCTATCAGATATTATAATACAGCTACATTATAAAGAATAATAAGAATATAAATGTATTAGATATGGGATAGATATGGTAAGACTAGGTTAGTTGTTTGATGATTAAATAATCCTAAAAAAAAAGTTTAATGTGTGGTTAACATATAGCGTTTGAATCGGATTATGGAAAAACTCAACTAGAAAAAAATATAATAAAAACTTCCATCTACTAGAGTAGTACAAGCAAATGTACCTACATTTTCAATAGGAAGTACTCGATATAGGCCACTTATAGCTTCTTCTTTTGGTATGTAATATTCATTTTCTAACTCAGGTAGTAGCTCTATTGGAATACCCTAACAAGTACCAGTATCAATTCTAATATTAGCTAAAGAAATATCGTACATTGGTACAGGGAACTGACCACGTAATAATGAGAAATTGCCATTGTTGTCTAATTGGTATAATTCAATAGCATTTACTATTACTAGAAGCTCCTGTTTTCTTAGAGCACTATTTACATCCTGAAAGTTTTGAGATGGACTAATAGCAATGAATGTTATTGTTGATAAAAAAGCAATTAAAGCTGCTACAACAATAATTTCAATCAAAGCAAATGCATTGTACTTCACATTCAAGTTTAGCTTATAAAGTTAAAGAAAAACAATTTTTTACTTCAAACTGAGTTATTCAAAAAGAAGAATTTTCTCAAATATATTTAAAAACTATAAAAAAATGGTGTTTTGATACTTAAAACGATTTTAAACCACCTATAATATATTTTATTAGAGTAAAATTTTCCTAATACTGTCAACTTTTTGAGTGTATTATAAACTGCAGAAAAAATCTTTGGGTGGCTAACGGGGCTCCCGAAACGGGAACAAATTTTCTATAAACTCTCCCGATTGTATCGGGATCGTTTAGAAAATTAAGTCCGAACCCGTGACATTCGGTACCACCTGCCTACCGGCAGGCAGGCAAACCTCTTCTAAATTACAGTGGGGTGACCGATGGGGCTCGAACCCACGACATTCGGTACCACAAACCGACGCTCTACCAACTGAGCTACGGTCACCCCACTATAATCTAAAACTTTGACGCTCTACCAACTGAGCTATAGCCACCAAATACTCTATGTAATGTCATTTCTTCACTATATCAACATAGATATACAAATAGCGAAGTTGGAGACTGCTCAATAAGGTCACATTTTTACAAACGTATTGTAGTAAAAATATATGACCACATTAGTCCCGCCTTGCGGGGAGCAATAGCCACCAAGTAAGTTGCTATGAATTATACCTCATAAGCTACTATTCTTAAATAAATGTAATTTACATGTAAAGACTATTTATTTAAGATGTATTAATGGAGAAAGAGTTTCAAAAAATATTAAAATTGTCAGTATACCTTATACCTCTAGTATTAATTATATTGACTATTACTTCTTCATACATCCTAATGAACTCTTTCAAAAATATATCAAGAGAAAGATTTGACATAGCTTCTGAAAATCTCATCGCAAGCGCTGAAAGTCAAATTGATAACTACGAGATTGTCTTAAAAGATGCAAGCTCAACTTTTAACTTATTAGAAGAATTTAATAGAAAAAGCTGGATAGAATACTTCAGTCATATTTTAAGTTTACATTCTTTGAGGGGTATTGCCTCAGTTTATTATGTCCCGATAATACCCAAAGATGCAGTAGATGAATTTGAAACAAGTATTAGAAATGATCGTTCGGTTGTCTACGATGGACTTGATGAGTTTGAAATAGAGAGCACATCTGAAACCGGACCATACTTTCCTGCTACATATATTTATCCATTAGAAGGACTTGAGGATACATTAGGCTGGGATATCGGGCAAGAAAGTGTAAGAAGAGAAGCTTTGAATCGTGCTTGGACATCTGGGTTAGCTTCAGCTTCGGATGTATTTAACTTTTTAATTAATAATGAACCAGGATTTCATTACCTAATCCCTTTTCCAGCAGATATACATACTACCAATGAACCTGTAGATCAACTTGAAGTAGAAGGATTTATTTCTATGGCTTTCAGTGTTAATGATTTTTTTGACACTATATTTGATAATTCACCTAAACAAAGTGCTGATGTTTATATAGAAGTATGGGAAGATAACAATATTATATATTCAAGAGGTCAAGTTATAGATATTGTCTCTGATGAAACTTTAAAAAACGAAAAAACTATATCTTTTGGTGGTAAAAGAATAAAATTTTTAATTTATTCTGAGCCTGACTTTTCTAATGAAGAGGTGTTAAGTATTTTTCCTTTATTAGTTCTATTTGTCGGAGGTGCTTTATCTTTAACTAGTGGAATTATCATATATCTTGTCAGCTTCTCTACAAGTAAAATACATAATCAGGCTGAAAAATTAAACGAGGATTTACAAATCACTAAATCCAGATTTAGTGATATTTTAAACAATACCTCCGCACTTATATATGTTAAAGACCTTAATGGTAAGTACGTTTTTGCAAATAAGGCATTTATTGAAATATTAGATATTAGATTCCATAGAATTGAAAATAGACTAGATTTAGATCTTTTTCCAGTTAAGATTGCGAATAAAATTGAGGAAAATGACAAGAAGGCTTTAACAATAGGAGATGAGATAACTGTTGAAGAAATACTACCTACAAAGGATCATGGAGATCTAATTTACTCTTCAAGAAAATTTCCTTTATTCAACAATAAAGGAGAAATCTATGCTGTAGCTAGCATCTCTACTAATATTAATGAAAGTAAGATGATTGAAGATGAATTGAGAAAAAGAAACGAAGAATTGGAAAACCTGAATAGATTAATGGTAGATAGAGAACTTAAGATGATCGAATTAAAGGAAAAGATAGATAAGTACGAAAATGGCTAAACCTTAGTTGCTATATATTTCTTCATTAGTCTCCAAAATCAAAATTCATTCTTTTTTTCCTATTTATGATCCGGGTTGGACTCGAATCCCGTTTTTTCTTTAATTTTGTCTTCAATAGAAAAACGAGGACTCTCGAAAATTTTAAAATCCTTTGGATTTTAATTTTCGGAGCCCACAACCAATCGCTTAATCCCGAAGAATGAGCTGACTGGGACTCGAACCCAGAACCAATTGCTTAAGAGGCAACTGCTCTACCGATTGAGCTATCAGCCCATTCTTCGGGATACCGGTTGAGCTATAGGACCAACTAGATTTGAATTATAACCTTTTGAATTTTTAATTTACTTTCATACGCCAGCCAGGATTCGAACCTGGGACCTACTGCTTAGAAGGCAGTTGCTCTATCCAGCTGAGCTACTGGCGCTCATCAATCCAAAATTTGCTTTGCTATTTTAACATTATATGATTCTTTGATCTACAGAAAAGATAGTTGGACTTTAGTTCTAGATTTAAATATACTAGTTTGTGGAACTAAAAGATTTAATACAACAAATTAAAAATTTAGTTGAGTCAACTTCTGATACAAAAACTGTCTACGGAGATCCAATAGAAAAGAATGGTTCTACAATCATTCCTGTTTCAAAAGTTTCTTATTCTGGAGGAGGAGGAATTGGTAAGGGCACAGGAAAAAATGAGCTTGGAGATGATGCTGAAGGAGAAGGTGGAGGATATGGAATTAGTTCAAGTATTAAACCTATTGGTTTTATTAAGATGAATGATGGGAAATCAGAATTCGAGCCGATTGTCGACATAAATCAATTACTTAAACATATTTTCTTTTTTGCAACAATAGGCCTACTTATATTCTTTAGATTCATAATTAAACTTAAAAAGAAGAGAAAATGAGATCTATTTTTTTTGAATGGCAAGATTTTGAACAAGAGATAGTTGAAACTGAAAGAATTAATATACCTGAAGCTGAATTTACTACTGATCTTTACACTTTAGAAAAGTCACAAGGTTACTATGCTATTTCAATATTCACTGACTGTACAATTCCAGATTCAGACCTTCCAAAGCTGTATGATTCAGGAACTAGAAAGTTAGCGTTAAGAACAGCCGGTTTTAATAATGTAAATGTGGATTTAGCTAAAGAGATTGGATTTGAAGTTTTTAGAGTTGCTAGATACTCCCCAGAGTCAATTGCAGAATTTGCTTTCACATTACTTCTAGCTACAGTTCGTAAAATACCAGTAGAAATAAAAAAGCATAAGAACTATGAAAATCACCGTACAAAAGAATCTATGGGTACAGCTCTTCATGGTAGAGCAATAGGTATTTATGGATTAGGAAAGATCGGTCAACATTTCTCCGAAATTGCTAAAGGTTTTGGAATGTATGTAATCTATTTTGATCCTGTTGTTCAATTTTACGATGGAATAGAGAGGGTGAACTCTCTTGAAGAACTTTTTGATAGATCTCAATTTGTTTCAATACACGCTCCATTAAATGAGCATACTAAACACTCTGTAAATTATGACTTAATCAGTAAAATGAGGTTTAAACCAAACTATCTTATTAATACTGCGCGAGGAGACATACTTAATTCTGATGATACAATTAAAGCTTTAGATGAAGGGATTCTTTCTGGGCTTGGAGTTGATGTGTGGGACTCTGGAGATTGTGACGATATGTTTGATTCTAGACTGTTAAGAGATAACGTAATTCAAACAAAGCATATTGCATTTTTAACAAAAGAATCTGTAGAGACAATTGTAAAAGATACTAGGGATAACATATTAGGAAACCCTAAAGATTACAATATTCTCTAGGAGTGGTAGAATTGGTTTATGGCTAATTATATAAACGGTAAAGAGATTGCAGATAATATTCTTAATGGTATAAGAGAGAACATCCAGATACTTGGTAGAACACCTCGATTAGTAATTTTTCTTGCTTCAAATGATCCAGCTAGCAGAATGTTCGTTAAGCTCAAAATGAAAAGAGCAAAAGAGGTTGGAATTGAACCTAGGCTTTATGAATTTCCTGATGATATAACTAAGGAAGCATTTATGCATGAGATAAATAGGCTAAGACACAATGTCGGTGTGAATGGAGCGCTAATTCAATTACCTCTTTACGATAATCTTAATGGGTATGCAAATGAGTTTCTTAACGCACTAGTACCTGAAAAAGATGCAGACGGATTAACTGCTTTAAATCAAGGAAGTAGCTCTTATTTACTAAATGGATCAATACCACCAGCAACCGTTGAAGCTGTTTTAGAATGTTTAAATGTATGTATTGAAGAAAATTTAACCTGGTCAGCCTTAACAGAAGGAAGCTTTAAAATAAAAAGTCTATTAGGTAAGAATATTGTTATTATAAACAACTCAAATTTAATTGGAAAACCCTTAGCTCAGATTCTAAGCTCTCTAGGAGGGACTGTAACTATAGCAAATAAAAATACAGAAAATCTTCATGAGTTTACAACTAAAGCAGATATCATTGTTTCAGCAACCGGAAAAACAGATTTAATCGATCATACAATGATTAAAAATGGGGCAATTCTAATTGATGTTACTAGTGAGAAAAAAGAAGATCAATATAAAGGTGATTTTATCTGGTCTCACGAGCTTGAAGAAAAAGCTTCTTGGATTACACCAGTCCCTGGAGGAGTCGGTCCACTTACGGTTGCATGTTTATTGAGAAATGTTGTTAGGTTATCGAGTAACTTTGAGTATTAGGCCCGAAGGTTTCAATGTTAAAAAGTTCCAAAGGTAGAAGGTTCCAAAGTTGTTTAAGACATTATAGGAATTACAGATCCGTCTTAGAATCAAACTTAACTCTAACTTTTTCTGCCATTTCTTTAGTTGATAAGTAAGAGATAACATCATAACCTTTGTTCGAAATCTGAATCGTATCCCAACCTGGTCTTTTATACATTAAAGCATTCTTAAACCCACCTTTTATAACTGCTTCTTTTAGATGGACATATTTTTCTAAATCAACTAAATAATCAACATCACCTTTATTTTTCCCATAATCACTATCATCATATTTCCTTACGTACAGATGAGTAAATGTATCATTACCAACTAGTATAGGGTCTATTAATTCAAAATACTTGTGTTTAGGATTACTGTTTGGATTTGTAAGTTTTTGTGATATGTTTTTTAAAGATGCAAATTCTAAATAACTTTGAGAAAATATACCGATATTTCCTGAAGATGGATAATCATCCTTAAAAGTATGATTTATTAAACTCCTACATTGCAATGCAATATATTTAACTCGTTTTAGCAAATCATTAGTATCCATTCTTTAGTTAATTATTAATTGCTAACTATTAAGTATTTTATTCTGGAAGTTTATACTTATTTGCTAACGAACTAACCCTTTTTTGAAGAAGAACAGTTTCCTCATCTTCTAAAAATGTTTTTTCAAAGTCATCTTCGTATTCTTCAACATGCTCTAAACATACTTCAAAAGTATCTTTAATAATTGCTGCTACCTCTTTTATTACATCTTCTTTCATACCTCTTGTAGTTAATATTGGAGTCCCGAATCTAACTCCGGATGGGTTAGCAGGACTTCCTTTTTCGTAAGGTACAGTATTTTTATTTGCGATTATTCCAACTAAAGCTAAAGCTCTTGCGAATAGTGATCCAGGAATACCTTTAGAGAGTACTTCAATTAAAACTAAGTGTTTGTCCGTTCCTTTACTAATTACATTAAAATCATAATTCATTAACTCTTCAGCAAGCACCTTTGCGTTTTTAACAACTTGTTTGGCGTACCCTTCAAACTCTTTAGTATCAGCTTCAAACAAAGCCTGAGTAATCCCAGCAATTTGATGATTAAATGGCCCTCCTTGAAGACCTGGAAAAACTGATCTATCTAGCTTCTTAGCATATTTCTTCCTAGACATTGCAACTGCTCCTTTAGGTCCTCTAAGTGTTTTATGAGTAGTAAAAGTAACAAAGTCGGCGAATTCAAAAGGTGAAGGAACAGCTCCTCCGGCTATAAGTCCAGCTTCATGGGCGACATCCGCATGATAATAAGCTTCAACTTTATCCGCAATTTCTCTCATTCTTTTATAATCAATATCCCTAGGATAAGAAGTTCCACCTGTAATTATGTATTTAGGTTTAAACTCTAAAGCTAGCTTTTCAATTTCATCGTAGTTAAATAATCCAGTTTTCGGATCTGTTTTATACTGTAAAACTTCAAAGATTTTAGAAGTAAAATTTACTTTTTTATTTCCTCCTAAATATGCAAGATCACCTGTTATTTTAGAATTGATATTTTGTGATTTAGAATTTGCACCTTTGGTGTTATAGCTCCAACCGTGAGATAGATGTCCTCCGTCCGGAAGATACATACTCATAATCTTATCCCCCGGCTTTAGAACAGAGTTATAAACTGCTAAATTAGCTGAACTTCCTGAAAGAACTTGAACGTTCGCGTGCCAGTCATCTTTAATTTCAGGTTTATCATGTTTAAGCATAACCTTTAAAACCATTTCTCGAGCTAAATCTTCTAATTCGTCAACAACACTATTCCCTTCATAGTATCTAGCATTTGGATAACCTTCAGAATATTTATGCATTAAAACCGAACCAACAGCTTCTCTAACAGACTTAGAAGAGTAGTTTTCCGATGGAATCATCCCTAAAGTAGAGTGTTGTCTATCGTACTCATTTTTTATTATCTCTTTTATCTTTTTATTCATTTATCTCTCTTAGTGTATCCAAAGTATTTCTTAACTGATCAATTTGATTCATTAATTCATCAAGCTCATCTACTTCATAGTTAGTAATTTCTAAAACTTCTTGTTCAACTTCAGATTTTCCATTTTCCACTCCTGTTCGATAACCAAAAACATAGAAAAAGCTAGAAAATAAAATTAAAATTGTTATGAAAATGAACTTTCCTACAAAAGATAGCTTCATAAAAAATTTTAAAAAAGTCCCAAGCGCTGCAACTAAAACCCCGATACCAGCTGCAATTAAAGCCCAAGATCTAAAGAGAATACCTTTTGACTTAGATTCGGGAGTTGTTTCTACATCTGGAGATGAAGCTGTAGATACTTCGTTTTGAATGTCATTATTTTCTTCCATATATTTTTGTTAATTAAATTGATTATACATTATGAAAGATAATAGTTGTGAGTAGCGAGTTATTAGTGATGAACTTATATTTTTAAGATTAAGTTTAGAATTAGGAAGTTGGGTGATTAGGTATTAACTATTAGCTATTAGCTGCTAGCTTTTAGTTTTTTTGGCTAGTAACTTAGTAGCCTGATCTATCCAATCTGGTATCTAATATCTGAATTCTGTAATCTGGTATCTTTCTTCTTCTGTCTTTAATCTTTTTTGTACCTTGGTACCTCAGTACTTGAGTAAATTTAGTTGTTAGTTTTTAGTAATTAGTCTTATTAAATAATTTCCTCACCTAGCAGGGGAGGATTAAGGTGGGGTAGACCTCGACATTCTACCTCCCCTAACCCCTCCTGCTAGAAGGGGAAATCCGTGAGTACACGCCTACATGCATACATGTGTACATACCTACGTGAACACTTGCTCCTTGCCATTATACTCACCAAACCTCTATACTAATGTATGAAAGATGCGGTAGATAGAGTAAAAGATATAAATTCGAGAAAGACTTTAAGTCCTTATGCGTTACCTCTCATGCGAGAGTTTATCTTGAGTTTAAAAAATGATAATTATTCAAAACAAACATTAGACAATTACTCTCGAGATTTGGAGATCTTTTCTTCGTTTTTATACTACATTGAAACTTCTTTCGAGAAACTTTCTAAAATAGATATTATTGAATACAAGGGATTCTTAAGAGATCAAAACTATATTCCAATTCTTCATGCATTTCAAAAAGGAGAAGAATTAACTAAGGAGATAATAGAAAAGAGTAGATCGGAGATTTCCGAGAAGAAAAAGGCTTTATATAAAGGTCAGCTTTCAGATAGCTCAGTTAATCGAATGTTATCTGCCCTTCGTAGATACTTAACATTTCTAGAAGATATCGACAAAGAACCTCCGATCCCTGCGAATGCAGTAAAAATGATTAAAGCTGAAAAAAAAGAAAAACAGGTAGCTGAGCTTGATGAATTAATAAAGCTTTTAGAGTACCCTAGTGAAGTTGAAAATGATCCAGTTGTTGCTGCTAGAAATAGATCAATTTTAGAATTAATTTTCTCAACTGGAATGAGAATTTCAGAGGTAGCTTCTCTAGATCGAGACATGATTAGAATTGAGAATAATCAACTAGCTGATAATAAAATTTATGTAATGGGTAAAGGAAAAAAACAAAGGTTTGTCTATTTAACAGAGCGGGCAATTCACTTTATGAATGAATACTTAAAATTTAGAACGGACGAATTCCCAGCAATGTTTATTCCAACAAAAGGAACAAGAAAAGCTACAGAGAATCCATATATAGTTCGACTTTCACAAAACTATATACAGATGAAAATAGCTGACTATCGAAGAAAATTAGGAATAATTGTTCCAACAAGCGCGCACAGTCTAAGACATGGTTTCGCAACGTATTTAGCAGAAGAAGGGGCTAATCCAGCAGCAATCCAAAGACTTCTAGGTCACTCTAGTCTTCAAACAACTTCAAGATACGTTCATGCATCGGATAAATTTGCAGAAGAAGCCCACCGTGAGAACCATCCACTAAGTTAATTCTTATCACTATTTGGAGAAATATTAGTTAATTCAAATGGAAAAAGATCTGGAAAACATCTTATAATCTCATTTACATCTAAAGATACCAGCATTATAATTTCTTTATTATGGTAATCTGATAAATCTATTTGCATTCCTTTTGCCCTAATTGACTGAATAATAGGAGATTTAATTCTTTCCCAAAACTCATTAATATTAATATTTATTAAGCCATCATAGTACGCATCATCAATGTGGGTTCTGTAATCTTCAATAACTTCAACTATATCTCCTAAAGTTCTTAATTGATCATAATAAAATGATGGAGTAGTATCTATATTGCTAGCATAGTAATGCTTTGCTCTTTCTATTCTTGATTGCACTGCTTTTCTACTTTCATCATACACAGGACCTTGTGGTATTTCGCTCATTAGAAAGAAATTAATTGTGGGATTATACCAATGTTACCATTTAATGACAACTAGTTCTGAGAGAATATTTCATAGTTTGTATCTTGAGAACTATGAATGTATGGAGATACTTTAATCCAAATCTCAGATAGTAAGTTTATCTTCACAATTTCTTTTTGAGAAAGTTGATCAGCTTTTTTTATGCCTTGTATAAATTCCCTGAGATCAATCAAAGAGTTTTGTAAATAATCGTAGTGGCGTTCTTGACCAGCCCTCATAACTACACTTTCTAGATATCCTGTCTGATGTAAGGTTGATAATGTTACTAAAGCTCTATCTCTGAAATCTTCTAATATTTTGATTCCAACTTCATTCATATAAACTGCTCTATCTACATAATATATATCAAGAGATAAATTTATTCTTGAACGTACATCTGGATCTTCATCCCAACCTATTTCATAATCATAGGGAAGGTCAAAATTCTCACTCATAACTATATAATTAGAAGCTATTCTATTCCAAACTCAATCTCCTCATTAAACTCTTCAAGCTGAGACTCAGTATCTATACCATTAACTCTTGCATCGATATCGTCTAACAATGCATCAATCATATTCTGAAGCTCTTCCTCTCTTAACTTTTCAGCTTGTTCAAGCCTATCCTCATACTCAGACCTAATATCTTCCTCAAGATCATCTCTTACACTATTTTCTATATCTGTCCTTATCTCATCTTCTAATTTATCTCTATCCAAAGCCCTATTCCCAAGTAAATAACCAACAAGCAAAGCAATTACAACAAATAGTAAGATTACGAATATTAATCTCAATGTTTTCCAAATATTTTTAAAAAAATCGTTCATTTTTTCTAGTTAAAATCTTGTATAGTTGGAGAAACTTTTAGTAATAAGAATGAATTTAAATCACTAATCTCCTGCTTTAAATCTTTTAAATAACCTTTAGCATCAATAATATCTCTTCTCATTGCTCTTTCATCCTCACAAACATGCTCTGAAGCACTGCCTAAACTTGATACTAAATCCTCTTTATTAATTCTAGTATCTTCAATAAATCTTTCTAATCTTTGAATATGTCTATTTAGTTCAACAGTTGAGAAATCTAGCTCATCGTAAATATCACGAGCTTTAAGTAAAGAACTATAAAGATTAGAATAATCAGAAATAATTAAATCTGTATTAACATTATAGTAGCTAGCTCTAAATTGCAGATTATTTTTTATAGCATTACACTTTTCTTCCTCTGCCTTATTTTCTAAAGATAATAACCCGGCTTCTTCTTGAGCAATGATTCTTCCCTCAATTAAAAAGAAGAAGAAAAATATAACCAATCCAAGAATTATCAAATACTTCATACTGTTTACTAAAATCCAAGGATTATACACTAATTTCATGTTTTGACGAAGAAACGTTTAAGAATGATATAATTCATAAGTTTTAAAGATAGTACATAATGAATCAAAATGACTTCGATTTCAAGAATATAAGACTAATTGTAGGTTTAGGTAACGTTGGAGACAAATTTAGAAAGACAAGACATAATGCAGGCTTTATATTTTTAGATCTTTTTAGCGAGTTTGATTTTAAAGAAGAAAAGAAGTTCGAAGCAGAACTAGTTGCAATCCAGATGAACAAACAAAAAACACTCCTAGCTAAGCCAACAACCTTAATGAATAATTCAGGAAGAACTGTGAATAAGCTGATAAAATATTTTGCTATTACACCTGATGAAATATTAGTTGTTCATGACGACCTTGATATTGAAATTGGAGAAAGCAAACTTCAATTTGGAAAAGGACCACATGGTCATAACGGAATACTTTCCATTGAGCAAGTATTGAACACAACTAAATTTTGGAGATTAAGATTAGGTATAGATAACAGGACAAAAGATGAGAAAAAAAATATCTCTGGATCTGATTATGTTCTAGGGAGATTTACTACTGAAGAGATAAAAATATTAACTAGTTCGCTAAAAGAAGAGATTACAGAAATTATTGATGAAGCCAGATAGAATATTCACTCCTCAACTTCTATTATTCCTCTTTACAATACCTTTCATGTTAATTTGCCCGTTAACTTTAACATCGCTCTTTTTTGGATTTCCCTCATCAATTCTAATAAATAATAATAACCTTGATGAGTACAGAAGCTCGTTTGAACTCCTGAACTTACCATCTGAATCAAGCTCAATACTTGGTCCTGAAGTTTTAATCGGAGGGTTTGATATTACCCCTGAAGATGAAAAACATAGCTGCGACTATGTCGCATACGATATTATTTCTTCAAACCTAACCTTAGAGGAGGTGAGCTCTTTTTACTTAGAACAGTTCCAAGAAAATTATGGAACATCAATTAATTTTCCTTACAACTATGAATTAGTAAATGGGTCACTAATTAAAGTTTTTCCGTTTAATATTAATGATGCATACTTTTCCAATGATGGATTTAGTTTTAGTATAGAAGATAACTTCAATCAAGAAGATCCAGCTTATTATCTTGTATATCTCATAAATTACAATGTAAACGAAAGTCAGGATTCAAGGTGCCAGGCTGATGAATTACCTGAAAGTAGTATTTTAATAGATCAAGAAACAAATAAAGAAGAAGAAGAAGTTACAGAGGAAATTGAGAATATTGAACAAAGCAGCCAGTAGCTAAAAATTGTCGAAACGACAATATATGCTGGCTCAACTTATAGTCCACAGACTAAAGCGATTTTGCCAGACCTAAATAGCGGTGTTGGACATTTTATATCACTACTGGCTTATATAAATATACAACAAAAAAATCAGAAGTTTTACTAAAAAACCTCTGATCTTTGCTGCTATTCGTGAAACCTTTCTTTTTCAATGTTATGTGTGAGTTACAAAATTTCTTAAATAAAACTTCTGAATAAAAAAGTGTATTTTTGCATATATAACAATAAATATATCTTTAATAGATCTTGCTTGAGAGAATTTTGAAATAACAGAATTAAAATCTGTTAAATAGACTCCTTTCTTTTCATCAACTAGTATGTTGCTTAAGGTAGGATTAGCCTTTTCTTTATTTCCTAGGGAAAATATGTACCTGAGTAAAAATGGCCAAAAAGATTCTCCTCCAATGAGATCCACCATAATTCCTTTATCTTTGAATAGTTTTTCAGAGTTTTTATATATCTCCTCTAATTGGGAATAAACTTCTATTGGTTCCTTCGAGCTTAGATGATGGTTATTGAATATCCTGTTCTGTATTGCTACTTCTTTTCCTTCAACCTGGGATATTACTGTTTCTGGTATGTATTCCTTGAAGGAATCGATTAATATATCAAAATTTTTACTAAGCTGTTCAGTATTAAAAAACTTATTAACAATATTATTTTTGGGGAATTTTATGACTTTATCTGTATCATATTCAAAAACAGAGGTTTGAAGTCCTCTGTCTGAAATTAGTTTACCAATCTTGTCCAAGGAAACCTGAAATTCTTCCTTTGATTTATTTCTCTTCATCACTAGGTTCTACGAAAAGATCCTCTCCATCCAACCTGAAAATATATTCCATTCCACAAATTGGGCAAACAGCGTAGATTACTTTGTTTGGAAATTCTTTTAACTGCTTCTTTACATCTTCTAAATCTGCCTCAACCATCCCTTCACTTGTACTAGTCAAGGGTTTTACAACATTCTCACATTCAGTACATAAAAATTCTCCGTTTTCAATTTTTATCCATCCTTCTTTATTTTCACTCATATTATGCATTGTAAAATTTATATATTTCGTACATAATCTTATCATGAATAGGTTTGCTATAAAACAGGTATGAGTATCTGGAAAAACCGTTTTATAAAGAAAAGCGTAGAACTAAGTGATAAACAACACCTTACACTAGAAGAAGGATATACTCCTGTGGACAAAATAGAACTGGATAATAATTCCTACTTATTTATTAAACGAGAAGATAAAAATCCTACAGGATCATGGAAAGACAGGGGAACTGCTTATAAAATCTCGATCTTAATGAAAGAAGGAGTCCAAGAAGCTGTAATCTCTTCTTCTGGAAATGCTGCTATAAGTTTTCTTAAATATGCTAACAACTTTCAAAACTTTAAGATGCATATTGTCTTATCTACAGAAGTTAATGAACAGAAAAAAGATATTATTACCCAACTAGCAGGAGATACTCATGAAATTTATTTCGATAATAAAGCAAGAAAAAAAGCAGCTCGAATTTCCGCTGAAAAGAACATACCTAACTTAAGAGCTTCTACTGATGATGAGATAGTAAAAGGTTATTGGTCTTTAGGTTCTGAGATTGCTAAAGAAATAATAAACAAAAATAGAAATATGAAAGCAAAGATATACTGCTCAGTATCTTCAGGTACAACAGCTGTAGGTATTGCGCATGGATTACAATTAGAGCTAGAGAAAGAATCAAACATTCCCCCTATTGTTCTAGTTCAAACTCAATCTTGCCATCCATTAGTTGAAGACACTGAAGTATCAGAAGTAAAATCTTATGCAGATGCTATAGTAGATAAATCTTTACTCAGAAAACCAATGCTTGAAAAAATAATCAAAGAAACTAAAGGTTATGCACTTTCAATCTCTAACGATGAACTGGAAAATGCAAAAGAATTTGTTGAGAAAAGTGGAATTGAGCTAAGCTACACTTCGTTATTGGGCATTGCAGCATTCTTAAGAGAATATAAAAAAGACGAAAATAGCATATTTATTACAATTGCTTCTGGAAGATGATGGATATTTTGCTTTTGATAGGTATTTTTACTTTTATATCACTTTGGATTTTTTTATCCATTTATCTTCTAAGAGGATTTTTTATCGACACACCCTATTATCCTTCAAGATTAAAGAAATTAGATGAGTTATGGAGTTATCTGGAAATTGATCCCAAAGGGAAAAAATTTATTGATATAGGGTCGGGTGATGGGAGAACAGTTAGGTGGGCATCAAGAAAAGGACTTGCTTCAACTGGAATTGATATAAATCCCTTTTTAACACTATTGTCTAGAATGTTAAATATTTTTAATAAGTCTAAAGAAAATGCAAAATTCATAAATGGAGATTTTTTTAAAGAATCATACTCAGATTTTGATATCGTTTATCTATATATTTATAGATCAGCTATGAATGAGTTAGGAGAAAAACTTTTTAATGAACTAAAACCTGGATCCATAATAATCTCTAACGTTTTTGGTTTCGACGATTATGAACCTGATGACAAATTTAAAAGATTCAAAATATTTTACGTAAAATAATGAGAAAAGAATTCAAAGAACTTGTAGATAAGATCAATGAAAAAACAAAGGATATACCCCTAATATATTTTTCAAGAGAAGCTGAAAGAGCAATTGGATTAGAGAAATATCTCGAAAATTTTCATATCTGTTGTATTGAGGATAATGATATTGTGGATAATCTTTTAGAAAAAGGTATCTCAATTTTCTGTTTAGAAAAGGAAGGTGTAGAGTTACTTCATAAATCTACTGGTAACTTATTAAGCCAAAATCAAACAAAAGATTGGATTAATAAAATTAAGACTAATAAAGGTTTTTATGCACTTACATTCATACCAACTAATACTCTGAATTATAAGATAAGTAATTTGGGTGGAAGACTTTTAGGAAACGATTATGAACTTCATCAAATCTTTGAGAATAAAATTAAAGCAGTAAGTCATTTAGAAGGAGCAAAAATTAGAACTCCTAAAAATCAGAAGAAATATTTTCATGAACTAACTCATGAAAAGATCATTGAACAATTCGGAGATAAGTTTGTCCTACAAGAAGAAAGAGCACACACAGGTTCAGGAACTCATTTTTCTATTTCAAAAGATGAACTTGAGAATATGTCTAATGAGAAGGCTGGAAATATTGTAAAAATAAGTGAATACATTGAAGGTATTCCAATGACAGTAAATGTTTGCATATATAACAATTCTATTTACATAGGAGGACTACAGTACCAAATTACAGGGATTAAAGAATTAACTAGCTCAGTTGGGGCAACTGTAGGAAATGATTTTGACTGGTTTTACTCAAAAGAAATTAGTGATGAGCTACTTGTAGATCTTACTACAGAAATTAGCAAGATAGGTAAGATGTTAATAGAGCAAGGGTATAGAGGACTATTTGGATTAGATCTTATTATTAAAGAAGATGAGGCATACCTAATAGAGATTAACGCAAGACAAACATCAAATATCCCTTTCCAAACATATCTTGAAATAGAGCATGGTAATACAATACCCCAGTTTTTAATGCATATTGCAGAATTCTTAGATATTCATATAAGCTTTGACTACGAACATATGATTAATCTTAAAGGATCTCAAGTTTTCTTAAGAGCTGATAAAGATACCCATGTAAAAGACCACAATTTTAAATCTGGAATTTATAGATTACAAAGTGACAATTCTTCTAAAGACTGGTCAGACAAACATCCAACTGATAAAGAAAACGTAATATACATTGATGAAGAACAAGATAGGCCACTAATTTTTAAAAGTAATGGCTATTCAATTGAAGATATTGAGGGTGCAGGATTTGTTATTAATTTTCAAAAACCTGATTCAAAAAAAAGAAAATTAGACGAGCTTTGTAGGTTTCAGTTTAATTATGGGATAATAGATAAGCAAAGAAGTTTGCCTGCATGGTTATCAGAAGCGTTTAAGACTATAAGAAATGAAGTCTGATGACATAATAAGTGAAATTAGTTCTTTGTTTCATAATGAAGTTGAGACTGAAAAGTTAACTTCTTTTATGATTAAATATTTTGAAATATATCTAAAAGAAATAGCTCACCTGAATGGGGAAACATTTGAGAAAGCTTTTGATACAGTAAACCAGATGTATTCAAAACCTTTAGAAGATTTAATAATATCAGGAGAGGCAAGTAAGTTCAAAAGTAAAATAGAAAAATGGATGAAAGCTCAGCAAAATTTTGAAAAAGAAATTTTAAAAGAAATTAAAAAATATTCAAAAAAATTAAATGAATGAATTAGTACTACCAGAATCAATCTGGAAGATAATAAATAAATATAAAGCCCTAAATCTTGGAGGGAAGGACGTCAGATGCCCCTACTTTATTAATGTAAGAAAGGCAAAAGATCTTAGAGCAATGGTAGGAAAAGGAACACCGGAAGAAATCGAACTTGAGGCAAAGATGTGGGAAAAGCTAAAAGGTGCAGACTTTAATGAAATGACAGAAAAAGAAATCAGACAGTTTTTAATAGACAGAGGTATTGGAATAGATTGTTCTGGCTTTATAATGCATGTTTTAAATGAATGGCACTTAGAGGTAATCGGTAAGCCAATTTGGGGTAAGTTTAAAATTCCTAATAAAAGTATAATCGGAAAAATTTCGTATGTATTAAAACCAGTACAAAAACTCGGTGCTGAAATTATGACTAACTCTGAAAATGCAAAGAAAGTATCAATTAATAAAGTAAAACCACTAGACGTAATAAGATCCAAAGGAAAAAAGAAAAATTCTCACCATATAATGTTAGTAACAAAAGTAGTTAAAGATGATAACGGAAATACTCGAGAGATTCATTACATAAACTCATCAGAACAATATGGAGATGATAATGGAACTAGAGAAGGAAAAATAGTAATCAAAGACTCAACCGAACCTCTACAAAACCAGGAATGGATAGACCCCGACAAAGATGGAACAAATCATACTTATGAAGGTTTTCTAGTTCAGGTTAAAGATAACGGCATTCGAAGACTTAATGCTCTTAAGGATTTACAAAAAAAAATTTAGGATTCAGTAGTTGTTGGAATAAGTTCTACTTCACCACTTTTAATAAGCTGATGTAATTGAGTTGATTTTATATTTAACATATCATCAGGTTCATGCCCTCTTTCCTAAGTCCAGAATTGTAGATCTCCATCACATTCAAATTTATAAACTATTCTAAAGTTATTATTCTTCAAGATATATCCTGGGGTTAATACAGTGCTCGAAGTAATATGAACTTCTCCGTAATTTCTCTTACCTTCTCCTGGATGATTTATCGTTACTCGAAACCCCTTTCAACAAGATCAGTGATCTGTTGTGACTTAATTTTGTACAGCTTTTCTATACTCTAAATTTATTCAACGATTTTACTCCAAAGAAAAAGTTATTTCTATTTTTATACATTGAATTTAAATGTTATTATTTTCATATCATTTACGTATTATGATTTAATATGTACACACCAAAATTCAATTACAGCGATAAAGTAGTTCAGAATCTTGTGAAGATTGAAAGAAGTAAAGCAATTCTGGAAAACCAGGATTTATCTTACGGTGTTAGACAAAAGCTTCTGCTTCAAACAAAATCGTATGACATTTTGCATTTCTCAAACATGCTTGGATTAGAACTAACAATAAAGGATGCTGAAAAAATTGCTAATTCTCAAAAGATTGAAACTATGGATGAGATGAGATCAATTATCATTAAGAACTTCAAAAATGTTTTGGATTTTAATAGATCAAATGTAGCAGATACGTATTCAGAATTTGATAAACCCATAATGTTACATTTAGCTAAACTTATTTTAAATCAGTGGAGAGAAACATGGGAAGCTAATTTTCGATCTTTCAACGAAAAGTTAGATGAAAGATGGGATAGTTATGTTGTCGTTAGAGATACTTCGTTAAATGTGAATGAAATTGAAAATGAGATTAACGAACTTGTGGAATGGTACAAATATTCCTCACCTACAATAATTCCAATTGTCAGAATTGCAATAGTTATGTTTAGATTGATGGAGATTTCACCATTTCCTGCTGGTAACAAATTTTTCATTCTATCAATCCTTGATTATCTTTTTTTAAAAAACGGTTTTGGTTCCAAGACTTACACATCGGTAATTAGAATGATCGTAAATAACGAAGAAAAATTCTTAAAAGGATACGACATTGTAAGAAAAACATATGATATGTCCCATTGGATAGATATATTTACTTCAATAGTTTCAAGTGATTTAATATCTTCAAGAGAAGAAATAAATGAATTTGTTGCTATTGAAGAAAAATCAAAACAACAACCATTTTTAAACTTAAACAAAAGACAGTTAAAAATTTTAAAATATTTACAAAATGTACCCACAATAAAGAGAGAAGATTATTGTCACATGATGGATGTTTCTACAATGACAGCCTTTAGAGACCTGAATGATCTTGTAAGAAAAAAGCTTTTAAAGATAGAAGGAAAGGGAAGAGGAACAAAATATAAACTTTCCAGCATGTAAATTTATTTGAGTTTTAGCCAACCTTTTGTATAATCATTGCTATGAATATAAAAACATTTAAAATCTTTTTAACGATAATTACATTTATTCTGCTTCTTGTACTAGCACTACCTGAATTCACCTTTAACTTAAATGGGCAGACTTATAGATATCCTTCTGTAGGATTTTCACGAATAGGAATTGGTGCAGACTACGGAAGTTTAACTCAAGGTAAAGATGTGTATGCAAGTGAGGTTTTTACTGCAAATGTGGACTTTGGAGAAGAGGAAATTTCTTCTGAAGATAAGAGAGACTTTTTAACAAAAGCAGTCAATACAATTGATTCTAGAATAAAATTTGCAGAAATATACGACATAACAGTTCAAGGTGAGATAACAAATGATGAATACAAACTAAACCTTATAATTCCAAATAACTATCCAGAGAGGGAAGTTTATGCAGATTGGTTGTTTTCAAGAGGAGAAATTGAGTTTAGATATCTAGTAGATCCAAACAATCCAGAAAGTGAAATCGATTTCGAGGTAAGTGAGGAAGATATTAAAACAATAAGATACGCAAGTAACATAAGCTTCCAACAAAATGTAGATGATGGAGCTGGTGGTTCTCAAACTCAAAGATCAAGTGTAAGTGGAAGCAATTTAGTAATTTCAGTTGATGATAGAAGAATTGACTCAGTAAGAAGACTTCCAAACTTTGTTTCTTACTTTAATAGATTTTTTTCAGGTGAAGAAATAGGAGCTAATATGATTATAGACGGGGAAAAAATCCTGCACATTATTCGTGATGACATTAATGAATCAACAATGAGAGCTTTACTTGTAGAATCAAGTGATCCAAGGTCAAATTATAATATCTTAAACATAGTTCATAGTTTATTTACAGAAGATGAAGCATTAGCTTACTCAATTAATCTTGTTGAGGAAACTAAAGTAGAAGCTCCAGTATTTAATCCAGAAGGGACAACACTTATTGCAGGATCAATAATTGTTGGACTAGGACTATTGGTACTGAATGTAGGTAAAAGTTTAAAAGCAAGAAAGACAATTCTATTCATTTCTGGAATTTCATTTGGTCTTTTAACTTTAACTAATATATTGAAATTTGTTCAAACACCAATCTCTAGTGGATTTATTATTGGAATTATTACAGTTATTGCAATCTTTACTTTTGTTATATTTGATTTATTAAAAACTGAGGATAAAACTGATTTAACTCAGAAGAATTTTGATTTCGTTGTTCTAGGATTAATCTCAATACTTTCACTAATATCTATTTATGTCTTTAATGTGGATTTAGGTATGTTTACTCAGACTTTAGAGGTTATTGTAGCTGGTTTTATATCATTAGTTATTACAATTTTCTTTCACCTAAACTTTATTATTAATACATTTTTAATTGAAAACCAAACTATAAGAAGCATATTTGGTTTGAGAAAAAGTTATGAATAAAAATCTTAAAAGAATAAAAAATAATGCATTAGTAATATTTATTAGCTTTTTACTGGTTCTATCTATTCCAACATTACTAGTTAATAATATTTTCTACTTTTCTGATTTTAATGAAAAAATTATTGTGAACTTAAGTTCAGAGAATGAAATTAGCGAAGATTTTTTTAGAAACTTTCAAACTTCAGTAGGTGTAACGAGAATAGATAGACAAAATGAGAAAATTTATTTTCAAAACATAGGCTTTGAGGAGGTACAAAACAGTATTGAGGAATATATTACTGATACAGAAATAGACTATACAATCTCAGAAATTATACCTGAAAGAAGTCAGCAGGATGTTCTATTATCTGTTATATCTGCGGTGTCTTTATTCTTCATTTCTATTAATCTTGGAAACATCTACTTCATTTTTAGATCCTCTAAAATTGAAGGAGGTTACTTTGCATTGTTAAAAGTCCTTGCTTTGAATTTATTTCTTATATTTTTATCTGTAATTTCACAGTTAACATTAATATCCGTAGTATCAAGGTTTTACCAAGTTAGAGATATAGACATTTTAACAATTGCTAATGCAGGAATATGGTCTTCAATATTGTTTAGCTTAAGCTGGCTTCAAACAAGGAGAAATGCTAAGCACACAATTAATAATGTAATTGAAAATCTTAGAGATAACAGTGATCTTATAAAGAATTATTTAATGATAGCTATATTCTTCATTATTTTTCCTTTATTTTTCGGGATGGGTGTAAATTTTGTTATTCCTGGAATTTTTATAGCATCAAGTTTGCTTCTTATTGTACCATCAATCCAATTTATTTTAAGAGTACAGCTAAAGTTTTTTAGTAATAAAAATAAGAAAATTCAAACAGAAGATAGAGATAAAAATACAATTAAAGAAAATAAAGCTAGTTCTGAAACAAATAATCAGCCCTGGAAAAAGTTCAATAAAAGAAGAAAAAAAACATAATTTGATTGAGCTTAATTCTTTCTATAAACTTCATTAGTACTTTTTAAATTTTTCTCATGAACTTTGTATATAAACTGGTCTACCCTGTATTAGGGGCAATTATTTTAATTCTAATAATATACCTTGGATTTACTCTTCTTAAAGAAAACTCCGAAGAGGATCCAATTAAAACACAAGATACACCCCCAGCTGAACTAATCCAAAACGAACAAGAAAATGAAATTGTAGCTGCATTTACACTTGATGAGATTGAAGAGGCCGATAACTTAGAAACTGAGTGCTTAACTATTGTTAATAACAATGTTTATAGAATTCCAGAAAGTTACGCAAATATCCATCCAGGTGGATATGATCAAATTGCAGACATGTGTGGTATAGATGCTTCAAGTGCTTTTAATAACGTTCATGGAGATAGTCAGAATGCAATAAGTCAGTTAAATGATTACTTAGTAGGTACTGTTGATATGACTGAATCTATGTCCTTAGAGCCAACTCTACAGACTTTTTCAATATCAGAAGTTAATGAGGCAGATGACTTGTCTATAAGATGCCTTACTGTTGTTGATGACAAAGTCTACGATATCCCTGAAAGCTGGGCGAATACTCATCCAGGAGGTTACGAGCAGATTGCAAGTATGTGTGGGATTGATGCTAGTGTAATCTTTAATAATCAGCACGGTTCGCTGCAAACTGCTCTTGATCAATTAGAAAGATACTACGTGGGAGAATTGAAGTAATGATAATAGATTCTAATAAAACTTATAAAAAATTCTTAGTAGAATCAGCAAATAAACTTAGAAGAGAGGGTAAAGTAAAAGATCAACCTTCTCTTTATTTTGGCCAAATAGGTTCAATTCCTTTAGAAGACTTAAATTATGAAGATCAAATATTTATTAAAAACCAAGCATTAAATATAATTTTTAATAACAAATATAAAATTAACATTACTAAATCAGATATTATCCATGAATATAGATTTAGAATGGATTATGTTTGTAGTTATAACCCATTTCATGAACCAAATAATCGTTTTGGACAACGTAAAGCGGGTAGATTCAACTGGGTTGTTGATATGTCGGAACCAGTACTTTTTAAAAAAGAATGGTTTTTAAAAGCAAGACTACTTTTTGAATTAGCAATCTCGGAAGGAATAGAGATATATGATTTAGTAAAACACACTGGAGATCTAAGATACATTGTTGTAAAAGCTCAAGGAAATGAGAGTATGATTTCTTTTGTATCGAAAGAGGGTAACACAGAAAAGTACAAAAATATTTTAAAGGAAGCAGAAGAACTTGGATTTAGTTCTATAAATTTAGTTAAACAACCCAAACTAACTGACCTATCTGAAGGAGATGTTGTTAAGAGTTTAAGAAAAGAATATATAAGAGTAAAAGTTAAGGATTCTGTATTTGATGTAGGAGTTAACACTTTTTTTCAGAATAACCTAAAAACCTTTGAAAAAATTATTGATTACATAACTCAAGAGCTAAAAGAAAAGAATAGTGAATATCTCATTGACCTTTATGCAGGTGTTGGCACTATTGGTATTATTTTTTCAAAACAGTTTAAAAAAGTATTTGGTTATGAGATTGATTCTGAAAATATCAAATACTCGAAACAAAACATTGATTTGAATAAAGCCTATAACTATTCAATGATACAGAAAGACCTAAATTCTAATGACTTAATTGAAGAGGTTCATAAAGAACAAATTTTAATTGTCGATCCACCTAGAATTGGATTAGAACAAAATGGGATAAACAATGTATTAAGTTTTGATCCTAAAAAGATAGTTTATATTTCGTGCAACCCTGTAACACAAGCTAGGGATATTAAAGAATTAGAAAATCATGGGTACAAAATTAAGAAAATCAATGGGTTTGATATGTTCCCACATACTTATCATTTAGAGAGTGTAGCAATAATAGAGAAAACTATTTAGCTAAAGCTATTTGAAAGAATTTATGCCCAGTATTTAGTTTTTTAAAGCTAACACTCCCAACCTCTCTTTCTTCTTCTGAAATTGAATTAAGAGTATTAAATAGCTTGTTCAATGGAGTAAGATCGCTCCATTCAAGTTCTACAGGAGGATCAAACATAAGTAACTTAATAATATACTTATCTCCTTTCTTGCTTATTGAGACACCTTTAGGTGAGGTTGAAACTAGCGAATTTGGATTAGAAAGCCCAACCATAGAAGTTAGATCAATAAACGCTTTAGTAAGGGAATCGCTACCGCACTCAAAGCTTCCCACTTCACTTGAACCTGATTCTGTTTTTCTAAAAATCTCGAATATACTCATGACACCATATTATAGCAACAAAGCGACCCAAAGTCACCTTAAAACTGAATGAGTATACAAAATAATTAGTTTTATATCTAATAAAGTAGCAATAACAAACTTACGAGAAGTTGGGGTCTGGGGGTCTTAGCAGTCAACCGTGCGAGTAAGTTAGACTTGCTAAGCCCCCAGGACTTTTGCATACTTTTAGTCATAAAAGTATGTATATAAACTTTTTCTTATCCCTGTACTTTTTATAACTAAAAAGTACCAAAAAGTTTTGGGAAGAATTCCAGCCTATCTCTCAGTTACTCTTTGAGGCACGCTTAACAAGGAGAATTCTCCCTCTGCCTGCCGGCAGGCAAACCCCACATGTTACTTATTCTTTATTTTGCTAGTTGAAGAAACTAGCTAGTAGATATAAAACATAATCAATTTAGAGACACATATATACTAAAAATTGATTCTCTTATCCCTACCTTGTAAGATAGTATAGGCAAAATATCTAAAACTATGGGAATATTTGATCCAAAAAAAGTAAGTACACAACAACACCTTGATGTAGAAGATATAAGAGATGATTTAGTTGTTCTAAAAAACGGTAAAGTTTCTGTTGTAATAGAGACAACCTCCTTAAACTTTGATCTTTTGGATGGAAAAGAACAGGATGCTAGGATTGGTTCTTTTGCAGCATTTTTAAATTCAATTACCTTCCCAATTCAAATTGTAATTAGAACTCAAAGAACTGACATTGCAAAATATCTTAAATTACTAGATAAGTACAAAATGCGAATTACAAGTGATGCGATAATTAATCAAGTATCTATATATCAGGACTTTATAACTAACTTGACTCAGTCAACTCAAGTTTTAGATAAACGTTTTTATGCAATAATACCTACGAATAGGCTTCCAATCATAACAACAGGATGGATGAGACAGCTACTGGGAAAAGAGAAGAAAATTGTAAATATTTCAGAACTAGTTGTTAAAGCAAAAGAAGAACTATTTCCCAAAAGAGATCATATTCTTAAACAGTTTGGTAATCTAGGAATAGCTGCTAGACAACTACAAAATGATGAACTAATTAAGCTTTATTACTCTATGTATGAGCCAGATCAAACTGGACTTGAAATACTAAACCTTAGAGAACAAGATATTGAAAGAGGAATTATAAGTATTTAAAAATGGGAATTTTTGACATATTTAAGACAAAAAAGAATGGAAAGGAAGTGGTAGGTAATACTCAACAATCTCAGTTACCTCAAAGGATGCAGGTAGTTCAAAGAGGGGCAAATCCACAACTTCAAAGTCAAAAAATTAATAACCAAAGAAGAAAATTTTCTACAGGAAAAAGGAGTAAGCAACCTGTAAATTCCAAAGAGGCTCAAGCTTTATCAAAAGAACAAAAAGCTATCCAAGATTTTGCTAGTGGTCTAATTGATGTAAAGGATATAATTGCTCCTTCAGCTATTGAAGTTAACTTTAGTAATATTGTTATAGGTAGTAGATATTTTAGATCATACTTCGTGGTAGATTATCCAAGTATTGTTAATCCTAATTGGCTAGAACCACTAATTAATTTTGAATATCCAATTGATATAAGTACTTTCTACTATCCAAAAGATACAACTGAAATGCTTAAACTTTTAAAAAGAAGAATTGCTGAATTTCAAGCTACTATTAACCTAGAAATCAAAGCTGGTCAACAAGGAGATCCAATAATTAAACAAAAACTGCAGGACGCACTTAACTTACAACAACAACTAGCAGCTGGAAATGAGAAGTTCTTCCAGTACGGAATGTATTTAACAATTCACGCAGATACATTGGATGAGCTAGACCAAGTTGCAAAAAATCTTGAATCGACAGCAGCAACAATTGGATTAATTATAAAAGTTGCAACCTTACAACAGGAAGAATGTTTCCAAACAACTATTCCGTATGGTTTGGATAAAATAAATATGACTAGAAACTTGGATACGACAGCTATTGCAAGTACATTCCCATTTGTCTCTAGTGAGCTAACAATGGAAAAAGGAGTTCTATATGGAATTAATCTACACAATAACTCTTTAGTGATTTTTGATAGATTTTCTTTGCCGAATGCAAACTCAGTTGTTTTGGCTGCATCTGGTTCTGGTAAATCTTACACAGTTAAGCTTGAGGCAGTTAGATCTTTAATGCTTGGTGTTGATATAATAATTATTGACCCTGAAAAAGAGTTCGATAGGTTATGTCAGGCTGTTGGAGGTGAATACATATCGTTTTCTCAGGACGGAGAACAAAAACTTAACCCTTTTGAGTTATCAGGACTCTACGATCAAGATGAGGATGAATTAAGATTTAAGATTAGATCTGTTTCGGGACTTATTAGAATAATGCTAGGAGGCCAACTTACAGGAGAGGAAGCAGCTATTTTAGATAGAGCTATAATTCTTACTTATTCTGAGAAAGGAATTACCCCTGATAAATCTACTCATGCTAATGAACCTCCTCTACTAGAAGATCTATATAAGGTTCTTAACGCAATGGCTGAAGAAGAAGCTCATTCGATGGCTAGAAGGCTTGAAAGGTACATTAAAGGTAGTGCAGCTGGTGTTTTTGATCAAAAATCTACCATCGATAT
Source organism: uncultured Candidatus Saccharibacteria bacterium (assembly GCA_964437465.1). GTDB lineage: Bacteria > Patescibacteriota > Dojkabacteria > J137 > J137 > JAGQLF01. Next base: position 29,994 of record CAYTGI010000003.1, on the reverse strand, counting down.
CCATAATACTTTTACAGCTTTTAGTATTAGAGACTTAACCCCTGATCTAAGACCTATGGCGATGTACTCAATGCTTGATTTTATATGGACTAAGATCAAGAAAGATAAAAGAAAGAGGTTATTAATTATAGACGAGGCATGGATTATGATGCAGTATGAAGATGCTGCCTATTTTGTATATCAAATCGCTAAAAGGGCTAGGAAATATGGATTAGGTCTTACTACAATTACACAAGACGTAGATGACTTCTTAAGTTCAGATTATGGTAAGGCGATTGTTAATAATGCTTCAATGCAGATTCTTTTAAAACAGGCTCCAGCTGCGATAGACAAACTTCAAAAAGTTTTCTATTTAACTGAAGGAGAAAAGTCTTTCTTACTTTCAGCAGGAATAGGTCAGGGTATTTTCTTTGCGGGCGCTAACCATGTTGCTATTCAGGTTGTTGCAAGTGAAAATGAACATAATCTAATAACTACAAATCCGGACGATCTCGCTAAACTCGGTGAGTTTAGAGATACTAGTGTAGAGTAAGTAGATTTGTTAGTGTATCTCTTTTTCATGGTATCATCAAAAATATGAAACTAATAAAAAAGTGGAAAGACTTTAACCTCAAAGTAGAAAACAGGAGATATGTGTTTAAGAATGGTCTTGAATTAATACATTCAATAAATCCTAAAAGTATAGAATTTAATTTCTCAATTGTATGCGCTGGTGGTAGTGCTTTTGAAACTGAAATTGGAGTACCTCATGGTACAGCGCACTTTCTTGAACATGTAATGTTCGGTAATCCTAATGACTATATTCCAGATAAAGATAAGTTTGATGGTTTTGTGTTTGGAACTAAATACAGAGCTGGTTTTAGCGCTAACGCCTCAACATCTTTCAAATACATATATTTCTACGGGAATGGTAATAAAAAAGCATCCAAAAGAATTTTAAGATATTTCTGGGGAATAATTAATTTTCCTGACAGTAAAATTCAAGACTATATAGAAAAAGAAAGAGGGATAATTTTAGGTGAACTGGAAAGATATAATAAAGAAGATAGAGATCCAGATTTACAGTACGAACGAAAATTCATTAGCAAGTATTATTCTTATAGAGGAGAAAGAGTAATCGGAACAAAAGACAGTATTAAAAAAATTTCTGTTAATGATTTAATAAAATATAAGAACGCAATAATATCTAGTGAAAATCTAATTCTGACTATTCAGTCACCCACAATACTAGATGAACAGGAATTAAAGCTAGTAGAAAGATATTCTAATATAAAAAAATCAGGAAGAAAACATAGAATAAACAAAGTTAATGTTGAACAAGAATTTGATTACGACCATTTTAAAGAAGAAAACATGAGTGGAGTTTTTATTTCAATTGGCTTCTATTATTCACTCCCAGAAGAGATAGAATATAAAGAAAATAAAATGACAATACTACTGAATTCGTTCTTTTGGCAGATTAATCACCAATTTCTAAGAGAAGAACAACAGCTTATTTACGGCGCAGACACATATGATGTAACATTTGGCATAGATCAAAAAATTAGAGGATTTAAGTTTACCTGTGATAGAGATAATTTAATAAAGACATTAAATGCATCTTACGATGCAATTTATAACAGAGTAGAAGATTTTTTTAACAGCGAGTATGGAAAAACATGGTTTAATAATATAATTAGCAACCATATATTTAGAAGTAACGAAGTTATTATTGATGATTATGCAGAAAGATTTGGTGTAGAAGCATTAGATAATTCACCTTACATGTATTATGACTATAAAAAAGGGAATAAAGCATTGAAAGAACTTCAGATAGAAGAATTAAAGCTATTTATTCAAAAGTTTTTAAACAAAAGTAAACCAAGAATATGGTTTGTAAGCCCTTATGATAAAGAAGAGATTTTAAATGATTTCAAGAAGTCTAAGTTTTATTATGTATAAATGAGATTAATGCTTTCAAATCGATATTAATTTCAATATAATCAGAGTGATGAAGAAAATCGTTAACGGCTTTCTAATTTCAATAATTTTGTTATTGCTTAGTACTCTGACACCCCTAGCAGGTTTATTTTATGCCCTAAGAGATGGAGATTTATATAAAAACACTATAGAAGAGAGTGGACTTTATTCTGATATTCCAGAATATATTGGAGAAGAAAATAGCGAAGAGATTGAAAGATTAATTTCCTCTAGTCTTGCTGGAGGAAATAGTGAGTTAGTTGATGTATCTCCAATAACTTCAGAATTTCTACCTATAGTTCAAGAAGGCATAATTAGTTTTCTTGATCCTGCCCTAACCCAAGAGATTGTAGATACTAATATCGATAGGTTAATTGAATATGTAAAATTCGAAGCTGCTGATTTCCTAATCTTCTTCCCCTCAGAAAAAATTGCTGAAAGAATTGATAACACAGTACCTAACTTACAAAGAGATCTAGGTAACAAAGTTGCTGAGTTTCCTATCTGCTCAAATGAAAGACAATTTGAAATACAAGTTAATTTATCCAATGGAGTACCGACAACTTTAGATTGTCTTCCTGAAGGAATTGATTCAGAAATCCAATCTCTTGATTATACAGATATTTCTAACTCGGTTTTAAATATTCAAAATAATTCAAAAATAGGAGAACTATTAATAGCTTTTGATACAAATCCTGAATTAATATCTAACATTTCTAGATCATTAGTATTTCTACAAGATGCTTATCGATCGACTGAAGTTGTTTTAAATTATCTATTGCTTTTCTTAGTACTGTTAGTAGTTATGTTTATTATAAATAATCGAAAAGATCTAAGTAGATCTTTAAAGATACTGGGTAGGGCTGTATTAATTCAGACTGGATTAACAGTAATAATTGTGCTTATCTTACAGAATTTCGTATTAAACCTGCCTGAAAATGAGTTTAATTTTATAAATAATGAATTTAGAGATAACTTTCAAAATGCTCTTGGAACATTAGTAGACGGCATCTTAAATCCTTTCTTATTGCTGAACTATATAGTTTTAGCAATTTGTGTAATTCTTATGTTTCAATATTACTTGATTAAAAAATTTAAGAGTAAGCCATCTTTAGAACGACCTGAGTCACTAGATCAGCCGCATCTAGCTTAACCAAGCTTGAAGCATCTTCTTTTACCTTTTTCATATCTCTACCTCTAAAACCAAGTCCTCTCTCAACTCTATCTAAACCATCAACAATAGCATTATACAAATCCATCGGCTCAAGTTCTTCATTTTGTGTAAGTCTTAAAGCAAGGCCTACGTCAGCAACTAACTGTGCATTCTCCTCTTGTTCATTTCCAGAAGACCATGGAATTGGAATTAAGATGCTATGTTTACCTAGAGCTAAGATCTCTGTAATTGTATTTGCCCCAGCTCTGGAAACTATTAGATCAGATCTATTCATAACTTCACCAATTACTTCTGGTCCCATGTAGGATCTTACAATATATCTTGCTTTTTTATAATCTTCTAATTCTTCCCAAATCCCTAATGCTTTCTCATAGTCCTTTGTGACAGTTGAATTTCCTGTCTGGTGAATAACATTAGCGATATCTAGAAGGTCTTTAATTATTGCAAAAACTCTTGAGTTGATTTCATGAGCCCCTTGGTTTCCTCCAGTAATGTAGATAATGGGCAAATTCTCATCAAAGTTTGCAGTTATATTTGACTGAATTTGGAAAACTTCTTCTCTAATGGGATTTCCAGTTAGAATTAGTTTTTTTTCTGGAAAACCGTGAGCAGCTCTTGACCAACTTAAAAGAATTTTATCTGCGTACTTTGCAATAATTTTATTTGCAAGGCCTGGAACTAAGGTTTGTTCATGGGTAATAACTCTAATTCCAAAGAAATGTGCCCAAAACACTATTGGGACTGCTGTAAACCCTCCAAAAGATAAAATTAATCTTGGCCGAACTGTTAAAATTATACATAAAGCTTTTAGGCTTCCAACGACAAGTCTAAATAACTGGAATAGGCCATGAGCAGCATTTTCTGCATTCCACTTTCTAACTAATTTCCCTGACTTAAGATTAATAAATCGGATTTTATACTTTTCTTTAACGGTTGTGTATTCAGCAGAAGGATTTTTATTTCCCAACTGATTAAACTTTTCTCCCACCCATACAACCTTCAAATCACTATGTCTTTGTAGCTCATTTAAAACTGCGAAAGCAGGTGTTGAATGTCCCCCTGTAATGATAATTTTTCTTTTCATTTATCTATCTATATATCTACTAAAAAAGCTATCCTCGAGTTTTACATTATTATTTTCCCATACTCTTCTTTTGAATTCAGCCTGGAAATGTGTAGGAGAATAAACTCCCCATTTTCGCCAATCGTATAGTTCTACCTTTCTTTTTTGAGCTTCTGAGCTGGTAAAAATGTGAACGTAATGATACTGAAAATTATTTTCATCTTGCTCCTTTTCATAGTAAAGCATAATTGGGTAATCAAAGTCATTAATAAATTTTAAATCAATTTCAGATCCCTCAACTGCATAAAATGTGGAATCTACAATATTCATTGGATACCCCCAATCATAAGATGCAATATTTGTTCCATGAGAGGATCGATCAGTTATTGGTAAGCCAGTTTCTAAAGCTGCTCTAAATATTGTTGTTGTTGAATTGCAATATCCCATACCAATTAACCTTCCACTAGCCGTTCTATTTAAGCCAGGCTGTTTAGCTATCTGCTTTAGATAAGAAAACTCTTCACCAGGCATAATTATTACTTTCTGAACTTCTTCTAACCCCAGCTCTGCGAAATATACAGCAGAATTACCCTGTCCATCCCTAATTAAATCTATTCTAGTTTGCCCAGAACCGACTAAATTAGTTAAGTCGTAAACAGGCTTGTTATTAAAGTTCCTATTAATATTAACTGAGTCAAATTCTAAAGCTATTATCGAATTTCTATTGTTTAGCCATCTAGAGATTTTATCTTTAGTTTTTTCAACGTTAATCTCTTTGCCGTTTATGGGTTTTACATAAATAGCTACAAAGTTGTCAAACTCTTCAAAAGCACCCGGGAAAGGAGCAACGGTAAACTTTTCTTTTGCTTTGGTAATATAAGAATCAAATAAACTGTGATTATATATATCCCATATATAATCATTCTTTTCATTAAATAGACCGATATAACTATTTACTGAAGTCTTATCTAGTCCAATACTATTTTCAAGTGTTGTGCTAATCTGAATTATTTCTGAGTTAAATTTCTTACAGACCTCTAACATTTCAGTTTCCCCTTCAGCTATATATTTCGATAGCTCTATAGAATTAACCCCGTTTGATAAATTATCTAGTAGATCTTTTGTAAAATTTTGTTCATCTATTACGAAGTAATATGTATCATTCTCACAATTTATAACTCTATTTGATTCATCAATTTGAGCAAAGTTTTGATTACCTAGATTAATTCCGAAATTTCTAAACAATAGTTCTTCATTTACCTCATAAGTGTAACTCTTTGGCATTAAACTACCTGGATTTATGTATGTTCCATTATTATCAATCATCTTAATGTAAACAAAAGGGTTGATTTCAACTTCTGAACCTATAAATGAAACTGCTACTTCACTATCTAGTGGAATATAAACTACCTCTTGAGCATTTGAAATGACAAAAATATTTCTAATAATAAATAGAAGTAGAGCAGAAGAAATGAATATCATTACTACACAAAAGATGTAAAAAAATGTATTACTTAACTTCATAGATATAGTATAGATAAAAATGGTCTTTAGTGTAACTTTTAAAAACTTGAAAATTACAAAATCTGATATAATTCACGAAGAGAATATTCTGTAAGAGCAGATGTAGTTCAATTGGTAGAACGCTTCCTTGCCAAGGAAGAGGTTGCGAGTTCGAGCCTCGTCATCTGCTTTTTTACCATTCAAATATAGTTATAGTAGTATTGAAGATTGTGTTTTTTATTGAGTAACAGTAGAATAAGAGGGAGTTATTATTAATAATGTTCTTTTTTTCATTTATGAAGTTAATAGGCAGAAATAGACTAAATGTCCTTTTTTTCTAAGTCAACATCTTCATTGTCTAAAATATCTTCATCAAAATACTTACCAAGTCTTGAATCCAAGTCCATTTTATTGTCCAGTCTATCCCTCAAAGTTTTATTAATTTCTTGAAGACTTTCTATTTCAGCAATATATTTATTAAATTTGTCAGTTAAATCACCCTCGAAGCTATCTTTCAACGAGTTATACTCATCTATAAGCTTATTATAATTTTCTACAAACTTCTGACCACTTTGATCAATTTCGTTTGTTACTACTTTAGCCCTTCGCTTTGCTGCATCAGTAGTAATATTGATAAATTCATCAAGTTTTTTTAGCTGTTTAGTTGTCATATAGGTGGTAAGAATCGCGCCAACAATTAAAAGTATTGGAACTATTGAAATTACAATTAATAAAAGATTTTGTAACGCTGAATCTACCGCACCAATATTAAAGGAAGAGAAAATAAAGAAAGGATAATCATCAACTTTTAGAATAGTATAAAAACTATTAGGATTATCTTGAGACCTTACCTGAAATAGACCGGAAGCACTGTGTGTGACATAGTTTTGAGCGTCATTATAATTTAGACTTTTAATAGGAAGCTCGTTCAAAACCCTTTTCTCATTTGTCTCTTGAATAATGCCTTCTCCAGGTTGCCCTAAAAAGCTATATAGTTTTTCCTTATGGCTAGAGAAGAAAATTATTCCTCTTTTATCCACTATCGATACTTGGCTACTTTTACCAAGATCAAGAGTTTCGTTAACACTATCAAAAAAATTAGAAGGATTAAATTTCATAACCAAAACACCAATAATTGTATCTCTATCTCCTTCCTCATAAATTGGACTTGAGAAATAAAATCCTGGTTCATTAGTAGTTACTCCAACAGCTACAGAAGCCCCACTTTCCCCCTCAATTGCATTTGTAAAATATTCTCTAAATGAGTAGTTATTATATAATAGTCTTGAATCAGTTGAGAATATTGTTAGTCCATCAGTGTCTAAAATATAAGTAAAATCATGCCCAGGGATGTTAGATACATTTTCTAATATTAAATCTTCAACTCTGTTTGTACTCTCTATAGTTTGGTTAGATATAAACTCACTTACCCTTGAATCATTAGATAAAAACTCAACTGTAGACTCAGAAAGCAAGAGATCCTTAAGAAAAACATTATTTACTGATTCTACAAGGACAATATTCTGTTCCTGAGCTGCTTTTTTTAATTCTTCCCTAATAAATACAGAAACAATACCTATCGCGATAAGCATATAGATAAGGTATATTGTGAAATTTGTAAGAACAACTTTTAGCCTTATTCCCATTTATTTGATCTATTTATTCAAAATCTACCATAATAAAGGTGTGATAACAATTCAGATTTGGAATAATATGATAAAATCTGAATGAATATGAATATTAAATATTTATTTGTAAAAGCTGAGGAATTCGAAGACTATCGAATTACTGCTAATAAACAAAATAGAATCCACCAGTTCTGGGTTTCTATTATTAAAGAAATGCCAACTGATATCAAAAAAGAAGTCAAATCAAAGTTAACTGATTTGCGACTTAAGGGAGTAGAAGGTAAATATAGTATAACTGGTGTTAAGCCATACCAATTCATCACCAGAAGCGGGTCTGAGAAGCTACAAGCTTTCTTAGACAAATATGCAGTTTTTGTTGAAGCAAATACAAAAGAAACTTTTAAATGGAAGGAAGATGTCAAAAATCTACTTACACAAAAAGGGTTAGAATAACAAGTCCCCAGATGTTACGTAAAAATTTTACGCTTAATTTATTAAAATCCCCTTGCAGTTATAAATAACTTAATGTAGATTTAAGTATAGCTTCGTTGACATATTAATTAATAATGTCGACAACTTAAATGATACATTTATCGACCCTGAATAAGTCTAGCTTAAGGCTCAGAATGAGTCGCTCATCCTTAATCTAAATTAAGGGATAACTTATCAACAAAATACAATCAAATATTATGATTGAGCAAACTTTAAGTATTGCTAAAGTTTCACAGCTTAAAAAACCAACAAAAAGGAAAAAGAGAAATACTAAAGTATTCTTAATTATCTTAGTTTTAATAGTCAGCTCTATATTAACAATACAGATTTCATCTATTTTAGTTCTTGATTTTTTAAAAGAGAGATCTAGAGCCATACCTGATGTTGAGTCTTTAATTTCAGAAGTCCCTTATGCTTCTGAAATCTATGATCGAAAAGGAGAAAGCTTATTTCGATTACATAATGACTTTAGCAACAGTGATAGAGTATTTTTTAATGAGATAAATTCATATACTATTGCTGCTTTTCTTGCTGCAGAGGATAGTACTTTCTTTATTCACGATGGTTACAGGGCTGATGCAATAGTAAGATGCTCAATTAAAACTGTATCAACTGATCAAAAATGCGGAGGAAGCACCATCACTCAACAAATAGTTAAAATTTTAACTAAAAAAAACGATCCTACAATATCAAGAAAGGTGGAGGAGATATTTACTGCCTCTAGAATTGATAAAGATTTTCCAAAAGAAAGCTTGATGGAGCTATATTTCAACATCACACCATATGGATCAAATATTATTGGTATTAAAACTGCTGCTGACTTTTACTTTGGTAAGAATGTTTCAGATTTAAGCTTCTCAGAATCAATAGTTTTATCAGCAATTGTTAACGATCCTGTACAATTGTCACCAACTATTAGTTCAAATAATGAGTTATCTCTACAACTCCTAGAAGAAAGAAAAGAATATGTGTATACCCAGTTGCTTCAAAAACATTCAATTATTAATGCACAACTTCAACTACTAGGCTACAAAGATGAAAACTTAATAACACCTGAGAAAATAATCAGTGCCTATAAAGAGCAAGTAAATTATAAATCTCCAAAACTAGAAATTAAATCGGGACATTTTGTAAATTATGTTGTAGAACAACTGCAAAAAAGAAATTATAAGAATGGGTTAGAACCATTTGCATTAGACGATCTACAAACTGGCGGATATAAAATATATACAACACTAGATTACGAACTTCAAAGAAAAGCAGAGGAGTACACATTAAACGCCTCTATCAATAATGAGAAATATAATGCATATAACGCTGCATTAATGACTATCATACCAAAAACAGGAGATATAATTACAATGAGTGGTTCTAGATCATTTGAGGGAGGTAACATAGGCTGTGATGAAAAAGGAAATAATTGTAAATACAATCCTGAGGTTAATATTCTAACTTCATTACAATCTCCTGGCTCAACTAACAAACCACTAGGTTATTATATAGCCTATTCAAAGAGCTTACTAGCTCCTGGAAGTTTCTTACCTGATATACCTATATCTTTTGGAGATTATATCCCTAAGAACTGGGACTCTAAATTTTTAGGAACATATAATGCTTATGCTGAGAGAATGCTTAGAGAATCTAGAAATATACCCGCACTAATTATTATGCACATGATAGGAGTAGAGGAATATATTGAAACCTCAAAAGCTTTCGGTTATACAACATACAATGATGTTCAAAATTATGGAATTTCCCTAATTCTTGGTGGAGGTGATATATATCCTATTGAGCATGCTGGAGCGTATTCAGTATTTGCAAATGGAGGAGAGTATGTAGAAATAGATCCTATTTTAAAAATTGAAGATTCAGAGGGAAAAATTATCTACGAAAAAGAGCCTAATCCAAAAAAAATTGCTGATACTGAAGCAGTATATTTATTAAACCAGTCGTTGAAGAACTTAGATGTTGGTACTGGTGATCGAATTGCTTGGGATGATAGAGACATATCTGGGAAAACTGGAACAACACAAGAGAATAAGGATTCATTCTTAATAGTTTATTCACCAGATTTTGTAACCTTAGGTTGGGCAGGTAACAATAATAACGAACCAATGAGTCAATTATATGGTTGGCCTGCATTTACAATAGCTCCTTGGCTTAAAAACTATATGAAAGAAATAGATTCATCTTCAAGCTATTTCCAAACCAAAACCCCTTTTGAAAAACCAGAAAACGTATATTATGGTGGAGGAATAACAAACTGTTCAGGATCTTGTATTGGAATAAGGGAAAACTGGCTAATAAAAGAAAGAGAACCTAGCAATCAAGATATAGTCAGAAGACAGAGCATAAATTCTGAAACTAGTGAAGTTCAGGTTCACTATATTTATCAATTTCCTGATGAAAAAGTGAAAGAAGCTATATGGCAGTATTTTGGAGGTAATTAAATATTTTTAGTAGAATATTACATATTTATTAAAATTTAATTATGATTGAACTACTGGGTGCTGAGATAAGTGTTATTGGCCTAGTTCTAGCAGTTGTTTTTAATACTATTTTAGGAATGATATGGTTTAATCCTAAAGTATTTGGAAATTACTGGATGGGTTTAATAGGTAAAAAGATTGAAGATTTAGAATCTTCTCCATTAGATTATATCTTATCAATGATTAAAGCATTAGTTACAGCAATTGCATTAGCTTTATTCATATCATATACAGGTCAAAATGTAGAAGAACTAGATAATGTAGTTCTAACACTCTTTGTAGCCATAATTAGTTGGTTTGGCTTTATAGCCATGGGAAGTTTAAACCCTGTTATCTGGGGGGGCGAAGTAAAAAATTATATTTATTTAATATGTCCCATGAATTAGTAAGTACTCTTGGCATGGCTATTATAGTTGGTCTAACATGAGAAAAATAAAATATGTAATAATAGGAATTATACTCCTACTTTGTATGCTATTTTTTCCTTATGGTTTCATAATCTCAGACCCCTGCGATTTATGTAATGAAGATGGATGTTTTGAACGTGTTTGTAATATAAATGAAATAATAAAAAGGTCAATATTTTTCGATTTCATTGCTACTTCAAACTAAATATATGCTTTGACTTCATTTTTTATAAATGTAAGAATATATAAGGTAAAAAATTACATAAATGGAAAAACTAAATACAACATTAGCTCCAAGCGGAACAAGTCAAGACAATGCTGAAAGTAAAGAAAAAATTGCGTCCGTTCCATCATCTTCTGTTGGAACAAAACCTGTTATTAGACCAATTACTCCAGGGGGAGCAGTGGATGAGCCAAAAGCTGATACACATAATGATGATGATAAGAAAAGCACAAATGTTCTTAAAAAAATTGATTACGGACTTAAATCAATTGATACTGGGGGTGAGTATTTGCTAGTTACTATTGTAGCTCTATTAGTTGGGGTTATTATTGGTCTTGCAATATCATTCTTGTAAGTAGAACTAAATCAAAAAAAAGAGAGCAATATGCTCTCTTTTTTATTATGATTAAGAATACTTAATTAAAGTCCCCTTCTATAAATTTTTGTTTTAATTCGTCTAAATTACTCACTATTTTTTCATATCTTTGGGTACTTAATTTACCATCAGCCACCTTTTTGTTTAACTTCTCAACAAGATTGTCCTCAAATATATTAGCTACCTCCTCAACATCTAACCCTTTTTCTAATGCAATATCCTTAAAACTCTTTCCATTCATCCTTGCCTCAAGAGCTTCAGTTCGAGTTATACCTAAATATTCTAAAACCTCATTGTTATGATTCCATTTTTCAAATCTTTTTGCATGATTTCTGATACCATTTTCGTGAAATTTAGAGAAATGGTCATATTTTTTGTGAGCTCTAGGCTCTGAAGTAATTATCTCTTCAAAACTCTGAACTTGGGTCTGACTTGGAATTAAATCTTCTGCTTTAGCTGCTCTAGGTATGACTAAAGTTGCACCAGTAAAAGTTATAATTGTTGCAGCTGAAACTACTGTGATCTGTATAATGTTATTCTTTTTCATATAGAAGGATTTAAAAAATAATACCTTACAATATAAATACTAAAACATATTTATGAAACTGGTATGAAATTCAGGTTAATTTTATTGAAGGCTTATAATAAACTTTGTCCCTCTTGGAATATTATCTTTTACTTTTATTTTCCATCCATGAGATTCTACAATCTCTTTTACAATAGCAAGGCCTAAACCTAAACCACCTGTTTTTCTATTTCTTGATTTTTCGACTCTATAAAATCGTTCAAAAATGTACGGCTTATCAGTATCTGCAATTCCTATGCCATCATCAGTAAACTCAATTAATTTTTCATTTGCTGTAACTATAATTTTACTTGCTTTTGAGTATTTAATTGCATTTTGAATTAAGTTTGAAAAAACTTGTTCGAGAAGGTATTCATCTCCATTTACAACAAAGCCTTTATCAATATTAAATTTTTGTTTAATCTTATTATTTTTTAAATCCTGTTCAAACTGAGAGAAAATATTTTTCAAAAAAGTTAGGAATTCTATCCTTTTCTTTTTAATTTTTATCTGATTACTTTGTATTCTTGAAAATTCTTGAAGTCTATTAACTATTTCAGCTAATCTTTCTACTTGATTTATTAGAAGGTCTGTTCTCTTTCCATCAAGTTCAAAAACACCTTCTTTAATACCGTTTAACTGTCCAAGTAAACTTGTTATTGGAGTTTTAAGTTCATGCGAGGTGTCTGAAATTAAATCTTTTCTCAATGATTCAACCTTAGATAGCTCATCTGTAAGTCTATTAAACTCACAGATTACTTCATCAAACTCTTCTGAACCAATATTTTTTAATCTTAGGTTATAATCATTATTTCTTAAATTACGCATACCCGAGCTTAAGGACCTTAAAGGCCTAGTAAAAATCTGAGAGGAAACAAAACCGATGACCAATGAAACAACTATTGCGATCAAACTAACACTTATTAAAGATGCCTGAAATTGCTCAACAAATTCTTCTTGAAGTGGTGTTGGTCTTTCGGTCCCATCTTGAAAGAAATGGAGAATATTATACTGCCTAACTTCTTCCCTCTCTAAAACTATATTACCTCCATCAACTGGACCTATTGTAATTGTCTTAATAACATTTACAAAAGTATCTTTACTTCTTTCTATAACTACTAAATTTAATAAAGCCAAAAGAGTAAGCATTGCAAGAGATACTACTATTGCTATTTTTACACTTGTCTTTCTAGAAATCTTTAGAAAATCTGAATAAACTTCTTTGAAAAATGTGTTTTTTGTATTAGTTACTTTTTTCTTCATTAAATTTATACCCCTTGCCAATTACAGTAATTACAAATTCAGGTTTTTTCGGATTTTTCTCAATAGCTTTTCTAATACTTTTAATATGAGCATCTACAGTCCTATCAAGTACGTCTTTAGGAAGTGTTTCGTCATATGCTTTATCTAAAATTTCATCTCTAGTAAATACCTTTCCGGGTTTACTTGCAAGTGTGTATAGAATATTGAACTGAGTTGTCGTAAGATTAACTTCTTTTTCGGCAACTTTTACGAGCATTTTCTCAGGGTCAATAATTAGACCTTGAATTTCTATCACTTCGTGTCCTGATCTTCTTAAAAGAGATTGAACCCTTGCGACAAGAACAGAAGGAGAAAAAGGTTTTTTAATATAATCATCTGCTCCTATCTCTAAACCAACAATTTCATCAATCTCCTCAACTCTAGCTGTAGCCATTATAAGAGGAACATTACTTGTTTGCCTAATTTTTTTACAAACTTCTATACCGTCAATATAGGGTAAATTTAGATCTAACAGTACTAAGTCAAATTTATCGTTTTTAAATTTCTCTAATGCCTCTTTACCATCTTCTGCTTCAATTATCTTGAAGCCAGCTCTAAGAAGATAGGCTTTTTCGACCTCTCGTATTGTATCTTCGTCTTCTACTACTAATATCTTCATATAGTGATTCTATCAAAGTTATGTGAAAGTTGTATGAAGAAAGGAGTTACGTTTTTTATCACATATCATAAGTTTTATATCCAGTTTTACAAACTAGCAAAATAAAGTAATAGTATCATGAGGTTTTGCCTGTCTGACGGCAGGCAGGGGGAGAATTCTCCTTGATATGCGTGCCTCAAAGAGTAACTGAGAGATAGGCTGGAATTCTTCCCAAAACTTTTTGGTACTTTTTAGTTATAAAAAGTACAGGGATAAGAAAAAGTTTATATACATACTTTTATGACTAAAAGTATGCAAAAGTCCTGGGGGCTTAGCAAGTCTAACTTACTCGCATGGTTGACTGCTAAGTCCCCCAGACCCCTACTTCTCGTAAGTTTTTTAATATAAATTTATTAGGCATAAAACTTATTTAATCTACCTCAAATTTTGATAACATTAAGTATGGATGAAGAGAAAAAACAAGAATTAAAAGAAAAGTTATCAAAAGAACAATACGAGGTATGTGTATTAGGAGGTACAGAAGCTCCCTTTTCAGGACATCTTCTAGGTAACAAAAAAACTGGTATATACAAATGCATTGTTTGTGCTGAACCCTTATTCTCCTCACATACTAAATTTGAATCAGGATCAGGTTGGCCTAGTTTCTATGATGCTATTAGTTCAAATAAAATTGATGTAAAAGAAGATAGATCACACGGAATGATAAGAGATGAAGTGATTTGCTCCAATTGCGGTTCTCACCTTGGACATGTTTTTAATGATGGTCCAGCTGAAAAAACCGGAAAAAGATATTGTATTAATTCCTTAGCACTTAATTTCGAGGAAATAAAATGAACTATAGAAGAGTTACTTTATTTCTCTCTATAACAGTTGGTTTGCTTTCAACTGCATTATTTGTAATATTATTTTTACTTTTCCAATTCGATATTTTACCCCCTTTTGCTAGTACTAATAGATCGCTAAATTCAGAAAATAATGATTTAGTAAATTTAGACTTAATACAGGTTGATCTTTATGCTTCAGATCTAGAGATTCCTTGGTCAATAGTTTTTATTGATGAAGAGACTACCTTAGTTACTGAAAGAACCGGACAAATTAAAATTATAAAAGATGGGGTAGTACTAGATGAGCCTATTTTAGATTTATCCAATGAAATAGTATCAATAGGTGAGGCAGGATTAATGGATATGAAAAAAGATCCTGAATTTAGTCAAAATTCATTCATTTATATTTACCATACATATAATTCATCAAATTCTGAGGTATTGTTAAGAGTTGACAAATACTTATATCAAAATGAAACACTAAGTAAAGTTGACTCACTCATTGAGGATATCCCTTCAGGAAGAGTTCATTCAGGAGGTGAGCTAGGATTTGGTCCTGATGGTAAGCTATATATTACAACAGGAGATGTTGCGCAGAAAGAATTGGCTCAAGATCTTTCATCATTAGCTGGAAAAACGTTAAGAATAAATAAAGATGGTTCTATACCGGATGATAATCCATTTTTAAACAATCCTGAAGCTAGAGGTGAAATATGGTCATTAGGACATAGAAATGCTCAAGGTATGGATTGGCATCCAGAAACTAAAGAAATGTATCAATCTGAACATGGCCCATCTGGTTTTGATGGAGGAACAGGGCAAGATGAAATAAACTTAATTCGAAGAGGTCAGAATTATGGTTGGCCCATAATTAGAGGAGAGGAGACAAGTAATAATATGTTTACACCTATCATTCAATACACTCCTGCAATTGCACCTGGAAGTATACTGTTTATTGAAGGTACTAATACCGACTGGGATAATATTTTATTAGTTGCTGCATTAAGGGGAGAGGGGATAATTGTGCTTAAGATAAAAGGAGATGAGGTTACTCAAATAGGTAGTATTGCCAATAACGAGTATGGAAGAATACGTGAGTTAAAACAAGGTCCAGATAATAATGTTTATTTCACAACTTCAAATAGAGACGGAAGAGGAGAAGTAAGAGAAGGTGATGATAAAATTTACAGAATAAATCTAAATTAAACTCTTATAGTTCTCTTATCTTTACTGTGTTGTTCTTTTGGAAAACTAATGAAAAATGTTGTACCTTTACCTTCTTCCGTTTCAAAACTAACACTACCTTGATGTCCTTCTACAATAGCCTTTACAATATATAGTCCTAAACCTGTTCCATCAGTGTCAGCTTTAAGGACATTATCTGCCCTAAAGAATTTCTCAAATATTCTATCTTGCTGAGCGACAGGAATTCCAATTCCTTCATCTTTAACCCAGAAAACAGCATTATCTTCCTCCTCACGAAGCCCCACAGTTACTTTTGTTTTTTCTGGTGAGTACTTTATTCCATTATCAATAAGATTTTTTATAACTTGAGAAAATTTATCTGGATCTAAGTCTATCTCTAATTTTTTAGGAATACTTTCATCTTTTAAGATGGTTATATTCTTCTTTTCGGCTATAATTTTCATATTTTTAATCTCTTGATTTATTATATCTGCTGCATCAACAGTTTTAATTTCTATCGTAAACTTCTTTCCAGTTTCTATTCGAGATACGTTTAAGAGATCATTAATTAACTTAAGCATTCTTTCATTACTGTGATATACCTCTTTCATATATTCTCGTTGTTGATCGTTAAGCTCTCCTGCTTTATCATCTAGTAATATTTCAGTAAACCATTTTACACCTGTTGCTGGGGTTCTTAATTGATGTGAAGCTATAGAAACAAACTCAGACTTTAGTTTTTCAATTTCTTTATCCTCAGTAATATCTCTTTCTATTCCAACAAAAAACTTTATTTCTCCAGAGTCTCCTAAAATTGGTATAGATTGAATACTTGCTGTATATAGTTCTCCATTTTTCTTTCTATTTATTACCTCACCTTTAAATATTTTTTTATCATACTTTATTGTCCGCCAGAACTCATCATAGAACTCTTTCGACATTTGCCCACCCCAAATTCGAGGAGTTTTGCCAATAATCTCTTCTTTCTCAAATCCAGTGGTCTCTTCGACAGCTTTATTAGCATAGATTATTTCCCCGTCTGTTGAAGTAAACACTATATGATCATTAGCATTTTCCACTGCTTCTTCAAACTGCTTTAATCTATCTGTTTGCTCTTGAGATCTATTCTTCTCCTCATTGATATCTTCAAGGAGGTTAATCATTGCCACCTTTGTATTTTCAAGTTGACTATTTTGATCTTTAAACTTCTTTATTGTTAATGTAAAATCTTTTTCTAAAATACTTTTCTTTTCTAATTCAGATGTGTATCTTTGATTTAGCCTTTGAAGCTCTACTCTTTGCTCCGTTATAGTTTTGTTACTTTTTTCCAAATTTACTCTAAGCAAATACACAACAGCTGTAACAACAACAATACTAAAAAGAAATGTATTTACATCCTCAGCTGTGTAAGGTAAAGAATAAATACCTATTAAATTTAATACTTGAAATATGATTAAAAATGAGTAAAAAAATAATGTTACTGCTATTGCTACAGAACTAGATGTTATTGCGAAAATAGCTACTGGAAAAGTGTATACCCAAAGAAAACCGGTCCCTTGAGAACCTCCAGTTAAAAATACATATACATACAGACCAACAATTAGTGCAATTTTTACATAATTGAAGCTAGTAGGATCCCCTGATTTTCTTGTATATATAAAGACTAGTAATAAAATAAATGAAGAAGCTATCTCCATAAAAGCAGGCAGGAAAAACCCAAAGTACAGGTTAACAATACCATAGGCTAATATGATTAAGAATCCAAGAATCGAAAAAATGTTGGTAAAAAAAAGAGATATTAATCTATCCTCTTCATAATCCTTGTATTTTTGACCAATTAATAGTCTATAAAGTCCTTCAAGCATAATTTCAATAGCTATGAATAACTTTACACAATTTCAGGACTGATGACTAGCATCTATGAGCTTTTAATCTTTGAAAGTTCTTCTCTTTCTCTATTTGTTAATTTTTTATGATCGACAAAATTTAGTGCAGATCCTACATTGTCAGCTCTTCCTGTTCTTCCAACCCTATGAATATAATCCTCATAATTCTCAGGAAGATCATAGTTGATAACGTGACTAACATCTGGAATATCTAGACCTCTAGCTGCAACATCGGTAGCTACGAGAATATCAACTTTGTCCTGTTTGAAAAGTTCTAAGCTTCTTTTTCGTTGATTCTGAGATTTATCACCATGAAGTGATACAACCTTCATTTTATTTTTTTGAAGATAGCTAGTTAATTTTTCTGCGAATCTTTTTGTTCTAACAAATACAATTGTCTTTTCTACATTATCTTGGTTCAAGATTGATAATAGTACTTCTTCTTTTGAATCATTGATAGTTACCTCTATAATGTCTTGATCAACATTTTTACTAGTATCTCTTTTTTTAACAGAGAAGGTTGCATGATCTACTGCTAAGAACTTCCTCATTAAGTTGTAGACTGGTTTAGAATTCGTTGCTGAGTAGAATAATGTTTGTCTATATGAGGGTACATTATTAATAATCTCTTTTACATCATCAATAAACCCCATATCTAACATTCTATCTACTTCATCTAAAATTAATGTGTGTGTATTGTTTAGCTTTAAGTTTTTTGTTCTTACCAAATCTAGTATTCTACCCGGGGTTCCTATAACAAAATTATGTTTCTTTCTTAAGAAAAAAACTTGGTTTTTCATATTTGTTCCACCAATACATACTGCAGAAAATATATTTAATCCTTTAGCAAGATCTCTAAATTCCTTATTAATTTGAAGAGCTAACTCTCTTGTTGGAGTAATGATTAGTACATTTTTTTTAGGATCTTGAATAGTTTTATTAATAGCAGGAATTAGAAATGCAGCTGTTTTTCCACTACCAGTATCAGCAATACCAACAACATCTTGGCCTATTACAGAAGCTGGAATAGCTTGATCTTGAATTGGCGTAAGATTTTTAAAACCTTTGCTTATGACATTTTGCTTTAATCTATCATCTATAGGTAAGTCTTCAATCCTAAACATTGGCTTAAACTCTGCTTCTACCTCACCTTCTTGTCTTTTATTAAACAACTTTTCTAAAGGTATATTTATACGATCACCTCTAGAACCCCTATTTCCTCTACTTTTGTTATTTCTATTATTGTTGAATCTTGGATTTTTTTGATATCCTCCTCCTGATCCTTTCTTATTTTTAAAATTTCTTCTATCTTTGTTGGACCCTCTCTTAGAGAATCTTTGTTTATTATCTTTCATTTATTTTTATAAAAATTAAACACGACCACAATCCAAATACTTATTCTTTAGTTTAAGTGATGACTTCGGAGCAGTCATTGCTCCTTAATATTCCCTAACCAGGGAATGGGAGCAGTTACATTATATCACAGATATAGACTTAAGTCATTGGTTTTTCACCAGTTGTGTTCGCATACTTAATTCTTTTGTCAATCTTCTGATCCAGATATTCTATTAAGTCATACATACCTTTCTTGGATGCACTATCTAAATTTAACCTATCTATTCCCTCTTTAAATCTTAGTAGAGATTCTTTCGCAACATAAAAATTTGTCATAAAAGTTGTATCGCTCGCAGTTTCATTTAGTGCTGTTCCAACATAGGCAAGATTCTTTATTCTATCTGTTGTTTGTGAGTCTGGATAGTGAGGTGGAGTAGTATCGTCTGAACCGTTGTTTTGATTCTGAGGCTCATTATTTGTATCTGATGGTACTGAACTTAAAATCATTTTTTATTTATAACCTTAATTCAAATTAACATTTATTAAATTCAAATTCATCAACTTAAAAAATCTTTCTTAACAACCCCAATTACTAACTCTTTCATCATCTCAAAAATCTCATTAAAGTTACATTCTGTGTTCATGTTAGGCATAGGGTCACTATGAATTTTTTTTGTATTGAAAATATCTTTGAAACTTTGATAGAGATTAAAACTTTCTTTTGGATAGTGTTCTTGGAATAGCTTAATTAATTCCTCTAATTTTATTACTTCTTTATCAATAATATACAAATCGACAATATCCTTTTTAGTCGTTCTTCCCTGTATCGCTAAAAGCTTCATCAAGCCAATGTCAATTGGATCGAGAAGTCTCAAACCTTGAACTACTTTTTTTTCTTTTGTAATCGGAAATGCCCAGTAAATAAATTCAACTTTAGTTTCTCTCGAAATAACTTGAATAGAATTTCTTCTTGCGTAGTTGGTTGTATAGTTATCTGGAAATGCATTTAGAAGTGAGATCGGGAACTGACTTTGTGTAAAAAAGTCTAAGTCAATTGATATTCTATGTCCAAGTTGAAGTGCTAAAGCTGTCCCGCCAGCTAGATAAAAGTCATCAAAATCCTGATTTAACATAATCTCCTCTAAGAGATCATATGATCTTTTTGGCAAAACCTCTTTATATAACATTATTTATATTAAAGCTTTAACAAATTCTTTTGTCTGTTCTGAAACATTTCCATTATATAGTGCATCTTGTATATCTAGTTTAGAGTAATGGTTGAATATCCATTGTACAGATTCGAACTTACCCAGTTCTAATAATCTTGAAATAATATAAATGTAATCTTCTTCGAGATTAAGCTTTTCTGAGTCAATGTCCCAGAAATAAGTCTTAAATGAGTTTGGCATGTTTGAAAATAATAATTGTGTATACAATCTATGATTCTTTGACCTTTTTTGCAAGGGGATTATAAATAGATTATTCTCTATGTGAGCATGTGGATATCTATGTATTCTCTAGCTCTATTGAGTACATCCACTTCATTCAGATTATTAATCTTATATTTTGAAAAGAAATTACGCATTTTTTCTATAGCCTCTTCAATGCTTAACCAAACTAGAGTAGACTTCGATTCAATTGTTCCTTCATCTACTCTTTGATTCTTATCTTGAGACTTAAATTTAGTAAGAAAATATAGTGTTGTTTTTTGAACTTCTGTTTCTTTATTAATCTCCCCGAACCAATTATCAATCGCAACAAGTGATCCTAGGAAATCAATAATCTCTACTTCTGCACCAAATTCCTCTTTAACACCTCTAGTAAGTGTATCTTCAAATTTTTCTTCAGTTTCCATACTTTCTCTCATAAGTAAATAAATGTCTTCATAATCTTGAAACTTAGGAATGTGATGAAAAAGAACTTTAGAATAATCTTCGTTCATTACTACAGCGCCTATTGAGAGGTGAAATGGTTTGTCTGGATTGGCTTGGAAATAGTTTTTCAAATCGTCTAAATTTTTAACTTTTAGCTAATCACCCTAGCATTCCCTGCCTCAACATCAGCTTGGACTTTTTTATATTTAACATCCTCATGTTTTCTACCATCAGTGTATTCAACTGTAACACGATCATTTCTTCCATACTTTTTTTCTGAGACAACTGTTCTTGAACCTTGTTCTGAAGAGTTTGTTCGCATTCTTTGATTTCGTTTTTTCACAGCATTATCAATATCTGAAATCACATCTTTTGATCTAACTGCATCACCAGGACCAGGTAGCATCTCTCTGTCCCCAGTCAAAACATCACTAACCTCATCATCATTAGTTTGAATATTTTGAGGTTGGCTAACCCTTCGCACTTTAGTTACTTTGAAGAATTTAGATGACACTTCTAAATCTACTTTAGTGATAAATGATTCAAAAATTTGAAATGCTATATTTTTATATTCAACTAATGGGTTCCTCTGCGCATAGCCAGATAGAGAGATACTATCTCTAACATCTTTCATTATTTCTAAATGATCAACCCAAGCTTTATCTAATGTTTCAAGATTTAGCATTTTTATTACCGTGTAGTAATCAGTTTCAAGTTCTTTAACTTTATCTTCAAATGATTTTTTAGAGGCTTCTATCAATATTTCTTGAGGATCTTCACCTTTTTCTATTTTCTTTAAATACTCTTTTGCTAAGGATGAGCTAGCTACTCCCATAGATCTTTGAAGTAGAGGAGCTGGTATAGTTTTAGTGATCCTTTCAATTACCCTCTCAGCAGTTTCTTCTTTTATTTTAGTTCCTTCAGGAATTGTAGAAAAAATCTGATTTTCAATAGTACTTAAAACTAAGTGTTCAATCATTTCTTCAGCTCTTTCCTTATTGTCATCAGCTTCATCTTGATATTTTGCTTTTTTATCTTCATGTTCTGGAAGATTAATATCAATTGCTCTATCAGCTTCTATGAATTTACCTAAAGCATGGTCTGTTGTAAATAGAACATTGTTTCTCTTAGTATAGAAAATCTCTCTATGTTGATTCATAACATCGTCGTATTCAACAATACGCTTTCTTGAGTCAAAATTAACTCCCTCAACTCTTTTTTGTGCAGTTTCAATTTGATTTGCGATCATCTGCATCTCAATAGGCATGTCGTCTGGAACTCTAACCATATTTAAAAGTTTAGATAAGAATTCTCCACCAAGAACTCTCATAATCTGATCATCAAGCGAGACGTAGAATCTTGTGCTTCCTGGTTCTCCTTGCCTTCCTGTCCTTCCTCTAAGCTGATTATCAATTCTTCTTGAATCATGTCTTTCTGTACCAATTACATGTAGTCCTCCAAGTTCAGCCACTTCGTTATATGAATCATCACCTCTAGATCCACCACCGATAACAATATCTGTACCTCTACCAGCCATGTTTGTAGCAACAGTTACAGCACCTTTCTTTCCAGCTTCAGCAACAATTCTAGATTCCTGCTCGTGAAATTTTGCATTTAGAACTTCATGAGGAATACCTTCTCTGTCTAAAAGCTTAGAGATTAATTCTGACTTTTCAACGGAAGTAGTACCGACAAGAACTGGTCTTCCTTGTTCGTGCATTTCAATAATTTCACTAACAACTGCTTTAAATTTAGCTTCAGCTGTTTTATAGATCCTATCTGGATAATCAATTCTAATTCTTGGTTTATTTGTAGGTATAACTACTGAATCTAAACCGTAAATCTTATAAAACTCCTCAGATTCAGTCATAATTGTTCCTGAACCACCAGCCAGAACTTTGTATATTCTAAAAAAGTTTTGGAAAGTGATTGTAGCGAAAGTTTTACTTTCTTGTTTTATTTCAACACCTTCTTTTGCCTCAATTGCTTGGTGAAGACCTTCTGAATATCTTCTTCCCTCAAGAACACGTCCTGTAAATTCATCTACAATGTAAACATTTCCATTTCTAACCATGTATTGATCATCTTTAATGAATAATGCTTTTGCTTTAAGTGCATTCTCTATGTGGTAAGCAGTAGAGTAGTCAGCCCAAGCATTATCTACTTCTAAGAACTCTTCAACCTTAGACATTCCTGACTCAGTTAGATTTACACTTCTAGCCTTATAATCAACAACGTAGTCTTTTTCCTCACCTTCATCTAAATTTTTTACAGCAGCTGCGAAACGAGCGTACTTCTCTGTATCAGTTTCGTCAGGAGTTGCAGAAATAATCAAAGGAGTTCTAGCCTCATCAATCAGAATTGAGTCGGCCTCATCAATAATGCAGAAGTACAGTTCTCTTTGAGCTAATCTACCAATATCCCAAGCCATATTATCTCTAAGATAGTCGAATCCAAGCTCATTATTTGTAGCGTAAGTTACATCGCAATAATAAGCTTCTCTTTTCTGACATGAAACTAGATTTCTCCCACCCATTGCATCAATTGATATTCTGTCATACTCCTCTTCAATCGAATCCTTAGATTTATATTTTTCAAGATCTTTATTCTCAACAAATTTAAATGATCCATCAGGAGAGATAATTCCTACAGACAATCCTAGCCTTGATAGCATGTAGCCTGCGTACTCACCACCTACTTTTGTAAGATAGTTATTGACAGTAACAAGATGTGCACCTCGACCTGCTAATGCATAAAGTGCAAGCGGAAGCATAAAAGTCATAGTTTTCCCCTCACCAGTATATTGCTCTACAAGAAGCTGGCCTTTACCTAATAATATTCCAGCTTGTAATTGCACATCATGATAGGTGAATCCAACTGTTCGTCTGAAAGATTCGTTTAACATTGCATAAACTTCTGGCATAAACTCCCAAAGCTTTTCCTGTACTTCTTTTTCATTATCAGGGAATTTTTCTCTTCGATTTACTTTTGTTAGAGACTTTTTTTGTTCTTCTGGAATTTTATTAACTAGTTCTTTTAACTCATCTTTCATCTCTGAGATTCTTTTCTTTATGTCTTTATCAGACATTTTTTTTATGTCTTCTTCTAAATCTCTTATTGCAGTTAAGTCATTTCTTGTTGCTCTAAGTTTTTTGTTTGAAGAATCAAATAGTTTTTTTACTTTACCAAGCATTCAATTTAATTTAACAAATACGCTAATAATTGTATCACGAATAGTTTTCCACTAAGCAATCTAATTTACCTTTCAATATTAAAAATATATAATATTTTAATTATTTTTTATTATATTTCAATGAAATTAGATATATTATATCAAGAGAGCTATTCAAGAGTAGAATTGTTATTAAGAAGTTTCTTTGGTTGGCTCTATATTGGAATTCCTCATGCATTTCTTCTTTACATATACCTAATCTGGGCTGGAATCTTGATGATTTATGCATGGTTTTCAATCCTATTTACAAGAAAATATCCTAGAGTAGCTTATGAAGCCTATCTTGGATTAATGAGATGGCAACTCAGATTAAACGCTTCTTTGCTTAATTTAGTTGATGGATACCCTCCATTTGGACCAAATGCAGAATGGGACAAAGTAAATTTAGAAATTGGTTATCCTGAAGAAGTATCAAGAAAAAGACTACTTTTTGTAACTTTCCTAGGTGCAATTGTTTTAATTCCACACTTTATCATTCTTTATTTTGCCTCACTGCTTATGTTCCTTGGAATAATTGCAAGCTGGTTTATTGTATTATTTACTGGTAAGTATCCAGAACAAATACATAGTTTTATTGTAGGCTTTTTTAGATGGAGTTATAGAATTAACTTTTTCTTAGCTTTTCTTTATTTTAACTACCCAGAATTCAAGTTAGAAGAAACTGAGACCGATAAAAAACACAACTAGCCGCTTACATACGTTACAATTTAAGTAAATAATCATGTATTATGGTTTTTACGTCGAATTTTTCAATTGAGAAGGAAAGTCATAAGAAACTCTACAACAAAAAGAAATATTAGAACTAAAAAGCGAAAAAAAATTTATAACAAAGAAAAACAGAAACGAGATAATCTTTTTATTCGTTTTCTAAATCTACATGGAAAACCAAACTTCAATATTATTGCTGTCGTGTTTCTTTTTTGTATTGGAGGATTACTTATGATCTTTAGCGCAAGCGCTTACTATGCTTATTCTGATCCTAACATTGGGGATACATTTTTCTATTTTAAAAGACAGCTTATTTGGCTATTGGCTGGTTCTGCTATTGGGTATGTGTTTTTCTTAATGCCACTAGATTTCTTAAAAAAGATCACACCCTTCCTATTAGGTGTAGGTGTATTATTCCTATTGTACATATTGCCAGAAGCACTCTTTGGAACAACAACAGCTGATGGAACAACTAGCGGGTTGCAGATGCCCTTAGTTGAAGCTTTAAATGGAGCTCCGAGATGGATAAATCTTCAGGTATTTAACTTCCAACCTTCAGAATACGTTAAGTTTATGTTTATTCTATATATTGCATCTTGGCTTACTAAAAATGATATAGAAAAATATAGTAAAGATATTCAAACTCACTTTTCAAAAGTTATTATGCCTTTTCTTTTCCTATTAGGAATTGTTAGTATCATGATTCTGCTTCAAAGAGATTTTGATACCACTGTTGTATTAGTATTATCTATCCTATCTGTTTACTTTGTTAGTGGAACTACAGCAGTCCACACACTTGGAAGTATCTCTATCCTAGCTTCATCTCTCATTTTTGGTGTTTTTGCATTAATGCTTGAGGGATATAGGCGAGCAAGAGTCGATACTTTTTTTCATATTTTTCAACATGGTCCAGAGTCTTCAGCAGAAGTTATCCAAAGTGGAGGATTTCAGGTTTTCAACGGTCTTGTCGGCTTAGCATCAGGTTGGTTGATAGGAAACGGTTATGGAGAATCAGTAATAAAGCAAGGATATCTTCAACAAGCAGCATACACAGACTCAATCTTTTCAGTTATTGGTGAAGAGTTTGGTTTTTTTGGAACTTTGTTGGTAACGATAGGTTTTCTGTTCTTTGCTTCAGTTGGATTAGGAATTGCTCAAAACGCTAATTCTAGATTTGGTGCACTTGTAGCTGTTGGAATGACATCACTTATTGTAATTCAAGGATTTTTAAATATTGCTGCCGTAGCTGTAATCATTCCTTTTGGGGGAATGCCTCTTCCTTTCTTCACATATGGTGGAAGTAGTACAATAATGACTTTGGTTGGAGTTGGAATTCTTTTAAATATTAGTAAGGAACAAAACCAAATTCAAACAAGGTCTTAAGTTTGTTCTGCTGGGTCTGGAATTTCGAAGTTATAATCTAAATTTTGTAATCTTACAGCCCTAGTTATCGAGTTAACTACGCTTGTTACTGAATCACCTACAACTCTCCAAGAAATACTAATCACTGCAATTAAAGCTACAACACTAATGATCAAAACGACCATAATCATTATAATTGTATTTCTATCTTCTCTTTGCATTTTTTATTTTACCAAAACCTACAGCTAACCACGCTCTCTCATGTAGGTAATATATGAAAATCTTTATTATAAATTCAAAAAAACCAACCGTGAGCGCTATTGTAAGTTCACCTGTAACAAAATAGGTTACAACAGTTGTAGTTGTTGTCGCAGTTACTCTCCAAGTTATAGCTTTTAATACACTTCTAGAATGAGATTCTTTTATCAAAATTAGTAATTAATAATTATTAATTTTTAATCACTATTTTCCTCTTTCTTGTCGGCATCATCATCCTCATCTCCTTGCTTCTTAGTTACGTAATATTCAAGATACCTTCCAAAAACTAATCTAGTCTGAGCTTCTAATCCAGGTAGTGAAGTCAAAAAGAAACCTGCAACAGGTTGAACTACCCATTCTAAAACTCGCGTTATATTTTTCCACCAATGAAAATGATCTGGAGTTGGTCGTAGATAAAAGTCTAGCACTATAACTATGAGTAAGAATAAAATTGTTATTTGAACAAATTGTCCGGTAATTATTGGAAATAATGCTCCAACAGTTTCATTATTAAATTCAGGATTTAGGAATCCAGGTGAGAAACCTCCCAATAGAACAAGAAAGGCTATCGCTAATCCCATTATGTGATCAAAAAGCATATGAAGAGTTATGTATTTAGATCTTAAAGAACTTTTAAAAAAGTTTTTAAAAAAGTTTTTAATCACCCATCCATCATCTGAAATTCCCCACGCCCATCTTCGACTTTGAAGATAATTATTTTTTATTGTAGACCAATGCCCCTCTCCTTCAGCAGCATCAGACATTGTTTTCAGGAATAATGGTACTGTTGATACTTTATCATTAAACTTAAAGATTGCTTTAAAAAACAGATGGTAATCTTCAGGAGTAATCCATGGATCCCAGAAGCCTATTTCCTCTAAAACCCAAAATGATGTTGTATATGTTGAAAAAGGGACTAGTTTATCATCTCTTATTAAATTCGCTGTGTTAAAAATTGAGTGTGAAGAGTTTTTAACTCTCGCATAAAAAGGTAATCTCCAAATATTATTATAAAAAATCATTGCTGAAGTATAGTACTTATACTCACTATTAGGAGTTATTATGTACTTATAGGTCAGATAACTGAAATACTGTGGATCAATTTTTGAATCTGCATCGCAACTCGTTACAGTCGTTTTTTTCATGTCCCAACCTAACTCAGTCACAATTTTGTGCACAGACCTGCCTGCCCAATTCATATTCGCAGATTTACCTACTATTTCATCAGCTTGAAGAACATGGTTTGTTATCCAAATATTATTGAAAACATCTTTAAACTCTTCTCTTAATTTTTCAGAAACAGGAACTCCATTTGGATCTGCTGCTTCAGCAGCCAAAACAACATTAATTTGCCTAGTATTAAAGGTTTGATTTTTTAAATGATCTAATGTTTCTCTAAGTATAGATTCAGGCTCTTTCACATGAGGAATGATTATGATGTGTTGAAGTTCATCAGGGTAATAAATATCTTTTCCCTTTAAACTTCTTAATACTTTTATTTCTTGTTCTAAAAAATTTAATGTTTTATTTTTTAATCTTTTGAACAAAAATTTCTGGAGAAAGTTAGGAAGTTTTGCATTTTCAGACAATGTTTCATTAACATTCTTAAGCTTAGAATATAACTCTCTCTTTGTCTGATTATATTCTTCCCATGTATATCCTTTAACTTCTGTAATATCTTCTTCAAGTTTTCTAATTTCAGTATCAATATCTTTTAATCCATTTACAAGCTCATGCCAATTAATTTGATTTGCTGATCTTATCTTATTTAAAGACATAGCAAAGAACAGAGCTGTTGATGCAGATTTATAGACAAAATATACGTAAATTATAGCAAGGTATATAACAGTCACCTGTACATTAATGAAACTTATGATAAAAGGGAAAAGAATCAGTGTGTATGCAATTAAAGGAGAAATTTTCTCTAGGACAAAATCTAATGTTGTTTTATTTGAACCACCTTCCACTTGTAAATCTGCTAAGATATAAATGTTATAAGAATTCTATCATTAATGATTTGTTAACAAAACTGATATGCTTAATTCAAATAGTTCATTTAGAGGTTATTTACTAATAGTTTTAGTTGTATTATTCTTTATTACTTCACTAACTTTGTTTCTATTATTGATACAAGGTAAAAGAATAACTCCAACAGGAGAGATTATTGAAACTGGCTTAATTAGAGTGAATTCTATTCCTAGTAATGTAACTGTATTAATTGATGGAGAAAGAGTAAGTAAGAGTGGGAATTTAATTCAAAATATTCCATTGGGAGAAGTACACATTGAGCTAACTAGAGAAGGGTATACTAGCTGGGAGAAGACAATAAAAGTTGATAGTGTGAGGGTTAAGGAAATATTTGCACAATTATATCCGGAGGATCTAAATTTAAATTTAGTTCAAGCTTTCGAAGCTGATCAGATAAAATTTTCCAATAATTTTAGTGATATTTACTATACTATTTTAAACTCAGATGAAGTTGAAAACGGTATTTGGAGACAACAATTAGATCAAGATTTTTTAGACTTTAACACAACAAATGCACCAATTCTGATCTACGAGTTTAATCAAGAAGATCTGGAGTTATTACTTACGAATCCATATTCATTATTAGTATCTCCTGACAACAGGTCAATAATACTTAATATCGAAGGAATAAGCATAGCAAGATTTCAAACCTCAGAATCGTCTGAACTAGAAGATTTAGATGAGCTTATTGGTTTTTATCCTGAAAAATTTGATTGGTTATCTGGAGGAGATTCTATATTAATTAGTAACGAAAATATTCTATACGAATTAAACTTAAGAAACGGATCTAAAGACTTAGTAACTTATAATCCTAACCAAGCGCCTACGTTTTGTATTACAAATAATGCAGTGTATTGGAAAGGTACAGAAGATTTAATTTACAAGTATGAAGCAGGTAATTCAATGTTAATTGAAGAGACTGATGAACTCGTTCTCCCGTTTAATAACATTATTAATATATCTTGTACTGAAAACGAAGATGTGATTATTGTTGAGGATGTGAATGGATTAAATTACTTAGACCTTAACCTTGAGTACCTAGAAAATCTTGGACAGAATGTAAGTGTTAAAGATATCTCTAATGATGGAAGAAATGTAATTCTTCAAGCAGGAGAAAGTGTGTATTCTGTTTATAATGTAATAGAAATCAGGCAAAACTCTATAATCGAAACTGAGATTAATCCCCTAACAATCCAAGGTGATATATATTTTTCTCAAAGTAACAATAGCATGATTATTTTAAGTCAATCAGATGGTGGTTACAAGATAGAAATAGCAGATATTGATGGTACAAATAGCTCTGAAATTATTGATGAGTTATCAATAAATATCAATAATGAGTTACCTGTATTAAGATCTAATAATAGAGAATTACTAATATTTTCAGACGACAGTGAAGAAATATCGGATAGTCTTAATAACAACCTCACGCTATATAGTGTTGACTTAACAGAATAGTCTTAAAACTTTTCCAATAATACCTCAATAGTAAAAGTCTGACC
>CAYTGI010000002.1:81490-98125 GCA_964437465.1 uncultured Candidatus Saccharibacteria bacterium | reverse complement strand
TCGACTATATTCTTCTCAATTATCAATCCAAGCCTTATTTTCAGCTCGGAAACAGTAATAACAATTTATGGTGAGTTCGTCTTTAAGAATATTGCTTTAATCTCCATTGCATTATTTTTATACATTGATGTGTTAAATGAAAAGGAGGAAACTTAATCTAAATAATGAATCACATTTAACTCACTTCTTTAAAGTATCGAGTAAAAGAAAATTAGCTTATCTAAGGCTTGGTAAAGAAGGAGGAATACCTGTTTATTATTTTCATGGAACACCAAGTTCAAGACTTGAAGCAGTAGTTTTCTCACAACATGCTGAAAAGTATGGTTATGAGATCTTTGCGATTGAAAGACCTGGCTGCGGTGAATCAGACTATATCAATAATTATACAAACTTTAATTTTGTTGATGATATTTTAAAGTTTTCTACTGAAATGAATCATGAACAATTTGGATTAATCAGTTTTTCTGGGGGATCTACATATTTAAATACATGTCTTTATAAAATTCCGGAAAAAATTATATTTGCTTACGATCTTGGAGGGTGGGGACCTGTTGGAGAGAATGAAGAATTATTAAAATACCTCGCTCCTCTTGATCGTTTTTTCATAAAAAAAACATCAAAGTCTATTTTCAAATTCTTTTTTTCATTTTTAGGTTATTCTTCAAAACTTCTTTCAGATAAGCTCTTTATTCAAAGTCTTAAGTCATCAATAAGTAAAGACGATTGGGAGTTTCTACAAGATAAAGATAGTGCAAAATTTTTTAGAAGTATTGTAAGGGAGAGCTTTAAAAATGGCATTAAAGGTCCGGCAGATGACGCAATTAGATGTTATAGATACTGGGGATTTAATGTAAAAGATATAAACTATCCGGTAAACATATGGCATGGTAAAGATGATAAATTTGCTGATATTAATTTAGCTATATATAAACATGAAAGAAATAATAAAAGTTTGTTTAAAAAATTTAAAGATAGAGGACATCTGCACCTATTAACTATATCTGAAGATTTATTTAAAAATATAGGTTAATATGGTTTTTCTTGATTGTTAAGTTTGTTAATTATTCTTTCAATTCTTTTTCTCTTTGTCTCAGTAGTTTTGGCACTTTTTATCATCCAAAGAATCCCTTTTTTCATTGAATCACTAAGAACATTTTCGTAAAAATTTTTTGCATCCTTATTTTTATTAAGCGCTTCCTGAAATTCTTTAGATTTTTCCAATTTTTCTACTGAATCATATATGGACCAATACCCATTTTCTTTTGCAGCTTCAATTAATCTGCGCCCAGCCTCAGTCATTAAACCTTCTTTCTTAAGTTTTTGAACTTTCTTTTTATTTATAGCTGACCATATGCTTTTCTCCTTTCTAGGAGTATAAAGAATCTTATATCTATCTTTATCAACTTTGTTAATCTTACTATCTATCCATCCAAAACAAAGTGCTTCATCCACTGCCTCATCGTACTTTACAGTTGGATGTCCTGAGTCTTTCTTATACATCACAAGAAATATTCCCTCCGATTTATCATGGTTTTTCTCCAGCCAATTTCTAAGGCTAGACCTATCTTTAAACTCTATATTTTTAAGTTCGTCTAATTTTGCCATGGCTTTAAAATAAGGATAATATGTAGCTATATTATATTATACAAATAAAAGATATTAAGCTCAGGCATGTTTCAGTTTTACTTTTAGCTTTTTTACAGCTGGCTAGTTCTCCTTTATCAGCAGCATTTACCAATTTTGACCAAGGATATTTTGTAGAAGGAGATCCAATTTATTTCCTTCCAGCTAGTTTTACTTTTAGTGTTTGGAGCATAATTATCACAGGTATGATCGCATATGGAATATATCAGATTTTACCAAACCAAAGAGATAGAAAAATCCATAGAATAATTGGATGGCCATTTGCAATCATGAACCTATTTTTTAGCTTATGGTTAATAGCTGCGAGTATTGATGGTTCAGCTCCTCAACCCTATGATGTTTTTGGAGCCTTAATAACAGTTGTAGTAATCATACTGATGCTTTTTGTTTTAATATATTCATTTACTGTAACTCAAATAAAGGAAGCCAATGTAATCGACACCAATGTGGACGACTGGCTTATAAGCTTTCCACTAAACACATATTTCGCTTGGATTAGTATCGCTACAATTGCAAACATAACTGATTTTTTATATGACAGAGGCTTTACAGGAAATGGTAAAGGAGAGTATTGGACAATATTCGTACTGTTTGCGGCTTTTTTAGTAATAAGTTTAATCACATATTTAAGCTCTAGAAAAATAGGATTATTTGGCTTCATAGGAGTTATTGAATGGGCACTATTTGGACTTTTAGTAAGAAACTTAGAACTTTCTAATATAACCTCTATTGCTATATGCACGTTAATGATTTATTCCTTGATTATTTTTATATTGAAGATTATCCAACTAAAAAAGGTTCACATTTCAAAATAGTCTTTACTCCAAATAAAGAGATCTTGTTCAGAACCTTCAATAATTGTTATTGACACATTTCGACCTGTTATTCTTAATACACGTTCTATTAAAATTATCATACTCATCATATCTGGTATATAACTTGAATTTGGATTTCTAATATCAGAACAAAGTAAGATTTTTACACTGTCTTCTAATGAAAAAGTATGACTATATCCTCTATTAGTTCTAATAGTTAGATCATCATCTTCATAAAACTCAATGGTACCTGCAGCTAAGCCATGAACTTGATGCTCTTCATAATTTAAAGGACAGCTTAATATAGTATTTTGAACTATAATTTCTGTAAGAACTCTAGATCTATCTAATCCAAAAGTACATAAAATTATATATTTATCAGATTCAGAAAAACTAGATAAATCTATATTGTGAATTTTTACATTATTATTTAATATCCCTGATTCTACTGCTCTTGCTCGAGAATCTTCGTAAAGTGTTATGACTTCTTTGTCTGTTAATCTATTTAATTCTAAAAGCCTATTGGTAGACTCAACTTGTAACATAGGCTGATCGAGTAGAAGCATAAATTTCTTTTTAAATATACTAGTGTATCAATATAAATATCAAAGATATATAATTAAGTATGGAAGAAAATAAATCATTACCAAAACTACTACAACAAACTCTACAACTAAATTCAGCAAATAATCAGCCGAATGAACCGGCCCAACAAATTGTATCTACTGGACCTTTAAATACATCTAAAATAGGTGAGGAGGTTTCTAAAAACCAGGATAAGGCTAATCCAATTTTACTAATCTTAGTAATTCTACTGACAATTATTCTTTTAGGGTTAATTGGTTTCGTTACATATAATTTTATTAATCCTCCAGCCCAAAGTACACTTACAGTGGATGAGTAATCGTAAAGTAGAAATAATACAGTAAATACTTCAGAAGTGAATGTGAAAAATATAATATTAAGTACATAGATACTTTAGTGAATTTTGTTGAAGCTATTGATAGAGCTGTTTAATATCTACTTGATTAATTATAATTATAGATAGCTCACTCCTGTTAATTCTTCCGATACCTCCCAAAGCTTTTCCCTAGTTTCCTTATCGTCAACAAGCTCGTTTACAAACTGCTCAGTTGGATATCCTCTTAACCTCAATATTCTAGGACCGTAAAACTTCCCACCTTCTGCAGATTCTGAAGTAGTAGCGTACAACATTGGAAGAACACCCATAGAAATACTTTGTCCGAAAATTGGTCCTAACAAATTATACAAAATAATTTCTAATTTTGGTTTTCCTGACTGACTCAAACTATTCTTTTGTAGATTAGTCATAACCACACCTGGATGTGAAGAATTTGATGTTGTTGAAAAACCAGCTTTTTTAAGTCGGATATTTAGCTCTTTAGCAAATATAGCATTAGCAAGTTTACTTTGGTTATAAGCATCCCACCTCGTATAATTTTCTTTTCCCATTAAATCTTCAAAATTTATTTTTGCAGAAAAAGCTGCACTGCTTGAAGTTGTATGAACTTTACTTCCTTCTGTAGAAGTTAAAATATCAATTAGATGACCGGTCAGAGCAAAGTGTGCTAAATGATTTACTCCAAATTGCATTTCAAATCCATCTTTGGTCTCAGACCTAGGAATAGCCATAACCCCAGCATTATTGAATAAAATATCTAGCTTATTGTATTCTCTTTTAAATTCTTCAGAAAAAGATTTTACTGATGATAGATCTGCATTATCTAGATGCATTACTTTCAGATTTGCCTTTGAATTCTCTTTAATAATTTCATTTTTAGCATCCTCAGCTTTCTCAGTATTTCTACATGCCATAATTATGGTAGCGCCTTTTTCACTAAGAATTTTTGTAGCTAACAAACCAAGTCCATTATTGGCTCCTGTAACTATTACATTTTTCCCATTTAGATTAGGAATATCTTTTCTAGTCCATTTAGACATATTTTCTTTTTTTTAATTTATATAGCATGTACTGTATTATTATACATTGCTAATTGATTAATTGAAAAAATGCTATCTATTTTATTTTTATTATTTTAATTGAAATCTACTGTAGTCTCTTTAAAATGAGATATATAAAAATAAAACTTTGAATTTTTTAAAACTATCAACA
This sequence comes from uncultured Candidatus Saccharibacteria bacterium, assembly GCA_964437465.1. Taxonomy (GTDB): domain Bacteria; phylum Patescibacteriota; class Dojkabacteria; order J137; family J137; genus JAGQLF01. The sequence goes on along the minus strand of CAYTGI010000002.1, from coordinate 93,532 downwards.
ATTCTAATTGTATTTGGAATATTGGTGGTATTAGTGACAATAAAACTTTCTGAAACTCCAGTTACAGGAAATGTTAAAAATATTAGTATAAATGTAGAAAGCTCCTGTCCTGCGGACTACGATAAGAATTCCTTTGTTGACCAAAAAGATTTAGATATATTTACTGAAAATTACAAAAGCTACGAGGTGAACTGCTCTTATGATCTTATAAGAGAGGATTGTTTTTTGGACTTAAAAGATTTTTTAGTTTTTGCAGGCCAGTTTAATAAAAGTTGTAACGGTGATTCATTACAACCGATTACTACTGAACTTTTAGCTTTTCCATCAGCATTAGGACTTGGAAAAAATACAGTTGGAGGTCGAGGTGGTAAAGTTATTTACGTTACTAATCTTAACGACAGCGGACCAGGAAGTTTACGAGATGCAGTACAAACTTCAGGTCCAAGGACAGTTGTGTTTAGCATAAGTGGGGTTATTAAGCTCGAAAGTAAACTTTCAATTTCAAACGACAATATAACAATAGCTGGTCAAACTGCTCCGGGGGGTGGAATAGTAGTAGCAGGAAATACCACCGAGATTACAGCTGATGAAGTTATTATTAGGCATATTAGATTTAGAATGCACAAAGGTAATTATGATCCTGAAAATGCTGATACCCTATTCATCAAGCAAGTCGAGAATGTAATCCTAGATCATGTAAGTATTTCTTGGGGAATTGATGAGAATTTTTCTATACAAGGTTCAAATGTAACTGTTCAACATAGTATTATTTCCGAAGGAGTTAATAATGCAGGTCACACGGAGGGAGCTCATAGTAAAGGTGTGTTCGTTAACTCTAGTAATGCAAATAATATTACTTTCTATGGAAATTTAATTTCCTCAAATAAAGACCGAAATCCTCTAATAAGTGGAGGAAGTATTGAGTTCTTAAACAATGTTATATATAACTTTGATTCAACACCATTTACAACTGGAAGAGATAGTGCAGCCAATATATGTCTAATTGGAAATCATCTTGTAGCTGGTCCAAACACATCAACTGATGGTAATAATAGATATACATTTAGATTTGATTCACCTTCAAACTGGAATAATCCAATTCAAGTGTTTTTCCAGAGTAACCTTGGGCTTTCTCGTCAAGATAATTCAAAAAGTGAATATGATATTTGTAGGAAAAGTTCGAGTTATGACCCCTCGGGATATGAATGTGTACATTTTGGAATAAACACAGAAAATAAGTTTGATTTCTGCACTACATCAACATTAAGCTCACAGGAAACAAGAGATTATGTTATAAATAATGCCGGTGCTTTTCCAAGAGATAGTGTTGATTCTAGATTAATTAATGAAGTTCCAGCCTCTGGCTTTATTGGATCTTTAGGATCAATACCTAATGTATCTCAAAATGGATGGCCAGCCTTGCCGATTATTTCAGAAGGAGTACCTTACACAGACCTAGATAAAGATGGAATCAGTGATGAGTGGGAATTAAATAATGGTCTTGACCCAAATAATTACTCAGACAGTATACTTGATAGGAATAGCGATGGATATACAAATCTCGAAGAATTTTTAAACTCACTTTAACTAGTTGCTTGTACCTTGTAACTGAAGTTCAATTTTCATGCAATTAACTTTGATGGAGATTTACCTTAGTCTGGCGGAGAGGAAGGGAGTGACTACGCCAAGGCTTCGTCACTTAAAATTCGTTTCTTTAATATTGCCTTCCCGGATCCTACTTTAAAATATTCTTCTAATTTTTCTGCCTTACCTCTAGATGTTAAAGCAATATAACTATCTAACACTAACGGGATGTAAGGTTTTGTTGATTTAGCTTTTCCATTGTTATATTGAAAAACTCTCCTTGTGAGATTTCTAGTAAAACCTACATAAACCCAATTGGTTTTAATCTTGCTTCGTAAGAAATATACGTAATACATAACAACATTCCTGGGGGAATACTCTAATCTTTATAGCTCAGAAGCCAGACGAAGCTTTAGCGTAGTCTGGCGGAGAGGAAGGGATTCGAACCCTCGCTACGGAAAAACCGTACTACGGGTTTAGCAAACCCGCCCCTTCAACCACTTGGGTACCTCTCCTTAATAAGATTCTTTAATTTCGTACCTGAATTATACAATATTAAACTTAATTCAAGAAGTTATAATACTAACCTTTTAATTAGATTCCTAGCCAATTCTAATGTCTTGTTTGCTCCTATTTTTTCTGGATTAACCTCAACTAGGTCTATAGAAAGATTATTCTTGTGTTTTACTATATCAAAGACATCAATAACATTATCCAAATACAAGCCATCCTCGGCTGGAATACCAGTTGCAGGTGCAATGTCTTTATGGAATGCATCAATATCGATAGATAGATGTAAGTGTTCACACTTATCTATTTTTTTAATGATTATAGATTTTTTCGTTTCAATTTCATTTTGACTAATAATTTCAATTTCTTTTTCTTTAATTAATCTCTCTTCTTCTTCTTCAAAAATAATGTTTCCAATGAATATAATATTATTTGGATTCAATTTTGAAGTTACTTGATTGTTAATAAGGTCATTATCAAATTCAGTAATAAATGGTCGAAGCCACATTCCATGAAAATTTCCAGAAGGACTTGTTCTTTCTAAATGAATATCTGTATGAGAATCAATTTGTATATGTAGAACTTTATCTAAATCAATTCTTTTTGATAGAGCGAGAAGAGATGAATAAGAAACACTATGATCACCACCAATTACAAACTGAATCTCTTCGTTGCTAAGTCTTTCAGTAATAAAATTAGAAAAATCATTATATTCTTTTGATAATACTTTGAAATAATTTTCTTCTATCTCTTCAGGTTTTGAGAAAGTAAATTCATCAAAGGAATGATTCCAAATATCATCTAAAAATAAATCATTAAGAATTCCTCCAGGACCATTTTCAACTCCAATATTTAATGAGTTTGAATCTGATCCATAGGGTACATTTTTTAAGCCTAATCTACTTTTAGCTTGGAAGAAGTGAAATTTTCGCATTAACTATAGTAACACAATTCTTTTTTTACAAAAAAATAAGAATATCCTGAATATAAATTTATTGCTCTTTATAATCAATACCAAAAGTATCCATTATATTCTGTAAAAGATACTCTAGGTCCTCTATCTCATCTTTTCTTATTGTCCCTTTAGGTCTTTTATCTATACTTCTTCCACCATATTTCTGCCTATCTCTTTGTTGTTTAAGTTTTAAATGATCTATCTTTTGACTCACTGCATCGATTATTCTAGATCTTAATTCCTCGCTGTGAGAGGTTAAGTCAGTGTAATTGTGAGATTCAATCATTCTAGTAAGAAGATCGTATTCATAATAAGATCTCCATAAAGTTTTTGTTCTAGTTGTCTTACTTAGGGATTGTGAAATAGAAATAATTCTTACTGCCATTTCTTTATCTTCAGGTATTGGCACCTTAATTGAAAGGAATTCTTTTTCCAAATTTCTCCACATTCTAACTTCTTCTCCATAACTCTTAAGTCTTTTAATTTCTCTTTCTAAAAAAATGGGATTATTTTTAGGTTTTGAATTAAGGATACTATCCTGCAGGAATGATAGGTGTGCAATTCGCTGATGAATACTTCTTCTAGCTGATTCTTTCATTAAGTTAAATCTATTTATCCAATCAAAAGTTCCATCTTCTTCTACAATTGTTCTAGCACTTTTCAATCTTTCAAAAATCATACGTACATCTCTTACTTCAAGTTTTTTTAAATCCTTCCTATTTTCTACATTACCTACCATTATCTCAGTTGAAATAAGGATAAACTCTTCCCAGTTAAATCCAACCTCATTAATCTCTTCATCATCAATCTCATCAGAAACTATTTTTATAATTCTATCTACTTTGTCCCATGCTTCTTCATCAGGAAGGTAAAGATCTTGGTTAAAGCGCTCAAAACTTTTTCTATGTCTTCTTAGTTGTCTACAAATCTTATCAGCTTCAATTAACCCATCCATCATTCTTGGTCTAGAGAAAGGTATTGTGTCATCAGTTAAGAAATAATCATCTCTCCTATAATCTATGTTCCTCATTATATTTGTTAGCGATATTAAAACATCGTTCAAGGCCTTAACATTATCATAAATAAACCTAACAGAATGGTACCTTCTTCTCAGCTTTTTAATTTCTTCTTGATTAACTTCAGTTTCATTATCAATATCTTTCTGAATTTGTCTTAACACTTTATTTATAGCAGGAGGAAATGGACCGTCGTAACCTCTAGGTAAAATAAAAAAAGGATTTCCTAATTCATCATGGGAGAATAGAATTCCTTCAATAAAAAGAACATTATCATTATCAAGATATTCTTCTAAAAGATCTTCTATTGATTCTATTGAAGCACTAATTCTTTCCAAAGAAGACTCAGGAATATTCTCTCCTAAAGGAGTATTATCGGATATTTCAAGAGCATGCTCACTCATGGATACATAGATTAATTAATTGATTATACTACGCTTTTTCAGGGAGAATATAGTAAACACCTCTATAAGCACCCACTTTTTCAATAAGTCCTAGACTTATTAATGTATTTATTTCGTTCACTGCAGTAGCGTAAGATACTTTGTTAATCTCTGAGTAAGTTTTTGCCTTTAACTTTTCTTTTTCTCTTAGGTGTTCTAAAGCTTTAATTTGTCGATCATTTAGACTTGATTGAATCTCAATAGAAAGTGTTCCTGCTATACCTGAATTGGAATTAAATAACGTTACCCGAATAAAGTTTTCATTAATTAAAAATTCCGGTTCAGCAAGGCCAGCCCTCTTCATCTCACTTTTAATTCTAGGTATACCCGTACCTAAACCTTCAACATACCTAAGATCTCTTAAAAAAGGATATATTATTGGATTTCTTTGGACTGAGATTGTTCCAAAAAGCTCTTTTGAAAGCTCACTTGGAAGTGAGCCTGGACTCGTAATTTCAAGTCTATTTCTATACATTGAAACTTGGATTGATCCTTTGCTAAAGTAATCTCTATGTATAACTGCGTTTACGATACTTTCTCTAATTACAGCAAGTGGGTATTCATATTCTTCTCTTCTTTTGGCATCCTCTCCTATAACTACTTTCTTAGATAGCTTTTGAACTAAAAAACTCATTATCCCTTCAATAGTATTAATTACATCAGTTCTTAAAATCTTATAGTCTAGAATATCTACTGCATCATCACCTTCAAAATGAACAAGTTTCACTTCCGATTGGGGATGGAAAAAGCTTGGATTATAACCAAAAAGTAGAATTGCTGCATTCTTAACATTAAGCTTACCGTTTCGTTTCTCAGCAAGCCTATTAGTTATTAAGAAATGCTCCAAACTATGCATTTCAAAGTAATCACTTTGACCTCTTGCGTCTAAATAAAGCATTACTTTATCTGGATCAATGTCTTTTATAGAAGCAGCATCAGCTGTTGATTCATCGAAGGATAAAATCTGTCTATGACGTAGATAATCAAGCTGAGTTTTACCTTCTAGTCTTTGATTAGTACTACCAACTCTAACGTAGATCGCACCTTGATAAGTATAATAACTAGTATCTTGAGCTCTTTCAACATCAACAAGAATCACATCTTTTTTAAAAACTTGATTTGGAATAATTTTAATAAGTGGTACAGGTGAGATTGCCTTGTTAGCTTCGCTAATTTTTCTCTGCATCTTATCAATTAAATTTTTATCAAGACCAATCGCTTCACCATTATCATTAATTCCGATAATCATATATCCGCCTACTGTATTGGCTAAAGCACAGATGACCTTACTTATTGTATCGTTAGATGGCCATTTTTCTTTAAATTCAACCTCTTGGGATTCCCCCTTTGAGATTATTCTTTTTAGAGATTTCTCATTCATCAAACTGAATCAATACCACAAAGCTAGTTTACTTATAAATCTAACTAGATGTAAAGTATTATATTATTTAATTGTAATTTACTTCTAGAAGTATTAGAAGTAAATAATTTTGTGATAATCTATCTATATGGATAAGGAACATAAGCTAAGTACTTTCAATGAATACCTAAAAGAAATAGTTTATGGAGGTACGGATGGAATTATTACTACATTCGCAGTTGTTGCTGGATTTAGCGGAGCAAGTGCTTCCTCAAATGATACACTATCCCTAACCTTCTTAACTGTAATGTTATTTGGTTTAGCTAATTTGTTTGCTGATGCTCTTTCTATGGGACTTGGAAACTTCTTATCAATTAGAGCAGGAAGAGATGTTTTTGAATCAACAAGAGTCATACAATCGAAAAGACTAGAGCTGAGTACTGATTTTGATGAGAATGAGACAAAAAAAATTCTAAAAGAAAAAGGGTTATCTAATGAAGATGCCGAAAAACAGTTAGAAGTTTTTAAAAATAATCGTGACTATTGGGTGAAGTGGCTTTTAGAGAATAAGTATGAAATCTCAGATTCAACTGGAGTGAATCCTTTTTACACAGGGTTTGCAACTTTCATTTCTTTTATTATCTTTGGAGCAATACCATTAATACCGTTTACTATCATTGCGGAAGATACAGACTTAGCTTTCATCTACTCATCGCTAGGAGTCATTATTGCCCTAACACTTCTTGGACTTTTAAAATGGAAGGTCATTGGAACGAAATTAGTTAGATCAGTAGCCGAAATACTACTTATAGGTGGGACAGCAGCTGTTGTAGCTTACGGTGTTGGAGTAGCATTTAGCTAGTTTATAAATAATTGTTTAACTTCTTCAACTGAGTCAAAGTAAAAATCCGCTTGTGATTTTTCTTCTTCAGTAGGAGGAAAAAGTTTATTAGGAACTAAAACGGTTGTTAAACCAGTTTTTCTAGCTGGGATAATGTCAGAGCCAATCTTATCTCCAATCATTACAGTTTTATCAGGATCAGATTTATATCTATCAAGAGCTACGTTGAACATCTTTCCAGTCTTTTTTAATTCTCCCACCTCCTGAGCTGTTAATATATCCTCAAAATATTGATCTAAACCCAGCTTTGAAAGTCTCTTTATCTGATCAGACATTGTAAAGTCAGTCAAAATGTATAGCCTGTATTGCTTTGATAATTCATCAATTAGCTTGACTGTATCTTGTGAGGGTTGAATCCCATCAAGAAAAAATTCCCAATACAGACTTTCTAAATCAATTATGTCCCTCCAATTAAAATCAATTTTATAGTGCAATAAGATATCTCTAAAACTAATCGATCTAACTGCAAATGCGTAGCTGTTGGGGTTAATCTTTTTTACTTTCTCTCTGACAGAGAGTTTTACTTCTTGAAGATCTGAAAAATCAGTCCCTGAATATTTTTCTTGCAAATACTTGCCCATTTTTTCCATTGCAAAAGCCCATGGCATTGTCCCATCGTACAAAGTATCATCTAAATCAAAGTAAGTATCTCTATATTTCATAAAGCATTTTGAAGTCTTTTTACAACTTCATTTTTACCTAAAATCTGTAAAGCCTCAAACATTGGAGGAGAGAATGTTGAACCAACTATAGCTAATCTTAAAGTCATAAAAACATCTCCATGCTTTACATCATACTTATCACCAATCTCTCTCATAGCATTTTCCCAATTTTCATGAACCCATTCTTTTTCTTTTTCATCTAGATTTTTATGAACTTCTAAAATTTCCTTAAGTAACTTATCCCTCAACCCATCTTCTTTATTAACCTTTTTCATCTGTTTAACATCCCAGTCAATTTCAACAGGAGCAGAGTAGAAGAATTCAATTGAATTGAGAATATCTGATAAAAGTATAGATCTCTCTTTAACTAGACTTATTTTTTGATCTAACTCTGTATCTTGACTAATTGAGTCATATAGGTCTTGTTCTTTTCTATATTCTTCAAACCATTTCCTAAAATTTATAGTTAGTTCTCTAAGTTCCATTGATTTAATGTACTCTTTATTAAACCATAAAAGCTTGTCTCTATTAAATTTAGGATTACTTTTATTTAAATCAGAAACATCAAACATTTCTATAAACTCTTCAAGACTAAAAATCTCCCTCTCTTTTTCACCGTGTTCTCTTTGTATTGGAGGTGACCAGCCTAGTAGAATAATAAAATTAATTATTGCTTCTTTTAAATACCCCTCCTCAAAGAATTCACTTAAGGCAACGCTTCCATTTCGTTTAGAAAGCTTACCTTTTCCATTAGGATTAAGAATATTAGGAACATGGCCAATTTCAGGCATATCCCATCCAAAATATTTGTATGTAAGTTGCATTATCGGTGAAGTCGCAATCCATTCCACACCTCTAAAGATATGAGAGATCTTCATTAGATGATCATCTACAACTACTGCTAAATGGTAAGTTGGAAATCCATCAGATTTCACTAGAATATAATCATCAAGATCATTCGTACTAAATTTCATCTCTCCCATTATTAAGTCATCAATTACAATCTCTTCATTTGGGGGAACTTTAATTCTAATTACGTAAGGTTCTCCATCTTTAACTCTTTTTTTAGCTTCGTCTAGTGGATATTCCCTATATTGTCCATTATAACGAGGTCTGTGTCCAGCATCCATCTGAGCTTGTCGCATCTCATCTAATTCTTCTTTTGTCTCAAAAGCATAGTAGGCATTTCCATTATCGATTAACTCTTCGGCATACTTTTTATAAATATCTAATCGATCAGACTGTCTGTAAGGCCCATAATCTCCCCCATCATTAATAGATTCATTAATATCAATACCCATTAGCTTATGACTTTCAAAAATTACTTCCTCAGTACCTTCAACATATCTATTCCTATCTGTATCTTCAATTCTTACAATATATTGGCCGTTGTTTTTCTTAGCTAGGGCATAGCAATATAAAACTTTTTGTAGCGCTGCAATATGAAAATATCCAGTAGGACTCGGTGCAAATCTAGTTCTTATGTTCATTGATCTTATTCTTAATATAAAATAATTATAACAGAGTAACTCACAACTCATAACTCACAACTCACAACTCACAACTCACAACAATTTTACTTGACAATTGATGCATTAGCTATAATAATTCATATAATTAAAACAAATATCAATGGACGAAAGCGAAGATAAAAAAACTCCAGAACCAGCTATTTCTCAACCTGAGTCAGCCTCTGGAACTAACACAGATGTTAAGAAGATTTTAGTTGTTGATGATGAACCGGATGCACGTGAATTGTTTTTAGACATGCTTTCTGTTGAGCCGCATTATGAAGTTTCTACTGCAGTTGATGGAGTAGATGCGCTTGCCAAAGCTGAGGCAACTAAGTTTGATTTAATCCTATTAGATATTGTCATGCCTAATAAAGACGGTGTTCAAACTCTTACCGAGATTGTCGAAGATAAAGATAAGTATGGAACTCCAAAAGTAATAATGCTTACGAACCTTGGAGGAGATTTAGCAGTAGAAGAGGCTATGAATATCGGTGCTGTTGATTATAAGGTTAAGATTGATACTGAACCTGATGATCTTCTAAAAACTGTTAGAGGAGCGTTAGGTTAATTAAACTCCAAAATAAACTCAGGCTCAGTAATTTTCATATTGAATTGTCTAAGGTACATTGATACTGCTTGCTCTGCTTGCGGGAAATCTTCATTAATCTCTATTAGATATAAATTCTCCTCAAGTTTCGAAATTGAAAAATTATCAGTTTGAACCGGAAGCTCAAGATCTAATGCTATAAAGTTTTTTTGACTAGGTGTTTCCCACAGCACTCCATCTACTTCAGGTTCAATTGGCTCATCCTCAAGAAGCTGTGAATTGTCATATTCATTTGTTGGAAATCTAGTTACCATTTCATTCGGTCCCTCCTGTACTGGAGGAAGTGTATTTCTAAAACTAAGCGTCACAACAGTCATAAATAGAATTAATATAAATAATCCAAAAACAACCGATAAAAATGTATTTTTTTGAAAGAAAAGTTTTAATCTATCAATAAACATATTAATCTAGTAAACATTACAAGCATGATCTGGATCCCAATAAGTGCCGAATGCACTTTCAGTTGCCCAGTTAGCAACAAGCAAAAACGGATTTATACCCTTACTTTGAGAAACTTCAACTAAAAGTTCTACTTTTTCTCTTGGTACTCCAAACTGCTCATCTTCATCTAAAGTAATTCCATAGTACGAAATATTATCAATCAAGTATTGAGTAACTTCCTCAACCGACCTACCCTCAACGCTTCCATCCCATGACATCTCATCGAAAGTCAATGTACAGCTTTCTAATGCGCCAACATAGTAATCCCACCTCTCCTCATAAATTCCTTCCTTTCTTGCTGGTAATGAAGGACAAGGCATTCCTACATCCTCTCTTCTTGGTGTGTCTGGAGGTAGTGTAGAACAAACATTTCCACTTGAATCTTTTCTTTTTACAAATGCGTATGGATCGTAAATCTCTCTAAAAACATTATTAAGATATGGCATTGTAGATTTACCGTTACTTCCAATTCTAACAGTAACTGTATCACAATATGGCCCATAACTATCAAGTAATTCAGCTAATGAGTGACGTCTTCTTCCATTTCCATAAATATTGTTTCTTAAAGTATTACTTGCACATTCTAAAGATCCTGCAAAATTTTCAGTCCAACCGGCTCCCATAGCACAATTAAATTCATTACATCCTGTAGTTGGACCCTCACCTGCAGGTATCTCATCCTCACCTCCATCTTCGTATTCACATATTAATTCTTCTGCCTCAGGGAAGGTTCCTATTGAGCCAGAAGATTCTGCAGCACTTGCGTTACATGAAGCGTTATCTCCTGGACCACATCCAAGTGCTAATCCAAAGCCGTAAATATCAATATTTCTATTATTAAGAACTTCAATATGAACGTGCCTGTTATCTGTAAATCTATTAGTTGTACAAGAAAGAGAACTTGTTAATTCTGATGATGCAGGGGGTCTCTGTCCTTCAACAGTAAAAATTGTAGAAGGATTACCTCTACTATATGGAGCTATATCAAGAACTGGAGTTCTTGGCCTAGAATTAGAATTTCCTCCATCATCTGCTAGTGGAGCTATTTCTTGCGTAGCCAAGTATTCCTTACCAACTACTACATCTGAGTCAACTAAATTCAAGTGATAGAGCATAAGTCTATAATCTACACCGCCAACAGTACCTTCATAAATAATTCCGTCTCCTCCATGTAAGCTTCTAGTTGCACAGTGATTTCCAATAATTCCAGTAACTCTACCATCAAATGGAGCTACCAGCATGTTATCAGTCCTATTCCAAATATCTAATGCATTTAAAGCCCTGTGTGATGATGATCCTCCTGCGGGTCCTTGTAGACAATAACCTCCTCTCATAGGACATGTAACACCATCCCCTAAGTCTCCTGGCTCAATAATTTCACCGTCTGGAGTTCTACAAACTAAATCTCCAGGATCTTCATCATCTGGTGCACAAAGCTCAGAGTATGCATTTGGATTCTTTGCACAAAGAAAATCTTCTAGACCGTCATTATAGCTATCTGAGCTTATCCAATCTACACATGTAGGATTAAAGTTATCTTCAAAAGTCTCATACTGGTTAACCCTTACAGGCTCTCCATCAACAAACTTAATTCCTAGCTTTCTAAACTCAACCTCGTCACATGTCCAAATAGGGAACCTTGTATTTTGACTAGCCGTTCCTGAGAGAATTATGTAGTCTTTATCTAATTGTGGAGGGATCTCAATATCACTAAACTCTGGAGTGAGTAGAGGATTTTCTTTTACTTGCTCAGCAGTACCGTAATTATCTCTAGCGTAAACCATTATCCATTCCTGCATTACATCCAAGTACCCTAGCCAGTCATAATATAGTTCTTTTCTCTGAATTGGATTATTTTTAGCTAAATGAACAACTCCTCCTACATAATCAACATTTGTAGAACACGTATCTGGACTATGATTTTGATTAAATAATAAAGGTTTAAACCTATCAAAAGGCCTACCTTGGTCCCTCACTTTGTTCTCAACAATACCTCTCCATCCAAAATTTTCTCTAAATACAATTTTAAGATTTCTTCTACTCATAACA
>CAYTGI010000002.1:57835-81480 GCA_964437465.1 uncultured Candidatus Saccharibacteria bacterium | reverse complement strand
TGAGTTCTCTCGTACATATTATAAAGAGAATCATAAATTCCAGGGATGTCAAAAGATGGAAGATTTGTATCGAAAGCATTTGGTGTAATAAAGTAGTGGCCTCTACTAACAGGATCTATTCCAATACATCTATCAATCAATCCAAAGTCAGGACTTTCCTCACCACAAAAACCCTCATGATAATCTCCGTTATCATCAAACTCATTAAGACATGTTCTCCTCCTCAATCCTAAAAGAGCTTGATAAGCTTCCCCACCAGGTCTACATTCTTCCGGAATATCATCAATGGTTAGTTCTAGTTCTTCCATTTGGAAAACTGGGATTACACAATAAACTTTTGCATCTCGATCATATAAGTATCTTGGGTCTGCAAACTCAGTATTTCTTCTGGCATAATTTATACAAGCTTCTGCTGCACTACCTGCATATTCAGCTCTTCCAGGAGACAGCCAGATCTCAGGGCCGTATATATAGTTGTTAGGTTCTTGCCTTATTAATAGATCTGATGCTGTGCAAGCCTCAGGCTTATTGTAGTTCTGAGCTAGTCTAGCTGGAATATATTCTCCATAATATTGAGGAGAGAAAACAATCGTTTCTTTATCCTCACAAACATCATCTAAACAAATTGCCCTTTCGTCTGTAATAAACCCAGGCTGTTCCTGACCTCCGCTTAAAACTTTTTCAGCAATATCTCCAGGCACAGTAATTTCTTTCTCTTTCAAAAATTCATTTTCAATTTCAAAAGCAACCTCTTTTTTTGTCTCTGTATAATAACTTCCCGGGCTTGGACTAAAATTTATAGTTGAACCTAAATTATCCTGCCACTCTAAAGTCATTTTAATAAGCTCACTAGTACAATTAATTGCACTTCCTAACCAAGGCATTGGATATTGGATCCCACCATCAGGTTGCCCACTCTGATTTATCTGACCATCAGAAAGTAGTAAACCTGCAAATTGATTAAGTGCATCTATTTCTTCATTTGGATATAAATGAGCTATTTCTGCACAGGATGGTGGATAGTTAAAATTTGGAGTTCCTGTCCAAGAGTTGCTACCAAACTGTTTTATTGGCATTAACACCTGTATAGAATTATGAGGAAGTGTTTTACACCTATTTTCTTCACATATTATCGCTAAAGCTGGAGCTGTTAACTCAGTTCTTGGTTCAGGATTCTCTACACCACAAACTCTAGCAGTTGATCTTGGGTCGTAAGTTTCTTCGTAAAGGCAGGTATCAAAATTACAATCCACCCAAGCATAATCTCTTAAAGAACCTTTAGCACATCCTGACAACATATCTTCTAATACTTCATCTGAAATCAGTCCTGGTGGTCTTGCATTTTCATCCCCAGGAGGATAAAAACCAGCTAAACTTTCTACTGATCTAAAAAACAATACTCCTTCAACATTCTCATCTTGACAGTATAAATCAAAGCTTTCTTTAAGTTGATCAAAGTTTGAGCCCGTTCCTTCAACAAATGAACCAAACTCAGTTACAACAACTGCTAATTCGGATCCATCAACTGTGGATTTGAGAGGAAAACCTCCAGCTGTGTTCTCGTAAAAACTGTAAGAAGTGCCTCCTGGAAGATCATAGGAGTTAATTAAGAGTACATCAAATAAGTCAGTTGCGCCCTCCAATCCATTTTCAAAGTATAATTTTGCATCATCATTTATTGGATTTGTAATGTTGAACGCAGCAGGAGCTAAGTACATATTTCCACCGTTTAAAACTCGAAGTGACTGTAATTCATTTGCTGCTTGAATTGATGTTTGTACAAGTTGAGGATATTGATCTATAGATAAACCAAAGCCTTCAATCTCTAAAGGGTTACCAGTTCCAGGTTCGTTTGGACCAAGAATCGCTATAAACTCTCCTGTTGATAATCTACTGACATCTCTGTAAAAATCTACTAACTGACCCGGACCATTAGATAAATCAAATTCACAAGCTCCAACAACGCACAATCTTACAACTGGAACAAAGCCCCTATCTGTAGCTTCATTGACAAATTGGGCAACTATATCTGCAGTTGTAGGTTTAGTTGTTAATCCTAGTACATAACTCATTCCAAATTCTTCAGCTAAAGTCATACTTTGTTGATATTCTTCAGTAGTCGCAAAATCTGGCCAATCCAAGACAAAAGGATTATTTAAACCTCCTAAATTCTCTCCTAATGCAGCGTTAGATCTAGAACCAATATTTTTAACCTGCCTAGCTGTCCCTCCTAAATTCGGATCAATTACTAAACACCTATCGTATGTATCTGTAATTTGAGGTTCTCCTTCAACTCTTTGGTATCCTTGTAAAATTCTAGTTATTGTTCCTGTATTTGGCGCTGGTCTATTAGTTACTTGAGCTAAAACTTTACCTATCTGCCCAAGAGGGTTAGCTAAAGAAAAATCTGAAACTAAATTAAACCCAGCAAATATAGCAAATGCCCAAAACATAAATACAATTATTTTTGGAGGTTTAGAACCGCTTTTATTTTTTGACTTACCTTCTTTACCCAATTTAGACATAATAATATTCTAATGTATTAAGGCCTTGTTGAAAAGAAAACAAGTTATAAAGTTTTGAGCTAGAAGCTATTCGTCTTTAGCTTTTTTGTAATTAGGTTACTACTGTTATGTTTTTAGAATAAGGCGATTTTAAATGCACAATAAATCTACTTTTTTTAGATATTTAGAAATTAATATTTTCTAGCACGTTCTCCCAAGGATTAGCATTGCACAGGGGAGAGTGCTAAAATTATTTTACATATTCTTTATTTAGTATTAAATTAAAGTAATTACTAAACTCAAATGAACATCTCAGATCTTTTTTCAAAACGAACACAGGAAGCAATATCAATTGCGATTGAAAAAGCAAAAGAAAAGAATCAAAGAGCGGTTGATACTGAATTTTTGTTATTTGGTATTGTCAAAGATGAAGTAGTGATGAAAAGAGTTTTTAAAGAGTTAGGTATTAACACTGAAGAATTGTTAAACCAACTAGAAAAACAAATGGTTGAAGGAAGCGGAGTGGGAAGCCCAAGTTTTACACCAAGATCTACAAGCGCAATTCAAAATGCTTACAGTGAATCATTAGAATTAAATCATAACTATATTGGAACTGAGCACGTACTTCTTGGATTAATTCAAGAGGGAGAAGGAATTGCTGCTCAGATATTAAAAAAGTATGCAATTACTCACTCACAAGCAAGACAAGCAATTATTAAAGTTGTTGGTGAAGGAGATGAAGAAGGGGATAAAGTTGGCGAGAATGGTGAAACCCCAACACTTGATGAATTTACAAGAGATCTAACTAAACTTGCCTCTGAAAACAAGATCGACCCAGTTATTGGTAGAGATAAAGAGATAACTAGAGTAATTGAGATTTTAGCTAGAAGAAAAAAGAATAACCCAGTTTTAATCGGAGAACCCGGAGTAGGTAAAACTGCTATTGCAGAAGGATTAGCTCATAGAATTATTAATGACCAAGTACCTGAAATTTTAAAAGGTAAGAAAGTTAAATCTCTAGATCTAACAGGTATGGTCGCTGGATCAAAATTCAGAGGAGAGTTTGAAGAAAGAGCCAAAAAGTTAATTGAAGAGTTAGAAAAAGTAGAAAGAGAAGTAATTTTATTTATTGATGAATTGCATACAATTGTTGGATCTGGAGCACAGCCAGGAGAGTTAGATTTCTCAAATATAATTAAACCGCCATTAGCAAGAGGAGAACTTCAAGTTATTGGTGCTACAACTCTTTCTGAATACCAAAAATATATAGAAAAAGATGCTGCATTAGAGCGTAGATTCCAACCAGTACAGGTAGATGAACCAACAGTTGAAGAGAGTATAGAAATTCTTAAAGGAATAAAAGAAAGATACGAAGCACACCATAAACTTAAGATTAATGAAGAAGCCCTAAAAGCTGCAGCTGTTCTTTCAGCAAGATATATAAAAAATAGGTTTCTTCCAGATAAAGCAATAGACGTTTTGGACGAGGCTTCTAGTAAAGTTAGACTTAATTTTTCAAGTGAGCCTCCAGAGTTACTAAAAATTAAAAATGAAATCTCTAAGCTAGAAACTGAGAGAGAATCTCTAACAAGAGCTGGTCAACACAAGGAAGCTTCAGAAATAAAAGTCGAAATAGAAAAGAAAAAAGAAGAATTAAAACCATTAGAAGAAGCATGGATGAAAGAAAGAGGTACCGGAACTCCTGAGGTTAAAGTAAAAGATATCCAAGAAGTAGTATCAAATATTACTGGTGTTCCAATTACAGATCTAAATCCTGAAGAAAAGCAGAACTTAATTAATCTTGAAGATAAACTTCATGAAAGAGTAATCGGTCAAAGTGAAGCGGTTAAGCTAGTATCTCAAGCAATTAAAAGATCAAGGACTGGACTTAAAGATCCGAAAAGACCTATTGCCAGCTTCATATTCTTAGGACCAACAGGAGTCGGTAAAACAGAACTTGCTAAAGCATTAAGTGAACTAATCTTTGGAGATGACGACGCAATGATTAGAATTGACATGAGCGAGTATATGGAAAAGTTTGCTGTAACTAGATTAATCGGTTCACCTCCTGGATACGTTGGCTACGATGAAGGAGGTCAATTAACTGAGAAAGTTAGGAGAAAACCATACAGTGTAATATTGCTTGATGAGATTGAAAAAGCACACCCTGACGTATTCAACATTCTATTGCAAGTTTTAGACGATGGAAAACTTACAGATGGAAAGGGGAGAGTTGTAGATTTTAAGAACACAATTATTATAGCTACAAGTAATATTGGATCAGAACTTATTCTAACTGCAATGGGAGCTGACCAAGTTTCTAGAATGTTGGATGCAATGAAACCTAATGATGAGGATACTCTAGTAAAACTTAAAGACGCTAAAGATAATGTTCCATCTGAGGAAGAATTAAAAAAACAGGTTTTTGGATTACTTCAGAAAAACTTCAGACCTGAGTTCTTAAATAGATTGGATGAGATTATTATGTTCAAGTCACTATCTCCTGAAGAGATTAAAAGTATCGTTATCTTAGAATTAAATAAAACTCTTTCACATCTTAAAGACCAAAACATAGAAGCTGAATATAATGCGAGTGTTATCAGTGAACTAGCTAGAACTAGTTACGATCCTAAATTCGGAGCAAGACCAATAAAGAGAGCAGTTGCTCGAGAGATTGAAAACTTACTAAGTGAGAAGATATTGAGAAATGAGATTGGAGAGGGAGATAAGATTAAGATTGATTTTGAGAAGGGTAAGTATATAGTCAAAAAGGCATAACTCAACGTGTTATAATATATATACTTAAACTATAACTTATGTCTGATCTTACAATTGTTCCAGAGGAGGGCTTACTCCATATTGGTATCGAATGTCACCCGTCAGTTAGAGTTGGTTTGGCGAATGTAGATGAGAATACTGAAAGGTTTGTTGAGATGAGTGGCTATGACTTAAGGTACGTAGTTGCTGATCGTGAAACTGTACCTTCTATAACGGATGAAGAGTTTGACCTAATGTTAGAAGGGCTTCCAGAAGGGATAAAGTTTGAGATAATTACACCAGTAGATCAAGCAGGGAAAGTAGTTTATATTCTTCTGGATAGAGGATCTTTACCAAATTCTCAAAAACTAATAACTCAAGGAAGAATTACCTTTGGAGGTAGATTAGGTAAAAGTCCTACTTATTATTATCGATTTCCTGAAAATGTAAATAGCAGTACTCTAGGCGATTTTAGTAAACTCATAATTATAAATTCAGAAAATAGTGCTCAAGTTTTAGCTCCACCTAATTATAAAGGAAAGTACAAAACATATGTTATTCCTAGTGGTCGTTTCATAGGACAATATGTTCAATATGACTCAAACGGTCGAATAATAAGAGAAGCTTAGTAGTAAATCCTCTGAGATCTGATATAATCCCCGCAATTATTAATTTAGTTTATGAGTGATGAACATGTAGAGGGAGATGGAATGGATTTAGTCCCTCAACAAACAAACAATCCATTAGATCTTATTGAAGTTAATCTTAATATCCTTAGGCAGAGTAATGTGAGGCTTACCTCAGGAGGTATAGTTTTATCAGCTGATATGCTAGAGGAAGTCCCCCAAATTAGAGAAGTCGCTATTCCTGTTCTTAACATAATGAATAGTACATTTGGCAAATTAGCTGAGTTTTTTGCAATTGAAATTGGAGATATTAATCTTGAAGATACTCTTGCAAGTGGAACTGCAAGAGTAAGGATGACTATAGATTTGAAAAAAGTCAAGTTGAGCTTCCTAATACTATTGGTGGCAATGAGGAAATTTCAAGAACAATAACTGAACAACTTTCTCGAGGAAATATTTTGTCTTCTGCACTTTCTCGGGCAATACACCCTAGAGATGAAGATATTGAAATAGCTGTTAGGAGAGATATTGAAGAAATTGGGCTCAACCCAGATCAAAAGACATTAAAAAGAGCCTTAGATGCTATTCAAGATTCTCCAGAACTTGGAATATTATTTAATGGGTATCTTATTACTGCAAAAGGGCTTGGAAAAAATGTTCCATCAGTTCGAGACGTAACTAGGCTCGCAGATGGAAAAGTAGAGATTCAGTTAGATTTTGAATTTTTGAAAATGAGGGATCAAGATATAAGGGAGTTTGTTAGTATAGTAGACCAACTTTCGCGAAGTGGATTTAGATCTTTTGGAATTCTACCTGTTGGAGTTTCTGTAGAATAGAATAATACACTAATAATGAATCTGATCTCAACTGGAATAAATAGAGCTAATGATTATAATGATCTTCTTGGTGACCTAGATCATTTACAAGTAGTCCTTGAAACCATTTCCAGACTTGATAAAGCAGGATTCTCTCTTAATTACTTCGAACCGCATATGATTAGTACTTATGTTGGAGAGGATCAAAGACTTAAACCATTTATTGAAGTTCTTCCAGGAGACACAAGTTTAGTTAGGCAAGCTAAACCAGTAGACATACTAGCTGCTTTAAACTCAAGAGAAGGTAGTCTTACTGAATGGATAGCACAAGTAGAAGCAACTGCAGCACAATTTAACCAAGAAGTAGAAAATTACCTAGATTTAATCATGTGTGTTTTCGATTCATTAGTAAATCAACCTATAGAAAGGCTTTCTGGATATGTTATTGATTTCAGAAATGAACATTTCTCAGAGGAACCTCAGTTCGCTAAAGAGCAACTAGAAATTTTCAATAATCAAACTTACGATATTCTTCAAGCAGTAGGTCTCTTAGATGGAAGAGGAGAACCTGTTGAGGGGTGTAGAAATGTGTTGGTCAACCATATCAATAGATTAAGAAATATTTTTTCTGCAGGAATTAATTCAGAAGATAGGAAGGTAATTACTGTAATCCCTCAACAAACTAGAACAGAAGTCCCTCATTTTGAATGGAAAATTATCAAAGGAAGCAAACAAGATGATGATTATGCTCCTATACTAGATGATCCAGATTTTGTTGTAGAAAGGGGACTAACTGTCAAGGATACAGCTTCGGTAACACTGAGATCCGAAAGAAGTGAGGATGAGGAGAGATATATAAGAGAAATAGAAGAGAAACTAGAAAGATTGATCAATTCAATGGGTAGAGCTATGGTTAAAATTTCTAATGAAGGAAAGAGACTAAGAGGAGGTGAACAATAACTAAAAATACAAGCTCTCGTTCTTAAACGGGATGAGAGCTAATATTACCGCAGTCTCGTAAAAACTTGTTCTAGTTAAAACATCATCAGTTAAAAGTCCAACAGCTCCATTCGCTTGTTTTGAATTTTCCTTTTTAAATACAATATCATCAGCTTCACCAAGCTCTTTTCCCTCTTTTACAAGTTTCGCTACTTCTGGTGGCAATAAAAAATCTCCAGTACTTGCCCTACTTAAAAAACCATTTTTTCCTAAAATAGTTATCCATGCAAAAGTTCTTAAATCATCCCCAAACTCCTCAATACCTCCTTCGATTCCCACCCAGAAATGAGCCTCTGGTTTTTCTTCTTTTGCATTTTTTGATCTATTAATCGCTCCTTCTAAAGTTTCTTCATTACTCAATGGTTGATCTGATACTCCGGATTCAACCGAGATCCCTTCGAGTTCAAATGCTTCTAGAGGAAACATTTTTTCAAAAGCATTTTGAGTAGTTTGAATTTTAACTGGGTTTTTTGAAGCAACAATTATCTTTTTCATAGTATATCGATATAAAGTTGTTTGACTCGCTTAAAATCATCTAATTCTAATATTAATAATTCTGGAATACTAGTTATATTTGAGTTTAATTTCCAAGGTGTTGTTTGAAATGTATTAAGTCTATTTCTCAAGTATGCTCTAAAGCCATCCCTTTCTAAGTATCCTTTATTACTTAACTGTATAGCTTCTTCTAAAACAAAGGCAACCAGACAGTGTGCCTGATATCTTCCTGATTCTACTAACAGTCTTAGTTCAACTTCTAAGTCTCCATCTTCATCAGTATAAGAATCTTTTGCAATTTGTTCTGGTACGAAATCCATTATTGTTGCTCTCATATCATATATACTCAAAGCTCTTGGGTCTTTCTTTAGACCAACCAAGTGTCTTTCATGAGAATCCATATTTTTTTGGATTTCATTTGTTCTATATTCTTCTAAAAACGCATCTAATAAATCCATAATTTATGCATAACCAGCACTTAATTCATCATCGAAACCTGAATGTAATTCACCTTCAAGCAACTCCGAGTCTTCTAAGTTGGTTCTAAAATTTTCAATTCCAATAATGTGAATAAACTGAACTGCAGCTTTCTTAACCTCTCCCAAACCATCTCCAACTAAAAAATCATAATCATAACCTTCAAACTCTCTGGTTCCTATTTCGGCAGTGGTATTAATAACCTCTCTTCCTTGACGATCATAATGAATAGTTTTAGGCTTAATTCCAAATGCTGAATCACATTCATCAATAAATTTTTCTATTTCACTCCTTTCTCTTATATGGATGAAAAACAAACCTACTTCTTTACTTTTTATTTTATCAAGCAAATATAACAGAGGTTTATCTCCATCAGCAACCATTTCAGCTTTAGTTCTTATCATCAAATTTCTAGCACTTTCGTCTTTAGTTTCGCCATCCCATAAACCTTCTTTAAAAAGATAGTCTTTTATCGGAAATATAGAGCTAAAGCTATAAACAGGAATTTCTGCTTGTGAGAGCATTCTTCTTATTGCCCTTATAAAAGTATTTTTACCGCTTGTACCTGGACCATTTATTACTATTACTCTTCTCATTGTTCCCAAAGGTAATCTCTAATAAATATAATTTTAGGATCCTTCTTAGATTCTAGGCTTTCTAATAGTTCCCTATCAATCTCGTCCTCATACTCTCCTAAACAACCTAGTATCCTATAAACAAACATTACTTGGTCACCTCCACTAACTAGTTTCGTTTCAATTGGATCGACTTTAATAATTATACTTTTTACATCCCTAATAGTATGAATACCTAAATTAATTAAATCAAGAAAATCTTGTTCAATAACATTTAATCTTTCATATATGTTTAACCCTCCTGTAAACCTCCCTAATAAAAAGCAAATCGATCTTTCATCTTCATGGGAGTCTTCAGGATACAATATCTGATGAACTTGCATTAACTTCTCTACAGTTACACCAGGCTCTGCAATAAAATAGTTGTACATTGATAAATCATCCTCATCCCTTAAAGAAGAAACAAACTCTTCATATTTTTGCCTATAATCATCAGGAATATCATCATTATCTACCTGTGCTGGAAGTTCTGCATTTTGAGCAGCATATATTTCATCAATACTTATAACTTTACTCATGATATCTCTTCATTGATATCCTCACTTGTTAATTCCATACTTTCCCCACTTATTTTCATTACGTCTTTATCGATTTTATTAAGCTCTTTATTTGCATAATTATATGCGTTAACTGTTGTACCCAGATGTTTTCCAACTTTTGCAAAATATTCATCGTAGGCTTTAATATGTTTTTGGAGTTTAGCAACGTTATCCTTAATCTGTAAAGCTGATTCCTCGATTTTCAACATTCTTAATCCTTGAAGAACTGTTTGAAGATACGCTAAGAATGAAGTTGGAGATACAATAATTACATTTTTTTCTGTAAATGCGTAAGAAATTAAATCTCTAGTATTTACCTTTATAGAACCTACTTTATTTACTAATAAATCATAGTAAATTCCCTCACTCGGTATAAACATAAATGCAAATTCCATTGTCCCTTCCTCAGGTCTAATATATTTTGCAGTCTCGTCAATTCTCTTCTTTAAATCATTCTTAAAATCTCTCTCCATATCATCTCTTTCAGCGCCTTCATCCATCTGAACTATCCGATTATAGTTTTCCAATGAAAATTTTGAATCTATAGGAACTATTTTATCTTTAACAAAAACTACTGCGTCTACAATTTCTCCGTTTTGAAACTTGTATTGCATCTGGAAACTTTCTGGAGGTAAAACATTTTTCAAAGTAGTCTCTAAAAAGTACTCTCCTAAAACACCTCTTTGTTTCGGATTTTTTAAAATCTTTTCTAGGGAATCCATCTGCTTAGCTAAATCAGCTACATGCTCATTAGTCTTTTTAATACTCGTAAGTTCTTTTGTTAAAGATTGCATAGATTCCATCGAATCCTTAAGCTGTTGATGAACAGAATGCTGAGACATCTTAAACTGTAGTTGCATTGTCTTATTTGAATCGCTAAATTGTTTATTTAACAATTCATTTTGAGAACGGAGAAGCTCATTTAGTTCCTGCCTTGTTCGTTCTAATCTTTCCTCTTGTTGTTTGATTAAAGTTAGTGATTCTTTTCCTGAATCATCCTTTTCTTCTTTTCTTGTAACTTTAAAAGCAATAAAGATGAGGAGCAAGAGTATAGCGATTCCAATTATTAAAATCGGATCCATAAAAAACTAGATCAAAAGTAATGATCTAGTTTAACAAAAGTTTACTTAATTAATAAACTTCAATTCTATTTTAATGTATCTAAAAATTGTGACCAAGCTGAGTTAATTCTTCCATAATTAAATGCTTTTCTAATTCCTCTAACTTCATAATCAAATTTTTCCTGCGGTGTCATGCCAAAATAATCAGCATTACTATAAGCGAATATTGATTTATCCATAGAATGTGATAGAAAGTCTTTCATCATATTTCGAATTAAAACCTGACCTAAGTTCTCAAGAGATTGTGCTATTTGAATACCTTTCGGACTATTTCGGTTAAAAATTGAACTGACGTCTACTGAATGTAAACTAATTAATAAACCACTTCTAGATTTATCTACTTTATAAGTAATCCTTCCTTGATTCATACTGCCTCCAGGAACCTCAACTGGAAGAGATAATAATACATAACTTTCATGCTCTTGATTATTAAGAAATTGAGATAATACTTCAAAAGTTCTATAAGTACTTCCTACAAAAAGAGATGTGTCGAGGTCAAGTTCATCTTCAGGAGATTCTCCTATACCTTTAAACGTTGAAAGTCGAAATGGTGTTTCAGAATAATCATAAATTTTAAATGGATTTTCAAATTCTTCTCCTTCAGGAAATTCAGGATAAAGATCTGAATTATCATGGTCTAATTGTGACATATTTTCTATTTAACTATATTCATTATATAATAAAATACATATTTTGTCATTGAGAGTCGGGGTTATTATCCGAAAAGATCTATTATAATTTGTCTTTCTGATGATGCAGTTAAGTAGTCATAATGTTCTATAAGTTTAATAAATTCATAAACATATTGTGGATTTGTATTCATCATTGCTTGAAGCTCAATTCTTCTAGCATCTAAATGTGCTTTTTCTATGCCTTTTTTTGAAATATCTGCTCCAGGTTGTAATAATAGCCATGCTTCGTGAACCTCATGCATTATTGCAAAAGGAATTAAATGAGAATAATCTTTTCCATTAACTTGATAAAACTCTGTATTAACAAAAATTCCAAACTCCTTAACAACTGTTTTTTTTGGATCTTCCATATTAGCTCGAAAAAAATAGTATGCAGATGCGTCAGTTGTATCTTCAAATATTTTAAAATAAATAGCTTCATTTACTGGTCCATAAACATACCACACTCTTTCTCTTGCAAAATGATCAAAATCTTCAAATGTAATATCTTGTGAATCTGTAAGAATATATGGTTGTTCAAGAATTAAAGAATCAAATCCCTCAAAATCCTTTCGTGTATTAGGTGTTTCTGCCATATTTAATTATATAACGAATATAGTACTTTGTCACCATATTATGTCGAAAAAGATAATTAGAGTAATTTAAGCTTTCAATGTATAATTAGACGCATTTAACTACTAGATGGATAAATTAGAGAGACTAAGAAATTTTTGTATTATTGCCCATATTGATCATGGGAAATCTACCTTAGCGGATAGATTAATTGAATCTACTGGAACGATTTCTGAGCGTGAGATGAAGGATAGAGTGTTAGACACATTAGAACTTGAAAGAGAGAGGGGAATTACAATAAAGTTACAAACAGCTAGACTTATTCATAAGAAAGATGGTGTAGAATATTTTCTAAATCTTATAGATACTCCTGGGCATGTTGATTTTAGCTATGAAGTGTCTAGATCAGTTGCAGCTAGTGAAGGAGCTTTGTTACTTGTTGACGCTACGCAAGGTGTTCAAGCTCAGACATTAAGTACAGTTTATAAAGCAATGGAGTATGATTTAAAAATTATTCCTGTTCTAAATAAAGTTGATATGCCAAGTGCAGAAATTGAAAGGGTAAAAGAAGAAGTAATGGATACTTTTGGTTTTAGTGAGGATGAGATAATATTAGCTTCTGGTAAAACTGGAATTGGAGTATCAGAAATACTCGATACTATCGTAGAAAAAGTACCTCATCCAGATAAGGACAATAGTCTTATATATCTCCCGACTATGGAATCCAGTGATGATTATGATCAAAGCGCAACAAAAGCTCTTGTCTTTGATTCTTTTTATCATGAATATATGGGAGCAGTTTCCTTAGTAAAAATGGTATCTGGTTCAATTTCAAGAAAAGACACATTATTTACCATAGGAACTAAGAAAAAGATCGAACCTGTAGAAATAGGATATATGGTTCCTTCAATGTTCAAAGGTGAGAAATTAGAAGAAGGGGAAGTAGGTTATATCGCAACAGGACTAAAAGATATCTCTGAAGTTCATACAGGAGATACTATTACGCTTTATAAGGAAAATACTGATCATAAGAAAGTCACGCCATTAATGGGTTATCAAGCTCCTAAACCAATGGTTTATGCAAGTCTATTTCCTGTTGAGGCTAGTGACTATCCTGAGTTTGCTGAAGCACTTGAGAAACTGGCATTAAATGATGCAGCACTTTCATTCGAGAAGGAATACTCACAAGCACTAGGAACAGGATTCGTTTGTGGATTCTTAGGATTACTTCATTTAGAGATCACTCAAGACAGGTTAGAACGAGAGTTTGGAATTGATTTAATAAGTACAATTCCAACTGTCGAGTTTAAGGTAAAGCTATCAACAAGAGACTATAGTAAATTGCCTAATATTAATACAGGAAAGATAAATGAAGAAACTAATGTTGCGACCATTCGAACTGCTTTAGAATTCCCTGACGGCAGTCTATACGAAGAAGTAGAAGAGCCTTGGGTAAAAATGGAGATTATGACACCTGAAGAATACATTGGTCCAATAATGGAATTAGCCCAAAAGAGTAGGGGAGTTTATAAAACAACAAACTATATATCAAGATCAGCTAGTAAGACTAAACATGCTGTTCTAATCTATGAAATTCCCACTGTTGAGGTTATTACAAACTTTTTCGATAAATTAAAGTCAATCAGCAGAGGTTACGCTTCTATGGACTATGAATTTTTAGAGTATAGAAAAAGCGAAATAGTTAAAGTCACAATTTTATTAAATGCAGAAGAAGTTGAGCCTCTCTCTTACCTTGCACATAAAGATAAAGCCAGGGACAGAGGAAAAGAACTTGTTAGCAAACTTAAAGATATAATTCCAAAACAGCAATATAAAGTACCTATTCAAGCTGCAATTGGAGGAGAAGTAATCGCTAGAGAAACTATTCAAGCTCTTAGAAAAGACGTTACAGCTAAACTTTATGGAGGTGATGAAACAAGAAAGAAAAAACTTCTTGAAAAACAAAAGAAAGGTAAGAAAAAGCTTAAACAATTCGGAAGTATTGAAGTACCTAAAGAAGCGTTTATCGCAGCACTAAAAACATAAGTAAAATTTCATAATCAAAAAACATACAAAGTTATGAATAGGCAAGACTTCTCAAGTAAATTGCAAGAATTAGAAACAAGATTTGAATCCATAAAATCTAAAAAAAACACGGACATTCTAAAAGCTGAGCTAACTGAATTGGAAAAAGAAACAACCTCACCCAACTTCTGGAACGATCAAGAAAATGCTCAAAAAGTTAGTAGAAGAGCAGGAGATATTCGTAATGAAATAGAATTAGTTGAAAAACTACAAACCGAATTAGAACAATCTGCCTCTCTTTTAGAAGATGAAATAGATGAGGAAGATACTGAGATAGTCGAAATGATTCACAATGATCTTGAATCCTTAGAAAAGAAAATATCTGAAATTGAGTTAACAACATTTTTATCAGGGAAATTTGATGAGAACGATTGTATTATGACTATAAATGCAGGACAGGGAGGAACTGAAGCAATGGATTGGGTAGATATTTTACTTAGAATGTATACACGATATTTCTCGAATCAAAATTGGAAATTTACAATAATTGAAGAAGTAAAAGGTACTGAGGCTGGATATCAAACAGTTGTTTTAAAGGTTGAGGGTAGATTTGCGTACGGATACTTAAAACATGAAAAAGGGGCACATAGGCTTGTAAGAAACTCTCCTTTTAACTCAGCTGGTTTAAGACAAACATCTTTTGCAAATGTATTAGTTGACCCTGTAGTTGACGAAGACCTAGATATTGAAATTAAAGATGAAGATATAGACTTTAGTGCGGTTAGAAGTGGAGGAGCTGGAGGTCAGAATGTTAATAAAGTTGCAACAAAAGTTAGATTAAAACATATCCCTTCAGGAATAACAGTAGAGTCTTCTGCCCATAGAACTCAAAGACAGAATAGAGATGAGGCAATGAAACTATTAAAGGCTAAGTTATTTCTGATTGAAGAGGAAAAGAGAGAAGAAGAGTTAAACAAAGAAAAAGGAGATTATAAAAAAGCCAGTTGGGGCAATCAAATTAGAAACTATGTGCTTAGCCCATATAAATTAGTAAAGGATTTAAGAACTGATATCGAAACCTCAAACACTGATGCTGTTTTGGACGGTGATTTAGATCATTTTATTGAAGCTGAAATAAGAATTCTTTAAGCCACCCCTGCTTTTCCTTCTTTAAATACAAATCCAGGAATAATCTCCTCAGTAAAATCCTCGCCATTTCTTTCAATAACTCTCAAATCCATATCTACTGTTGGAACTACTAATCTACCGCCTTCAGGTTTAAGTTGCATTTTTAAATTATCTGGAATATCTTTAACTGCAAAAGATATGTGAATACCATCAAAAGGTGCCTGTCCTGCTAATCCTTCCATCCCATCTCTATAAAGATAATTAATATTTTTAATATCTTTATACTTTGTTGCAGACTTTCTTGCCTTCTCCCAAAGCCATTGAACCCGTTCTATCGTATAAACCCTCCCTTCGGATCCTATTGCAAATCCAAGTAAATTTGCAAAATATCCACTGCCTGTTCCTATATCTAAATACTTACCCCCTTCTTTCGGATTAAGAAGCTCAAGCATCTGAGCAATAATGCTTGGTCTTGTGAGATCTTCATTATTACCTATATTTAATTCTGAATCTTCATAAGCTCTATTCTTCACTTCAGCTGGTACAAAATCAGCTCTATCAACATAATTGAAAGCAGCAATCAACTTTGGAGATTTAACAGGAGCATTCTTAGACTGTGTTAAATATTGAAATAAATAATCTTTTGTCCATGCAAAAACGTTACCTGTTCCAACTTTTCGTATATCAATGATTTTCATAACTTCATAATATCAAAAAAGAGCCGACTTATGACGACTCTTTTAATCTTCACTTATTAATTTATTATAGAACTACTGATGATTCATTAATTGTATATTTATCCCCATTTTCCACAATTAATTGAGTGTAATCTTGGGCTTCACTATCAAACTCTAAAACTGATATCTCAGCATCGGCATCACCCAATTTAGTGAAAGTAAGAGTTGCTATAACACCATCGGTAAGTACCTCTAGATTCTCACCTGAGAAAGAGAAGGGTAGAGTTACCAAACCAGCTTCTGCATCAATATTGTCTTGACTAATGAAGAAATCAAAAAGATCTCCATTTTGAACAGCATCAATAGATAGAACTTCAGGATCATAACTTAGGACAAATTCAACAGACCTAACATTCAAAGTATCTCCTTCAAGAACTAAGTTAACTGTAGAATCATCGACAACTTCAAAAGCAACTCCGAAGTTCTCTAAAACATCTAGGCTTGCCACTACATTCTCTCCTGGTCCACCTCCAGTGATTCCTGTACCGCTTTCTGGTGATGGATCTCCACCAGTATTTGGTACTAAATCTTCTGTATTTACTTCAGGCTCAGCTGTTAAATTAACGTACCAAAAGGCTCCAGCTACTACTGTTAGCAATACTGCTATAAGTAATAATAATTTTTCTGTCTTTCCCATTTTAATTAATTAGTAATAAATAAATAATTTAGTTTGTATATAAAGGTAAATCTTCTTCTCTTTGGATACATGATGAAGCATCCTTACCATAATTTCTACCAAATACTGCAAAGTCATCAAGATCTAAGCTATAAGAGCTTTCTACATGCACAATATCATAATGCCAGTTTTCTTCGTTTAGATCTGTGTCATAGTACCTAGCAAAGTTTGCAAAATCGTCGAGGCTAATTGCACCGTTACCATTCAAGTCACCAAGGCACGCACCTGCCTTAGAATGTTCAGGTAATTCATCTGCTGGACCACCCCCAGCTTCACAAATCTGACCATCAACAACAGAAAATCCACCATCTCTTTCAGTACCTGGAGCAACACATTGATAACATTCTCCAACGTATTTAAACGTACCTCCTTCCTCTACTAAATCACCAGGTCTTAAACCACCTATTGAGTTTCCAACAACACATTTCTGTACTTCTGCCTCTTCCCATGTTCCATTATTGCAGACATATGTGCCATAGTTTCCAGCTGCTTCTGTACCTGCATTACATTCATCACCATGATCATAATCTCTCTCAGCTGTATCTCCAATACATTGCGCTCTACACTGTGCTTCACCATCTCCAGGTAGTGTACCATCATTTGCACAAACCTCATCAGGAACAACACTGAAGCCTCCTAACTCTTCTGCACCAGGATCTGTACACTGGAAACACTCACCTTGGGCATAACAGGAGTGTCCTACATCATATAAAGTGTAAGGACCATCTCCAGGACATGTACCTGTACATTTAGTCTGTTCTTCTCTAACCCATCTTCCCATCCTACATGTATAAATTGCATATGAATCACCTGTTCCATTTGCACACTGATCTCCATCTTCATATTGAGTTCCTACAGGATCTCCTAAACATTGTGCATAACAATGACTACATTGTTCAATAGGTTTTTCTTCAAAAGATCCATTACTTTGACATACATAACAGTTGTCAGAATAATCAGGCTCAAGCCAGACTCCTCCTGGCTCGTTAGGAGCAGGATCTCCTGGCTGTATTCCTCTACATGCAGTTCCTACAGGGTATTCTGCCACACCAAAATATAAACATCCACCACCACATTTAACTTGTCCACTAACTCCTACATCATCTCTACCTTCAGGGGGACCAGATCTAAAATATTCATTTCCTCCAAACACTAATGCGGTAAGTGCCAATATAATCCAAACTAATAAAAGTATTTTTGTATAACTATCTTTGTTTTTGTTTTTTTCCATAAATTATTGCTAAATTATTTTAATTTACTACAAGTATAAAACCCCTTTCTTGACATGATCCATCAATTTTACTCTTTCCATAGTTTCTTGCAAACAATGAAAAATCAGAAATATTCATAACAAATGTTCCATCATCACTAGGAGCTAAATCAAGGTTTCTTTCATCGCCTTCTAATGTCTGTTCAAATAGTCCAGCAAAAATAGCAAAATCATCAAGATTAACCTCACCATTATTATTCAGATCCCCTAAGCAAGCATCAGCTCTAGCATGTGGATGAATATCTCCAATCACAGGAGGTTCTGTAGTTGCACAGCCCTCTCTACACTGATTATTATCATCGTAAAGCCCCTCTGTGCCATCACAAACTGTATCTATCGGAACTCCAGTTCTTGTTGCACATGTGTTAGTTATTGAGTTACATTCATAACAAGTCTTTGTTTCTATGCCTGCTATGCATATACCACTGCATGAGTTTTCATCATTATACATTCCATTTAAACCTCCATTACACTCAACATTTTGGTTAACATTTTCAACCTTACATGACTGATCAATACTATCACAATAGTAACACTGTTTTGTCGCTGCAAGAGCTGCACAGTCGTTTCCACAAGGTTCAGATTCAGAGTAAAGTCCATTTGATCCATCACAATTTACATTTTCATCAACTCTTTCCACATTGCACGCCCCTAAACTTCCATTACATCTAAAGCATTCTTTTTGTTCAGGAACTGTTGGATCATCCGGGTTCTCAACACCTCCAGCATCAGAAGGAATTCCACAAACTGAATTTTCTACTTGTTGGAAACCACCAGATTGCTTTACACCAGGTGTTCTACATTCGTAACACTTGCCTAAATAAGTAATTGTCTGACCTGCTCGATAAAGATTATTTTGTAATTCACACTTTGCATCTGGATCATTAGCATTAAGCTTAACCCATTCTCCATCAGCTCCACACCTATAAGTACCATATAATTCTGCACTTACAGTTTGTGGTGTGTGACAAATTTCACCTTCTCTGTATGTTCTGGGTGCACCATCTCCAATACACTGGGCTTCAGGACATGAAGCTGCCTGAGGATCAGGTCTAACAGAAGCACACTTTTCACTACCTATAGAGTATGATTTAAATCCCCCTAATACTAAGCCGCTTGAACCAGGGTTCTCACAAACATAACACTGACTATCATCATTTGCTCCCAAACAAGTATGACCTCTATCATAAACCGTACCTGGGGCATCTCCTTTACAAGCTCCGGTACATTTTGCTGGAGATGGAGGTACCCATTTCCCAGCATTACACTGTACAATACCTAACGTCCCACCATTTTCTCGATAAGCACATAAGTCACCATTCTGGTACTCTGCAGCTCCTCCCTCTTTAATACAAGTATGAGCATAACAATGAGTACAGTATTCAAGTCCAACACCAACAAATTGCCCATTAGCTTGACATAAAAAGCATCTATCTTGGAAATCACCACCACTTGCTCCAGCCGGCCAAACTCCTCCAGGATATCCTGGTGCTGGATCACCAGGCTTTATACCTCGACATGCTGTTCCAACTGGGTAGTTAGCTGCACCGAAATAGAGACATCCTCCATAGCAAGTTACGTTACCACTCGAGACAGAAACATCCTCCGAAGGTTTAGAAGTATCATTCTGTAAATAGTTATACCCACCAAAAACAGTTGCAACAAAAGAAATTATCACCCAAACTAATAGGAAAATTCTTAACTTTGACATAATTAATGTTTAATATTGTAAATTTTCTGTTGTAAATAATTTAATATAATATACCGAATATTTCAATTTAGTTCAGGTAAGCTAAACACATCTGATTTAATAAAATAATCATGCCCAAGTATAGTTATTACTTTCGATAAACTTTGTTTAATATTGTCAGATTGATCATTTGAACCTAATATTTTTATTGTTGTGGGATTATCTGAAGTTCTATAAAATTTTAAATTTGCAAAAGTTGCAGTGTTTTTATTAATCGTCTCTGTAAGCGCACCTGAAAGATATACTTTTCCATTTTCGTTATCTATAATTTTACCAACGTAAAAATCAAATAAGTCCCCTTCTATTATCTCTTCAACTTGAATATCTCTAGGGTTATAAGAGATTACTACTTGAGAAGAAACTATCTCACTTGTATTTCCATTTAAAGCTATCGGAATATCTATAACTTCTCCTTCTTGAGATACTGCTAATTCATCAAACTTTAATCCAAATGCACCAAATTCATTTAAATCAACTCCCTTATGTTGTTTATTAGTATGGGGTAGTAGTGGCTGACTAGGGTTAGAATCATTGTAGCTTGAAGAAAAAAATATTCCCCAAATAGCCAAAGTTAGAAAAGTTAATACTACAGCTATAAGTAATAGTGATTTATTTTGCTTGTTCATATTATCTTAATAATTTATAGGTTTATATCTAATTTTGTTTCCCTAACCTGTCCACAAATCCCATCTCCATATCCTTCAATAAAATGAGCATAGTTCTGTGCAAATATTGCAAAGTCTTCCAATGTCCATTCATAATTGCTTGAACCATCGTGAGTTATATCTAGATATCTAAATTCACCTATTAGCTCAAGTGGAAGACCTGAAAATTTTAGTTCTCTAGTAAGAATTGCAAATATACTAAAATCTAATAGATCTACTTTTTGATCTTGATTAAAATCACCTAGACATGCACCTACTTCAGCATGACCTGGAATATTATCAATATATTCTCCAGCTTTAGGTTCTAAACCACAAACTGCCGCACCATTGACAATATTAAAACCTCCCTGGAAATTTCTACCAGGCTCAACGCACTGAAAGCATGTATCTCCAACAATCACTGATTCCCCAAGCTCGTATATGCCGTACTCTTCTTCTCCTGGAAATCCGATGGTATTAACACAATACTCAGTTCTTGGACCTTCCCACTCAAGATTTCCCTTACATGTCCATACACCAAAGTAAGGGGTGTTCTCACCAGCAGCACAAACAAAGCCCGTTTGATATTTAGAATTAGGTGGATCCCCAGCACACTGGCCAATACAATAATTTAGCTGCTGGTTATCAGGTTCAGGTAGCTCAGGCTCATTGCTACAAAAACTTGATTCAACTCTTACGAAACCATTTAGTCGTTCTTGACCTGGATATTCACATCGATAGCAAACGTCGTTAAATCTACATAGCTCTGCAGCTTCGTAAAGCCTTGGATCTTCATCACCATTACATTGAGCATAACAATGAGAGGCCTCTGGTCCACTCCAGTTGTCATTTCCTTCGCATGTCCATATCCCAAAATTATCACCAGTACCAGCAGCACAAGAATGACCATTTTCATACACTGTATTTGCTGGATCTCCCTGACATTGTCCTATACATTTATTAGAAATATCCTGCTCAATCCATTTGCCTGTCTCACACTTATAAATCTCATTATCTTCTTCTGGCTTTACAACACAAAATTCCCCTGAATCGTAATATCTAGCCTGAGTATCTCCAATACATTGTCCCCAGCATTGTGAACAAGCATTTAAGTTTGAAGGGCTATTTGGATTACCAGGTATTAAGAATTGTTCTTCAAATTGTCCATTATTGCAAACGTAACATTGATTCTCATGTCCAGTTCCTTGTCCTCCTCTACAAGCAAAGCCATTAGGTAGATGACTATAGTTCTCTAGTTGATAACAAGTTCCTGCACAGTATCCTTGACCCAAGGGTGGATTATTAGTTGGAGCAGGTTCAGGTATTGGCTCGACAAATGGTGGTTCTTCTGGCACAATTGAGTCATTAGGTGGATCAGTAATAATTTCTCCACCTCCCCCACAGAAACCAGCAGCTTGTCCACCAGTAAGTATTTCAAATCCTAAACATCCATCAGTGTGTGAATTACACGGACTCAAGACACATTTATAGTAATTACCCTCATTGCAGAAGTCATCCCCTTCACTATAAAACTCATTATTTAAAGTACATTCCCCCCCAATACCTTCTGATGGTTCTGATTGTTGACTATTATCATTAGCTTCATCTTCAGCACATTCTTCGTTACAAAAATCTGCAGTTTCTCCTGTCCTAATGCATAAATCATAACAAGCGCTATCTGTAACAGAGATATCAAGATTTAATGCACTTGTTTGGTTGAAGTAAGCAAAGACTCCTGCTGAGAATAATATTGCAAAAGTAAAGATCCAGGCTGAAAGTATTTGGGTAAGTTTCTTTTGTGTAATTTCCATATGGTTAAGGTAATTTTTTAATCCTTGATTACACGTTAGATTATTTTGGATGTGAAATCAATATGAATTTCAAGAAATTACTCCTCCCCCTAAGCATTCTTGCCCATCGAAAATTACTAAACTTTGCCCTGATGCAACAGCTCTAACATCTTCTTCAAAAGTAAAAGTCTTACTAGTTATATCTAATAAGCCATTCATAGGCTTTTGTCTATACCTAATAACAGCAGATAAAACTTTTTTCTTAGGTTCGTTTCCAATCCAGTGAAAACTCTCTGTTTTTACATCTTTTTGAAGCAAACTTTTATGATTTTGACCATGACATACGTACATATAATTCAGATCTAAATTTTTCCCACAGAAATAATAAGCTTCTGTTTGATTTGGTATTTTGGCTCTCTGGCCGATAGTATAAAAGTAAATTCCATCATGCTCACCGACTTTTTCATTCGTGTCAATATCTACAATATCTCCTGGTTTCTTAGGAATATTAGCCATTAAAAATTTAAGAACATTTATCTCTCCGATAAAACATATTCCTTGACTGTCAGGTTTGTTTTTATTTTGCAGTCCAAATTTGTCAGCAAGATTCCTAACTTCAGACTTTTCTAGATGACCAATAGGAAAAAGAGTTTTTGATAACTGGTCTTGAGTTAAATTATATATAAAATAAACTTGATTTTTATTATCGTCCTTTCCTTCATACAAATGAGAAATTCCACTCTCATCTTCACTTACCCTTGCATAATGCCCTGTAGCAATTAAATCAGCACCTTCTTCTAGAGCCTTTTCTAGAAATAATTTAAACTTAATTTCTTTGTTACACATTATATCTGGATTTGGTGTTCTTCCTTTTTTATATTCATCAAAAAAATATTCAACAACTTTCTCTCTATATTCTTTCTCAAAATTAAAAGATCTAAATGGTATTCCAAGATGTTTGCATACTGCCTCAGCATCTTTTTGATCTTCTTCCCAAGGACATTCAGACTGTATTCCAAAATCATCTCCTGACCAATTTTTCATGTAAACTCCTGTGACATCGTATCCTTGTTCTTTAAGTAGCGCTGCAGAAACAGAAGAATCAACTCCTCCCGAAAGTGCCAAGAATACTTTTTTACCTTTATTATTTGTTTCCACAACATCATTATACTATAATCCCCAAGTATATATATACTAATTATATCTATTAAACATGTCGACTCTTAATTGTCGTTTAGACGGAACTCCTGAGTCATTGCCTATGGCTTTAGGTCAACCTGCATCAGTAGAACTTTTTACCGATAGTTTGGTTAATGAAAGCACCTTATTTGCAGGAGCACCACATGAAGAAGTTCTAAAATCGCTAAGTTCTAAAGATGCAACTCACGAAGTCATTGATTCAATTAGTCAGAT
>CAYTGI010000002.1:28014-57825 GCA_964437465.1 uncultured Candidatus Saccharibacteria bacterium | reverse complement strand
GAGAATAAAAGATTTACAAGAATATTTAGTTTTTACGGATTAGGTTTTAGCGCTGAAAATGAACACGAACTTGATAAACATTATAAATTAATTTCATCATTACTAGCTGATGGAGGTGAAGCTAGATTAATTTTAAAAGCAAAGACTACTGATAGAATGAAATCTCTTAGTGAAACCGAGCTTGCTGATCAAATTAATCAACTAATGAGAGAAAATACGGATTTAGTATTTAGAGGTGGTAATTACGATCTTAAAGAAATTTGCCGTAAATACGGACTATCTATTACTATTCTTGCGCCTGCCGCTCAGTATCCAGCAAAGTCAATTCGACAAGGAGCTAAAGGAATAAGGGATTGGTATCCAGTAAGAGTAACTTTAAAAAAAGTTACTGAGCCTTAAGCTCTTCTAAAATATCTCTAACCTCAGCTGCTTTTTCAAACTCCATCATATCCGCATACATCTGCATTCTAAAAGTAAGTTCTTTTAGAAATTTTTTCTTATCTTTTAAAGTTAAGATCTTATAGGCATCTGCTTGTTTTCTAATATCAGCAATATCTTTTGTTTCATTATTTTCCTCTTCTTGGTCAATTTCTAACCTTTCTAGCTGAGAAGTAATTTCTTTCTTAATGCTTGTTGGAATAATATCATTTTCTTTATTAAATTTTTCCTGAATCTCTCTTCTTCTTCTTGTTTCATCAATTGCTTTTCTCATTGAATCTGTTATGACATCACAATACATAATTACTCGACCGTTCTCATGTCTAGCTGCTCGACCAATTGTTTGAATTAAACTTGTGTTTGATCTTAGAAAACCTTCCTTATCAGCATCTATTATCGCAACTAAAGATACTTCTGGAAGATCTAAACCTTCTCTTAATAAATTAATCCCAACAACAACATCATAAATTCCTTTTCTTAAATCTCTTAAAATTTCTACACGTTCAACTGTATCAATATCCGAGTGGAGATATTTTGCGTTAATTTTCTTTTCAATTAAATAATCTGAAAGCTCTTCAGACATTCTCTTTGTTAATGTAGTTACTAATGTACGCTCTCCTTTTTTAATATTTAGTTTTATCTCTTTTAGCAAATTAGGTATTTGTGGTTCCTCCCAAGAATCAGTAGATGCAATAGGCATATCTTGGTAACCTTCTTTTAGAACCTGTTCTTTTAAGCCATGAAATGTTTCTGGAAGAGAAGGACGCACCTCCACAATTGGATCTAAAAGACCTGTTGGCCTAATAATTTGGTATACAATACCCTCGTAATCTTTTGGAAGTTCTTTAACCATCAGTAGATATTTTAACATGATCAAGAACGATAATTGCTAAATGTAAATTCATTTAGTATCATCAGTATATTTACTTATTAATTTACAGTCATGTTCGGAGACATAAACCGAGCTACACTGATGGGAAACGTAACGCGTGACCCTGACCTAAGATTCACCACATCTGGAACTGCTGTTCTCAGCTTTAGTATCGCAACAAACAGACGATACAAATCAGGAGAAGAGTGGAAAGACGAAGTCGCTTATCACAATATTGTTGTTTGGAGAAGCGCAGAAAGCCTTGCTAAAAGGTTAAAAAAAGGTACTAGAATTTACGTCGAAGGAAGACTTCAAACAAGGAGTTGGGAGGGTGATGATGGAAAGAAAAACTATAAAACTGAAATCGTTGCCGATAGCGTAATCTTAATAGATAGATTTGAAGGCAAGAATGAGGATGATTCTAGTTCTTCAGAATCTTCAAACTCAAATGATAACGAAGATGATTCTTTAATTGAACCTGATGATTTACCATTCTAAGGAAGAATCAAATAATGAAAAACTGGGACGTGTAAAACGTTCCAGTTTTAATTTTATAAATATTCATACCCTTGTATTATTACTCTGGACAGTATTTATTCTTGCTTTTTACCTTTTGTCAGGTAGATTCTGGTTTTGGAATCTATTTTCATTTATACCTCCATTCTTTTTACTTTTTGTATCATTATTTTTCTTTATTTATTCAACCATAAAGCTGATTGTAATAAAAAGAGATTTCAAAAGATTATCATTACTTTTTTTTCTAAGCTTATTTATAGTTTTAATTACTGCACCTATTTCAGATTTTAAATTTACTCTATTAGCTAAACAACAAATTCAAGGAGATATAAGAATTTTTAACTTAAATACAGAGTTTTGGGAAGAGGAGCAGGATATAGATGATTTTATTGAATTCCTGAAAAACCAGGATGCAGACATATATCATCTTCAAGAATATATTGCTAGATCTGATAAAAATATGCATGATAAAGAATCCATATCAAAAACTTTTGAAAAATTAGTTGAAGCATTTCCTGATTTTGAGATTGTAAGAAGTAGTGAACTAATCACCATGAGTAAATTTCCAGTTTTTGCAAAATTTGAAAACCCGGATAATAAATTTTTACGAGTTGATATTTGGATAGATGAGAAAATTGTAAGTTTTTATAATGTTCATATTCCTGTTCATATTGATCCAGGATTAAGAAGTAACTTATCAGTATTTTTAAATGATATTGAAAGAAGGTTTTATTGGAGGCAGGATATTTTCAGTTTTATATCAAACGAACTTGAATTTAATAACCGTCCCAAAATCGTTTCTGGAGACTTTAATACGACTAAAACTATGTTTTCTATGGACAAGATTCTAGATTCAGTAAATGATTCTGTGAAGGAGTTAAATATTAATTTTGCTACTTCGTGGCGTATTAATGATCTCGCTTTGTGGAGAATAGACTATGTGTTAGGTGACAATTATATAGATTTTAAGAGCTACGAGACTATTGATGCAAAAGAGTTTTCAGATCATTTAGGACAAAAAGTCACTTTCAACTTAAAAGGAATATAAAACAATTCCAACTGTTGTTGAAACATTTAAGCTAGCTCCCTTCCCAAACATAGGTAAGTAAACAGAGGTATTACATTTTTTCAAAGTATCATTTTTAACCCCGTAAACCTCACTTCCAAAAACAAAACAAACCTTATCTTTATCGCTAACTAAATATGATAATCTAGCTATTTCTTCAGCCTCATTAGTTAACTCAACTGCAACAGTATAATAGTTCTCTTTGTTAATTTTATTAATAGCTTTATTTGTATCCTCAATAAATTCCCATTGCACATTTCTTTCTTTATTTCTCGAGGCTTTACTCAAATCTTTACCAAATGGAGGAGTTTTAGATATACCTGAAAGATAAATTTTTCTTACACCTGCAGCATCAGCAGTTCTAAAGATTGATGCTACATTCCTTGCATACTGAATATTTTCAAGAAGAATAATTATCTCCTTATCCCTTCTAATCCCTTTAAAAAATTTCTTTATCTGTTTCTTACTTAGCTGTTCCATATATTATTATAAAAGTTTATTGTTATTTATCAATTCGTAATTGTTATTTATCAATTGATATATGTATAATAACCTATGAAATCAATGTTTAAAACAACAAGCTCATTAGTTTTACTTTTAATCTTCGTTGTTACATGCTCACTATCAATAATATTATTCTTTGCAGCAGGATGGCTATACACTTATCGTGTTTTTACAAATGAAACACCTGTAGCTGGAGTGACAATTTCAGAACAAATGACTGATGAGCTTGGAGATTATTTTGAAATAACAATAAATCAAGTTAAAGGTCAGTCTCCAATCTCAGCAATGTTTAATCCAGATGATCCAACTGCTGATGCAATTTTAGAAGAAGAAACTTTTAAACTTTATGGAGATCAGGTTGATATTGGTG
This sequence comes from uncultured Candidatus Saccharibacteria bacterium, assembly GCA_964437465.1. GTDB lineage: Bacteria > Patescibacteriota > Dojkabacteria > J137 > J137 > JAGQLF01. Next base: position 54,060 of record CAYTGI010000002.1, on the reverse strand, counting down.
GACCAACAATAAAATTTAAAGATTTTCTTTACTTATTTAATTTTGAAACTGTATACAAAATTGCATTTGTAAGAGCAGAGTATTCTATTCTTGAAGAGGAAGATAATAGAACACAGGAAATGACTAGAAGAGTAGATTTAAATGGAGGTTACTCTACCTGGAGGTCTGTTCAAGAAGATATACAAGGTAAAACTTTCAGGGGTAGAGTATTAGATATTTTTATTGATGATTTACCTCAAATCGATTCTAAAGGAGTTTTTGTTACTGATGAAGTACAGAGATTAACTCTTTGCGTGACTGAAGAAGGCTTTAGATTCTGTGATAGAGAGATCTAGAATGTTTTTACTTCCAGAATATAATTTGTTGTATATTTTATTTTCTAAACTAACAAACTATACAACTGATCAGGCATTATACGGTGAAGTAAACCATAATGATTAATGACGAAGTCGTACTGTTAAATTTTTCAACTAACTTAATGAGATTAATTCGTCGTTCTTAATAATTCTTCATCAACAGCCGAATGATTAGCAAATGTATAACCAGACACAGACATCTCATAAGTTTGTTACAGTAGGTTTAGTAGATATAAGACTGATCAAAAACGGTAATTTTACAAAAAATATAACTTCAAAGTCTAGTTAACATATACAGCATTTGAATTTCAGAGGATTCTATGAGTAAACTGTTTTAAGAGTTAAAAAATGCAAATGAAAAAGTGGTTCCATGCAATAGGAGTTAGTGGCAAAACAACTGCTAATATTGCAAAAATGTTTAAAGATATGGGATGGTTTGTGACTGGAACTGATAACCAATTCTTTCCTCCAGCGAGTTTGATTGTTAAAGAGAATAAAATACCTCATGAAGAGGGTTTCAATTACAAGCATATGCAAAAAGATTATTGGGAAGAGGCATTAAATCAAAAGCTTGATATATCTCAAGTACCTGATCTTACAATGATTGTAGAATCAGCTAGTCCTAAAAATAAAGAATACCTATTTGCAAAAAACAAAGGGCTTGACATAAGACCGTATTCAAAAATTTTGTCCGAATACTTAATAAAGGATAACTCAATCGTAGTTGCTGGAACTGCAGGAAAAACAACTACTACTAGTCTTATCACTAAAATTTTGATTGATTTGGGTTTTGATCCTAGCTACATGATTGGAGCTGAAGTAAAAGATCTCAAAGAATCAATTATGAATACTAAATCTGAATGGTCAGTAATTGAAGGTGATGAATACTTTAGTAAAGAATTTTCTACTGGAGCAAAATTTCTTGAATATAAAGTTAGATATCTTGTACTTACAAATATTGGCTACGAACATCAAGATGTTTATCCTACCGAAGAGCTATATGTAGAAGAGTTTGCTAAGTTAGTTAGTGCTGTTCCACAAGATGGAATTATTGTTGCACGGAACAAAGATGAAAAGATTAGTGAAACGCTCAAAACATCTATAGCTAAGATAATTAGATATGAAATTAGTACAGATGTTAAGAATATAAAGGATGGTGTTTGGTCGTTAATAAAAAGAGAAGATGAAAATATTATCTATGACGGAAATAAGAATGAGATACTGAGATTTAAAACTGAATTGTTGGGCGAATTTGTATTAGAAGATATACTTGCAGGTGTTACTTTAGTCTTAAATTTACCTGCTGAAAGCATTCCTTTAGATTTTGCTCCAAAAGGTACGGAATATTTAGAGGATTTAAGAGAATCTGTTGAGAGCTTTGAGGGTGTTAAGAAAAGATTAGAGATTTTATATCAGGATGATTATTCGGTCATCATTGATGATTTTGGAGTGGCACCTGAGAGGGCAAAAAACTCTTTAAATGTTATAAGATCAAGCTTTCCAGAGTATAGGATTTATGCAATTTTTGAACCAAACTCAGCTAGTAGATTTAGTGATCATGATGAATTTATTAAAAATTATAAGGGAGTTTTTGATGGTGTTGACACATTAATTATTCCTGATTTATCAGATTTTAATAAAGATCTAGTCTCGGCAGATGAATTTATAAATTATCTAAAAGAAATTAATATTCGTGCTATCCATGTTAAAAATTCAGATATAGCTAATTTAGTAAAGGGTTATATTGGAAATGATAAAATTGTAATAGTCTTCTTCAGTTCTTATAGGCTAGATTCAGTAGCAAAACAAGTTATACAAGATATATAAAACTTTATGGCCTCATTTGTAACAACAAAACAGCTATTAAATGTTTATGATATTCACTCTGTGAAGGATGAGGAAGGCAAGGAAATTCGTGGAACAGCCTATGAATTCCAAGATTATGCTTATAGATTAGCATCCAATCTAAATGATCTTGAAAACCTAAACATATACATGAAGCTTACAAAAAAATACCCAAGATTTATGTTAGAGCAAGCTTATGAAAGTATTGCAGACTCAAATGAGGTTAATAAAGGCAGGTTATTTATGTGGAAGTTCAAACAGGTCCGTAAGCATATTCAGAAAAATAAGGATATAAACAACTTTGAATACAAACATGTCATTTCTAAAATGAAAGATTTGAGAAATGATTTATCACAAAGAATTTTAAAAAAATATAATGATCCTGAGAATAATTATATATTACGATTTTTGTTAAGCTGTCCTGAGATTTTCCTACCAGAAGTTAAGAGGATTCTAATTATTGGTTTAAGCTCTACTCTTCTACCATCAATGTTTGAAAATGAAGATACTTATATTTTTGGAATTGATTTTGCAAAGAAATTAACTGATGAAAACAAGAACTTTTTTCAATCCAAGAAAAGAAGGAAGTTTATAACAAAAGATTTTCTTAGTAATTCTTACAAACTTCATCAATTTGACCTAATTATATTACAAAATTACTGGGAATTAATTCCCATTGAAAGTGAAAACACATACCTAAAAGAGTTTCAAAGAATACTAAAACCTAAAGGAAGAATATTATTCAACTTTAAAGCTGATTCTGAAGATACTCAGACCTGGAAGGAAATACAAGCAAATACCAAAGAAAATAAAATATTTTTTCAGAAGAAAAATAACTTTGTTAGATTAATAGAAAATTTCCGTAAGTTTGGATTTTACGAAAAAGGATTTGAATCATATAATTCTGAAATAGCAATAAAATTTGAACACCAGCTATAAATGAAAGAAATTGAAGTTAGAATATGTACAAATTCCTCAACATATTTAAAACAATTTGTAGATGAGCATAAAAATTGAAGAATCTTGGAGACTTTTACTTATAGACATCTTTGAAAGTAAAGATTTTAATAATCTGATTAATTTCATCAAAGAAGAGTATAAGAACAATGTTATATTTCCACCTGGTAGGCTAATTTTTAGAGCATTTGACGAATGTCCTGTTGATGAGGTAAAAGTAGTAATATTAGGACAGGATCCTTATCATACTCCAGGAGTTGCTAATGGTTTGGCATTTTCTGCAAATAAAGATCAAAAAATACCTCCTTCTCTAAGAAATATTTATAAAGAAATGCAAAGCGATTTAGGTATTGATTCACCTGAAAATCCTGATTTATCAAGCTGGGCAAAGCAAGGGGTTTTACTATTAAATTCGACTCTTACTGTAGAAAAGGGTAAAGCTGGATCTCATCAAGGAAAAGGCTGGGAAGAATTTACAGATGAAGTTATTCTTAGACTTTCAAACTTAACAGAAAATCTAGTTTTTTTTCTTTGGGGAGCGTATGCTCAAAAAAAAGGAGGCTCAATAGATACATCTAAACATTTAGTTATTGAATCTCCCCACCCCTCACCTTTTTCAGCAGATAAAGGATTTTTTGGGTCAAAGCCATTTAGTAAGGCAAACGAATATCTTAAAAGTCACGGTAAAAATACTATTAGCTGGTAATTTTCATATTGACTTTTCAAAATAAATGTTCAAAATAGATATATTATCTAATTTTTATTTTTGATAGATGGCAGTAGCTAAAAAGAAAGCTGCAAAGCCTAAAAAGGCAGTTAAGAAAGTTGTTCGAAAGACTGCTTCAAAGGTGAAATCATCAGCAACAAAAGCAAAGAAAACTGTAAAAAAGACAGCAAAGAAAACAGTTTCAAAAGCTAAAAAAACTGTTAAAAAGGCTACAAAAAAAGTAGCTAAGAAAAAGAAGTAAGCTCTAGCCTACCTAGGTAGGCTTTTTTTTGTAGAGTAGTTTTTCACTGGTATAATCAATCTAGTTTTAAGAAAATATGATTGACTTACTCACTCTATTAACAATTTCTATATCCTTTTTCAGCTTTTTTATATTTGCTTATTATATTTGGAAATACCTAATTCCAAAATTAAATTCTTTAACAAAATACTATCCAGAAAAAACAACTCGAAGAATTAAAACAGTTGAAACTTCAATTGAACTTTTAAAGTTAGAATTTGAATATGCAAAAGAAACAAGTATGCAGGCTCAGAAAGATAGATTAACTTTGTTAAATTTTTACATTGGGATTTATACAGCAGTGTTTGCAGGTGTTGTTGGTTTAAACGAATTTGTTTCTGATAATATTCGGACATTTCTTCCATATTCATTAATAGTGCTTGGTCTATTATCTTTTATCTTTATTCTTCAAATAGTTAGACTTAGACAATCTTGGTACAGCTCCGCAAAGGCTATGAACTTAATAAAAGAATATTTCTTCAAAAGGGATGAAGGGTTGAAAGAGTTTATAAAATGGACCACAGAAACACTTCCCCAGCCAGAAAAATTTAAAACAGTAAGTTATATGATTATGGTAACGTTGACAGTATTGGGATTAATAGCTTTAGTTTCAGGACTATTTCTTTTAAATTTACCTACATTACTAATAATATTACTAGGATTACTGTACTTAATTGTATGCCTATCAAGTTATCATTTCATGCTTCACTACGATGTATAGTCTATTTTGTACTTTCAACTCTTACCCAAGTTTTCACAAAGTCTTTTTTTACAATTTTTCTTTCCCAATAGATTATTAACCATAAATAAAGTCTTATTGGGTAAAGCATTAATGACCAGAAGAATTCTTTTACGTTTTTTGCATATTTTATAGGAAACCAAAAGTATTCTAACTCTCTCCAAAATGACCTAGTTTTTGTTTCTGGTTTTACTATTCCATATTCCCAAAGCTGAACATAACCACCTACTGATCTTTTCTTCTGCTTGAAATAATCTTTTAATGTTTTTGGAAATTTCACAAAAACTTTAGCTTCAGGAGCGTAAGCTATCGCACCTCCTCTATTAATAATTTCATATGAGAAATAGGCATCCTCTACCAAACATTCTTTGGGTGGTCGTATATCAGTTTTTCTCATTGCAAAGATATACCCACTTACTGGGAAAAATTTTCTCTTTTTTATGAATTTCAAACTCTGACCTGAAGTCTCATCTGTTAAATCTATTGTTCTTTTATGATGAGCAGCATCAACTAATAAATGTCCGAAATAGCTCATCATATTTTTCTTATTATCAGATGATTTTGGTCTTCCAGTAACAGCTATAACATTTTTATCTTCAAATGGTTTTAAGATTTTTTTTAGTACATCTTCACCAAAATATGTATCTCCATCTCCAAAGAACCATATATCTCCTTTAGCCTTATCCATAAGCATATTTAGAGCGTGAGGTTTGCCTTTTCCAGGGTCTTTGACATAAGTGTATTTAGATTCTATTCCTAGATCTTTAATAGTTTTCATTGCCTCGTCTCTAGTTTCTTCATCTGGAGCTGCTAAAAGCAATTCAAATACTATATTTCTAGGAATGTCTTTAACGAGTGTTTTTAAACATTTCCTAATTGAATCTTGTTCTTTCCAAGCTGTTATAAGTATTGATACCATTATTTTTTATAAAAGTACGTTATTATAACCTAGCAATAATCAACAATTAAGAAATATTACTTAAAATTTAGTATAAGATTTTTGAACGACTATCCTGGTACGAAAAAGCAAATAATAGATATTTCATGGAGATATGATATAAAAACTGAATCTTACAGTCAGACATTAACTTTATATGATCACAAAGAAAATGAAAAACAGGTAATAATGTTACGAGATTATGAATTTAACTGGCATTTAACTGGAGATAGGTACTGTCCGGGATTTAGTGATAAGGATGGGTACAAACCCTGTCCTAACAATACAATTCTTTATAAAGATTCATATCAGCTTTGCTTTGAATGTGAGCAAAAACTAGGATTTAAAGCGACGTTTTTCTTTGGAGCTGAACCTAATGAATTTATGAAAGAGTATTTATCAAAAAAACACTACATATATCTTGCCTTCTTTGCTCCGAACATTCTTAAAGTTGGAACTGCAGCACATTCTAGAAGGTTTATAAGGCCGATCGAACAAGATGCGCTAATTTATTCATACATTGCAGAATCTGATGGTTTTAAAATACAAGATTTTGAACATACTATATCAAGAAGAGTAGGAATTACAGAGGCAGTAAGTAGCTCAACTAAATTTAAAAATATGCAATTAAAACCAGATATCAAGTATGCAACTAAGAAAATTAACTCTTATTTCAATAATATAAAAGCTTCTTTCAATAGCTCTGAATTCAAAGATTGGATATTTGAAGAAAATGAAATTATTGACTTATCAAAGACTAAAGACCTTTTTTATCCTGCTGTGAAAGTTAATAGGGTTCCTAAGGATGAATTGACTAATATTTTTGGTAATTTTAAAGGCTTAAGGGGGAGATTTACAATTATTGAAAATGGGGGAGTTCTAGTTGCTTTTGATGAAAGAAAGATAATTGGTAGGTTTATAGATGATTACCTAGATAAATATACTTATTCTATAAAATCAGCTGTATCTAGTGATCAGCTTTCTATGATATGATTTCGTATGGAAAACTTCATTGCAAAAATATCCAAAAAAAAATATATAAATGAAGATACTCTTCAGGTTGTTTTAGATGTCCCAGAAGACTTTTCTTTTATACCTGGTCAATTTATTAATGTTACAGTTAATGATCTTTACAAAAGACCATATTCAATAATTGAACAAAATGGAAATAAGATAACTATTGTAGTTGGAGTTAGGAATCCTGGAAAAGGGTCTGATTTTTTTACAAACGTTAAAGCAGGAGATGAAACAGAAGTTATGGGGCCATTAGGTAAGTTTTTTTGTGAATATAATGAAAGGGAAAAAGTTTTTATCTCAGCAGGAACTGGTATTGCTCCGTTCATTCCAATGATCAAGAAGATAGTAAATGAACATGGACAAAAAATTACAATTTTTCATGGTGTTAAAAAGAGTGATGATGACTTTGGTATTCATTATTTAAATAATGAAGTGGAGAAAGGTATTGTTGAATACGTTAGATGCATCAGTCAGGGAATTGAAGAAGATTCGAAAGTTGAGATATTTCACGGAAGGGTTACTAATAAACTCAAAGCTAGTGAGTTTAATTGGGAAAATACAGATTTTTATCTTTGTGGCAGAAATGAGATGATAGTTGAACTTAAAGAGATACTTATGTCGAAAGATGTATCAAGAATGTTTATTGAGAATTATGGTTAAAGAATGAAGGATATTACTGATTTTATTAAAGAAATTTATGGTTTGGATAGTGATGCAGTTGTAACTCAGCATGCTGTTGATTCATTTGTTTTTGATGAGAATGATAATCGATTATTTTTTATTCTATCTACTAGTGAGGGAGAATTAAAAGCAGTTCAAGCAGTAATCTCCTATTTGCATAATAATAATCTAATCAATCAAAATTTAATTTCTACAATTAGTGGATCTGATTATGCAACATTTGAAAATAAGTTTTCTAGCTTATTTATTACTGAGAAATATACAGATTTAAAAAAACTATCTTTAACTAAATCAAGGTTAGAATCAGTTTTAGAAAAGCTTCTAAGCATAATAAATGAAACTCAATATTTAGCTGAGTTATTTAAATCCAAAGAAGACTATATTGTATCCAACATTGAAGAAAAAATAGTTAGACAATTAGATAAAGCTATTGAATTTTTCGAAACCAGGGAACAGGTAAAAGTTTCCGAGTATGACTCTGTTTCTGTTAACATGGATTCAGTTGAGTTATTGAGGACTAATATTCATACATTAATTGAGAAGTTAAATACTGATATATCGAGACAAAGTTTAAATATAAATGTAGAAAATTCTTTATATCTAAATTCTAATAAAGAAATTGAAATTCTAATTACAGACAAGGTTTTTATTGGAGACCCAATTTTTCTCTTTGGGAAATTAGCTTCTCTTCTTCATGAATTGGAAAGCAATATAGATATTGATGAATTATGGAATTTAGTAAAAGATACCTACGAAGATTTTGTATCAAATCACTTTTCTACAGAATATTTTGAATTTGTTACAGATGCCTACTTATTTATTTCACTTTATCAGGAAACTAAACATGCAGGGGATTTAGATTTAGTTCCTACTACTATGGAAATAGCTAAAGGACTTTACGGATCTAAGATGGTTGAATGGGTTTAAATAATATTTAATTCAATATCCATCTTTGAAAGCTCGCTAGACATTTTTTCTTGAAGTCTTACAAAGCCATCTTTATCCTCAAGACGAATTTTTCCAACTCCAAGATCTGAGCTATATAAAAGTGTTTTTGCGATGATTACATTTATGAGAATATCGATTAGAGATGCAAGTATATCTATACTTTGGTTTCTTTCTAATTCTTTTTTAACTTTTTCAGTTATTTCCCCATATTCACTAAAATCATCCTTTTCTTCTATGGCTTTATCCAGATGGTCATTTACAAATTTACTAAATCCAAACTCGTCCTTATACTTTTCCATTCCAGGTATTGCCTCAATCATTCTACTATCTCCTTCAAATCCTAAGTTCAGAATGTAATGAATATTTTCTTCTTCCGCTTCCTCAACCTCTTCAATTAAATTTAGTGCTTTTACTAACTCAGTTAATACTTCTTCAATGCTTTCTTCTTTTAATGTTAACCTTCTACTCATACCTTCTTCAGGATTAAATACTAATCTTGGAATTTGATTTTCAATTATTAATGTTAAGTTTGGATACATTTATTTTTTTTAATATGCTTTTTGAATTATATCGTACGAACGGATATTTTTTTAGTGGCCATCTCTTTACGCTATAATACTAAGTGAAATCAAAAGATAGTATTAAAACCAATCATGGCGAAATTAAGCTTCCAGCTTTTCTACCTGACGCTACATATGGAACTATACGGTCAACTTCTTTCAAAGATTTAAAAAATACTGGAATTAATGAGATTGTAACAACTACTCTACATCTAGAGCAAAAAATTGGAAGTGGTTACATTAAAAAAATGGGTGGTATTCATGATTTTTTCAACTGGGACAGACCAATACTCACAGATAGTGGGGGATGGCAGGTATTTTCTTTAATCAATGCAGACAGTGGAAATAAGAAAAATAAAATTACGGAGATTGGTTGTAGTTTTATTGATCCAGATAGTGGAGATTATAGTTTGCTTACACCAGAGGGATCAATTGTAATACAAGCAAATCTGGGTTCAGACATAATGACTGTTCTTGATGACCCAATAATCGGCGACGCTTCTTTAGATGCAAGAAAAACAAGTGTTGAGTTAACAACAAAATGGGCGAGAAGAAGTAAGAAGAAATTTGATGAGATTTTTGTAAAAGATAAGCCTTTATTAGGAGCTGTTATACAAGGAGCTGATGATTTTGAGATGAGGAAGCTAAGTGCAACACAGTTACTGGATTTAGATTTAGACTTATATAACTTTGGAGGAATTCCAACCTACGAAGGTGCTACTTGGAAAACCGAGGAAAAAGGTGGCCTCTATAGGGAGATGCTTCAATATGTTTCAGATTTAATCCCAAAATCAAAATATAAATATGCAATGGGCATTGGGCAACCTGATGATATTGCATTTTGTGTTGAAATCGGATGGGATTTATTCGATACAGTCTTGCCTACTCGAAACGCAAGGCATGGATATTTATATGTAAGTGAAGGTCAAGGTGATGAGACAAAAGCTTATAATGGAAAGAAACTGACTATGGCTTATGATGTTATGCATTTAAGATCTGAGCGATATAAGTTCGACAAAGATCCAGTAGATCCTAACTGTAATTGTGAGTGCTGTTCTACAGTCTCAAGAGCATATTTGAGACACTTAATTAGAATTAAAGAACCTGCTGGGTTTAGATTAGCAACTATTCATAATCTGAAGTTTTATTCTGATTGGATGAAATCAATAATGGAAAATATTAATCCTTAAAACTTTCCACTCAAGGTGATATATTATTTATGGTTATATATTTTTTGTGTCTGAAAATAAAGTTCCGAAACCTATAATTATGATATCAATGGATGGTGTGGGTTCAGCTCCACCTGGTCCTGGTAATGCAATTACACAGGCTAAGACCCCAAATTTAGATAGATTCTGGCCTCAATATCCTCATGGAATGCTTGAAGCAGCAGGATTATATGTCGGTCTTCCTGAAGGTACTGATGGTAACAGTGAGGTTGGTCATGTAACTATGGGATCTGGAAAAATAATTCTGCAGGATTTACCACGAATTGATAACTCTATAAAAACTAAAGCATTTTTTGAAAATGTTATGTTGAATAATGCTTTTGATCATGCAAAAAAAAATAAAGGTAGGGTTCATTTTATGGGACTAACAGGAACAGGACTAGTTCACGGTTCTACTGAGCATTTATTTAATTTAATTGAATTTGCAGCTCAGAAAAAATTTAATCCTGACAGTGTCTTAATTCATTGTTTTATGGATGGTAGAGATTCTGCTCCTGATGCTGGTATTGATATTTTAGAACAGATTGAGGCTAATTGTATGCAGAAAAAGGTTGGTAGAATTGTTTCGATGGTTGGTAGAGCGTATGCAATGGATAGGAATAAAAACTGGAAAAGAACAAGAAAAGCTTACGATATGTTAACTGAAGGAAAAGGAAAAATAATTACAAACTGGAAGAAAGAGCTTGAAGAACAGTACAAGTCTGAAAATTCTGATGAATACATTGAACCTACTCTAATTGTTGATAAAGAAGGTGAATCTCCAGAAATTGTTAAGCCTGGAGATGCAGTAATTTTCTTCAATTATAGACCTGATAGGGCACAGCAAATTACAAGAGCATTTGAAGATCAAGAATTTCCTGGATGGGAAAGAAATATTATTGAAAATATGTTTTTTGTTGGTTTTACTGATTACAAAAATGGATTCCCTAAGAATAAAGCATTTCCTCCTGAAGAAATTACAATGCCTTTAGGTAGAGTTCTTTCAGAAAAAGGCTATAAGCAATTAAGAGTAGCGGAATCTGAAAAGTTCCCCCACGTGACATATTTCTTCAATGGAGGTACAGGTGCTGTTTTTGATAATGAAAAATGGGTTGAGATACCATCTCCTGAAGTTGCGACATATGATCTAAAACCTGAAATGAGTCAAAGATTAATTACTGACCTACTGCTTGAGAATATGCAAAAAGATGAGTATGACTTTATGGTTATTAACTTTGCAGGTCCAGACATGGTTGCTCATACTGGTAATATAGAAGCTGCGATTACAGCAATGGAGGTTTGTGACGAATGTGTTGGACGAATTGTAGATGCTGCTCTTGAAAAAAATGGTGCGGTAGTAATTAGCGCAGATCACGGAAACATAGAAGAAATGATCGATCTCCAAACCGGAAAACCGGATACAAAACATTCAGTAAACCAAGTTCCAGTTCTTATTATTCAAAATGGACTTCCTCCAATTGAACTTCCTGTTGGAAATCTAGCAGATATCGCCCCTACAATTCTTGGAATGATGAATATTGAGACTCCACCGGAAATGACAGGTAGGAATTTATTAGCATAAAAGTTATAATTCAAAATTATTATTAAATAAAAAATATGAATGAAGAAAAAAAAGAAGAAGTAAATGTTGAGGTTGAACAGAAGGCTTCAAGTGAAAGTAAAATGAATACAAATACACAAGGCTCTGAATCCAATAAAACGCTTATGATTTTTGGGATAGGAGTTGTTGTACTATTGCTCGTTGGAATTGTTGCGGTGTTTGCTTTATTCCAAAATTCATCTAGTAGCGGATCATACAATGCCTCAACAGGAATAGAAGAAATAGATCCATACATTTCAGATAACATAGACTTAGTTTTAGATTCAATGGATTTTGATGAGTTTGATCCAGAAAGACCTCTAGATTTCATAGACTTTGAGGCAATTGCTGATAAGGCTGAGCAAAGTGCCGAAAGATTACAATATCTATCTTCACCTGATCTTAACGAATTAGATTTAGCTGGGAATACAACTCATAGTGCTTTGGATCTTAGCTTTGATGTTGAGAATCAAGGTCAACAGATGTCTGTTGATTTAATATTAGATTCATATGCAAGATATGATGAAGACTATGATCAGGAAAAGTTTGCAGAACTTCAAACTTCAGCTGAAATTATTAGCTTAATACAAAATATAACTGATGAAGAATTCTCTGAAATTATTGATTCAGTAGATTATTTCATAGATATAAAAATGAGTGTTTATGGAGGAGTTGATGGAAGTTTAGATGGTGAAATGCAGCTTACTGTAATTGATGGTATTGCATATCTTTATACAGAAAGACTTGAAAATAATGGATTAATTCCACCTGAAGATTTTTCAGAAATTAGTCAGATAATTGGTCAAACAGTTAGGGTTGATGCAAATGAATCATTATCAAGTATTTTTAGCCTGTACTCAGAATCATTATCGGGAGTTGATGCAAGTGAACTATCGGATCTTCAAGATTTAAGAGATTTTAGAAATACAGATGAATACGAAGAACTTAATGCAGAGTTAGCAGCATCTTTTAGTGTATTGCCTGATGAACAGATTGAACTTATAAGAAGTGCAGGACCTGGTATTAAGAGATCAATTTCAGAAAATTTTAGAGATGTAGATTTCTTTACAAATATTCAGGCTGTTGATCCAATTAGAGACGGATCATCTTCTGTTTGTAATCAAGGGGAATTTAATAATGACGAGGTATTAGAGGCAGTAAAAGCTGTCATTCTAGATTCTTATGATGTTATTACTTCTGATAGTAACTTTGATTCAGAAGGGTTAGATATCGCTGAAGAAAGAGAAGTTCTCGAAGAAAGTTTCGAACAGGTAAGCATTTTTGTGGATTTATTTGATATGGAATTTACAGCTTGTCATGATGAGGAAATGGAATACAGCACTGGAGGAGGAGTCAATATTGACTACAGCATTCTTGGTTCAGGTATTAAATTTGAAATAAATACATTAACTGTGACTTATGATTCAAAATTTGAATTTGATGTTCCAAAGTATGATCAAGATTTCACTGATGATTTTAACCAGATTTTCGAAGATTTACAGTACAGTGTTCCAGTCACGGTTCCATTGAACTTTGGTACAGGAACTACAGCTCTTGTCGAGCCGATTGAATCTTTTGATAGCTTTGACTCTGTAGATATTTCTCCTGAGGAAGAAGAATTACTCAATAGGTATATAAATGAAGAAATTACTTTTGAAGAGTATATGGAAGGCTTAGAAGATATTTACGGTCCAATGTAATTTAGAAAGATAATATTAAAGAAAAGAGGTCATTTTTTGACCTCTTTTTCATTCTCTCTTCCTAGTTAAAAACTTTTGAGAGTATGCTCTTCACATCTTTCAAATTCTCATATTCATAAATATCAAAATACTTATTACCTTTAATCATAGCAGATAATAGACGTTCATTATTTTTTCTAAATAAACAGATTACTTTAATTTTTTTATTTTCTGCATAAGCAAGTTCATATCCTACACCTAGACTTGGTTGAGTAACCTCTGCCAGAACAACATCTGATTGTTCTAACCATTCAATATCTCTTCTGTATATGAAATCCTCTTTCTTTTCTGACTCTCCTTGTGGGCTGAGTGTTTTAGAGCCAACATGTTCGGTTAGTACTTCTCCATATTTTTGAAGTTCATTAATTATACTGTTATATAATTCAGCATCATCTCTTCCTCCTCTTATAGATCCAGCAAAGTATATTTTCATATGATGAATAAAAGAATTAGTTTATGTTAAAAGGTGTCACCGGGATTCGAACCCGGGATCAGAGTTTTGCAGACTCATGCCTTACCACTTGGCTATGACACCTCAAGTAGGTTCTGGAAATTATACATTAAAGTTGCATTTTTTTCTTTAGATTAATGACCAAGTTAATTAGTTCTATATCTTGTTTTCCAAACTAGCAAAATATCAACTGATGATCTTTAATACTTCACAATATGCTATTATTAAATAATTAGCAATACAATATGCACTGCCCATACTGTAAATCAGAAAAAATCAAAGTAATTGATAAAAGAGATAACGAAGATACAAATACTTCTCGACGAAGAAGAGAGTGTGAGACGTGTGATAGAAGATTTACAACTTATGAAAGAATTGAAAAAGTTCTAGTAAATGTAGAAAAAAGAGATGGGAAAATACAAGAGTTTGACCGTGAGAAAGTTAAACTAGGAATTTTCAAAGCCGTAAAAAAAAGAACTCTTGGAGAAGAAGTTGTTGAGGAGATAGTACAAAACATTGAGAATAAGGTGATGAATATGGATAAAGAGACAATCCCTACAAAGGTCATTGGGGAGCTTGTTTTAGAAGAACTTACTAAGAGAGATAAGTTGGGTGCACTTTTATTTGCTTCAGTCTATAAAGAATTTAAGAGTTTAGAAGATGTTCAGAATGAGTTAGAAAAATTTTCTAAATAGTCCTTTGACCCTTGATAAGTTACTTTTCTCAATTTTGATATTCTTTTCTTGAGATAAGATCTTATCATCATCATTTTCATGCTTTATTCTGTTTTCATTGACTTCATCTAAAATAATTCTTAAGATCACAGTAATTGGAATACTTATTATTGCCCCCAATACTCCACCAAGAGTAAATCCAGCAGTTATTGCAAGTATTACAATTATCGGGTCTAAATTTACTGCCCTTTTCATAACCATTGGAACTATTAAAACAGCTTCAAATTGTTGAATACCAAGAAACATTATAAAAATATATATTATTATACCTAAACTACCACCTGTTCCTATAGTCATTAACATTGTTATAACTAGGGTAATTGTAGGCCCAATATTAGGAAATGCTTCAAGAATCCCTGCTATGATTGCGATTAATAATGCAAATTTATGAAGTTCATATCCATCTACACCTAAAACATAGGGAAACATTACGACTAAATAGGTAATAAGGCCAACAACAAACATTAAAATTAATTGACCTACAACCCATTCCCCTAACTGTCGTTCGACCTTATCGAACATATTCATAACTTTATCTTGGGAATTTTTGGGTATATAGCCTATTAGTCCTCTATATGCCTTTTCTGGTCTTGCTATGAGGTAAGCTGCTACCATTATTACAATGAAAGCAGAGAATAAGAAGTTGGTTACACTGCTAAGTATTGACAGGCCGGTGTTGCTGAAGGTCTGGATATTATTACCAAGAAAAGTAAATATATCATCTAACGTTTCTGCATTTACAGATGTTGTTTCTTCAACTTGATTAACACTTTCTTGAATTTGTTCATCGGATATTATTCCCCATTCATCTGGGGTTACATTCTGTAATGAAGTTAGCAAGTTCTCTGTAATTTCAGGAAGGTTTGCATTAACAGTATTAAATTGTCTAATAAAAGTCTCGATAGTTAACAGAAGCACTAGAATAATTAATAGGACTGCGATTAAATAAATAATAATCAAACTTAATATCCTAGCAAATCCAAATTTTTCTAATCTATCTACTACGGGTCTAAAGCCTGAGCTAACGATAAATGCTAAAAAGAAAATAATGATTATATCCTTAAGTGCAATTGAAAGAGCAAGTAAAGCAAATATACCAATAGTCCAAAGAATGAAGCTTGGCCTTAATTTAACAGTTATGTCATTCATATTTTATTATATAAAAAATAACCAAAGCCCTACAAGCATACAAAAAGCCCCAAACAAGGCATATCTCATTACAACTTTCTCTTCAGACCACTCATTATTCATCTGAAAATGGTAATGAATAGGCGCCATTCTAAATATTCTTCTTCCCAGAATTCTTCTTCCCATGCCCTGAATGACCGTTGATAAAAGTGTTACAACAAAAGGTAAAGATATAATTAGTAGAAATAATGGCTCTCTAACCATAAATGCAACACCTGCCAATAACGTACCTAGAGCAAGTGAACCAACATCTCCCATTTGAAATCGAGCTGGAGGTACATTGAAATAAAGGTAGGAAATTAAAGATCCAATGACACTTGCAATAAGGTAAGCTATCCAGATTTCTTGTTTTACTAATGCAATAATCATAAACCCTACAAATGAAAATAAAAGTTGGCTAGCTGCTAAACCATCCATACCATCTGCTAAATTAACGGCATTTGTCATTAGGACAACTGTTATCCACGCAAATGGTATTATCAATAAACCAATATCCAAAGCTAAATCAAAAACTGGAATATTAACTAGACCTGGTTGATCCCATGGACTATAAAAATAAACTGCGTATCCTAGTACAATTCCCGCAATAGATTGTACAATTATCTTTTCATGAGCCTGAATACCTTTACCAGGATTTGATCCAAGCATATAGAAAAACCTTTTATACATAGACCAAGGTAGCCCTATTGCTAAAATTATCCTTTTTTTTACATCTTTATGGACTTTTATTAATTTTATTGTTCTAGATAAAGGTCGAAGTTTTGCTCTCTCTCTTCCATAAATATTTAAAACGTCATCAAATCCTCCTAACAAAGCAGATAAGAAAAAAATGAATAATAAAGCATTTAACGATGCACTCCCTCTTTCTGGATTAAATATAAGATTGACGAAAAGCACAGTTAATACAACAATTAAACCTCCCATTATTGGGACACCTGCTTTTAACTTAACTTTCTCAATAACCGTTGTAAAATCAAAATCTAACCTTCTTGTAATCTTATACCTATATAGTAAAGAAATTATTGGAAAGGCCAACGAAAAGCTCAGTAACATTGAGGCTATCATTACTGAGAGTATGTATGTTAGTGATTCTGTCATTAGAATTGCTTATATTATCCAATGATATAATAAAATCGTGCTTTTTGATAGACTAAATTTATGATACAGAAGATTCTAAGTAAAAAAACAAAAGAATTTCAAGAAAAAATTTATAATGCACCTCTTTTATCAGGTGTTTATATATACAGGAATAAGAAAAATGAAGTAATTTATGTAGGTAAAGCTAAAAAGATAATAAATAGGGTTAAAAGCTATTTTACTAACTATAAAAAACTCAATACACGTATCCAGAATATGATTGATGAGGCTTATGATGTTGAGTTCTTGACTGTAGATACAGAAGTAGACGCATTAATACTTGAGACAAATTTAATAAAAAAGTATCAGCCTCATTACAATATTTTAATGAGGGATGATAAAAACTATATCTATGTCCGATTTGAAAGAATAAGAAGATCAAATCAAGAGCCAAAAGCAAAATCTACTTTTCAAGATTTTCCAAGAATCACAATTACCAGAAAGAAAAAAGAAGACAAAGCAGAGTATTTCGGACCATATCCGGAAACAATGCCAGCCAGAAGAATTTTAAAAAGACTTAGAAGATTATTTCCGTATAGAACAACCAAACATCTTGTTTACCAAATTAGTTCTGATCCTTTAGAAGTTTATACTGATGTACAAAAACCATGCTTTTACTATCACATAGGACTTTGTGGAGGAGCTTGTGCTGGCTTAGAATCTAAAGAACACTATCAAAAAAATTTCATATCAATACGAAAGTTTTTTAGAGGGGAGAAGAATGATCTTTTAAGAGACCTGGAAAAAAAACTAAAAGAAGCTGTGAAAAATTTAAGATATGAAGAAGCAGCAAAATATAGAGATCGAATAAACGATATAAAATACCTGACTGCGAATATTCGGACAGATAACTCAGTAGATGACGTCGTTTTAGAGGAACTTCAAAAAAAGCAAAAAAAATCTGCGATTAATGGGCTAATTTCAGAATTAGAATTTCCCCCTGATAAAATTAATAATCACAAAGGTTTCAGAATTGAGTGTTACGATATCAGTAATATTCAAGGAAGAAATGCTGTTGGATCAATGGTTGTTATGGTCGATGGGCAAATTCGACCAGATCTATACAGAAGATTTAAAATTAGAATGAAAAATGAGCCAAATGACTTTGCAATGTTACAAGAAGTTCTAACTAGAAGATTCAAACAGTTTTTGAAAAGTCATCAAAAAAAGCAGATAGAAGCTGAAACCTTTGATTTACCTGATGATCTAGTAAAAAGAGCTAAAAATTGGAAGGAGGATGAGAGTTTTTCGCAAAAACCCGATCTAATTATTATTGATGGTGGGAAAGGACAATTAGCCTCAACTTATAAGATTTTATACTCGTTTAATCTTCACAATGAAATACCCATTGTAGGACTTGCAAAAAAAGAAGAGGAGATATTTAAAATTACAGATCAATTTAAAGATGACTATAATCAAATTAATGACTCTAGTAGATTTAAGAAAATTCGACTTCCAAAAAGATCAGAAGAATTATACCTTGTCCAAAGAATTAGAGACGAAGCTCATAGATTTGCAATTAATTACCATAGAAAGCTTAGATCAAAAAAACTTTTAACAGACTAATCCTCAGATTTTTGATTTTCAACTAAAGTATCAATAAGTCTTTCAGCTATCAAATCAATAATTACAATAATTATTAGAGTAACAAAAGCAGATATATTTAATCTTCCGTCAAAAAAATCTCCTCTTACAATATCTGAACTCCAGTTTGTTAATTCATTAATAAAACTTATAAAACTTGTCTCACTATTAAACATGAAAAAATCTGAAATAATTCTTATTATCAATAGACTCTCGACAAATTTAAAAATAGAATCTGTAGAATCTTTAAAGATCTCTTTTTTAGATTCTTGAAAAAAAGATGCTGTAAAAATAGCAAGAGTTACTCCCCAAATTATGTAAATCATTACAGCAATTCCTGCATCCATTACTATAGGAAAATTGTAGTTATCAGGAATTATAGTTATAAATGGAGAGACGAATCCTTGTGAAATATTTAATAAGAAAGATATAAGAAGGTGTTCTTCATTTAAAGTTAGTTGATCAAGAATAAATCGAATTAATAATATGGCAGCAATAATACCAATCAAACTATAAAAAAACTTAATGATCACATCTTTTATACTATCCATATGTTACGATTTTCTTAATTCATACATTTTAACAAGTTCAGTAACTGTATTTGGATAGTCTTTATCTCTATCCCAAAATTTTAATCTTGGAAATCGTACAGATAAACCTCTATCATCCTTATCTTTTGGAACATTTGTTTTTATTCCTTTTGCTGCAGTATGATTAGGACTTCTTGTTATCTCATCCGCATCTATTTCTATTACAATTTTAGGCTCTACCCAAACATCTGGAAATAGAGTAGAGTCAACTTCAATATTTTCAGGTTTTTTATCAATAGTAATCTTGTCTAAGTCGTTCTTAATCTTTGAAAAAATTTCATCGGTCATCCCACTTCCAACTTTTCCAACTGAGTAGTATTTATCTTCTTCAGGATCATATACACCTGTCAGTAAAGCGCCTAAACCAAATTTAGCCCTTTGCCCTCTTCCAGAATAGTAGCCAAGAACAACCACGTCTATTGTATCCACTAAATCGCTTCTAGTATTCGCTTTTAGTTTAATCCATTTATAATTTCTAGTTCCAGGCTCGTAAGTTGTTCCAACTTGCTTTGTGATTATTCCTTCTAGCCCCTCATTTACTTTGTCCGAAAAATATTCACCCAGTTCATCTTCAGATTGCATCTGTTTTGTCTCTAACATTTCTAAAATCTCACTGCTTTTTAATGTTTCTTTCAATATGATTATCCTTTCGTCAATATTCCTTTGAGATAAATCTTCACCATTTAAATAAAGAATATCGAAACACATAGATTTAACTGGGATCTTGTCTGTAAACTCTGCAACATCGTATTTTCTTCTTCTTTGCATTGTTTCTTGATAGGTAAGATATGTATTTTTTTCTGTGTCAAAACCTATTATCTCTGAATCTAAAATAATTGATTCAACATTTAATTCTTGCATTGCCTTAACAAGATCAGGAAAATTATCTGTCATATTTTCCATATTTCTCGAAAAAACGTGTCCTTTTCCTTCAGAGAAATGTAATTGTCCTCTAAGTCCATCAAGTTTAGGTTGAACGAAACAGTTAGGCATTCTTTTCCAGACAGCTTCAGAAGATGCCTCTCTCTCTACAAGCTTTGAAGCAATAGGTGCGCCTGGCTGTAATTTGATAGATAGTAGATCAGCTTCTGGATCATTTGATGAAAGTGCTACTTTCGCAATATATCCAATATCTGCTCTAAAACCGTAAGCTAAATCAAGAGTCTTACGTAAGGATTTATCACTTTTAATAAACCATGATAAAGAATCTAATAGAGTTTTATCACTAATTCCCAATCTTAAATCTCCTATAATTATCCTAGTAGCATACTTTGATCCAATAGGACTAAGTTTAGATATAAGTTCAATAAATTTATTAATCTTACTTTCCTGCGAACCCTTTCCTTCTGCACTCGCAATATCATTTAACACGAAGTGAACTCCATTTATATCTAATTCTTCAGTTTTAGATTTGTTATCTAATTGCCCAAGTTCATTGCTAGAAATTGTAAATTCAGCATCAACATTCTCAACTACTAAACCAAGATCTCCAAGTTCTTTATATAATCTTTTAGGTGCTTCTAAATCATTAGTAGCTTTTTCTAATGACTTTAGAATTAACTTCCTTGAGAAATTAAATTCTAGGTCTACATACTTAGGAGCCAGTCTTCCTGTTAGTAGGTAGAAAGTATTTTCAATTTCATCGACATCTAACTTTTTATATAAGCCAGCAAGCTCTACAGTCATTTCATTTCGACTATCTAACTGTTCCAACTTCTGTAATGTGGATGCTAGTTCTGAGAATCTCATTAGTATTTATACTAACCCCTCAGGGATTACGTCAAGAATATTAACACCAATAATTCGTAGTATTAATACACTAAATATTAGAACCGCAAGCCCCCCAATTGTAGCAAAAATTCTACTTTGAGCTTTTTGGATGTTTTCTTCATTGCCTGATTGATAAGCTAGTCCTGCAAGAATCAGTTGTAATAAAGCAACTCCACCGACAACTCCAAGAGCAATCCTAATTAAGCCTGTTAAAACACCTATCGGGGATGGGTCTATACATCCTATAGCTGTTAGTATTCCTCCTTGTTCAATACAATTTAAGGTAACTTGTCTTGGTGCACCTTCTTCAGAAAGGTAAACGGCCCTTGTAAGATTTATATCATTATCAATTATATTGAAGGGATCTACAAAATTTCCTCCTGTATTATCAGGATTACAAAATAAAACTTGATTATCACTCTGAGCAATTACATCCCCTTTTTGGTAACAACCTTGACATCTTATGTTGTTTTTATCTTCAGCATAATCATTAAACACACCCGATACATGAATAACATTGTTATTACTACCTCCCCCAACAGGATTAAATTCACCTAAATCTATTCCTAGTTCGTTAGCATCAAAATTATCTGAATTAGAAATATCGTACACAGCACATCCTCTATTCGGACAAGATCTAGTTAAACCAGTCTGGTCTATTCTATCTTCCTCGACAAAGTATGCTCTTGTATTAACTCCGTTATTTGCAAAATCGCCAAATTCAGAACCCAAAGTAATACCTACAGCAGGTATAGCAGCATCATCAAGCTCAGTAACACCTTTTGCGATTGTAGTATTTAAATTATTGGGAAGTCCATAAATTCCAGAAATAATTGGCTGACCTTCAAGTAGAGTATAGATATCTTGGTCAGTAACTTGGCTTAGAGGTTTGTTAAGCTCACTGGTTATATAGTCCTCATCTAGTACTACTGCGTCACCATCATCATCCCCAGCCTGAATACCATTTCTCCCAGCTGGCTGAGCATTATAAATTATTTCATCCCCTTGAGTATAACATCCAGGCCCCTGCCAATTATCTGTATCTCCAGGTTCAAGTACTGCTTTATATGGCTCACCAACTGGATTATCCCTTAAACAACAAACTCCTTGTTGGATATTACTATCCCCTTCGTGCTCATCCAAAAATTGATTTACAAATTTATAGTCATTTGATGGACAACACCCCCAAGGCTCATCTGCTCTTTCTGCAATCTCTAAATTGAATCTGACTGCATTGTGTGGACCTCTTTGAACTACCCAACCGGTAGGGCAGGCAACTGGATAGTTAGTTCCATCGAACTCAGGTAAGTTTTGGTCAGGAGCATTCGGATTAATATAACCTCTTCTCGGAATAATATCTAAATATGCCTCATTTATACAAAGTCTATTTACATCATCACCTTGTAAGTTAAATCCAGATGATAGTGATTCACGGAATTCTTGAATACTTAATCCTGTTAGCCTAAGATCACCACTTTGAACTGCTCCTAGTGCATTAACAAATCCAGGTTCATCACACTCAGGATAGTGTTCAATGCATGCTCTACCTCCTTGTAGTTGCCATTCTTCATCACCTTGAACTACAATTGGGTTTAGAAAACCTAATGAAAAAAGAAGTAAAAAAGCTAAAGAGGTTGTACTTAAAAAGATTTTTTTTATCATTGTGCTCGTTTAATTGCTTCTATATAAAAGGCAAATTCTATCCTATCTTGTGTTCCATCTTGAGTAACTGCTTGAGCTTCACCTCTAAAAACATAAATCGGTAACGCATAGCCTCCCCATGTACCATCATTGTAATAACCTTGCTCGTAGTATGCAAGCTCTGTTCGTTCAGTATCAGCACTAAATCTTGTTATTTGAACGTCTAGATCAGAATATTCTGTAAAATAATTTTGATTTCTTGGATTAAAAAAAGTTAACGCTCCTTCACCTCTAGTTACTCTCGTCCATGCTTCATCCGGAGTTGTTATTGAGTATACACCGATATCCTCAGGGTCTAAATAATATTCAAAATCTTTGAAATCTAGTTCAAAAATATCACTAGCGTAATCTTTTAACTCATTAGATACTAAAAGATTAAGTTGACCATACCTTGGATCATTTCCATAAACTTTTGAATAATACTGTGTGCTCCCCTGATCAATTGCATTTCTTAATTCTGGAGGTCTACCTTCAGGTCTTTCATTTGAAGGTTTTAAATCTATAAGAGGCAGATTTCTAAAGAAGGACATGTGAACATATTGTTCATTTTGAGCTTCACTTATGAAATCAAGACTTATCAGAGCATCTCTCAATCCTCTTTGAACTAATTCAGCTTGAACAACTATTTCTTCAAATCCAGGTTTGTTTCTTAATCTAAGCCTGTTGATTATCTGTGGTCCTTGCTCTTTATAAGCTGCTTCATATGGTTCATCATCAGAAGAAGTAGAATTAACATCTAATAATTCTTTTCTAGCATTTGCTGCCTCATTATTTACAAAGTCAGTGGTTAAATTCCAAAATCTATTTGCTAAATCACCATTAAATGTTTTAGTTGAGTCTATATTTTTCCACTCCACAAAATTTCCACTAGAATCGGTGTATTCGTAATCCAAAAATCCTCCTATAGCAGTTACAGTTTCTTCAAGCTTAATTAAATCATTAAAATCAGCTTTTGGTAAATCTATCTGATATACATAAGCTGTTGAAGGGAACTCTGAATTATCGTGTGAATTTGCATCTTTATATACATAAGTAGCATTGGATCTATCTAATATTTCATTAAACTCAGGGCTTGGTAAATCACCGAAAATCGGATCTCTGGATAGAAAAAAACTTGGAATTTCTTCATCTGGGATTACTTGCCTTGAACTAATAAGACTATTATATATGCTGAAACACATAACTAATGCAAAAAACACTAGTATTAATATAATAATCTTTCTAGATTGTTCTGCGCTTTTATACAAGGATGCCATAATAAACAGTATACATTAATACAAAGCCAATATTTCAAGGTAAAAATAAGAAAACTTAAAAATATATATATCTTTCATAATTGTTAAATATAGTACGATAATTTATACTGGCTTAATATGAATAACAATAACCAGCTACCTAGTATTGAACCCTACACAGTTGAAGAGCTTCCTGATATAAGTCAGGATCAAGCTTTCCCTGAAAACAGTGAAGGTGGTGGTTTTAATTCATTTGATAGTTTTGATGAACCTCCAAAATCTTCAAAAAGAAAGTTTCCTATATTTCTAATAGTTATGGCCGTTGCTGTAATTGGTTTGTTAATTTTTGGATTTTTACTTTTAGGTTCACTAGGTGGTGGAGATGATAATGGAAATGGAAATAATGGTGGAACTACCAATCCTCCAGAAACTGGAGGATCAACTACGAGAACATTAATTTGGCGTGGGGCTTTTATAGATAGAGAAATATTGCAACCATTGCTGGATGAATATGAAGAACAGACAGGAATAACTGTTGAGTATGCAAATATATGGAATTCTAGTGAAAACGTTAGTTTTACTGAATCTGCCGAAAGCTATCAGACATTATTAAATTCACAGTTGGCTAATACTAGTGAGGCTCCAGACATCTTTACGATTCCTGGTACCTGGATGGGGCAGTATGAAAATGTAGTCATACCAGCTCCAGCTTCAACATATTCTTTCGCTCAATTCACTGAAAATTTTTTCGATTCAGCCCTAATAGATTTTGCTGGTAGCGGAATTGTATACGGGTTACCTTTATGGACAGATACATATGCTATTTTATATAATGAAGATATACTAAGCAGTTTCCAACTTTCTGAACCTAGCGCAAATTTTTTTCCTTTTCAAGATATAGCTGAAGAGATGACAAGCGTTGCTGGTAATACTGTAGAGCAGGCTGGCTTTGCAGCAGGTGATGTAAACAATGTAGATTTTTTTTATGAGATGTTATTAATATTCATTCAAAGAAATGGAGTAGATCTAACAGATGCAAATAGACAAGTTAGCTTTGCAACTGCAGATGCAGTTGAAGCAATAGAGATTTTCTTTTCATTTACTTCAAATGATACAAGGACTTGGGATGACGCATTTCAAAATGATTCAATAGCATTTTTAGAAGAAGAAGTAGCAATGATATTTGCTCCTAGTTGGAGATTAAGAGAAATTTTAAGATTTAATGAAGGATTTGGATTAAATTTAAACATAGGTGTCTCACCTATCCCAACTCTACCGAACCAAGAAGAGCCAACAAACTGGGCTGATACTTGGGGATTAGTAGTAAGTAGAGAAAGATCACAAAATGCTGAATTATCTTGGCAATTTATATCTTGGATCACTGAGCCTGAACAACAGAGAAAAATTCATGAAAATATCGAGAACTCTCCAAATTATGGCCATTTTGGTCATTTATATCCTAGACGTGATCTTCAAAATGAATTAGGATCTCAATTAGATGAAGATGATTATTTATCTGTGTATAATGAAGCATTACCTTTTGCAAAATCTTGGTATATTATAAATGGAAGAGAAGTTAGAGAACTGTTTAAAGAAGTACTTGGAGGATCAGCAGGAATAAGTGAATCTACGTTAACTGGTTTACAAGAAGATATTTTAGAATTACAAACACAAGGAATACAACAACTAAATTAAAATGAAAGATAACTTTATAAAACTCTTTAACTTTTCATTAGGATTAATTATTCTTACTAGTAGCATTACATTGTCACTTCCTGTTCAATCAGCTACTTTATCGGATAGTGACGATAAGTTGATTGTTTCAAGTCCATCGCCAAACTCAAGAATTAAAGATACAGTTACTGTTTCATTTAGAGCATATGATGATGATCAATCTAATATAGAAGTACAGGCTAATCTTTACGATGCAGCAACCTGCGATTCTATAAATTACGGAAGCATTGCAAATTTTAATAATGTTCCTAGTAATTCAGGAGTAAATACTACTTTTAACTGGGATACGAGAACAACAAATGTAACTTCAAATCTACCTGATGGAGGT
>CAYTGI010000002.1:1425-28004 GCA_964437465.1 uncultured Candidatus Saccharibacteria bacterium | reverse complement strand
TTTGATAATACTCCGTATGCATCTTGTAATTCAAGAATTGTTAATGTAATAAATAACAATTCACCTCCAACTATAATTTCAACCCCTGGAAGAATTCAGTATTTTGAAGGTGAAACATATACTTACCAGATATTAGCTAGCGATCCAGATGGTGATCCGCTAAGATATAGATTTGTAACAACAGCTGACTTCTTAAATATAGACCCTAATACTGGATTAATTACAAGTGAGCCATTAACAGCCCTTGGATACCCTGGGCTAGGTTACGATGTTAGAGTTGCGGTTAGTGATGGAATAAATGCAGAAGTTACTCAAGATATAAGAATAGAAATTTACCAAAGACCTCCAGAACCTGAGCCAGTTGAACCTATCGAACCAGAACAACCTGTTCAGCCAGAAGAGCCAACAGAACCAGAGGAACCAAATCAGCCTGAGGTTCCAACCGATCCTCAAGAGCCTGATGATGGAAAAGTTCCTGGAGGAGATGTAGAAGGATTTGGTTTCGAAGTTCCAACAAATGGAACAGTATTTACTGATGAAATTAATCTAATTAGATGGACACTTGCGGATGATAATATCGAATCACTAAATATAGAATATTCTACTGATCTTGAGGAATGGACTGCTATTGGAGAAGGTTTTGCTCCAACAAGGACTTATTATGCATGGGATGTATCTGAACTTGAAGATGGAGAATACTATGTTCGCTTAGTTGTCGAAAGACCTGACGGACAGATCTTATACAAGGTTTCAGACAAGTTTGAGATAAGACTAAATTTAGCGACTGACCCTGATCAAGTTGAAAGTGAGCCATTAATTTTTAATGTTCAACCTGAGAATGGGTCTCAAATTCTAGAATTAAGGCCTGTTTTAAGTGGAGACTTTATTGCATCAGAAGAGTCAGAAATCTTAGATGGTACTTTCGTCATTGAATTAGATGGAAGAGATATTAAAGACCTTTGTGAAGTTACTGAAGAGAATTTCTCATGTACATTAGAGGAAGACTTGGAACTTGGAATGCATATGGTTTCAACAGAGATAATTGATTCCTCAGAACAAAAAGCACAAAATGAATGGTCATTTGAGATAGTAAGTGAGTTAGATGATGGTAGTAATAATAGAGACGATGATCAGAATGGAGACTCAGATACTGATTCAGACATTATAGTAATCTTAGGAAGAGAAGTACCAAGGTCTGGACTAATACTAATTGGAGTTATAGTATGTCTTGGAGCTGTTTTACTATTTATCCCATGGATTCTTTATTCAATTTGGTCTGGAAGAGATGATAGAGATTCAGGACCAAAACCTGATTCAAATGGCAATTTGTACAACAACCAAGAAATTGACAGCTCATTATCTACCGACTCACTCCCTACTATTTCAGCATATGAACCAAGTGGTAATATTCCGAGTTATGAGCCATCAACTTCATATGAAGTAAATGGTGGGACAGACTTTACATATAATCCCGAACCAGTAACCATTGATTCTATCGGTGAGCAGGGTAGTAGTAGCGGTAGCCAGATCTATGATCCAAATATAAATACCCAACCTAATGAAAATCAAAATACTGGTGAAGATAATAAAACAGATGAGTTTGTAGAACCAAAACCTTCTAATTAATCTTCACATTCATTAACGCTCTCATCTCTTGCACCGAAGCTATTTAATGTTGTACATTCAAAACCTCCCTCTTCATTGACAAATTCAATATTCTCAGAGGTATCTGAACCACCAGTCAAACTAGTAGCTATAACAAACATAATCAAAAAACAAGACAAGCAGCAAACTACTAAACACCCACACGTAAAGGCAAAAGCTTTTTTTACATGCTTGGCTAGATCAATTCCAAATATACTAGCTATTCTTCCTAAAACTAACAAGATTCCTGGTAATATTAAATTAACTAGGAAATCACTAGCAACATCTGTAACACTCCCTTGTTTTCTATATTTATGGAGGATTGCTGCTTGCTCATACATTTTATTCAGCACTTTTTCCATCTTACCTTCAGTCCATCTCACATCCTCTTGGATTTGGTAGTATTGCCTCTGAAGATCTTCTCGCTCTTTTACATCAGTACTATTATTTAGCTCAAAACTAATTCTGCGTGATCTCGCCAATAAAGCATCTCTCTCATCATTTAATGCATCAAATTGCCTTTTATATTTGAGAACCTTTTTTTTACGCAGATAATTTTTTAGAACCTTAGGGTTCTTATTTATTTTTCTAATAAATTTCCTAATTTCTCGCTTTGAGATTCTTTTCATTCTTAGAAGTTTTTATACTGTGTATGTCGGATTATCTTGTAGACCAGGTATATTTGCAAATTGTGGTTGAATATTAAAGCCAAATTTATTTGTTCTTATTGTTGTACTTAAACCAAATGCATTTCTCAATTCTATTTGAATTTCATTTTCTGCTTTATAAACACTACCATTCCCCACTTTCTTCAAGAAATCATCTAAAGGCATATTGATTTTAAAGAAAAGCTTCATCTTGAATGATTTTCCATCATCCCCAACTTCAGCCACTTTATTCTTATCTCCATTAATATATATCTGAACATCAGTTTCACTAAGACCATTAAGCTTGAATATATTTTGATCAATATAATATTTTTCAAAATATGCATTTGGTTTTACTCCGCTTATTGCATTATCTCCTTTGTTTATTATTCCAATCTTATCTGCAGGGATATTAGTTACGGGACTAGGTATTAATTTGGCTGCAGTGGAAGAAACTTTGCCGACAGCATTCTTATATGGTGCTCTTCCAACTGGAGCATTTTTTACTGGAAACAACGGTACCTCACTTTTAACTCCAATACTTCCAGAAAGAAGAACCCCTCCTCCATCTCTAAGAGCGTTTATAGTTGGTCCATCCATTACTAGTAATCCTTTTGAAGCTCCAAAAGCTATTTCTGCTTCAAGTTTGTTTGCTCCCTCAGTCTCTTGTCCATCACCTCCTAGTGCAGTATCAGCTGATCCTATTCTAGATCTTAAAGCATTTGCCTGGTTAGCTAAGTTACGTGCTTGAATATAATTTCCATTCTTAATCGCTTGAGCCCTTCGTTGTTCTGTACTAGCTAATTGAGATTGTAACTGAGCTCTTCTTCTAGATAAATAAGATCCTTCTTCACCTGGTTTAAGCCCTCTAGCTCTGTCCACAAGGTTCATAGCAGACTGTACATTTTGTATTCTCTTATCGGCTCTAAGAACATTAGCTCTAGAGTTCCAGGCTTGGGCACCTCTTGTTCCTGTTGCCCTCGCAAGACCAACTGAATCTTTTGTACTTTGGAATATATCTCCAAAGAATTCAGGTAGTTTACCTACCCCTAAGGCTGCGTCAATGTTATCTAGTGTTTTAGGAATTAGCATATAAATTCCAAAAGCTACTATTATAAATGTAAACTGTAATAAATCCCCAGCTGCTGAAAATCCGCTCCCTGTTGAAGTATTGGCGTTATCTGCTAGCTGAACTAATGCCGACTCCATTGCGGTTAATGGAGGCACAAAAGTCGCTACACCCGCATCAGGAAGTTGAGAAAGGAAGAAAGAACTTGAGAATATTATTGTTAACAAAGTCATTGCATAAGTAACTATGTAAGCAAGTGTACAAGATCCCATCTGTTGGGCATACCAAGTAATAATTTTAGTTCCACTTCCAGGTAAAGCTACCCCAGCGAAAATAAAAGGTGCGAACAGAGGCATCAATATAAGCATTATATATTTAACTATAAGTTTCGCAAAGATCCTGAAACCCGTTATGAGTAATAAAAGACCAAGTAAGAAATTAACGATTGGTATAAACCAATGTCCAATTCCAAGAGTTTCTAGAAAACTAGTTATACCGAATATCATCCCAATTCCTTCTGCTAATGAGCCTACTCCTGCACCTAAACTATCATCACCTGTTACTAAAACTTGTCCAGAATAAAGCCAACTAACCCTCATGTCGTCAGCATGTAAACCTCTATCTTCGAAGTCATAAGGAACAACTCCACCGAATCTACCTTCAGTCGGAAAATCTTCATTTCTTGCATCATACACCCCTCTCCCAGGAGAGCCTGCACCAAGTAAGAACTGATGTGTAACATTAACACCAACTGTTATACCGTCAATAAATAGACCTGTTATTGCGTAACTAAGTGGAACTAGGATCATAGCGAGCGCAATGTTTGGTATTGATTGTTGAAGAGCTACCGCTAAGCCTCCATTTAATGAAGACCTAAACATAATTCCAAATGCCACAATAATAATTACAAATATAAGAAGGGAGTAGACTAGAGCCACTGACCAACTCCAAAAAGCTTGAATTGGTCTTAAAAGATCAAAACCAGTACCTCTATAATAAAGATTTACATCATCTTGGGCTGAAACAGAATTCGAATTCAATAAAGCATATATATTACTCTCAACAAATTCAGCTCCACTTGCAGGCCTTTGATCTAAAACCATAGCATTAATAGCGAAAAGATTTTCTATTAGATTATCCTCATGTGAATCATTTAAAATTTCTGCAAGCATTCTCGGATCACCGTTATTAAAAGCAATGGTTGCACAGGTTGCATTATCTTGGTTCAGAGTGATCCCTTCTGCAACACTCCTTATTAATGATCCCCCAACTCCTCCAAGCCTACTGTCGTAACCTGGGCATTGGCCATCAGTAAGTAAGGCAATCTCTTCAGGTCCCTGATAACTCCAAATAGTTTTGTCAGCAGGGGTAGATTCTATAACTGATTCATCTAAAGCAGGATTTCCATATAACGCTCCAACTTGAAGAATAGATCCTAATAGCATTGTAATAAGCATGAAAATCCAAAAAGATCTTGGGAGATTTTTAGCTTTAATTTTTGTTAACTTTTTTAAAAAAGACTTCATACTCTTAATCAGTATACATTAAAATAAATTCAAAAGTTAAAAGGAAAATTCTGTATTTGAGTACTCAGGTACTTAAGTAGTTTGGTACGTTCAGCGGTATTGCATATGTTTTCAACCAAATGTATAATTCTATAAATGCAATGATCAGGAATAGTTAAGAAAGATTATTCTAAGAGAGCTGATGGATGGTGAAAATCAGTATTAATATTCTTAACAGCCACCTGTAAGCAGACTACGAGATAAGTAGTTCCGGATTAATTCACGTAATAGAATAGTCAGCCTTTAGGTTGCAAAGGTATATACTGAAAAGTATATATGAATAGAGGTGGTACCACGGTAAAAGCCGTCCTCTGAACTAATTTAGTTCAGAGGACGGCTTTTTTTAATATGAAATATATAATCTTTGATTTTGATGGAACAATTGCAGATAGTTTTCCACTACTAGTTAGTAGCTTAGATGAAGCTTCGGAAAAATTCAGATTACAAAGACTGAGAGAAATTAACGTGGAGGAATTTAGAGACTATGAGATAAGAGAGATTTTCTCTAAACTTAAAATTCCTTTTTGGATTCTTCCATTTGTAGTTAGGTTCGCCCGAAGAAAAATGCGAACTGAAATTGAAAATATTAATTTAATCTCTGGCATTAAGGAAGTTATTTTAGAATTATCTAAAGACTTCAATCTATTTATTCTTTCAAGCAATTCAAATAGAAATATTGCTAGTATGCTTGAAAGAGAAGGAATATTAAATAATTTCAAATCTTTTAGAGGAGGTGTGAGTTTTTTTGGTAAAAAAAGAGCATTAAAGAGATTTATGAAAATTAACAGACTAGATCTTAACGAAACAATGTACGTTACAGATGAAGTTAGAGATGTAAAAGCCACAAGATCAATTGGATTAAGACATGTAGCAGTTTCTTGGGGATACAATTCAGAAAAAGCCCTTAGGGCTAAAAATCCAGATAACCTTATTAATGAACCAAAAGAACTAAGTAAATTAATTTTAAAACTTAAAAGTGCAAAAGCAGAGAAAGAAGAATAGAAAAAAGGAATATGACTATAATGAAGCGGGTTCGTATTTTATTACAACTTGTACTAAAAACATGGGCAACTTTTTTGGAGAAATTAAAGACTTTCAGATGGTTCTTTCACCTTTTGGTAACATTGTGGAAAATTGTTGGAAAGAAATCCCGAGCCACTTTAAAAACGTGGAATTAGATGAGTTTGTTGTTATGCCTAATCATTTTCACGGAATATTACATTTATTACCTATTACTGACCAAGACGTAGGGACAAACCATGGTTTGTCCCTACAAAAAGATGCAATATCTAGAATGAATGAAAGATTACCCAATATTATTAAACAGTTTAAATCATCTGTAACTAGGTTTATCAATAAAAACCACCCAAATAGTTCCATTAAATGGCAAAGATCTTATTACGATAGAATAATTAGAAACGAAAAAGAACTTCACAATATCAGATCTTACATTTTTAACAATCCAACAAGTTGGATTAAAGATAAATATTACTTTTAAAATAACGAATATAAAATTATTACTAGCAACTTATAACTTATTACTTAAAACTTTTTATGAAAACTTCAGAAGAAATAAGACAATCCTTTATAGATTTCTGGACAAGTGATCCAAGAAACTGTAAAGAAGTCCCAAATGTCTCGTTAGTTCCAAATAATGACCCAACTTTACTTTTCGTAAACTCTGGAATGTTTCCAATTAATCCTTATCTCGCAGGACAACCTCACCCTTTAGGAGATCGACTGTGTAACATACAGAGATGTTTAAGAACACCTTACGAAGAGTGGTTAGAGATTGGAGATAATAGACATACTTTAATGTTTGAAATGATGGGAGATTGGTCATTGAACTCTTTTACAAAAGAAGAGCAAATTCCTTGGATTATGAAATTCTGGGTAGAGGAGTGTGAGTTTGATCCAAGAAGACTATATATCAGTGTGTTTGCTGGAAATGATGTAGCTCCAAGAGATGATGTAGCTATTGAGGCTTGGAAACAAGCATTTGAAAGTTATGGGGTCAAAGCTGATTTTAGTGAAGATATTACTAATATTCCTCCAGCTTGGAATCCAAATGAGGAACCTCCTGAAGAAGCCCTAAATTGGGAATATAGAATTTTTCCTTATGTAAAAAAGAATTGGTGGCAGAGAGCTACTGATGCTCCTGGAGAGCTTGGAGGTCCAACTTCTGAAATGTTCTACGACATGGGAGAGATTGTTATGGAAGAAGATGAGTACCATATTAATGACGATTCAGGAAGATTCATAGAAATTGGAAATAATGTTTTCATGGAGTACCAATACTCTGAAAGTGGAACATGGGAAAAAATGAGTAGGCATAATATAGATTTTGGCGGTGGATTTGAGAGAGTAGTTATGATTTCTCAAAACAAAAAAGATATTTTTGAGACTGATATTTATGAGCCAGTTTTGAATAAAGTAGCTGAACTTTCAGGAAAAGAATACAAAACATTAGGACAAGAAAACGAAGATACAAAATATTTTAGAATATTAGCTGATCACTCAAGAGCAGCTACATTTATTATCGCTGATGGAGTAGTACCTTCTAACAAAGATCAGGGATATATACTTAGACGATTTATTAGAAGACTTGTTAGATTCGGACTGAAATTAGGCATTCAAGATAATTTTACGAAGTACCTAGCACAGACTGTTATTGAAAAAATGAATCATGCTTATTCTCATCTTGACGATATGCAAGAGGCAATAATGGAAGAGATGGAGAAAGAGGAAAATAAATTTAGGAAGACCTTATTCAACGGTCTAAGAGAAATTCAAAAGCTAGTTCATAACGGTTCTAAATTAGACGGAGAATTAGCTTTCTATGTTTATGAAACTTATGGATTTCCTCTTGAAATGACTTTAGAGGAATTCGGAATTGATGAAGAAGAAGGTGAAAAAATAACTGAAGAGTTTAATAAGAGAAATGACGAGCATAGACAAGCTTCTAGAGCTGGAGCTGAACAGAAGTTTAAAGGAGGTCTTGCTGATCAATCAGAAGAAGTAATTAAGCTACACACAGCTCATCACCTCCTACTTAGAGCTCTACAAATTGTTTTAGGGGATCATGTAAAACAGAGAGGATCAAATATTACTGGCGAAAGATTAAGAATTGATTTTAGTCATTCTGAAAAGTTGACTGAAGAAGAAATTGCAAAAGTTGAGAATATAGTCAATGAGCAAATTGAAAAAGCAGTTCCAGTAAAAAGAGCCGAACTTCCAAAAGAAGAAGCTGAGGCAATTGGAGCTGAGATGGAATTCGGTCAAAAGTATCCAGATACTGTTTCTGTTTACTACTTTGGAGAAAATATTGAAGACGCATTCTCAAAAGAGTTTTGCGGAGGACCACACGTTAAAAATACATCAATAATTGGTGAAGGAGGTAAAAGATTTAAAATAGATAAACAAGAGAGTAGTGGAGCTGGAATTAGAAGGATTAAGGCAAAGTTAGTTTAATCTGGGTTACGATTAAGTAATACTTTTTAAAAAATTTAAAATGGATAAGAAAAAATACCTAATACTAGTAATGGGTACTGGAGAGGAAACTTGGAATACATTAAGCGAAGAGGAAGCTCAAACTCACATGCAAAAATGGTACGATTGGTCTGATAAGATTGCAGATATAACAGTCGACGCTGAAGCTCTTAAATCAACAGCATATAAAATTAAAGGTAAAGAAATGAAAGTTAGTGAGGGTTTTGTTGCTGATGAAAATATATATAGAATCGGTGGATACTACGTAATTGAGCTGGATGCTGATTCAACAATTGATGATGCAATAGAGATCGCTAAAGGTTGCCCAACGTTTGAAGTTAATGGAACATTAGAAGTTAGAGAGATAGACCCAAGTTAATAAAAAAACCGCATTAGCGGCTTTTTTCTATTTTCTTCTATCTTGCTCTAAAAATTCACGTTGAGTTCGTATCCTATCTCTTTCACGAGCCTTTTCATGCTGGATATTTCTTACTTTATCGATAAAATCGGTAATTGAATCCCCTGACAAGTCTCTTAACGTTACTAACTGGTCAGTATCAAATCCTAATGCCCTTATTTGAGCTGAGATCTCATTAGCATAAACCTCATCTAGAAGATCAAGCCAAACAAGCGGCTCTGCATTAGGATGAATTGATAACGGAGTTAAATTAACCATAGAAGCGTGTTTAGTTTTACCTACGACATATATTTTATGTCTGTGCTCATCAGAATTAGCTAAAAGCATTAATGTCTCAGTCTTTGATGGAAATACTACCTTAGGAGTTATTTTAACTACACCAAACGGATATCTTCTCAATTCATCTGAGGTTGAAGAGATTAATTCAATATCTCTAATTCCATTGTTACCTGAAAAGTTTAGAATATTACTCTTTACTGTTCTTAATGCTAATTCAAAAGTTTCCCTATTCCGAGTAATCCATCTATTTTTTGAATAAGAGTCTCTTTCAATAACTATTTGAGATAAGGAATTTACAATAGCCCCTATTTGATCAATTAAACTAAGATTAAACAACTCGGAACCTAAAATCCCATCTCCTTCTTCTGTCCATGACCTTCTATATCTATAATCTTTATTTTTACGAATAGCATTAGGAATATCTTCAGGTCTAAAACCACCCGCAGCAAAGTATAGAAATGATGATTCAATACCCAGTGTATCAATCATCTGAACAATATGCTGTTCAACATCTTTTAAGGACTGCACACCTCCTGAGGTTTTAAGAACCTCAGCTAATCCAAGAGGTAATTCACGTAGATTTGGTCTAAAGAATGGTATCCCCTCAACAATATATCTTTCAAAAGGATAAGCATTAAGTTCAGAGTCGAAATACTGTTCTGTCACATACACTCGTGGATATAATGAATGTCTATCTATGAGTCCTTCATTATATGCATTTATTATATTTATCAATCTGGCAGCAGCTTCCTCAGTAAAATCTGATTAATGTTTACTAGCGATATGAATCAATCTACCAGCATGTATACCTGGTAAATCATTAAAATTCCGATTTTCTCTACGAAGAGCTTGAATTATTGACATATCTCTCATTATCGCAGAAGCTGTTAACATCATAGCGCAACCATCTCTTCTTCTTAAATTATTAAAGGGAATAGATAAAGCTGAGAAATTAGGCTCTCCCTCGAAATGAGCTTCAACAACTTCTCTAATATAACCCGATTTACCCAATTCATTCGAAAAAGCATCAACTGGCTTCTCGTTCATTTGAGATAAATTATCATTTTCAATAGGATATTCATCAAAAATTATTTTAGGTCTATCTGAAGACATATTTAGTCTATTCAAAATTTACAGTCGTATTATACTCTGAGAATAGAAAATATGTCAACATATTATGGCAACAATTTATAAATTTATGAGACCTGCATAAATAGTTAATAATGTTTTTGTGAATTTATTAGCTATTTATTTGAAAATTTATTCAAGCCTTGAACGAGTAGAAGGCCTATAAAAATTAATAGTAGAACTATTACTTCACTAGAAGTGTTTTCTATGAATGGATTAAAAGGATTAATTACTCGAAGAGAACCTATTAAGACGCCTGTTATTATCGCTAACAAGATATTTTTATAATTCTCAAAAAAATACTTTAACAAACGTACGAATAATGTAAAGCCAGTTACCAATCCTAGAATAAATACTAAAAGATCAATAAGATGATCCGATGTAATGTTAAATCTAACCATCTCTTTTACAATATCAATTACATATTCATATATACCTAGAATTAATAGGATAAACGATCCACTCACTCCAGGAAGTAATAATCCAGATATTCCAATAATCCCACCACCAAACAAGTAGAGTAAGCTCGGATCTTCTATTTGAGCTCCCCTAATTCCTAAAACTATAAAAGTTAATACTGAAGCAATGAATATTATTAAGAAGCTATTGAAATTTTTAGATTCAATCTTTTCATAAGGAATAAGAGTTGAACCTATAACAAGTCCAAAGAAAAATGCGTATACAAGCTGAGTATATTCATCTAATAAAAAACTCAATATGTTAGAGAATAAAGCAATAGATATAAGCATTCCAATTACTAATAGAAACCCAAATCTTAAATCTAGCTTACGAAATGCTTCATTTACATTTTTATACTTTGTTTTTCTAACTAAAAGTTTGAGGAATTCTTTAACAACATTAGAAACTGAGTATAGGAAATCTATGAACTTCTCGTATATTCCCATAGCTAAAGCAAAAGTTGATCCAGATACACCTGGAATAACCTCAGCCATTCCCATAACCATTCCTTGAATTAAAGTTATAAAACTTTTCATAAGGGAATTATAGTTTAGGTAAAGTAAAATATCCATCAATAAAGAAGTTTGAAAGTTATAAAGTTTGTTTAATTGAGACTTGTAGTTTGTTTAGGTTTTAGAATTTTTGGATTGTAATTTTGAAGTCTTTTGTCTTCTGATTATGTTACATTCAAATTATTTTTT
The DNA here is from genome assembly GCA_964437465.1 of uncultured Candidatus Saccharibacteria bacterium. GTDB lineage: Bacteria > Patescibacteriota > Dojkabacteria > J137 > J137 > JAGQLF01. The sequence continues at coordinate 16,605 of CAYTGI010000002.1, read as the reverse complement.
TGTAATAATGCATATAGAAATGAATATTAAGAATTTTTGTCACTATTTCAAATTAAATTAGTCTTCTAAAGTAATGACAACTTTAAAAGCAAATTGTGTATAAAGTAAACATATGGCCAAAAAGAACGATTTCGACATGATCTATGAGGAATATGCAAATGACTTATTCCGATTTTGCATGTTTAAGATTAGAAACAAAGAGAGTGCACAGGACATTGTTTCTGAGGCGTTTGTTAAATATCTTCAAATGGATCCTGCGGATGTTGATAACCCTAGAGCATGGCTTTATCGAGTTTGCAGAAATCAGATTTATGATCTGGTCATTAAAACAAAAAAAAGAATGATCATATTCCTTTAATTCCTGAATCAGAGGATACTATTACTAATGATGATGATCTAGAAGAGTTAGTTATCAAACAAGAAAATATCAACCTAATTGAAGACAAGCTAAACGAACTAGATCCAAACACTTCTGAAATAATAGTATTGAAAATCTGGGAAGAAATGACATTTATAGAGATATGCGATATTGTCGACATGAAAGAAGATGCTGTCAAGAAACGTTTTTATAGAGGTGTCCAAACTTTACAATCGTTATTAACGACTGAACAGAAATGAGTAAATTAATTAAAGAAATAAAAAACATAAAAGAGGATAAAGATTTTAATTTATCTTCTGGTGACCTACAACTTATGAAAAAACAAATATTAATGGAAAGTGGAGAAGAGAAGTCAAATAAGCTTTTCGGATTCTTACTTCCAATCAAAGTAGCATTTATGCGACATAAAATTGCTTTTGGAATATCTGGACTTGTATTCCTAGCTGTACTTATCGGAGGAATGAGTGCTTTAATTTTCAATGGACCTGAAACTTTTAAACAAGAAGGAAAGTTTGCAATAGAAAGCACATTCCCTAATTTAAACAGTCCACCTCATCCAGTTAATGAACCTTTAGAGATCATATTCGCAAGAGAGGAAATGAATTTGGAATTACTTCAAAGAAATATAGACCTTGAACCTGATGCAGAATTTACTGTTGAAGTTGATTTAGAAAATCCTAGAAAAGTTTTAGTAAATCCAATAGAAGCTTTTGAGCCAAACATCCAATACAAAGTAACAATTCTTGCAGGAGATTATGGACCTGGACTAACTTTAGACGAAGACTATGTCTACTATTTCCTGACACAATCTGATCATTCAAATGAAGTTCAGTGGAGTACAATGTTCTGGTCAGACAGTGCATTTAACGAAAAGCATACATATAACTTGTTTATGTATGATTCTCTCAATGATCGAATTGGAATATCCGAAAGACCAGAAAATGTAGATATTAAACTATATAAAACCCAAAACTCAGAAGCGTATAGAGCTTTAGAAGAGTTTTCAGATTTAGCAAGTCGGTCTGACTATGGAAACATTGAGTACGCAAATTATGATTTTGATATAAACTATGACCTTGCTGAAGAGATCCACACTACTAATGTTGATGTAATTCCTGCAGACTATAACTGGAGTATAAAGACTGATCTTCCTATTGAAGAAAGTGGAATTTACTATCTTGAAGTTCAAGCATTTGGCAAAGTTATTAAAAGAAACTTTGTCTTAATTAACAGCTATGGATTCCAATCTAGAACACTTCAAAAAGATCATTTCGTAACTGCGCAATCACTTAGAGACTCTAAGGTTTTACCAGGTGTAAAAATAGATGGATACATCTTTAGAGAGAATGCAGGTTTAGAAAAAACAGGTGAATTTATTACTGATGCGAATGGACAAGCAAGTTTTACTGATGATATCTCTTATAATCTTGATGTTTTAGTTTCTGAATATAACGGAGAGCTAGCGATTGACAATGTAAGCTTCTACGACTTAGGTATTTTCAGTGTAGATAGATTAGATCAAGAATACATATTTAGTGAACACTACTGGTGGGCACGGGGAGGATTAAATGCCTCAGACTACAAATACTATGTTGTTACAGATAGAGATCTATATAAACCTGGAGAGACTATCTACTACAAAGTAATTGGAAGATATAATGAAAATGATAAATGGCAGATTAGACAGAAAAATATTGATGTAAAAGGAATTTATTACGATGGTGAATCTAAAGAGATTAACATTGGAAACCATCAATTAGATGTATATGGAACAACTCACGGAGAATACACTATTCCAAATGATTTTGACAGAAACTATGTCTCATTGAATGTATACGATCCAGATCTAGAATATGCTATAACAGGTAAAGCTATAAATATTGTAGATTTTGAGAAACCTCAATATGAGATAACTGTAGAATTGGATAAAGATGTCTACTATAACGGAGATGAGCTTACTGCGAAAATAACTGCGATCCAATACGATGGAACTGTGGTTAGAAATCAGAAGATTAAAGTATCAACTTCTACAAATCCAATTTGGTACTATGGAGCTCAAGAGTATGGAGTTTGTGAAGAGATAGCACGAAGTTATGGATATACAAGAGATAGATCAAGAAGACTTAACTTTAGTGATTTCAGAGAAATTCAACTTGATAACAACGGATATGCTGAAGTAACTTTCAAAGTTGATGATACAGTTGTGAATCAAGTTGGTGAAGTTGGGGTAACTGCAATACTTGGGGACCAATATGGTTCAAGAGCTGTAGGGTCTGCTGAAAGACTTTTTCACCCAACACAATACTATCTTTCAACATATATGGATTCAAGCTATGTTGAAGTAGGTCAGGACTCTTTCTTAAATCTTGAAGTCTACGATACGAATTGTGAACCTGTTTCTAACCTCACTGGATCATACAGTGTTAATAAAGTGAACTTTGGAAGTTACTATCAGGAAAACCTACAAGAGATATTGAAAGAGGAATTTACAACTGACAATTTTGGGAAAAATGAAACACAGCTTAATCTTGAGGATAATGGCTTATACAAAATTATTACAGATACACATTCTTATAATGATGTGGTGATAGATGAAACGTATATTTGGATATTCAGCCAAAATGATTCTTCTCAGCTTTATTACAAAGACTACAACACAATTGCTGTAGACTTTGATAAAGATGAGTATAGTGTTGGAGATACTGCCGTAGCAACAGTTTATCATCCAGGCTTCTCTGGAGATCTATGGATGACAATAAACAGAAATTTTGTTCAAGAAAATAGAATTATTCCTTTAGATTCATACAAATCTGAAATTTCTTTTGAAATTAAAGAAGAGTATGTACCTACTGCAACTTTGGAAATTAGTCTGTTTTCTAATAATAAGTACTTCCATAGTGAAAAAGAGATTCATGTCAGTATTGAATCAAAAGAACTTAATGTTTTAATAACTCCTGATAAAGAGACCTATAGTCCAGGAGAGGTTGCAACATTCCGTATTAGAACAACTAATATGGGGAATCCTGCACCAAGTAACATTGCCGTAGCAATTGTAGATAAAGCTGTTCTAGATCTTCAAAGAGATAGATATTATTGGCAAGATGAATCACTTTTAGGAAGCTTCTATAACGAAAATCATATAGGAATGAGGGATAGTTTCTCTCTTCAATTAGTAAATTATGACTATTTCCAAGGAGGTATGGGTGCTGGAGGTGGGGAACCTAGATTCGATCTAGCGAATACTGCTTATTGGAATCCTGAAATTATTACTAATTCTAATGGTGAAGCTACTTTCACAGTTGAGTTACCTGATAATTTGACAAAGTGGGGAATTGCGGCATGGGCTGTTACTAGCGATACTAAAGTTGGTGAGGGAACAGAATACATACAAACTGCAACTGACTTAAAAGTCCAGACATTCATACCTGAACAGATTGTTGAAGGGGACACAATGGAGATCTACGCTAAAGTATTTAACTCAACTGATCAAGCTCAAAACATTAATTTAAATATTAATCTTTCAGATGATTTCGAGTTAGTAGATTCTAACTCATCAGTACCTATGAATATTGATGTTAATGGAAATTCTGAGACAAGCTGGAAGGTAAGAGCTTTAAATGGAGGAGAGACAGGAAAAATTACAATTGAGACTGAAGGTGGAAGTGATTACGATGGGATACAAAAGGATGTAAATATTCTTCAAAAAACTTATTATAATTTCCAGAATTATAATAGTATTGGCGATGGTGCATTTACGTTCAATAATAGCAATGTAGGGGATCAAGAGCTTATCGTAAAAGTTGTCGATTCAATACCAAACTTATTAACTGAGTTTTCAATTGCACCAACAAGTAGAATTGAAAATAGTGATCCAGTTTCATTAGCTTTAGCTCATCATATATATTCTGATAATCGTGAATATATTAATGGAGGAAGCACAACCATTAATCAGTATGAAGATAATATTGAAGAAAGATTGGATAACTTTGTAAAAAATTTAAGAAGAACATCTGATGGAGGGTTCTATCCAAGAACTTACAATAGCTCATACAACGCTGATCCAGATGGAACACTTCAAGGATATGCAGCACTTAGTCATGGAGTAAGTCTTGGTTATGATAAATACTCAGGTGTTTCTGATGCTGCTTTAAATTGGTTGAAGAAAAACTCAAGAACAGCAGATGAAAAAGCATTAGTTCTTATGTACGAAACTGAATTCAGTGGAGAAGATTCAGCAAATGAATTCAATAGTATTTATGCTACAAGAAGCTCAATGAGTCCCCTAGGTACATCTGCACTGTTAGTTACTGCTGAAAACTTAAATAGAACCACTGAAAGCAACGTACTTGCACAAAGTCTAATATCAGAGATGAAAGAGTTGAATGAAACAGGTTATTTTGATGGTCAGTCCCTATTTAGTGGTGAGAATGCAATTGATCCATCAAATTTAGCTTTATACGGACTAGCTAGAGCTGGAAAGCTTGAAGAGTCTAAAGATCTTTCACTATGGATTATGAATAATCATTTAGAACTTAGCTCTCACCAACAACTATTTCCAATTAAACCATGGATCGAAAAAGGATTTATAGAGTTAGGAGAAAATAACTCAAGTCCGTCAAGCTGGGATGTTAAGTTAAATGGGCAAAGTATTTTAAGTCCATCTGGAAGTGGAGTACACAGTGTTGTTTTAACTGATATTGGAAGTGGAAGAAATGAAATAACAATTTCAAGCAATGGTGGGGAAATGTTACTAACAAATGTAGTCTATAAAGAGAGAAGTCTAAACAGACCTATGTATAATTCACCAAAAGGTAACTTTACAATTCTTGATGGAGAAATCATCTTTAAGAATGCATCAAGTTATACTTTGAATTCAAATCAAGAATTCATTCACATTGTTCGAGGAAGAACTGCAGGAACTTATAGTTTAGGTACTGTTAACTCATACTCTTCTAACAATCCAAATATTTGGGATATTTCAGAAGGACAAACAGTAACTGTAACAAAGTGAATTTAAAGCTGCCTTTAATTAGGCAGCTTTTCTTTAACTATTTCTAGCGATCTTTGTAGATTCCTTGCTCAAATTAATCTCATACTCTTTTGGAGTGGCACTAACGTAAACAACTTGGTTTAAACGGTTACTAAATTCTTCATACTTAAGTGGACGATTATCAAGCGCTGATTTCATTCTAAACCCATAATCAACCAGATTCATTTTTCTAGACCTATCTCCCTCATACATTCCACCAATTTGCGGAACAGTGATATGTGATTCATCAATAAACATTAAGTAATCATCTGGGAAATAATCTAACAAGCAAGCACCTGCAGTGCCCGGAGCTCTTTTATCGATATATCTAGAATAATTTTCAATTCCCTTAGTAAAACCAGTTTCTCTAATCATCTCCATATCATAGTTAACCCTTTGTTTTAATCTTTCAGCTTCAAGTAACTTACCAACTTCTTTAAATCCTTCAACCTCTTGCTCAAGATCGTTCTCTATATGAACTAGTGCATCATTCAATTTTTCTTGTGAAGTTGCATAGTGCTTAGCAGGGAATATTAAGACTTCATTTACTTTATCAATAAACTCTCCACTAATGGGATTAATCATTTTAATTGACTCTAAATCATCTCCAAAGAATTCTAATCGGACAGCCCTATCATCCGCAGTAAAAAGATTAATATCAATAACCTCTCCCCTTACTCTAAAAGTTCCGATAGCAAAATCATTTTGCCTTCGTTCGTACTGAAGGTCATTTAGCTTAGCAAACAACTTATCTCTATTTACCTTGTCTCCAACTTTAAGTTCTAAACTCAAGTCCATATACTCACTAGGGTTACCAAGTCCGTATATACAACTCACTGTAGAGACAATAATGACATCTCTTTGTGATAATAGATTTTGTGTTGCAGTATTTCTATATCTCTCGATTGTCTCATTTATGTCCGAATCCTTTTCAATATATAGATCTCTCTGAGGAACATAAGCTTCAGGTTGGTAATAATCGTAGTAACTTACAAAATAGGAAACAGCATTACTTGGAAAAAACTGTTGCATCTCAGCAAAAAGTTGAGCAGCTAAAGTTTTATTATGAGAGAGGATAATCGTTGGCCTTCCAAGGTTTTGGATAATATTAGCCATTGTAAATGTTTTTCCTGTTCCAGTTGCACCAACAATTGTTTGATGTTTAATTCCAGCTTCTAAGCCTTTAGTAATATATTCTATTGCTTTTGGTTGATCTCCAGACGGACTATAAAGTGAGTGTAGGTTAAATGTAGACATGAATAATTATAGCAAATAGTCATTAGGTAATTAGTTTTAGATGTTTACTGAATTGGTTTTTGAGACTTATAATTTGTTTAGGATTTTAATATTAGAATTTTACTTTCTGTTTTGAAATTTACTATATTCATCTCCAGACATTAAGGTTTTAGGGTTTACTTTATCTGTAAATAAAATGCCATTGAGATGATCGTATTCATGTTGAATTACTCTTGCGATAAAACCACCATATTCTTCATTAAACTCTCTACCTTTAAGATCAAAGTACTTAATTTTAACTTGAGATTTTCTTTTAACCTCTCCAAAAAGATCTGCTTTTGCAATACTTAAACAACCTTCAAACATGGCCTTTTCGTCGCCAAACTCTTTTTCTATAACTGGATTAATCATAACTACTGGTCCAAAAGAATCTGCATCTTTTCTAGTGTCGGTTGGTTGAATATTAATTAAAAATGCTCTGTACTTCTCAAAAATTTGAGGGGCAGCAATTGCTACACCTCTTGACTGGTCAGCAAGTGTATCCGTTAAGTCTTTTTTTAATTTTTCTAAAACTGAATCATCAGTAATCTCAGGAACAGTTTTTCTAAGAATAGGATTTCCTATTTGTGCAATTTCTCTTATCATAGATCATTATACCAGCTAGTAATTTGTTTAGAATTTGAAGATTAAGATTTAATATTTTAATTTTATTTTTGACTTTGTAATTTTTAATTTGTACTTAGTTTCTCATAAATCTCCCTCCATTCCTGTCTCGGATGTTCAAGAAATTTAGGATTTTTTGCCTGAGACCACTCTCGACCATGAAAAATCATTCTTAGACTCACTTTATCCCAGTCTTCTTTTGGAAAAAGTTGCATTAAATCCTTTTCAACTTTGTCAGGGGATGTATTTTTGGTTAAACCTAATTTTTTTGAAACTCTTAATACATGCGTATCGATAACAAATCCATCTGGATCAGCAAGTCCCTTTTTAACAAACCACTCATTAATTACTACATTAGCTACCTTTCGACCAACCCCAGGCAATTTTATTAAATCTTGCATTTTTCTGGGCACTTCACCATTAAATTCATCCAATAACATTTGAGAAGCATTAATTATCCTCTGGGCCTTAGTTTTATGATAGTTAACTAATCTTATTATTTGTTTTATTTCTTCAGGATCTGCTTTAGAAAGCTTTTCAGCAGTTGGATATTTTTCAAACAGTTCTTTAGTAACAATGTTTGTAGTTTCATCTTTAGTCTGAGGGGAGAGTATAGTGGCTATTAAAAGCTCAAACTCATTTTTATGATTAAGAGGGGTATATACAACTGGGTAATCTTCAGCTAAAAGTTTTCCTATGTAATTCGCTTTTTTTTGTAAAGTTAAATTCCAATATTCCACACATAATTTTACCACCCTAAATTTTCAGACTGATTAATAGTACAATTAATTATGAATAGGAAATTGTCAGATAAAAAACTAGGAGTTTATGCATTAATTACATGGATTTTATTAATACTGTATATGAAAAATGATCCAAAAATATTTAAGAAAGATCAAATTGGAAATGTAGAAACATTAAAGAAAAGTCAGTTCGCAAGAGGTATGTTTATGGATATAGGAGCTTTAAGTACAATAGTTTCTTATTGGATACTAAATGATAGGAAAACTGGAATATTCAGATATCCTTTTGGAATAATAACGATGTTTATAGGATCATTTGGAGCTCTACCATATATTTTTATCAGAAGTCTATTCAACAAAAAAGAGCCCAGTAAATGAGCTCTTTTTATTTTAAACATAGATTATTCTAATCCTCCTAATAGTAACTCTGTTAACTGATCTTGATCTAATTCTTCAGCATCTTCAGAAACTGAGATCTCAGCACCTCGATCATAAGCAACACTTACCTTTGACCCCTCATCATCTCCAGATGGTTCAACATAAACTGGTAGTTTTGAGTCTTGATCGAAATATGCAGTTCCTTCCTCATTAGTTAACTGATAACACATTCCTTCTCCTGTTGGACAATCAACTTCACCATCAAATGTTACGTTGGAAGCATCAAACTGCTCATCTATTCCTTCAAAAAGTGAATCTGAATCAAGAGTTAGTGATTCATCAACAAGATAGTACCATTCCCCGTTTATTTGCATATAGCTTCGTCCTTCTGCTTGATCTACAATGAAACTTTCAATTCCTATGTCTTCACCTCCAAGCCCAAGAAGTAATGAGATAGCTGCACTCGCATCAATTCTATTATTAACAGTATCGATTCCAAAACTTAATTCTTCTCCTGCCTCTTCAACACTTAATGTAATCACCCCTTCAAAATTTACAAATTCTTCTCTTGCAGAATCATAAAATTCTTGTCTTTGTGCTTCGTTAGATAGATCTAATCCTCCTCCCCCATTAACAAGAAAAAATATTCCAGCAATAACAGCAACTAAAACAACAATAGCTACGACCAATATTATAGGATTCATCGGAGCTGAATTTGCTTTTTCTACACTTTGCATTTTTGTAGATTCTTGCTCATTTTTTGAGACTTCTTTTTCAGAAGAGTTATCCTCTGATTGAACTTTCTTTTCTTCTTCCATTAAAAGTTTTATAAAATTAATAATATAATATGACTATAGCAGAAAAATGATCTTAAGTATTGTGATAAATTGGTAGAACCAAATAAAAAGTCACATCTTTCCCATCGTTATGAGTTTGGAAGTTATGATAAATCTTCCCTCCATGTAACTCCATTACCATTCTTACATAAGCTAACCCTAGTCCTGTCCCCTTTATTTCTGAATCAATTGCGCTATCAGATCGTTTACCTGGTATATATATTTCATCTCCAAATTCTTCATCTTTGGGATTGACTCCATTAGTTATAGCTATAACAAAATTATCATCTTCAATATATACTCTACTACTAATTGGAGTTTCAGGAATTTGATACTTTCTTGCATTTTCTAATAAATTGCTAATACACATAGCAAGCCTATCTTTATCAAAACTTGAAAAATCGTCCTTTCCAATCATTTTCCAATCCCAAAAAACTATTCTTCCTGTTGTAAACCTTGAACTATTTTCATCTCGAACTCTAGTTAGAAACTCATGTAAATTTATTTCTTTGACATCTAACCCCTCATCATTTATCCATTTATGCATAAGATCTAAATACAAGTCTATAGCATCTAAATGTGGATTTAGCTCATTAGCTACCTTAGAGATAAGCTCTGGATTATCTTTTACTTTTCTAAAAATACTAAAGCTAGCATTTATTGCTGTAATTCTATTCCCAATATCGTGACAATGAAATCGAATAATATCGCGATATTCTAAAAGCACTGGATTCTTAGACTTTTCTCTCAAGATGTCTAAATTAACATCAACTTCTTGAAGATGATATGTAAGAGCCGCGTGAGTTGCTACCTGTCCATCCTCATGAACTCTTGAAATCTGATCCCGGAGAGAATTATTTGCTAATCGAAGTTTATCTGATTGTAAAGCTAAATCTCTTTTAGCTTCAATTAACTCAGTACTTTTTTCAGATTCGGGTTCTTCACTTAAAACATTTGTCACCCAAATATAATACCAAAGATTCTCTAAAAATCTAGTTCTCTTCTAATCGGGGAATGTGGGCTTCAAATATTGTAGATTTACCAATTTGAGAAGCTCTAAGATAGCCTCCATGTTGCTCAGCTAATCTACTACAGGTTCCTAATCCAACACCAGAACCTGGAATTTTCGTATGTCTAACATTACTAGCTCTATATCCAAAATCAAAGACTTTCTCTAGCTCATCTTCATTTATACCTACCCCTTGATTAACAACATAAACGGAAACCATATCTTCTCTTAACCGAACACCGATCTCGATAGGGGTTTCTTGAAATGAATATTTAACTGCATTCGATAGAAAATTTAAAAAAATAGTTTTAAGAATTTTCGGATCTACAGGAAAATCTTCTGGGAATTCTTTATCAAGATTCGTTCTAGAAGTAAGAAGTATTGCATGCATTAATTTATCGAAGTTTTCGGCCATGATTTGGCTTTCTTTATCACCTTCTTTTGCAGTTGGACGCTCTCTTTCAAAAATTGACCTATACATTGTATGCATATCTCCTGTAGGATGAATAATTACCTCTCGACCGTTAGTAAATGATCTTGCAAAACTTAATGTCCTTTGAATAAAACTTGGAATATTCACCGTTTGTATTTGCATATCTCCTCCATTAAGCTCTCTTGTTAGAAACCCTACAATCTCTTTTATCTCTTTAGTGCTTGATAAAATTTCAGAGAAAGCATCTCCAAACTGCTCTGGTGAACCTTGATCATTGGCTAAGAGACCCAGGATTTTCATCTGACCTGAAATCCTTAGCATAGGTGTTGCTATATCATGTAAATGCCCTAGCATAATTGTTCTTTGTGTATCATCCTGAATTGAAGGAACATCTAACTGTCTATATGATTTAAATATTCCTTTCATCTCTCTAAACTGTACCATCAAAGAATTTACAGCCCTAAAGTCAACTTTGCCGTTTTCAGCATCGATAAGTGCCTTATTTGTTGAAGTTGCAAGAAACTCAAGACCTACAGAAAATGCTCTTGTAAAGACCTCTGGATCTACTCGTGGACCATCGTTAAAATTGTATTCGTAGGGTAAACTTTCCGAATCTGGATCTTCAACATCTGAAGACATTGCTTTGCTTTATAAAAAATTAAAAAGCCACTTGTAAAATTTAGCAAAAGAAAGTTATGAAGCAAAACTCTTTATAATATCTCTAACCTCCCTTATATCCTCAGAATTCATTAACTTATCTCTAATTTCTGAAGCGTTATCAAAACCATTGGCGTATATCTTGAAGAAACGTCTCAAAATTAGAAAATGTTTTGAATCTCCCCATTCGTCAACAAATAGCTCAACGTGTTTTAATAATAAATTTAGTTTTTCTTCTACAGATAAATCGTCAAAACTCCTATTAGGATTGAAAATAAACGGATCCTTAAAAACACCTCTTCCTATCATAACACCATCAACTCCGTACATTTCATGTTTCTCTTGAATCTCTTCAAAACTCTCAACATCACCATTTCCAATAATTACTATATCTTTCTTCATAGAATCTCTAATCTCTACAACTCTTTTTATCTCTTCCCAATTAGCAGGTTTCTTTGACATCTCTTTTGCAATTCTTCCATGCATCGTTAAGGCCTGAATATTGTGATTAAGTAAAAACTCTGACCATTCTTCAGTCTTATTATTTTTAAAACCCATTCTTGTTTTTACACTTACTGGAATTTTCCCATTTGCTCCTTCTAAAGTGGCAGTAATTACTTCGGAAGCTAGGCTCTGGTTATCAATAAGAGCAGAGCATACCCCTTGTTTAACAATTTTCTTAACAGGACAACCCATATTTATATCCACCCCATCAAATCCCATACCTACAATATCTTTAGCTGCTTTAAAATAATTCTCAGGTCTCTTACCCCAAATTTGAGCAACTATCGGCCCCTCATCTTTTTCAAATCTTAATCTTTTGATAACTCGATCTCTTCCAGGAGAGAACATCCCTTCTGCACTAGTAAACTCAGTAAAAAAAACATCAGGTCTTCCACACTCAGCTATTAACTTTCTAAAAACTACATCGGTAACATCCTCCATTGGAGCTAATATCGAAAATGGTTTTTGTAAATCTTTCCAGAAATTCATCTATACTTATTAAGCTTGTAATTATAATATATCTGGAGAAAATATATGAAGTAAATAGCCATTATATCTAGTTTCTTTATATTATAATTCATACTTTTAGTAAGTGTTCAAACTATTCCACTAGAAGCAGTAATACATAAAAGTGATACAGTTTTTTGTAATAGTAATTTAGAAGATTAAGTACTCTTACAGAGCCTAGTAATCTCTGAACAAGACAAAGACATAGTTACCTAAAAGAAACACCAGCTTCAACTTATACTCAAATGCCAAAAGTTGTAATAATTCAACAACTACCCAGCTTATCCTTATAATTATTTGAGTAAGTACATTAGCTACTTTAGCAGGTTTATGTTCACAGAGAGCTAAAAAATCTTTTTTGTCACTTTTTTGGAGAAAAACAGTCTTACATAGTATATGTCGCCTAACATCGTCAACAAAATAAGGCGTCGTATTATATTTTTATTATTTTTTTTTATGAAGAAAGTACTAACTTTCGCAGTAGTAGCAATAATCGTTACTACAAGCTTCGCTGCAATGACATCAACTAATGTTGAAGCAGCAAAACCAACTCGAATCTTTGATTATACACAGTGTATACCTTCAAAGTATCAATATGCTTTGTATGAAGATTCTAGAGTAATTCCTCATTGGAACTATATCTCGATAATTAAGTCTCTATACAATAATGTTCCTAACGGTAAATCAGTTAGGTTAGATTGTAGAGATATCAATGCTACAGATCTTAAAAGATTAGTTGCTGAAGTTGTAAAAGAGGATGGAGGGAGATTCGACTTCGAGCCTTCAACTGAAAGACCAAACAGTAATAGAAAGTCTTTAGCTCTTGCGTTTAATCCAAACGGAAAAAACATTGGAAATGTAAATGTTAGATATAGAATTGATAGTGGAAAACCTATAGTAATAGCTAACAATACTAGTGACTATGTAACTTGTAAAGTTGGGTTCAACTTTTATGGAGAAAGAACTCACAATCCAAAAAACTATGCAGAATTGGGAATTCCAGCTGGAAAAACTAGAAATATTTCATATATGCCATTCAATGGTGAAACAGAAATTGCATGCAACTCAATTTCAACACCAATTGTATGGAGAAGTATGTTTATTAAGTAAAAACAAGATTTTTAAAAGAGGAGAGTTATTCTCCTCTCTGTTTATCTAAAACTATCTCGGGTTTTAAAGTATTATTTTCAATATTAGTATAGATTGTATCTGCGACCTCTTCTGGTTTTAAATATTTTTTACCCTGTTCTTCTAGTTTTTCCTTGTCTTTAATCTCTAATGATCCAAAAGAAGTTAACACACTTCCTAATCTAAAGTAGCTAATATTAAAGGTGGTAAGCTCCTTAGATAGCACTAAAGACATTCCACGAAGAGCATATTTAGTACTACAATAAATACTCCTATTTACTACCGGCTCAACACCAACAAAAGACCCTATATTTATTACAGTCTTAATATTACTTTTATCTAAGTTATCCTTAAGCATTTTGATAAATAAAAAAGGCGCGTTTACATTAATCTGAAAAGATTCATCAAAATCCTCTATTGTAGTTTCATCAAAAGGTTTATAAATTCCAATGCCAGCATTATTTATTAATATATCAATCTTTAGAAACTGATCTTTAATTTTAGAAACAACTTCAATCAATTCATCCCTATTAGTAAAATCACACATGAAATATGTAGAAGCTATTTCGTAGTTAATATCTTCTCCTTTATCGACAAGAATAAGTCTACAATCTTTAAATCTTTTAACAAGTGCAGATCCTATCCCTCCATTCGAGCCTGTAATTAAAACTGTCTTTCCTACTAAATCCATTTATCTGTGTGCTGAACCTACAGCTTCTGAAATATTATTAAATCCATCTTTTCTCATCAATTTTACTAAACCCCTATTAATTTCTCCAACCATCTGAGGGCCTTCATAAATCATTCCAGTAATTAACTGAACTAGTGAAGAACCGAGTTTAATTTTTTCATAAGCATCCTCAGCATTAAAAACACCTCCCACACCAATAATTTTCAATTTATCACCATATTTTTCATATGTCTTAGATATTTTCTCATTACTTAGTTCCTTTGTTGGACGCCCACTTATCCCTCCTTTAATATTCTCAGGTATATCATCAAGAATCTCTTTATTTGATTCTCTATCTTTTACAAGGTTGGCTATGATTACCCCGTCAACTTCATATTTTATTGCGACTTTTAATAATCCATCAAAATCCTCCCAAGGCATTTCTAGCGGCATTTTTATATATAATGGCTTCTCACTTTTCACCTCTCGTAAGCGTTTAAGAAGTCTCTCTAACTTGAATGGAGTAGTGAATGGTTCACCTCCAAAGGTATTAGGGCAAGAGATATTAATAGTGTAGAAACTACCAAATTCCTTATCGTTAAAATATTTATATGTTTCATAATAATCTTCTATTCCATCTTTCTCATCTTTGGTTTTATCAGAGTTAGTTTTAGCAATAGATATGCTTATAGGAAAGTTTTTAGGAATATTTTTATTTTTTAGTCGTTTTAGAACCTTTTCTTTACCTTCATTCTTCAGACCATAATAAACAACAAGGCCGTTTGATTTTTTTAGCCTATAAAGTCTTGGTGTTGGATTTCCTTCATATTCATCAGAAGTAACAGAACCTACCTGCATAAAACCAAATCCAACCTGATTTAAAATATTGACAAGCTTTCCATCCTTATCAAAACCAGCAGATAATCCGATCGGATTTTCAAATTTTATTCCATGAATTACAGTCTCAAGGCTTTTATTTTTATATTTAAAAATTAGTTTTACTAAAAA
>CAYTGI010000002.1:0-1415 GCA_964437465.1 uncultured Candidatus Saccharibacteria bacterium | reverse complement strand
ACCTTGTTATTGGAGTTGACCCAAGAAAACTACCAACGACTAAAATCTTATCGTGGACTTTTTCTGGATCCATTTTGAAAAAAACAGGTTTTACTAGGTTAGTGTAAAAAAATTGAATCATTAAACTATTTTTAATAAAGTATTCTTTATGATTTTAATACAATTGGGTACTTTTATGATACAAGATTTTAAAAAAAAGAGAGCCTTTTAGGCTCTCTTCATATTAGTTAGCAATCGCAGGAAAATAAATCAAAATATCTTTATCTATAAATTCAAATTGTTTACTATCTTTTATCAACCCTTCCTCGATCTCAGAAAGATCTAAAGTATTATTTTTAACCGTTTTTGAATAGTAATCCTTTAAAGTATTCCTCGCTATAGTAAAAAGCCATGTTTTTTCGGTACCAAATTTAGAATCATAAGAATAAGAATATTTAGCAGCTTTTAAAAATACTTCATGAGAAATATCTTCAGCATCCTCTTTAATTCCGTTAATCCTAAAAAGCACATAATTGTATATCTGTTTGTAATTTTCTAAAAACAACCGAGATATATCGATGTTTCTCGACTCCATAAATTTAAGAGCTCTTCTAACTCTATACTAAGAAAAAAGTAAAAGGTTACAAAATTATCTCAAAAATCTGTCCGAGTTAGAATTTTTGGAGTCGATAAAAACTTCTATCTCTGTTAAAGTTCATTAGTTACTAAAGAAAAATGCCACTAAAAATTGCTGTTATCCAAGGAACATCTAGACAAAAAAGAAAGTCAATTCATGCTTCTAAATATGTATTTGAAGTTGGTCAAAAAATAGATGGAATCGAAGTTATATTTGTAGATCCTCTAGATTTTGATCTTCCGTTTGATGGTAATGACGATGAAGTAAAAGATCCTAGATATTCAAAAATTGTAGAAGAATCGGATGGTTTTTTTATCGTAACTCCTGAATACAATCATAGCTTTCCAAGTTCGTTAAAGAGACTTTTAGACAGTGAGTTGAAAAAGTACATTCATAAACCAGTAGCATTCGCAGGAGTGTCATCAGGAAATTGGGGAGGTGTTAGAGCTATCGAGTCATTAGTTCCAGTGGTTAGAGAACTAGGTTTAGTAGCTACATTTAAAGATATACAATTTCCCAATGTAGGAGATCTGTTTGATGATAATGGCCAAATTAAGAACATTGATTATGTAGAATACGTAAGACAGAGCTACGAAGAGTTGATTTGGATGGCAAAAGCTTTAAAATGGGGACGAGAAAACATATAATGATTTAATTAATTAAAATTCATGGATATAAAGGAAAGAAATTTTTTAATAACAGGAATACTGTTAATGGCGTTAACTGTTACCTTATTTTCATTTACATATGTCCCAGAAGAAAATGAACCAAACCAAGTTGTTTTAGGTTTAGATGTAGA
>CAYTGI010000001.1:109319-111357 GCA_964437465.1 uncultured Candidatus Saccharibacteria bacterium | reverse complement strand
AGATATTATTTACTATAAATATGGTTATTAATTCTGTAACTGAATTAATCGGTAAAACTCCTCTATTAAAAATGCCTGAAGAAATTCATGGATTGAAAAACATAGATTTATACGCAAAGCTTGAACTGTACAACCCTTTTGGATCTGTAAAAGATAGAGTTGGCTTAGGAATGCTTCAAGATGAATTAGAAAGTTTGAGAAAAAGCAAAAAAACAATTATTGAATCTTCAAGCGGAAATACTGCTAAAGCTATAGCATCAATTGCTAGTATAAATAATATTGAATTTAAAACTGTTACTAATAGAATAAAAGTTCCTGAAGTTAAAAACATTTTACAAGTTTTAGGAGCGGAAATTGTTGAATTACCAGGATTATCAGAATGTCCCGATCCTTCAGACCCAAGTACTGACCCTTTGGTATTAATTGAAGAGATGATGAATGAAAGTCCTGATAGATATTTTCATACAAACCAATATGTAAATGAAAAGAATATTGATACACATTATTCTACTACTGGAAGAGAGATCTATGATGATTTAGGAAATATAGATTACTTCATAGGAGGTATAGGGACATCAGGCTCTACTAGAGGAACTGCTAAATTCTTAAAAGAGAAAAACCCTGATTTAAAATTAATTGGTGTTGTAGGAGAAAAAGGTGACTTTTTTCCAGGCATAAGAAATATGGATGAAATGTTAGAGGTTGGATTGTTTAAAAAGGATTTTTATAACGAGATTGAAGAAGTAGGCTCAAAAGAAAGTTTATCCAAAATGCTAGTTTTAATTCGAAAGTGTGGAATATTAGCAGGACCTACAAGTGGTTCAAGCTTTCAAGGTTCTTTACAGTATTTATCTAGAATAGATCAAGATCTTACTAAAAGGAAGAAAGCAGTATTTATTGTATGTGATAGGTTTGAATGGTATTTGTCATATATATCAAAGAGAATGCCTGAACTTTTTGGCTTAAAAACCAAGTTGAATCCACTGAATAATTTGGAGGAATCCGAAGTGAAAAATGTGAAAGAAGTTGAGCCAAATGACTACGATAGCTTAAGTAGCTCTGAAGATATAGTAGTATTTGATATTAGAAGCAACTTTGCATTTAACTTATACAACCTACGACACTCAATTAATTTCCCAATTATCCAACTTGAAGAAATTTTAGAAAACGGAATCCCATTTTCTAAAGATAAAAAATATTTATTTATATGTGCAGTGGGTGAGCAATCTAAAAAAGTAGCTGGCTACTTAAGTTCAAAGGGATTTAACGCTACATCTTTAAAATATGGAATAACGGGTTACAGAGATACTGTTGGTGGACGACAATAAGAATTATAAAAATAACTTTCCTATTTTTGATAATCTTCAAGGAGTTTATCTTGACTCTGCTTCTTTAACACAGATTCCTGCTTATGTTATGAAGAATGTTAATCAATATATTAAAACTAGTTACTCAAATGTTAATAGGTCCTCACATAAGCTAGCTAGACATTCTGAAAGAGAGATACAAAAGGTCAAAGATAAATTTTCAAATTTTTTAAACACAAATAATGAGGATATTTTTTTTACTAATGGGTCTAGTTCAGCAGTAGAATTTATTTCTTTAGAACTTGCTGAAAAGGTATTTAAAGATGGAGATGAAATACTATTGTGTAGAGAAGATCACAAATCTATTATTGATCCATGGTATTCAATTCAAAAACAACTCAAAAAGGTTGGAATTAACTTAAATATAGTAAATTTCGAAACTAGCTTTGCAGGAGACTATAAGACATCTGATTTTAAAAGGAAAATTTCAAAAAGAACTAAAGTTGTTGTTCTTAATTATGTTCATAACATATATGGTCTTGAAATGGGAATCGAGGAGTTAAACAAATACATTCCTAATGAAGTACTAAGAATAGTTGACATTTCACAAGCTGTTTCCCATATAGAACTTAATCTAAAGGAATTAAATGCTGATGTAGTTTTCTTTTCAGGAAGTAAGATGTTCGCTTTTAGTGGGAATGGGCTTTGCTATTTGAGTAGTAGAATTCGTA
>CAYTGI010000001.1:70761-109309 GCA_964437465.1 uncultured Candidatus Saccharibacteria bacterium | reverse complement strand
AAAATTACTAATAAAGATTATTTCACTAATGGAACTCCAAATCTAATTGGAATAATCTCTATGGGATTTGCAGTAGATTTCATTGAAAGTATTGGTGGAAGAAGTGTTATTTCAGAAAAGATAAATAGTTTAACTTATTATTTACTTGACAATTTAAAAACTTTAGATGGTATTCATTTTAATAAAGGAGTAGCAGTATGTAAGTGTGAGAAAGCTCACGGTATTATTTCTTTTAGTATTAATAATATCTCATCTGAAGATATTGCTGATTATCTTGATCAAAAAAACATCTACATTCGATCGGGAAGAATGTGTACCCATAATAATATTTCTTCGATACGAGTATCGCTTCAAATATATAACACTAAAGACGACATTGATACCTTAATTAACGCTCTCAAAAATATCAATGTTTTTTCTTAAATTGGATTTCGTTTTGCAATAATAAAATATACTATTAATCATTTAAACAAATGTATTTTGATGTTTGTAGAAGGTAATTAACTTAACAAAATTAAATCTGTTTCTATAAAGAAATACTAAAAATTTTTTCATAAGGCTTTTTGTATTACAATACAATGCTTAGTTTCTTTCAAAGATATAAAATCACTATACTTAATTATCATTTTTTATATTTATATAGTGAAAAAATTACTTAAAAAAATTAAAGAACTTCCATCATATGTAAGAGTTTTTATTTTAGTTATTCTATTTATATTTATAGGTTATTCTGGATTTACATTAAAGGTAGTTAATGATTATGAACTTAAGGAAGAGGTAAGAACAGTTTGGAGAGAAGGACTTGGAATGAAAAATATACCTCTTCCAGGTATTTTATCTCATACGGATCCAGACCTATTTGATTATTTTCAGATGGGTTTTGAGAACTATCTAAAAACCTATGAAAGTGAATAAAATAATTACTGATCAATATCAACAATTAAACTAATTTTCTAGTAAGTATTTCCTTCTAATATCTAGAATCTAGCCTTCTAAATTCATGAATAGTCAGCTTATATTCTTTGCTCTATATTTTTTTGAATCGAAAAAACCTAAATTCTGTAAGGTGAACTTGGCTTTAAAGTGTAAATTTGATAGATTTATTGTAATTCATATTTAGTTCTGCATTTTCCTTAAAGATGAAAAAATTCTTAATTTTATATACTGTATGTATAAGCATTATTTTAATTATCGGAGCTTTAATTTTTTTTCAATCAAGAAATAATATAGAACTTAATTCGATATCTGTTTCTGATAGAAGTAATTCTTCAGTTGATGGTAATTTTCAGATTTTTGTTTCACCTGAGGGAGATGATTCAGATTCAGGGTTAATTGATTCTCCAGTTCTAAGCTTTAATAGGGCAATTACCTTAGCTAAAAACTATGTTCGAGAAGGACAAGAATCTGACATTGAAATAATATTACGTGAGGGTATCTATAGATTAGATAGTCCAGTAATTATCGATGATACTTTCCAAAATAGTGACCACTCTCTTTCGATAAAACCCTATCCAAATGAAAATGTAACTTTTTTAGGATCAAGAAATATTCAATCTGAATGGGTAAATATTGGAAATAATGTTTGGGAGGTAAGCTTGGAAGATATTTGGCCGCTTTTTGGGAAGGCAGAGAAGCGACCAAGATCTGTTTATATTGATGATGTTAAATTACAAAACTCAAGATATCCCTACGAAGATGATGAGTTTTTAAGAGCCGAAGAAGTATCTGCAGATTGGTCTAGTATAAAAGTAGGTAATTTAAATCTACCTATAGAGGCTTTTAATAATGGAGATTCAGAATTAGTATCGTTAATCCAATGGACAACTTCAAGAGTAGCTATAGAAAGTGTTGACCAAAACGGAAATATTAATACTACTAAACCTGCTCATTTTGTTGATGCTACATTTAATCCTCCAAATGCAGGTATGAGGCTATTTTTAGAAAATATTGATTTAGATTCTGTCCCTGATAGGTTTGATAAAGTTTGGGCATTTGATCTTGCAACAAGAAGTTTAAGAATGAAAAGTTCAGAGAATCCAACTCAACTTGAAATTGAAATCCCTATTCTAGACAATTTCATTTTAATAAAAGGAACTTCTGGTTCACCTGTTAGAAATGTAAGCATTTCTGGAATAAATTTCGAATACATGGCTGGTTATAATTTTTCAGATGATACACACTATGGTATACAAGCGGGTTTAACTTTTACAGGTAGGAACAAGAGTGCAGTAGAAATCTTATTTGGTGAAAATATTGATATTACAAAAAACACGTTTAAGCATATCCTTGGAAATGCAATTGCAGTTTCAGATCAAAGTAGATTCGTTAATGTAGATAACAATGATATCTCAGATGTAGGAGCTACCTGTATATTTGTAGGTCAACAAGCTCAAAAGTTCCAAGATAACGGTACTAATAACGTTTCAATATCAAATAATTATATTGAAAATTGTGGAAATTATACCCTTGATGGAATTGGTATATTTCAAGCTTGGAGTAAAGAAATTGAAATTTTAAATAATGTGGTTACTAATCTTCCATATACTGGAATTTCGATAGGGTTTGTTTATGGCCCTGAGGAACATTTTCAGGGAAATATTAATATAACAGAAAACAAAATTTATAATATTTCTAATATGCTTTGTGATGCTGGTGCAATTTACGCTGTTGGAGCTAATCCAAATGTAATAATTAGCAAGAACTTAATTTATGATGTTAATGGTCCAAATTATGATAATCCATGTCCACAGTATAATGCTCCAAACCACGGTATATTCTTTGATAACAGCTCAAGAGGAGTAATAGTAGAAGACAATATAATTAATGATATTGATGGTACAAATATAAATACTGCTCCTGGAATGTCTATAGGATTTACAGCAGCTGATCCTAATGATGTTGATATAAGAAGTAACTGGATTGAAACAGAAGATTATGATGAAGATATATTCAATAATGCAGGAACAGAAAGAATAAATACAGGAGCAGTCAGCTTTGAAAATTATGAATTAGCAGAAAATGTTAATCCAGGATTTAACAGTACTCATAGCGACGATGAAAATAATGAGGATAGAGATAGTAGCTTGATTTATGGATGTGGTAGGTTAGATGCAAATGGGGATAATGAAATTTCTATCGCTGATTTTGCTACTTTTGCACGAAAGTACAATGCTATATGTGACATTGAAAATGCTGAAAAAGATGAGGATATTAACAGTTGTGGTTATATAGATAATGATGAGAATGGAATTGTGGATATAAAAGACTTTTCTATATTTGCTAGAAAATATCTCGAGAAAACATGTAATTAAAACCTGTCAGTAGTTGAAAGATTTTCTTTTTTCCCTTTAAGTATCTCTCTATAAATAGAAAATTGATTACTGGTTTAGAATCAGCAAGAATATTCCTAAAAGATAAAATACTAGAAAAAATTCATGAATGGCGTAATCAAGGTTACGGAGTAAAAGATAATATTTCCTTTACAATAGATATACCTGAAAGGATCTTTACTTAATTTTTGGTAAAATCAATAGTATGAAAAAGTTAATATCATTCTTAATAATAGTTGGAATTGGCTTGTTTTTTCTTACTGGATTACAGGATTTAGAGTTTACTTCTGGATCAGAAGAAAACAACCTATATGAAGAGATTATTGAAGAAAACAAGTATTACTATTCGGATAAAGATAAGGGAATAAAATTCATTGAATTTATAAATTTCTCAGAAATAAATCTTATCGATAACAAAGATTTGATTCCAACAGAAGATTTTAATAATGGCAATACTATAATAAATGCTGGATATTTTTTACCTGACAAATCTCATGCAGGTTTTCTCTTTATTAATGGAGAAGAAAAAGTTCCTTTAAGCTTTTCAGATAATCAAGTAACACATATTGTTGAGATAAGTGATTCTATTTACTTTCTAACAAAGGATGAAATTCTAAATAATAAAGCTAAAAATGCTTCCACCTATTTTCAAACAGGACCTTTAATAATAAGAGACAATGAGATACAACATACACTTATTGAAAATTCTGTAAACGGTAATTCAGATCATAGAAGATCGGTTTTAGGGGTTACTAGTGAAGGTAGTGTATTCTTCTTAGCTACCTCAAAAACATACTCTTTAAAAGAATTGTCAGAAATAATACTTACAATTCCATCTCTTTCAAATAAAACCATATCAGCTATTAACCTTGATGGTGGATCCTCAGTTTCTTTATATTCAAATGAAAATAAAGAATTTAGAATAGGTGCTGCAAAGAAATTACCTTTCCTGATTAGTATAAACTAGTATCTAAGCCCATCATCTCTTAAATCTGTAAGCCTTCCAACACCTAAAGACTCTGAGAAATCATCTATCTGTCTCATAAAAAACAAAATTCTATTCCCCCAGTTTATACACTCATCTTGAGGCCCACAAAAAACTCTTTCCATTAATCTTGGATCGTCCATATACTCTGGACCGTATTGATTAACAAGAACATCAGTTGCTCTATAAATATGTTCTTCAAAACTACTAAATTTCATTCTGTGTGGGCCGGCTCCACCCCAACCCATACAGTTAAAGTAATCTGCTGAGTTGTAATAGTTGCATAAATCTGTTTCATGTCTTGCTATCGCAGCTGTTGAAATACAATCAACAGGAGCACCATACTTGTCGCACGCTTCTACAAAATGAACTGCCTGTCCATATAGTGGAGAGTTTCTACTCTTAAAATACTCATCTAAAACATATATTCTTTTATCTACAGCTTTGAATGAAGAGTTATGAACTTTGTAAGTCTTAAACTGTTCTTTAAGAGATTCACCTTCAACTTCTATCTCTGATCCAGATATAAATTGAATATCATCACTGGCAGAAACAATATATGTATGCTCAAGCTTTGATTTAATTAACGAAAATACAATAGAAAAAGATATTGTTAACAATATTGCTATTACAAGCACTATGGAATAATGCTTTGTATCAACCTGTATAGACCTAATTCTTGAAGACATTTTCTTCGACCAGCTGACTTTCTTTACCTTTCCAATTTGAATACTCATGTTCTTATTTTAGATGTCTTTAGCTATTCAACGCAAGTTAAATATTTATGATAAAATATTTTGCTTGTTAAAGCATATGATGAATAAAAACTCGAAAATAGAGCTAGGCAAACAGCTTCCGACAGATTTTAAGAATCGGTCAAGAGTCAAACAAAAGAATAATACATCTAAGAAATCTCTTGGTAAAACTTATGCATATATAAAAAATAAGTTTGTGAGTAGACTTTTCTGGGGTAGAAGTAACTTTTATAAGAACATTTCCCACACGTTCATGATTTTAACGACAGTTTTGATTACTTTGACTGGAGTTTTATTGCGTGTCTCTAGTTTAACTGAATCACAAACCAGTTCATTATTAGTAGGCTCAAATATAGTTGGAACTGACGATTTATTACAACAAGGTGGATCTATCGACACTGTACTCCTATCATCAACAGATAATGTACTAACAGTAAATTGGCAGGAACATGTTGTTAAGGAAGGAGAAACTTTAGCAGAAATCGAGGAAAAGTATAAAGTTAATAAACAAACTATTCAGTCAGCTAACGCGAAAGAGTACTCTTCCCTATTCCTTGGAGAACAGATTGAGGCAGGGTGGGTTCTTCGAATACCAGATATAAATGGAATTGTACATGAAGTAAGGGCTGGTGAGGATATAGACTCAATTGTAGAAAGGTATGCTAGCGAAGGAAATACAGAAGCTAATAGATTTAATATTATTGAGTTCAATGCTTTAACACCACCTTTTGAACTTGAAGTTGGACAACTTTTATTTATTCCAGATGGAAATACTGCACTTCTTAACGATACGACTGAAGTTAATTTAGACCAGCTTGTAGGTGCATTCATAGATCCTCTTAGTCATCCAGATTGTTCTGGATACAACTTCTCAAGGGGATTTCTTTCATATCATAATGGTGTTGACCTTGCTAAAGGAGGGGGGTGTCCAATTGTCTCTGTCGCCGATGGGGTTGTAGAATATGCTGGTTGGGCTTCTCAAGGACAAGGTTATATGGTTAGAATAAATCACGGTAGTGGTATTAAAACTGAATACTTTCACGGAAATGGAGAGTTTTATGTAAAAGCAGGAGATGTTGTTGATCAAAATCAACCAATTATGTATATGGGAACAACAGGAAATAGCACAGGAACTCATCTTCATTTTATTTTATGGTACAAATCTGTTGCAATAAATCCCCGACCTTATGTACCATATATTGGAGCTTATTAATAAAATTTTTTGAAAACTTCAAGAACTGAAATTTGGCAAAGGGTCATATTCATTTATGCTTTTATAGTATTGATGACTGTAATTTTGTGGTTTCTAGAAAAGAATTTTTATGGACAGGAAATTAGAACTTCTCAAACTTTTAGATACCTAGGACAAATTTCAGGTTTTCTGGCGATTATATTTTTATCTTTAAATTACATTCTTGCAACAAGAGTAAAAATAATTGAAGCTATAGTTGGTGGACTTGATAAACTTTATAGAGTTCACATGTATACAGGTATTATTGCTTTTATATTTATTCTTTCACATCCTATATTTCTAGCACTACAGACTATAAGTAATGATGAATTTTTTAGAAGCTATTTCATACCTTACTACTCAAATTCATTCGGACAAAACCTTGGAATTGCTGGATTTTGGTTGTTTACAATACTAATGCTCTTTGCAAGTAACCAAAAAGTTGCTTATTACATATGGAAATTAGTACATAGCTTCATTGGAATTCCTTTACTTCTTATTTCAGTTCACACCCTACTTGCAGGTTCTAACAATGAATATCTTCCTTTAGAGGCTTGGTATTTATTCTGGGCTTTTCTAGGGCTTGCTTCATTTATATATAAAGTTTTTCTTTATGACTTTATAGGACCCGTTTATAAATACGAGGTTATTAATATAAAAAAAACGGCGGAGCTGTTTGAAGTATTTTTAAAACCAATAGGAAAGAAATTAGAATTTAAAGCTGGTCAGTTCTCATTTATTCAGTTTACAAATTCAAAAGTATTTATGGAGCCTCATCCATATACAATGTCATCTGATCCAAAATCTGATAACTTGAAATTTTCTATAAAAAAATTAGGCGATTGGTCTTCTTCTTTAAATAAGTTAGAAATAGGTGACATAGCAAAAGTTGCTGGTCCGTATGGTCATTTCCACTCTGATCACTTAAGGGAATCAAAAAAACAAGTTTGGATAGGTGGAGGAATTGGAGTAACACCTTTTTTAAGTAAAGCTATAGAGGAACAATACAAGAAAACTTGCGATAAGATTTATTTAATTTATTCTGATAACACAGAAAAACAGGCTGTTTTTAAAGAAGAAATTAAATCCTATGGAGAAGATAACGATCATCTACATACAATTCAGCATATTTCAGATAAACAAGGTTTTCTTAATGCTAATCAAATTGAAGAATGGATAGAAGGAGTTGATGATACTGTATTCTTAATTTGCGGACCAAAACCAATGAGAGATA
Source organism: uncultured Candidatus Saccharibacteria bacterium (assembly GCA_964437465.1). Taxonomy (GTDB): domain Bacteria; phylum Patescibacteriota; class Dojkabacteria; order J137; family J137; genus JAGQLF01. The sequence goes on along the minus strand of CAYTGI010000001.1, from coordinate 101,775 downwards.
GTTTGTATAAAGGTCTTGCTGCGAAAGGAGTTAAGGATAAGGATATTGTATTTGAGTTATTTAACTTTAAGTAATTTATACTTACCTTTCCTAACTAGCAAAATAAAGTAACAGTATCATGAGGGGTTTGCCTGCCTACCGGTAGGCAGGGGGAGAATTTTCCTTGTCAAGCGTGCCTCAAAGAGTAACTGAGAGATAGGCTAGAATTCTTCCCAAAACTTTTTGGTACTTTTTAGTTTTAAAAAGTACAGGGATAAGAAAAAGTTTAATAATACTTTTTGTGACCAAAAAGTATACAAAAAGTCCTGGGGGCTTAGCAAGTCTGACTTGCTCGCATGGTTGACTGCTAAGACCCCCAGACCCCAACTTCTCGTAAGAATGTTAGTGCTACTTTAGTAGGTATAAATTACTTACAATTTATAAAGCCAATAATCGTATCTCTTATCATTTCTAAGTTAACATCTAACAAATTGTGATCTGAGTCAATCTCAATTTTACTTACATTTGATGGTAAAAACCTCAGGAACTCTTTTTGTTTATTAATGAATATTAGCGAGTCCCTAGTTGTAAAAATTGTTAATATATCATGTGGTTTAAATATTTTTTTTATACTACTCACTTTCTTAAAATTTCTTTTTTGCATTTTTAATAAAGCACTAAACTCTCCTAACTTTATTTTTGACATAACATAACCAATTACAGCCTTAATAGTTAGCTTGTAAGTTAACTTAGGTAAAGATGCACAAGGACTAATGAATAATAATTTAGGGCATTTGTTATTTCGTTTTCATTAATCTTATTAATTACCTGAGCACTTCCGTGACTGTGACAAATTATCATGTCGTAGTTGGAATTAGAGTTGTAGGTCTCAATTATTATGTAATGTTCTTCTAGAAGATTTATAAGTTTAGAATAATCATGTATCGAAGTACCATACCCTGGAAATAATGCTGCCTTCATTTGTTAAAGCATAAGTTATATTCGGAGGCAGGGACTCGAACCCCGATTGTTAGTGCCAGAAACTAAAGTCCTACCATTAGACGACCTCCGATTACAAAAAGAGTTATTAAAGTTTATGCTAAGCCCTACCCTCGATCAAATGCTTTGCATTTATCGGGACTAATGCGACATTATGAATTTATTTCATTTCATTCATAAATTCATTGTCTTATTGAGCATTAGACGACCTCCGAGACTTCATTAAATTTAGCTACCTAAAATAAGTATAGCTGTTGCCAATAATACCATACTGAGATACTTCCCTAAAACTGAAGATTCAAGTTTATTTGTTTCATAGTATGTTTCAGTTAAAGCCAGAATTGAGTATAGAACAACTAGTACATATAGACCAATAAAGTAACTTGGGACTGATTCGAAAACAATATTAAGTATTAAGAGTGTTAGGGACGATACATATGAGCCAAATGCTGCATTTATAAAAATCTCATTTTTACTGTTTCTCCTATAATAATTAATCGTTAGAAGTAAAAAGAATAAAATAATAAAAAATAAAAGATAAGCTATAAATGATGCCCATAAACTTAAACTCTCTCTAAATAGATTATGTACAGTCATAGCTAATAGATAAACTAGAATCAGCTTATGAATATCAGTTCCAACCCCTTCAAAAGCTTTGTTTTTCATCTCTTCTTCATGATTTGAATGAATGTAATTAAAAAGAAACACAAATCCAATAAAAGTTATTAACGATGAAATTAGGTAATCAAAGCCAGTTCCTCCACTTAACCCATAGATCATTAAAATTATGAGATTAACTATAGGTAAAAAAATAGCGTTAAACAGAAAAGACTTTTTCAATGGTTTGTTATTATCCCTAAAACTTAAGTTATTAATTTTGAATAAATCTCCATAAAGTAGAACTATTTCTACAAAAAATATAAATATTGAAGCAAAGAAAAATATTATAGAATTCCTTATATTGTTTGCGAATGTATATTCCTCAACACTTAAATACACACCAAGTACAATAGCAATAGAAAAGAATATATATCTAGGAAAACTCAAAAGCTGTTTACTATTATCCATTTGTCATGTTAATCTCTAAAAACTTTAATAATTATAGCTTCATTAGATTTTAATTTCTTTAGGAAATGAGAAAATACACATTCAAGTTCCAATTTTCAGATAGAGCATATAAAATACTAGTTCCTGGTCTAGGAAAAAACTTAACTTTCTCACAAAGAGTTTTAGAGATTTCTACAAGCCTTAGATCACTGAGCTTTCTACTTGTTTTACTTTTTCTTCCAATCTCTATGTATTTCTATGAATATATTTCTAAAGTCAATTTAGAAGGATCGTTACTAGCGTTCGTAACTATAGGATTGTTAATAACAGGTTCTTTCTATCTTTTTGAAGTATTCTTTTCTCCGAAGTATAGAGTGATTGATCCTAAAGGTTCTTTTACAGTTTTAATATTTGGATTATTAGTTACTGCATCATCAGCATTTTTAGTATTCACTGATTACGAATCATCTGAAAACACTTTTGGGGATGTTTCTGAGGCTGGAATAAAGGGGTTAGCAGGGCTTACTATAATTATGCTAATGGCAGTTTACTATTTAATAAATCTTGAAAAATTCCAGAATGGATCTAAAACTAGACTTTTTAAGATAATGGCTTCCAGTTTCTTTCTATTCAATATAGTTGCTTTATTAGATAATTCACTATCTTTAAATCTGTTTGTATTTATTTTTAGCATTCCATTTCTACTTTCTTTCTTTGTCTATACAAATTCTAGATTATGGAAGTTTTTGATTTTGCTTTTAATAGGGTTTAGCTTGAATAAAATCTATAACTTTGTTTGGTTTGAGGATGCATATACTATCTACTTCTCTGCTGTTGTTATAACTTCTTTAATCATCTCTTACTTTGTGTTTTCTTTTCAATTTGAGTTTATTAGTATGTATTTAAAAAATTACTTTACGAATATCAAAAAGTTTATGTTAAACCTAAGAAATATTTTTTCTGTTGAACAAGCTAATAGATTTCTTAAAATAACTTTATTACCTTTACTGATAATTCTACCAATATCAATTTTAATTTTGGCTTTATTTATAATAAATGATAGTACAAGAACATCTATATTTAGTGAAATAATTTCTAGTTATGAACTTGCATATACTAGAGTTAACGATGATTTAATTACATTAATAACTGGAACTGGAGCTGGGCAAACTTCTTCAAATTTTCCATTCTTTTCTTCTGTTCTTATAGCTAATGGAATAATAGGTTTAGTTGCTTACACTATTTTATATTCTTATGGAATTATTGAAGCTATTAAATCACTTTTGAAAGAAGCTGAATCCTACAAAGCTCTTTTAGTTAAGATAAGTCTCGCAACAACTATAGTCTTTATTCCAGTTTTATCAATTTTTATTTACCCTTCAATTTTTGCAATTTTTATTTGGTGGATTGCTTTTTCAATTTTATTGAAAAACGATTTCAATCAGAAATTTATTTACTCTGCTGAAGTTTCCAAAAGCGAAGGTAGAATTTCAAAAATATTTAAACCATTGTCTTTATTGACACTGTTTATCATCTGCTATATCTTGGTATATACAGTTATAGATAACTTAGGAATTTTATTCTAACTTGTGTCTACCGGAAAAAAAATAACAATTGGGGTGCTTTTATTACTTACTCTTATTTTAGCTGGAGTATCTACTTTCATAGCTTTATCTCTAAATGATCAAGGAACCTCTCAAAACGAAGATGTCGGGGTTGCTGGCTTTGGAGAGGCAGCTACTAGAGATATATATGAACAGGTCTATCTTAGATTTGGTTTAACTGAGTGTGAAGATATTTTAAATCGAAGTTTTATTAGTAGTAACTCTTTTAGAACAAATATGTTTAATAACTTTATCTCTGTTGAAAATAATTTAGAACAGCTTGGTCTTTTAGAATATCTTCCATTATCCTGTACTTATAACTTTGGGAATAATTCTAAATTAAGGTTTAGTGTGTTTACATACGATATAGATTCTGAGATTGCTGAAAGTCGAGAAGCTTTATATTCAAGAATTAATAGTTTTGATTCAATTATTGATGAAGGAACTACTAATAATACTGATTATTTTATTGGAGTTGAAGAAGATAGATGCATTACAAATATGTTTCAGTTAGATAATGAATTTGAGTATGCTCAAATTGAATATAGTTTGGATGGAGTTGAATGTAATCAACTAGTAAGTGATAACGATATATTCGTTGAAGAATTAAGTTCATTTGTTGATTTAATTGTTAAGCAAGCAAGATTTGCTGCTAGTATAGGTATATAATAATGAATAATAAGGTAATACTACTGCTAGGGATTGTTGTACTTTTTATAGGAGGTATACTCTCCTTCTTATTTTTCCAATCAAATATTGCAACTCAGCCTGATGATATAAGTGTTGCTGCATGTGGAGGTGGATCCTGCCCAGACGGTTGGTCTTACGGACCAGGGGATCCTCCACCAGGGTGTGGACCAAATGATTGTGGATGTAGAGATAATGTTGCTTGCCAAGGACATCAAGGAGGTGGTGGTGGCGGCGGAGGTGGAGGAGGTGGTGCTGATCCAAACAGATGTGAGGGGGCAGGTAATAATGGTGCATGTTCATCTGTTGGACAGGTTGTAGCTATCTCTGGTGGATCTTGTATATGTTCAAGAACAACAGGAACTCTATGCTCATGTGTACCTAATAATGGATTTGGATGTGTTATAAAAGAAAATGGTTGCAATAATGTAGGTCAAAGTTGTTCTAAAAATGGAGCTGCTGGAACTTGTATAAGTAATGGATACGATACCATAGGAGGAGTTAGTGGAATAAAGTGTTCATGTAAGTTATCTCCAATTCAAGGATCTGTTTGTGGAAATGGAAGCTGTGAATCTGATGAGGGTCCAAATGGAGCTCGACCTTGTCCGACTGATTGTGGTTCAGGAGGAGGAGGAGGTGGTGGTGGTGGCAATGTAGATTGCTCTTCTAATCCAGGCTTATGTACAGGGAATACCTATTGTAATCCAAGATCACAATCATGTGAAGCAAAAAGAGCAGAAAATCAATCTTGTATAAGTAATGAAGCTTGCCTCAATGGAAATTGCTTAAACGGTCTTTGTGCAAAAACTTGTAGGAGAAGATCTGACTGTAATGTTGGTCAATGGTGTGACTTAAACACTGCTGGTGGTCAATGTGTACCTGCTTTAGCAAACGGTGCTTCTTGTGGGGCCAATGATGAATGTTTAAGTAGAATTTGTGAAGGAAACCGTTGTGTGGCTACAGGTACTAGTATAGATGGATGTTCTTTTGATTCAGATTGTCCAAGCGGACAAGTTTGTAGTACTTTAACAAAGACATGTATTACTCCAGCTGCAAGTGATGTTGACTGTCTAAGTGATAGTGAGTGTGCTGCTGGTTGGGCATGTATTACTTTTAGATGTAGACAGTTAGTCGATGATTCTGATCCTACTAGGAGTTGTGTTAGTGGACGTTACTATTGTGATAATGATATTACTGGTTGTCAAGATGGTTTTGGTAAAGTTTGTAATAACGGAACAATTGCAAATTCAACATGTGCATATGCTGACGCTTGTGCTTATCAGGTACAAAGTGCTGGAGTTACTCCTGGAGGCTCGTGTGTTGGAGTAACAAGAATAAGTGCTGGAGAATCTGAAAAAGGAGGTTTTGTGGGATGCAATGGTAACCAAAACTGTTTCTGCCCTCACCAAGATGGTGTCACAGTAAGAGGCGTTTATACAGCTGGTACGATTACATGCTTTGAAGACGTCTCTGGTGATTCTTGTGGAGCAACTGATAATGATACGCCTCCAGTTGATCCAGGACCGGACCCTGATCCACAAGGGCCAGTCTGTTCACAACAATGTCCTAACGGAACATGTTCTGATGGAACTTCATGTATAAATGGTGTGTGTAGAAATCCTAGCTGTCCTGATGAAAGTGATTGCATATGTAGTCCTCAAGTACAACAGCCAGTTTGTAGTCAACAATGTACTCAAGAAAATTGCGCTGATGGTACTAGTTGTATAAATGGTGTATGTCGAAACCCTGCTTGTCCAACTGATGATGACTGTCAGTGTAATGTAACTTTACCAATTTGCAATAGAGCATGTACTCAAGAAAACTGTGCAGATGGAACAAGTTGCATAAATGGAACATGTCAAAATCCAATTTGTTTAAATGATTCTGATTGTATTTGTTCAAACACTCCTGATCCATATTGTGGAGATTCGGTTTGTCAAACAGGTGAAACTTGCGAAAGAACGGCTAACGGAGCAGATACATTTAGAGATTGTTCTTCAAACATACTGATTTCAGAATGTAGAGGTATTGCTTCAAGTCCACCTACACCTGCAGATTCATGTAACTACTGTGGTGATGGAATAGTAAACGGGCCTGAAGAATGTGATTATAATGCTCCTGGTGAAGATAACTGTGACACTAGCTGTAATAATATAGTTTCAGCATGTATAGCTCTTACAGAAAATGGTCCTGATCCAATCTTAACAGGAGTAGGAAATGTTGTGGAATATACTTTACAATATACTGAAGCTGGTACTGGTGATCCTTTTCCTTCAATCTTACTAAGAGTTGGTCCAGCGGAATCTCCTGTAGGAAGAGATGCTAACAACGAATCAAGTACATTAGTAAGACCATCAGTGACTCCAGCCTCAAACGATACAGGATCTGTAAAAACCTATAAATTCCTTTGGGAGGCTGCAAATACGGATGGCTCAGAAGTAGCTGATGGAGATTATTCAGTTAGGGTGCTTTTAGATGGCACTGATAGTTCTGCAATAAGTATATCTGCTTGCCAGGAGGATATAAATGTATCTTCAACAACTACACAGTCAACTGTATTCTCGATAATTAAGGCTTCAGCTGAAGTCTGTTTATCTAATGGTGATGCAAGAATTAACTATACAATAAGGGTAACAAATACTGGACCAGTTGAAGGAGTAATTACTAATGTAACTGACGCGATCGATCAGGATTTAATCTCAAGTGGAATTACTCCACAAAATATTAATCCTGCTTATGGATCATACTCATCTGGACAAATAACTTGGACTGGTTCTGTTGCGGAAAGAACATATTCTGCAGGTCAATCAAAGACATTTACATATGATATAACAATACCATCTGCATTAGTACCTAATTTTAGACAGAGAGGTGTTGATAATGAAGCAACTGTAAGACATGAAAATAATGTTTCAAGTCATGAAGTAAATACTGCAGTAACTTGTACAACAACAATACAACAACCAAAGAAAAAACAACCTGGGAAAACCCCAAATACTGCTTTAATGACAGATCCTTCTCATTACATAATTTTTGGTTCATTGTTGATTGTAACAGGTATAGTTGCATACAAAATGAACTTTGGACAGATTGCTATTTATGGAATTAAAGGTGTTATGCCATCTAAGAGTCAGGATAGCTTTGAGGAGAAAACGCTTGAAGATATTAGTAATAAAAAATGATTGAAACTTTATTTTGGGTTATTCTAAGATCTGTAGCAATTCCTTACGTTGCATTTATTTTACTTAAAGATACTTTCTTAGGAGAGGAAGGGGCACTACTTGCTATTGGGATATCATTATTTATTGTTACTTTAATATCAATCTCATGGAACTTTGTTAAAATATTGGGAAATACTATTTTGCTACGAGGAGAAAAGGTAATAATTTTAATAATTAAGATCGCTATACAGATAATTGCAGTATTGTTTATTTGGTTTCATTACTTCTCACAATATACGGATCTTATTAATTAAGATATAATTCAGATATTAATGTATTTCAAATGAAGACTTTATATATAAAAGATCTTGAGACAAAACAGGTATTTGAGAATGAGACTTTTGCAGTTTTCGATGCTGTTAAAGGTGAGGATAAAAACGGAAATCCATACTACAACCTATTAATTGGTGATAAAACAGGTAAAGTTGCTGCAAAAATCTGGCATGATGTAATTCCTAATATAAGTACGAAAGCAATTAAACAAGGTAATCTAGTGGCGATTTCTGGGAAAGTAGATGAGTACAGAGGAGCTCCTCAGATAGTAATTATGGATTTAGACGCTGTTGATGAATCCTCAATGGAGGATTTTGTCGAATCTAGTATGTTTGATCCAGAAGAGATGTATATAGAATTAATTGAAGAGATTAAAAAAATTTCTAATGATTTGTTAAGCAAGACCTTGTTATCAATAGTTGAAAGTAAAGATATTGCGAATAATCTAAAGTACTGGCCTGCTGCGAATACCGTACATCACGAATTTAGATCAGGATTAATACAACATATTCTAGAAATGATAACAATTTCAAAAGGATTAGAGAGATTCTATCCTGATGTTGATTTTGATATATTAGTTTCTGGCATTGTATTACACGATATTGGAAAGATCTTTGAACTTGATGGTAAAAATCTTTCTGTACCCTATACTAGAAAAGGTCAACTACATGGTCATATTTATATGGGAGCAAGATTGTTTGAAGAAAATGCAAAGAAAATGAAATTAGATGAAGATATAATTGATCATGTTTTACACTTAATTTTAAGTCATCACGGAACACATGAATATGGATCTCCAGTTTTACCAGCAACTCCTGAAGCAATTCTACTTACTTATATAGATAATGTCTCAGCTAAAGCAAGAACGGCTGACTCAGTAATCAAAGGTATGGGAGAGGAGGAAGAATTTAGTAAAAGAATATTCTGGCTTGAAAATACCAAGATGTGGAACAGACCAAAAATAAATAAAAACGATCAAATGAGTCTTGTATGAGATTATTTATAGGTATATTTCCTCCAAAAGAAACATTAGACGTACTAAGAGATTATCTTAGACTTTATTCTGGCCACAAAAGAAACCTACGACCTTCTCCTGTTGATCAAATGCATATAACACTAAAATATATTGGAAGTAATGTTTCTGAGGATAGCTATGAGTTAATTCGAAAACAGATCTTCAGTACCCAGAAGGCAACTGGGCCTGTTGAAATCAATATCAACGCACTTCAATTTGGTTTTAAATATGACACATTCCCAAGAGTTCTAATGGCAAATGTTGAAGCTACAGATTCTTTAATAGATGCCTCAGATCATTTTCACGAATTAATTAAAGATTTAAAATTAAAAGATACTATAAGGGTTAAAGGAAGATTTTCAAAAACATTTCATGTAACTTTAGCAAGACTAAAAGAAAATGCTTCTAAAAGTACTGGAAAGAGTATTAAGAAATATACAAGTGAACTAAATGATTATGAAACTTCATCTTTTATAGCAAATGAAGCTTATCTAGTTGAATCGATAGTAAGACCAGGAAAACCAGTAATTTATAAAAAAAGAGATAAGATTAATCTTTAATCTCCTTTATCAACTATTTTACTAACTCTAATATACCCATTCTTATTTCTTCCGTCAGTAGCATTTTTTAAATACTCTTCTCTACTTATACCTAAATCTACTGGCTCATCCTCCTCTAAGACATTGTCTTTATAGGTAGAAAGATTATGTTCATCTTTTATTCCAGAAACATCACATTCCATAACAAGTGAAACGTAATCTAATATACTATTGAACTCGGCAGAATATTTTTCTAGCTCATCTTCAGATAAGTGTATTTTTGCAAGATGAGCTATTTTCTGTATTTCTTCTTTAGTTACCTTTGACATATTTAGTCTAGCGTTACCTCTTCTTTCCAATCAGGAATATAGCTATCTATTACTCCAATAGTATCCAGCTCATCATCAAAAGCTTCTGATCTGTCCTCTTCAGCATGAATTAGAAATGCTTTTTTTAATTTGTCTGTTTTAAATCTCTTAATCCATGCTTTATAGTCTTCCTTATCTCCGTGAGCTGAGAATCCTTCATAGGCTACAATATTTGCCTTTACTGGAACTTTTGTTTTACCAATCAAAACTGACTCAGCACCCTCTTTTAACTGTCTACCTACTGTTCCTTCTGCCTGATAACCTACAAACAAAACTGTATTTTTAGGGTTTAGAAGCCCTTCTGTTAAATGGCTCATTATTCTACCTCCATCAGCCATTCCACTACCTGCTAGAATAATCTGACCTTTTTTCTTGGTCAGTGCTCTAGATTGCTGGCTTCTTTTAACAAATCTTAAACTATCAAAAGTAAACAAGCTCTCATCTTTTCCTGTAAGAGCAGTAAGATAAATATAAGAAACTTTTTGAGCCAATGGACTATCTAACCAAACTGGTTGATCTTTATCTAGCTTTCCTGCTTCTTGAGCAAGTTTTAGGTCATGTAGAACTTCTTGGGTTCTTTGTACAGAGAAAGTTGGAATAAAAACATTTCCTCCTTTATCTAAAGTTTCATTAATAACACGTATCATATCTTCAACATTATCGTTTCTATTTGGGTGAACACTACTTCCGTAAAGTGATTCGATTAAAACGTAATCAGGATCAGATCTATATTCTGTATCAAAAGTATCAATAATTGGACTTTGAAGCCTTCCAATGTCTCCCGAGAACATAACTTTTTTATCACCATTACTATCTTCAATATCTACCTCAATACTTGCTGCTCCCAAAATATGTCCAGCTCTAATAAACTTTACTTTAATTCCTGGAACAGGCTCAACAACATCTCCGAAATGAACACTTTCAAACATATGTGTAGTTTCTTCAGCATCGTATGTATTATAAACATACTCAACTTTATCAGTATATTTCCCAAATGGCTCTCCTAGTTTATAGTTATTTTCTTGAATTTTTGCTGAATCCATCAGCAACAAGGTAGCTATTTGTATTGTGTGGTTAGTTGCGTAAATTTTCCCTCTAAAACCATTTTTAAAAAGCTTAGGAAGCATCCCACTATGGTCTATATGTGCATGAGTAAGTAAAACGAAATCTACATCTGCTGGGTTATACGCATAAGGCGCTAAGTTTCGATGCTCTACATCTGGACCTTGGAACATTCCACAATCTACAAGAAAGTTTCCTTTCTCTGTTTTAACTAAAAAGTTTGAGCCGGTAACAGTCTTTGCTGCACCGTGAAATCCTATCTGAATCATCAGTAAAATTTAATAAATATATTTTAAGCCGTTTGGCTTATTCATTTACTAAAACTTAAAAAAGCTCTCAGTAAATGAACAAACCTATTAATTTTATCAGAAAATGCTCAAATTATCCTATTCGAATAGTATAATTCCATATGGTTCCAAAAGAAAAAAGATTAAATAAGAATGAAATATCTAAAGTCATGACAGTTGGGAAAAGACTTAGATCTGAACTTTTTGATGTTAAAGCAACTATTTCTGATGGCTTACCTAAGATTGGTATTATCATTTCGAAAAAGGTTAACAAGAAAGCAGTTGTTAGAAATAAGATTAGAAGAAAAATAAAACATTGGTTTATTAATTCATACGAAAAAAATTATGATCTTGTATTTATAATTAAGTCTGATGAAATTAAAGATCTCAGTGCAGAAGAATTAAAACTAAAAATTAATTCCATAATGAATTAGAATTTATACAACATAGGGCTTGTAAGCTAGGTCTCCCCCAAGAAGTGTTCTAATATCGCTAATCTTATGTTTGGTCATTGCTAATCTATCTAATCCAAACCCAAAAGCAAATCCTTGCCATTTATCTGTATCTAGACCAGCCATTTTCATCATATTTGGATGTATAATTCCACACCCTGCCATCTCTAACCAACCACGTTTCTTACATACAACACAACCATCACCATGACAGAAAGAACATAACATATCTGCTCCAGCTCCAGGTTCTACTTCAGGATAATATTTATTTCGAAATCGAATCTTTACATCATCACCATAAAATTCTTTAAACATATGTGTAATTGTTGCAAAAAGTTCACTCATACTGACTTTCTCCTGTACACAAACTAATTGATATTGGTGAAACAGAAAGTGGTTACTTTTATTTACTTTTTCGTTTCTGTAAACTCTTCCTGGAACAACTATCTTAAAAGGTGGCTCAAGATCTTCAAGAGCATGAGCTTCAACTGATGAAGTCTGAGTTCTAAGGAGAACATTTGGTTCATCAACAAAGATAGAGTCCTGAAGATCTCTAGCTGGATGATTTAGAGGTAGATTACATCTTTGAAATAAATATTCATCTGTTTCTAGTTCCGGCCCATCATAGACACTATATCCAAGTCTTTTAAAAATATTATTTATCTCGTTAATAGTTTCAGTTAGTGGGTGGAGGTGTCCAACTTTTATTTTTTCATACGTTATCTCTGCCTGGGGTTCATTTAAGTACTCTTGATTTGCTCCTTTGAGAATAGATTCTTTTGCACTATTAATTAGTTTGTCAGCTTCATTTCTGAGTTCATTAACAGATTGACCATACTCTTTCTTCTTCTCTTTTGGTACCTCAGAGATTTTTGACATCAAATCTTTAATTACTCCGTTCTTACCTAAATACTCTCTCCAGAGATTTGTAAGCTCGTCCTCATTTACAGATTGATCAATCTTTTTTTTAATTTCTTGGATGATTTTATTAAATTCTTCCATCAGTTTTATATCTACACCAAAATGATATACTCTTAATAATAACGATGATACCATGAAATGTGAAGTATAAGAATGTGATATGAACGAAGAAGTCTTTATTAAAGCAAAAAATGAGTTAAATAAAAAACAACTTGAGGCTGTTGAATCAATATACGGTCCTGTTATGGTTATTGCAGGTCCTGGAACTGGCAAAACTCAGATATTAGCGTTGAGAATTGCTAACTTATTAAAAGAAACTGATACTGATGCTTCAAATATTCTATGCCTCACCTTTACAGAGGCAGGAACGACTGCAATGCGTGAACGATTAAAAAAATTCATTGGAACAGAAGCTTATAAAGTAACTATAAATACTTTTCATGGTTTCGCTAATAATGTGATTCAGGATTATCCAGAGAATTTTTCATTCTCAAGAGATCTAATTCAACTTGATGATGTTTCTAGATTAAAAATAGTTAGAGATTGTATAGATACAGCAGAGAATCTTGATTACCTAAAGCCTTTTTACAATAAATACGCAAAAGAAAAAGACATAATCTCAGCAATTCAAACATTAAAAAAAGAAGGTCTTAACTACGAGGAGTTAAGAGAAAGAGTTTCTAAACTTATTGATGAGCATAATAATAATCCAAAGTTAAATCGAAAAGGTCAACCAACAGTTGAATGGAAGAAAAGATTAGAAAAATTAAAGCATATTTATGAACTCGCTACAGTGTATGGCCTTTATCAATCAAAACTTACGGAAGAGGGGTTTTATGATTACGAAGATATGATTTTATTTTTAGGGGACGAGCTCAAAGAAAATGAAGAATTTCGAGCACAGTTCCATGAAAAGTATCAATTTATATTAGTAGATGAATACCAAGATACAAACGGAGGACAAAATGAAATTTTAAAATGGCTATGTAGCTATGACGAATCTCCTAATCTTTTTGTAGTTGGAGATGATGATCAAGCGATATACAGATTTCAAGGTGCAAATCTTGAAAATATTTTATCGTTCAACACTACCTATAAAAATGTAAAAACAATTGCTATTAATCTTAATTATAGATCCACTCAAAAAATATTAGATATTGCTTCGTCAACAATTAAAAATAATGAACAACGTCTAACAAGAATGATTGAGACTTTGGATAAAGATCTTGTTGCTCACTTTAAAGACAATGATGAACAAATAGATTTTCATGAGTTTGATAAAAAAGAAGATGAATACATATTTATAGCAAATAAAATCCAAAACTTAATTAATAATGGAGTTGATCCCTCAGAAATTGCAGTTATATACCGAAAAAATGCCCATGGGTACGACATAAATGATGTTTTAGCTAAATATGATATAAAAACTGATCATAAAAGCTCAGACAATATATTAAATAACAGCACTGTAAACAACTTTATAAAGCTATTAAGGGTTATAAATCTTTACAATAAAAATATTGATGAGGATCTTTACAGAGTAATGCTATTTCCTTTTTTCAAAATTCCGGTTGTGGATTTATATAATTTAGTCCTTGAAAATAGAAAGGAGGAGATTAGCTTTGTTGAAAAAGTACTAAATGTTGAACAAGAAGAAGACAAAATTTACGAATTTTCAAATATGCTACAAAAATGGCATAGAGATTCATCAAATATTAATATCTCAAATCTAATATTAAATATCATTAATGACATCAAGCTTTTTAATTTTATACCAGAAGCTGAAAGTTTTGACGATGTAGTATCTCTAATTAGTTTTATAGAATTTGTTAAGTCTAGTGAAAAAATAAATAGGAATATTTCTCTTTCTGAAATATTAAATAATATTGACCTAATTATAGAAAACAACTATTCAATTAATAAAGTTAACTCTGAAAATACAAATGGTGTTAACTTGCTAACTGCTCATAGTTCTAAAGGTCTTGAGTTTGAATATGTTTTTATTATCCATTTAACTCAAAATAACTGGGGAAATACTAGAAAACCGACTGATCTTTTAGTACCCGAGATATATAACAATTACTACGATGTAGACGATGAGAAAAAACTAAGACTCGAGGATGAGAGAAGGTTATTCTTTGTTGCGATTACAAGAGCTAAGAACAAAGTCATATTTACAAAAAGCAATTTAGAGACAGCTGAAGATAATAAGAAGCAAGCAACAAGTCAATTCATTGATGAAATCGGTAAAGAAAATATTAATTTCTTCGGCCCTGAAGACCATAAGACTGAAATAGAAGATCTTGAAAAGCTTTTAAGCGTTCCTTCAACTGAACCGTACTCAAAACAGGAGGAAGAGTTCTTGAAGAAAAGAATTGAAGCTTTCTCTCTAAGTCCAACAGCTTTAAATGATTATTTAGAATCACCAATACTATTTAAAGAAAGATATTTAATAAGGATACCAACAGCTAAGAATAAGCATATCGCAATGGGAACTGGGATTCATGCTTCTCTAGAATTTTTAAATAAGAAATTAATTGAAATAAAAGATGTAAGTAAAGTAGAACTTGAGGAACTAGAGAATATCTATAAAGCAGTTCTGAAAAAAGAGTTTGAAGGAGATGAAGATTATCTAGAAACAATGGAGGAGGGGTTGCAAATTTTAAGAAAATATTACGATTATTATGTCAAATCTAATATTTATGAGCTTCCTATTGAGGCTGAATATAATTTTGGATTCCATAATGTAATTTT
The DNA here is from genome assembly GCA_964437465.1 of uncultured Candidatus Saccharibacteria bacterium. Taxonomy (GTDB): domain Bacteria; phylum Patescibacteriota; class Dojkabacteria; order J137; family J137; genus JAGQLF01. The sequence continues at coordinate 86,567 of CAYTGI010000001.1, read as the reverse complement.
ACCTCTTGAAAATGGTGGAGATATACGACTGACTGGAAAAATAGACAAAGTAGAAATGATTAATGAAGAAACAAATTCAGTAAGAATTGTTGACTTTAAAACAGCTAAACAGAAGTCAGAAAATCAAATAAAAGGAAAAACTAAAGATTCTGATGGGAAATATTGGAGACAGCTAGTTTTTTACAAATTACTCACCGAGCTAGATTCAGAATTTAAACCTAAGAATAAGTTTAGCTCAGAAAAATACAATGTTAAGGAAGTCCAGTTAGATTTTCTAAGAGAGGACAAAGGCAAGTTTACAAAAAGATCTTTCGAAATTACAAAACAGGATGTAGATAAACTCAAACTACTTATTAATGAAGTAATGAAGAATATAAGAGATCTGAATTTCCCGGATAAACCAAATATAGTTATTAAAGGCTTAGACTAAGATCTTTCTTGGCATTCTTACTGATATCGGTTTCTCTTGGAGGAAGTGGAACAATCATGCTTGTACAACTTTTATACTTTTGGTAATTTCTATTACCTTCATATCTAGCTTCTACTCTCTTAACACCTGTAATAAAAATGATAGCTATAGTCAAATATAGTGGACTAATGAAGCCAAAAACTCCAAGAGGATAGTTTATTGCAAAAATGTAAATTCCAATCCACATTAGAATTTCTCCAAAATAGTTTGGATGCCTAGAGTAGCTCCATAAACCATATTTCATTACCTTCCCTCTCCATCCGTGCTTCTTCTTTTCATCAACATCTAAATTTTTAAATTTATAAAGCTGGTAGTCAGCGAAAAATTCAAATAGAAATCCAAAACTCCAGATTGTAGCTCCTATGTATGGTAACAAGAAGTTCTCAAGATCAGTTGCATATGAGTTTACGACAATTATAGGGAAAGAAATGATTAATAGTGAAAAAGCTTGGCCCATAAATACTCTAATATAAGCATTCCACCAAATATCTGTTTTCCACTTTTTTCTTAATTCAGAATATCTAGGATCTTCTCCATGATGCCATTGCCTCATTGTCACATGTAATGAAAGTCTAGCAGCCCAAACAAGCACTAAATTAAACATCAATAATGTTGCATTATTAAGATTATCGTTATAAAGAAGAGTAGCTAATCCAACAACTATAAATCCTATTCCCCAACCAATATCGATTACACTAATGTTATTCTTCACCAATGCAAATAGGTACCAAAGAGAAAAGTATGTGACAGCAACTACAGTAGCAACTAAATATGATTCAAGAATTGATTCCATGCATATGTTTATCTCTAACTTAATTTGCCTGAAAGAGATTCTGATGTCAACTTTTTGATAAGTTAAATTTAATGATCTCTCCTAAAGCTTTAAAGCCATCCTTAAAAGCATTCATTTTTTTACCTTCTTCAAATGATCTAGGGTTATATGAAATTGGGATTTGAGCAAATTTAAGTTTTTTACCATCTAGTCTATATTTAGAAAACTTTGCAGTCATCTCAGGCTCTAGCCCAAACGTAGATTTTGATTCGATAGTTTCACCAATCTCTCTAAAAATATCCCCTTTAGACATCTTATAACAAACTTCCATATCTCTAATCCACATACCTGACCTTAAACCAGTAAAGATGCTTGAGAAAATGCTTAAGAATGTGTTTCCTAACCAGTTTTGAATATAGATTATTTTATTATTCTTTCCAAACCTGTTGCCATAAATAACATCAACATTAGTATTTTGAAATCTACTAACAAATAGAAGTAAGTCTTTTGGATCATACTCCAAATCTGCATCTTGAATTACTACTAGATCACCGGTAGTTTTTATAATTCCTTTTCTTACACTTTGACTTTTCCCAAGGTTCTTTTCATTATGTAAGATTTCATATCCTGGTTTACCCTCATACTTTTTTAAAATATCCGCTGTTTTATCTTTTGAAGAATCATTAATAATTACATACTCTTTCTCTAAGCCGAAATCTATGTTTTCTAGTTTAGTCAATATATTTTCAATATTATCCTCTTCGTTATACGCTGGGATTACAAATGATAATTTTCTATATTTTTTCATATTTACATCCCTTTGTACTTTTTATTTTCAAGTAAATTGAATCTTTCTGCAACCCATACTGATACTATACGAGAATAGGCCATTATTGGGACGGCAGGTATACCAACTCCTGATAGAATTACTTTCCCAGTAGCAATATCTCTTAATTTATTCGATTCAGTATTAGTTATTCCTTGAGTGTTAATTTCTAAAAATTATAATACTTCACTAACAGGGTCATATTCTTGCTCAATCTCTACACTTTCATTATCCTGCTCACCATTAGTCAAATTTTGGTTTGTAGTCTGATTCATACCTATCCATACATTCCTTAATGATTTCTTTTGCTTCATCAATTCCCAAGAAATCCAAAACTTTACATGTTCCAGGTTTCTTTAAATCTTTATAGTGTTCCCAGTAGTAAGTTGTTTCCTCGACAAAATATTTTCCAAGGTCTTCATATGTTTGAATATGCTCCTGTCTTTTATCATCGTTAATTACAGCAATTACCTTATCATCTCTTTCTCCACCATCCTCAAAAGTCATCATTCCAATAATTCTAGCTTCAACAATTGACCCTGGCACTAAAGGTTCAGTTACATTTACTATTTCAACATCCAGAGGGTCGCCATCTTCATCCCATGTCATAGGTTGTGCTCCATAAGCAAAAGGATATGAAAGTGAAGAATATCCAACTCTATCTAATTTTAAGTGACCAGTCTCAGTTATAAGCTCGTATTTATTTATTGTGTGAGAGTTAAGTTCAACAATACAGTTAATAATATTTTCTTCTTCATCTACGTATGCCGGTAAAACGTGTAATAGATTTGGCATAGTTTTACTAGGTTTTATTTCTATATTTGCCATAGTTAAATTTTTTAAAATCTAAAGTTGAAAGTAATGTATTATTGTAAGTATACTATACACAGTAATTAAATATGTCTGATTTTAACTCTAAGCAAAAAATAGTTGTAGTGTTATCTTTTGCATTAACGCTTATTTTCTTTCTCTATGCTATTTTTGTAACAATAAATAGTAATCAAACAGATGGAATTTTAGGTGTTAGTGCTACTTTGAAAGAAGAAGATAAAACAATATCAGTAGCTTCCAGCAAAATAATTAATCTTAATAAAAATGCTAACCTAGAATTTGGCCAAACGGAAGTATTTTCATACGGAGCTCGAATTCTATATGAGAATAATTATCTAAATATTATTAGTGGAGATATTTTTCTAAAGTCATATGATAAATTAAACTTAGAGATTGCAAATAATCTGACAAAAATAATAGAACCAGGAATTTTTTATATTAGAGATAATATAATCTATGTATTTAGTGGAACAATTAAAGTTGGAAATGAGGATTATGTTGTAGGAGGACAAAAATATGATTTTTCTGATTTAATGTCTCCGATCTCACTGATTAATGAGAATGAGCTTCAGAAAGATTATAACTTTAAAAAAACAGTATATGATCTTTATGAATCAAACAATCTTGATACCTCTTTAAATAATTACGCTCCTATTCCTAGATATATCAGATCGCTTTAGCCGTTATGTTTGAATAAAACAACATCTCCGTCTCGCATTACAAAATCCTTACCTCCTAATTGAACTTTTCCTACTTCTCTTGCTTTAGTCCATCCTCCAAGTTCAACAAAATCTTTCCAAGAAACTATGTCAGCAGCGATAAAATTATTTTGAATATCTGAGTGAATTACGCCAGCAGCTTCAGGAGCTAATGATCCTTTTTTTATTGTCCATGCTCTTGATTCCTTTGGACCGGAGGTAAAGTAAGAGATTAATCCAAGCATTTCGTATGCCTCCTGAGTTAATAAATCTAATCCAGAAGATTCAATTCCTAACTCACTCATAAATTCAGCTCTCTCTTCATCATCCATCATTGCTAGCTCTGATTCTGCTTTAATATCTAAAGGAAGGATATTATGATCTCCAACAATCTCTTTTATAGCTTCCTTATCTTTTTCAAAATTGCCCTCACTTGAGTTTACAACGTAAAGTACTGGTTTATCTGTTAATAAAAAAAGCTCATTTCGCAAAGCCTTAACTTCATCATTGTTTATATTTTCAAACTCTACAGCTAATTTCCCAGCACTCAAATGTTGTTCAAGATTGTCTAAAAATTCAGAAAGAGGTTTTAATTTTGGATTAGCTCTTACTTTTCCTTCGATTGCTCCCTTTCTACTCTGAATTGTTTCTAAATCTTTAAGAATAAGTTCAGTGTTAATTAATTCAATATCTCTAGCTGGATCTACAGAATTCTCAACATGAGTAATGTTAGGATTTTGAAAAGCTCTTACAACATGAACTATTGCGGAAACTTCTCTTATATTTGCTAAAAACTGATTTCCTAAACCTTCTCCTTTTGAAGCTCCTTTTACCAATCCTGCAATATCTACAAACTCAACAACTGCAGGAGTAATTTTTTCAGGTTTTTCAATTTCAGCTATTTTATTTAGTCTTAAATCGTGAACAGGTACAATTCCATGATTTGGATCAATTGTACAAAAAGGATAGTTTTCAGCTGGTATATCGTTTTTAGTCAATGAGTTAAACAATGTAGATTTTCCTACATTTGGCATTCCAACAATTCCTAGAGATAAGTTCATAATTTAATTACAATAAACTTGAAATTATAGCGTACAAACAGCCCTACCACCAATAAGGAAGGTTGAAATGTTCCAAGGTTGTAAAGTTGGAATGTTGATAAGTTCTAAGGATATAAAGTTACAATCCTAGTTGCAGTTTTTATCAAAAGAGTTGTAATTTCGTGTGCGTAGTGTATAATTCGCCAATTAATGATGACAGAATGAGTAATGAGTATTTTTTTAGAAATATTCCTGCGAATGCCAGAGAGTTCAATTTAGATTTAAAAAATAGTTCTTTACGGCTGTGAGGGTTGGTTGACTACATAGCTAGCTTAAATTCGGATGGTAATATTTCTAGTCAGGACATAGGTAATATTAGAGCACAGGCTAAAGATTTATTTAGAAAATGGATTCTTCCTCACATCGGAAATCTCAAAAGAGCTGAGAATGGAGAATTTGTCTATGATACAAAAGAAAAGGCATTTTTTGAGGGAAAAATTCTAAATGGTGTTAATAAACTTGTAAAAAGGGTTTATACCCTAAGATCAGAAGATCCAGATGACGATCTGGATGGATTTGAGTCTTTAGATGATTTTAGAAACAGTATTATTTCTGAACAAAATTTAGCAGAACAATAGTTACAGAATCATAGTCTTTTCCTCTATCTCACTTTGATTCTTAATTTTCTCAATTGCGTCTGCCAACATTTCAATATAGAGAGCGTAACCAACACCGTTAATATGTCCGCTTTGCTTCTCACCTAAAATATTTCCAGCACCTCGAATTTCTAGATCTTTAGAAGCAATTCTAAATCCTGCGCCTAAGTCTTGATTATCTACAAGAGATTGAAGCCTCTGCATATATAGCTTTTGAGTTGCTTGTTTTTTAGAATTTGCACTAAGTAACGATTTTAGTGCTTCCTGATTATCTGAATCAATGCTTTCAATTATCTCTTTACTAGGTTTTGGAGCCATTAGGTAACAGTAAGCTTGTTTCTCAGACCTACCTACCCTACCTCTCATCTGGTAAAGTTGAGATAAACCGAATTTGTGAGAATCGTGAATAATTACAGTATTTACATTAGGAAGATCTAAACCGTTTTCTATAATCGTAGTTGAAACTAATACGTCAAACTTTTTATAATAAAAATCAGTAAAGATCCTATCTAGAGAATCAGGTCGCATCTGTCCATGAGTAAACTCTATTGAAATTTCAGGGAGTAGGTTTTTAAGTCTTGAAACAATTCCCTGAATACTATTTACTCTGTTATGAATAAAATAAACCTGACCTCCTCTAGAAACTTCAGATTGAATAGCTTCTGTCACTTTCTGCCAGTTTTCAAAAATTATCTCAGTTTCGACTCCTTTTCTCCCTTCTGGTGGGGTTGAGATTATAGAAATATCTTGTATTGAAGAAAGAGCTAGACTTAAACTTCTTGGAATTGGCGTAGCGCTTACTGATAAAACATGAACTCCATAATTAATCTGTTTAATCTTTTCCTTTTGTTTTACTCCGAACTTCTGTTCTTCATCTACAACTAGTAAGCCAAGATTTTTAAATTTCACATCGGTACTTAAAAGTCTATGGGTTCCGATTACTATATCAACATTACCTTCGTTTATTTTGTCTACAATGACTCTATTTTCTTTAGTTGTATTAAATCTAGAAAGTAGTTCAATAGAAATACCAAACTCCTTAAATCGCTCTGTAAAGACATCGAAATGTTGAGAGGCTAATATTGTTGTTGGAGCTAAAACAGCAACTTGTTTACCTTCTTCAACTAGCTTAAAAGCTGCCCTCAATATTACTTCAGTCTTTCCAAATCCTACATCTCCAACAAGTAATCGATTCATTGGAGTAACAGACTCTAGATCATGAATTACTTCGTTAATAGATCTAGTCTGGTCTGGAGTTTCTTCGTACTCAAACTTATCAACAAACTTTTTATAATCATTTGAATCAATCTCTTTTACTTTAAATGCTTTAGAAGTTTCTCTCTTTGCATAATGTTTAATTAAATTCTCAGCGGTAATAATCGCGGTTTTACGAACTTTAGCTTTTGTCTCTTTCCATGTTTTCTTTCCAAGCTTTGTAAGCTTAGGAGTTGAACCTTCATTTCCTAAATATTTTGTTATTTTATTAACTTGGTCTATCGGAACGTAAAGCTCATCCTCATCTTCAAATTTCAATAGAAGATAATCCATAGGAACTTCTTCTACAACTTGCTGTTCTAATCCAGCATAGATCGCTATTCCATAATCTTCATGAACAACAAAATCCCCAATAGAAACTTCTCCTTCAAACTGCCTTAGTATTTTTTGAAGAGTTTTAGAGGTAATTCCAGAATCAGATCTTTTTAAATCAATAACTCCTGATAGTTCTCGTTCTGTAAATAATGCTACTTTATTGGTATTACTAATGAAACCAGCTGGAAGCTTTTCTAGATCTTTTTTAGAAATATTAAATTCACTTTCACTAAACTTGAAATTGATGTCTTCTAAATTCTTTTCTGCTTTAGATTTAATCAAAACATTAAAGCCTTGTTCTTTTAAATTATTAATCTCTACTTCAGCTACTTTTGTATTAGAAAAGAATAAGGGTGGAAAGACTAAATCAGTTTCGATAATCTGATCCAACCTCAGAAAGTTTTCAGCATCTCTACCTAAACTTTTATCTGTAAAAATAATCTTTTCTAATGAATCATCTTTAAGCTTGATCTTAATACTTTCTAGTTCCCCCTTATCGGCTGGTAGAAAATTACATAAAACTAAAAAATCAATTTCTTTAACTTTTCTATTAGTGTAATGATCATAAAGATTCATTGCCTCTACCTCATCTCCAAAAAACTCAATTCGAACAGGAAAGTCGTAACCAGGAAGCCAGATATCTAAAATATCTCCTCGAATAGAAAAATCTAAAACAGAGCTAACCGAATCTACCTTTCTAAATTCAAGATTCGGAAAAGCTTTATACTCATCCATAATCTCTTTGTTCTTCTCGCTCTTAAGATTATTAATTTTATAAATAAAATCAGAATAGTTTATGTTTGAACTTTTAATTAGTTCAGCGGAGTTAATACACTCAAAAATCTCGTATGAAAAAAAGCCTGAATAAATAGTTGTTTTCTCAGGTAAGAATAACGGATGAAGATGTCTAAGGGTTTTAATTATTTTCACTTTTTTAACTTTGTAATTTCTCCTGATGGTCATACAACCTCACTGAAGTTTTTTGAATTTAATTTATCTTTTCTTTTGCTGAATTTATCAATTAAATCTTTATTTAAATCAACCCAACACTTCATGTGATAAAGTATTTCTTCATAACTATCAAAAACATTAATTTCAGGAAGGTCATCAATAGTTTCCTGCAGTTCTGGATATGAAATAACTGCTCCTGGTATAAAAAAAGAGTTTTCTCCATACCTTAAGCTATTTCCAAAACCTAGAAAGACAGAATTCATCTGTAATGTGAAATTATCGGTTTTATCTAATGAATCCTTTTCATAATTTGGAGATTTAGGATTTGAATAACTTGTATGTGCAAATACCTTATCTCTCCATATTTTAAATTTTGATATTTCTTTCCATCTACGATCAATTTGCAACTCTTTTGGTATTTTGTGTTTAAAATTAAACTCTTTTTGAAGAAAGTCAGAAGTTCTTTTGTATTGTTTTTCTAAGGTGCTATTCATCATTACTAAGAAATTACATAAAAAACTTATTCTAACCATAAATCCTGGAATTAACCTATCATTTTCACCATTCCTTAATTCACTTGAATAGCACTCCATTTCTTGAAACTCCAAATTAAAAAGATAATCGAGCATATCTAGACTGCTTAGTATAGTTGTTCTGTGCTCAGGTATAGACAATAGTATCTTTTTATTATTATCTAAGAAAGTAATCAAGGTATTCTTAGCTGCTTTTTTAAGCTCATTAAATTCAGATTTCATTATACAATTTCAACATCTAGAAATTAAGACTTACGTTCATGGTTCGAGAGCCTCACCATGACATTATTAATTCGTAATCCTTAATTCTTAATTATTTTAGAATTTGAACATTTAGGATTTGGGATTTAGTTTTCTAAGCCATTCCCCCGTATAACTCCCTTCAGTCTCCATAACTTCCTCAGGAGTTCCCATCGCAACAATTGTTCCTCCCTTTTCTCCTCCCTCTGGGCCTAAGTCGATAATATGATCCGCTGTTTTGATTACATCAAGATTATGTTCGATTACAACGACAGTATTGCCTTTAAGAACTAATCCATGAAGGACAACTAAAAGTTTTCTTACGTCTTCGAAATGCAGCCCTGTTGTTGGCTCGTCTAAAATAAACATTGTTTTACCGGTTGATCTTTTAGCAAGTTCAGAAGCTAACTTAACTCTCTGAGATTCTCCTCCTGAAAGAGTTGTAGCTGCTTGACCTAATCGAATATACCCAAGACCTACATCCATAAGAGTTTGTAGCTTATTTTTTATTGAAGTTATATTCTCAAAAAAGACTACAGCTTCTTCAATTGTCATATCTAATACATCTGAGATGTTCTTACCTTTGTAATCTATTTGTAGAGTCTCTCTATTATATCTTTTACCTTTACATTCATCGCAAGTTACATAAACATCAGGTAAAAATTGCATTGAGATCTGAATTACTCCAGCTCCCTGACATTTTTCACACCTTCCCCCTTTAACGTTAAAGCTAAATCTACCTGGCTTATACCCTCTTGCTTTTGATTCTTTAGTTCCTGCAAAAATCTCTCTAATTTGAGTAAAGACTCCTGTATAAGTAGCTGGATTAGATCTTGGAGTTTTTCCAATTGGAGACTGATCAATATCAATAACTTTATCAATATGTTCTAATCCCATTACTGAACCGTATTCTCCTGGGGTTTTCTTTGAGTTGTATATGTGTTTTGAAAGTACTGGATACACGATCTCATTAATTGTCGAGGATTTACCACTTCCAGAAACTCCCGTTACACAGATCATTTTCCCTAATGGTAGTTCAAGATCAAATCCTTTTAGATTATTGTGTTTTAAGTTTGTAAACCTAAGGATATTTTTATTTGGCTTAACATTTTTTATCTCTCCTAAAGAATCAAGTTTTTTTACCTCTTCGTAAATTTCTTTTTTATCTATCTTCTTCTTTCCTGAAAGATATTGACCTGTTATGGATTCGTCCGAATTTAATATGTCTTCGGCTTTACCAGTAAAAATGATTTTTCCACCGTGCTCTCCAGCCTTAGGACCTATATCAATAACATGATCTGAATGTCTTATTGTATCTTCATCATGCTCTACGACAACCACAGTATTTCCAATATCTCTTAGATTTTCTAAAGTCTTAATAAGTTTTTCGTTATCTCGTTGGTGAAGTCCAATTGATGGCTCATCTAGAACGTATAAAACTCCAGTTAAACCTGTACCGATTTGCGAGGCTAATCTTATTCTTTGAGCTTCTCCTCCAGAAAGAGTTCTAGCTGTACGGCTTAGTGTTAAATATTCAAGCCCAACTGCTAAAAGAAAGTTAAGTCTTACTTGAATCTCTTTAAAGATCTGTTTTCCGATCTCTCTTTCCTGTTCACTAAGTAGATCTTCATTAGGATCAATTTCTTCAAAGTCAAAATGCTCATTTAACATGCTTTTATAATCTTTTATTTCACCCTGTTCGGAAATTAAAGAGATCCAATCATGTGCTTCTTTTATACTTAAGTTAGTAACATCAACTATGTTGTTACCTCTAATTGTTACTGCTAGGGATTCATTCTTTAATCTATACCCCCTACATGTAGGGCAGTCTTTTTCTACCATGTACTGCTCTATCTCTTTTCTTATATATTCAGAATCTGTATCTTCGTATCTTCTAAGTAAATTTGGAATTACTCCTTCGAATTTATTATTCCATTCAAACTTCTCTCCTGAAGCATTTGTGTAAGTTCCTTTATATTTTTTATTACCAGTACCGAATAAAATCATATTTCTATGATCTTCTGTGAGTTCTCCTATTGGTTTTCTAAGGTCAATTCCTTCTGCCTCAGCTACAGCTTGTAGCTTATTTAATGTAAAAGAGTTTTCATTTTCAATAACCCTAGTCCATGGATATATTCCTCCTTCCATGACCGTCAATCTTGGATTATAGATAAGAGATTCATCGATTTCTTTAATAGTTCCTAACCCATTACAAGTTGGGCATGCACCATGAGGAGAATTAAAAGAAAAAGAATGAGGCTCAACCTCTGGAAAAGATTCACCTGTTTCTGGATCAACTAGTTTTTCTGAGAAGAAAATATCATTATTTGCGTTAACTTTATAATCCATAATCTTTGAAATTACACTCTCATCCACTAAATTAACAAGCACTTCACCATCGCCGTTATTTAAGGATAGCTCTATAGAGTCAGTCAGTCTTTTCATAAATGCTTCATCATCTCCTGAATTTTCTTTTATAACCAATCTATCAACAACTAAATCGATATTGTGTTTTACGTATCTGTCTAGTTTGATTTCTTCATCTAGATTAAATACCTGACCATCAACTCTTACTCTTACAAAACCTTGTGCTTGAAACCTATTAAATAACTCTTCATAAGTTCCTTTTCTATTCTTAATTATTGGTGAAATTATTTGTAGCTTAACTTCCCCACCTGCATTTTTATATAAATCAATAACTCTATCTACTATCTGTTGAACAGTTTGCCTTTCCAATCTTCTTCCACTTATAGGACTTCTTGGATGCCCAGTTCTTGCGAATAGAAGTCTTAAATAATCATAGATCTCAGTAACAGTTCCTACTGTAGATCTTGGATTATGACCTGTAGATTTTTGATCAATCGAAATTGCGGGCTGCAATCCTTCTATTAAGTCAACATCAGGTTTATCCATTAACCCTAAAAACTGACGTGCATATGAAGACAGAGACTCAACGTATCGTCTTTGTCCTTCAGCGTAAATTGTATCGAAAGCTAATGAAGACTTTCCAGAACCAGATAAACCAGTAATAACAGTAAGTTTATCTTTGGGTATATCAACATCAATATTTTTAAGATTGTGAGTTCTTGCACCTCTAACTTTTATTTGTTCACTCATTTTTTGGGGATAAACCTTTTATTATAACATTATTTATAAAACTCAAATAAAAGCACGCATATTAACAAATCATCATGCTACTGACACTTAATCAAATAGGGCTAGCCTAAGCTAGCTCTATAATAATATATGGAGTAAAAATTACTAAAATCTATTAATCCATCTGTTGAGCTCTCTTTGCTCAAAGAATCTTGGTCCATACTCTCCATTACCAGGGTGTCCTAAATCTTGTAATGGTACAAATCTAGAACCAACTACTTTATATTGAATAGTAGCAACTGAGTATAAGTTTTGATTATGCGCTGCTATTATTAATTCTGTTGGAGTTGTCTTCCTTCCCCAAGGTGAGTTAGATATATCATATTTCAAGTTTGTAATAATCATATCTAATGAAGATATTGAATTTACGTCAAATTCGTATAGAACTCCATAATTTACTGCAATTTGATCAGATACTTGTTTTTTGTTTAGTTTTACACACTCTGTTATCTTATTAAACTCTCTTGTTCCTGAAATTTTACTATATGTAGAGCTATTAACTGTATAGATAAAAAGACTATTTTTAAGCTCATTTGAAAGATCATGTTTTTCTAATTTAGAAAAACACATATAATCGGCCCAAGCTACTGTAGCCTCAGATTTTTGAGTAGCAGTAAAAGCAGTAGATCCAAAGAAAATTATTGCAGCTAAAGCTACTAATGTTACTTTTCTGAACATACAGAAAAATATAAAAAATAATACAGATAATTCTACACCTAGTCCAATCTACCGTCAATCTTTGGCGACAATATCCAATACTCGAAAATCCTTGTATATATGTAAAACTTAAATCCTCATAAGATTAAATATCATGTAGCCTAAATAAATCAGAAGCATTACTATTCCTTCTCTCTTATCAATTGTATGACGTCTTAGTGTAAATAGGGAGATAAACATAGCTAGACTAGCAAGAACAAGAACAATAATATCAACAGTTAAATCCTCTGTAATGATTATTGGATTAATAAAACTGCTTACTCCTAAAATCCAAAAAATATTAAATATATTTGAACCTACTATATTCCCAACAGCAAGATCATCTTTTCCTTTTCTAGCTGCTTGTACACTTGTAACTAGCTCTGGAAGAGATGTCCCAATAGCTATGACAGTAATACCAATAACAGCATCACTCAGTCCAAATGATTGAGCTAAACTTTCAGCAGCGTTAACACTGACTTGACCTCCAATCATCAACCCAAAAATCCCCCCCAAGACGTAAATTAATGATGTACTATTAGTTAACTGTTTATAATCATCTTTTTTATCATTTTCATTCCCACCAATCCTTGCAACAGCAAATGTGTAATATAAGTAAATTGCAAAAAATGCTAATAGTATTATTCCATCTGACCTACTAATAATTGTCTGTCTTAATCCATCAATAGATGTATCTCCAGCTAAAACAACAAATACTAAAACACCTAGGAAGCTAAATGGTATCTCCTTCCAAACTGTATTACTAGTTACTCTAAGTGATGCAACAATTGAGGTAACTCCAAGTATCAACAATATGTTACTGATATTACTTCCGATAACATTTCCAATAGCTATTTCTCCATTACCTTGGAAACCTGATAAAACACTAACTACCATCTCTGGAAATGATGTACCGAAAGCAACAATTGTTAAACCAATTACCAAATCACTTACATTAAATTTTTTCGCAATTGAAGAAGCGCCAGTAACTAAATACTCAGATGACATAATCACTGCAGCTAATCCAATTATCAAAACTAATACCTCAGCCATAAATTTTATGATAAATTGTTTTATTCTAATACAATAAAAATTATCTAACAAACATGGAAATAAAAAAAGCAATAATTACTGCAGCAGGGTTTGGCTCAAGGTTTTTACCAATAACAAAGACTATTCCGAAGGAAATGCTTCCAATTATAGACAAACCAATCATCCACTATATTGTCAAAGAGTGTTCGGAAGCTGGAATTGAAGAAGTAATAATTGTAGCAGCGCCAGATGAAGTTAAAATCTTTGAAGATTATTTTTATGGTCATGGAGAAAATATAAGATTACTAATGCAACTTCAAGGAAAGATGGATAGATGGGAAAAGGTAAAACAGGTTTTTGAATTACCAAAAGTAGTAGTTATTCCAGAAAATAGAACAATTCCTTATGGAAATGGAAGACCAATCCTCACTGCTAAAGAAATATTAAAAGATGAAGAAGCATTTGTAGTATGCTTTGGGGATGATCTAGTTTTATCTAAAACCTCAGCAGTTAAGCAGATTGTTGATTTCGCTAAAGAACATCCAGCAGACGGATATCTTCAAGTAATTAATGTTGATAAGGAATTTATTACAAAAGGAGGAGAAGTTAGAATAAAAGAAGGAACTGAATTTCAAGTAGAAAAAGTTATAGAAAAGCCAAATTTAGAAGATGTTGTCTCAACACTTTATTCTTTTGGTAGATATGTCGTAACACCAAAAATTTTTGATTATCTTACTCCAGATTCAACAGGTAAAGATGGGGAAATATGGTTAGCTGATGCAAACGCAAGAATAGCCGAGAATCATACTTTATTAGCTAACGTTGTTGATGGTGAATTCTATACAACTGGTGATCCAGAAAACTACATGAAAGCTCAGAACGCTTTTTATGAAAAATATCGAAAAAATTAAAAAAGGTACCTAGGTACTTAAGTAGTCAGGTACTCTAGTACTTAATCATTCTTCTTCTATCTCAACTTTCTCAGTATAGAAAGCTACATAGTTTGCAAAATCAGCTTCAGGTTTATTATTCTTTTCTTGAACAATCTCTCTAGAGCCTTCTTTTGGCTCAGGATAAAACCACGCTGCATTTTCTGAAGATTTGTCTTCAACCTCAATAGTATAGTAGTGCGCAAATCCTTTCCAAGGACATGTAGTATGAAAGTCAGTTTCACTGAAATATTCTTGTTTTATAGATGAAGGAGGAAAATACATATTCCCTTCAATCATTAAAATATCATCTTTCTCAGCTTGAGCAATAACTTGATTATTGAATTTAACTTTTAGCATATATAAGTGTTTAAATATATTAATACTTACATATAACTCAGCTCTTTTCAATTAAAAAGTGACTCACTGAAGAGATTTAACAAATCTTTCGTACTTAATTCTCTTCCATTTGGGGTTAAAGCTACCCTTGTAACATTATTCATTACGCCTTCTGTATCTCCAATCGGACCTTCAAAAATATATTGTATTTGGAAAGGAATACTCCCTCCTTCAATTCTATCTTCTAACTCTAAAAGATCATTTGCTTTATTTCTAATTAGAGTTAAAAGCTCTAAGGTTTGTTCACCCGGATCACTTATATAAACAATGCATTTTGTTGGAATACCAAAGTCAACAAATGTTTCAAAAAGTTCATTGAGCTCCTCATGATTTCTTATTCTGCTATAAATATATCTACCTGCATTTTCGTGTTGATTCTGATCTATACGGACTACTTGTGGTCCAGTTTTTACTGCTTGGACTCTTTTTAAAGCTATGTGAGCAGCTAAAATCTCTTTTGTAGTAACTTGTCCTGAACTTGAAAGCATATTTGCAAGCAATATAGGGATTCCAGACGGTACTCCTTTACTTAAAATTGCACCTCCATCATAACTGTGAACTGGCAACTCCTCACCACCATTATTGAAATCTAATGTACTAATAGATTCGTTAACCTCACCATCTATATCTCGCTCATCTCTCATAATTATTTTTTAACTGCTCGGATTATATTCGACATATTCATTTCTTTCAATTTATTTCTTCATATGTCATTTTAATTATAGTACTATGCAGATATGAGTGATCAATTCATTTTAAGTTTTATTGTCATTTTAAATTTTCTTGCTGGATTTATTCTTTCAGATCTAGTTGATAATAGATATAAGTCAACAATACAAACTATTCTTTATGATAATACTTTTTCAAATGCAATTATCGGACTAATCGTTGCCATTATTTCTGTTCCGCTTGCTAAGTACTATTTAATTGAAAATTGGTCGATGGTGTATTTTCTAGCTTTTGTTATATCCAACTCAATGCTTTTAGT
>CAYTGI010000001.1:5520-70751 GCA_964437465.1 uncultured Candidatus Saccharibacteria bacterium | reverse complement strand
CCTCATATTTCGATATTATTTATTTTAAAGTTCTAAACGATTTAACCAAAATATGTATAGGTGCTTTAGCAGTCTTTAACTTAATCTCCCTTTTTATATTTACTAATAATAACAATATCGTTTTATATAATAATCTTGATTTTCAGCCACTAAATAATCTATTAGCTGGTGGAATAGCTTGGATAATAATATTTTCAATTGTAAAGTTATCTAAGAATAAGGGAATGGGGGAAGGAGATATTCGTATTGGAGTGATTCTTGGACTTTCTTTTGGAGTTGGTAAACTTCTTCTTGGATTTTATTATGCCATCTTTGGAGCATTACTTTTTGCTCTTATAGTCCATTTAATTCCAAAGAGACATATGAACTTGAAATCTAAGATACCTTTCGTTCCCTTTTTAGTTACCGGTGGTATAGCGGCTTTATTTATGCCATTTGACTTCTTTGATGTAGTAAACACTATCTCTCTTAGTCTATAATTTCAAAAGGATCCGTTGACGTATCTATCTGTTTAAACTCTGTGAAAGTGTGATTATTGTAAGTTGATGAAATTTGAATATCTTTTATATCTGAGTTACCGCTATTTGTTGTAACAACTGCGCTACAGTTATTTCCATTGTCAGCATAGTTAACCGTACCTTCATAACCAGGATTAGTTTTAAGCTTATGAAGACTTTCCTGAAAACACGTCCCAGAATAAATCTTACTTATTTCCACGTTTATATTATTGTTAGTAGCATTTATTACATCAATACTTGAAATTACAGCGACAACACCGCCAAATATTAAAATACCAGAAATTATAATGACCGTAGTTAATGCAACACTCCCTTTTTTATACTCCCTAGTCAACATTGTAAAGATTAGTAAAAGATTCAGTAATTATCTGATTTTTATTAAACTGCATAGTTACAGAAATTCTTAAAGCATAGATCTCAGGCTCGCCGAAATTAACTTCCTCAACTAAGAAATTAGTAATAGATGCATCACCAAAAGTTAAATTAAATGTATCTGTACCATCATTAAATGTTAAATTTCCAGAGTCAATAGAATAAATGTATGTCACAGCACCATCATCAAGTGCTAAAGTACTTGGGTTAACTCCTAAAGTTGAGCCTGCCTCATCAACAGAATCTGCAAGTTCAATATGTTCTTCAAAATGCTGATTCAAAAAAACTAAACTTTGTTGAATCTCATTATTCACGCCAGCATCTCTATTAAAGTCCGCTATTGTAAATCCAAAATTAACTATTAAAAAAAATGCAGACCCAATTAACGCCAAGTAAATCACAGTCTCAATTAATGTAATTGCTTTTCTATATCCTTTCATCATCTTTGATAGTTTATTATTACAGAATTTAAAAAGGGTGTATTCGCAGCATCAGATTGTAGGTATGCTCTGTACTGTAAATATCTATTGTTTTGTAACACTCCAGGAATAGGATCTCCTTCAGGCATCTCAAAATATGTTCCACTAGTTCCATCAGGACCTACCCATGTTGCCCCGCTCATTCCAGGATCATCACTAGACCTAAGTTGAAATCTGACATTTGTAGTCCCAGGAACAGTCTCATCCCAGCTTAAAACATAATAATAAGGATTTGAAACCCCTGTATCAAAAATCTCAGAATCAAAAGTTCCTTCAGGTACATAACCCTCACCGATAAATCCTCCTGATCCTGCTAAGCCACCTCTAATAACTTTCAGTTCCTCACTTGGATCATTTGAAACAACATACACATATCTATTACCTGTATCTGAAAATACTGCACCAGCAATCCCATTTAACCCTGTATTAAATTCTAATCCTCCACAATATGTAGGATTTGCCTCATCAGAAATATCAACAACCTGATATTCTTGAGAATTTGTACCTACAGAAATTACAATTGTATCATCTTGTACTACAATTAAATCTGTAACATTCATCCCATTAGTGTCAAAACTTCCAATTATAGGCCTTTCTCCTGTTTTTTCCTCAATATCTAAAACAAAAATTTCGTTGTATTGACTTGAGGCATTAGCCCCGATATATGCTCTTGTCTGTGCCTCGTTTACTGTTATAGCTTTAACTGCTACTCCGGCATTAACGTTAGCAAAACCAACAGTTTGAAGATTATTTGGATTTGAAAGGTCTATAATTTCAAGTTCTTCAACAGCTCCAGCAATTAAAATATACGCATAATCATCCCTAACATGCATAAAAGATCCTCTTCTAAAAAGACTATGAGAATCAATAATAGGTCTACTTCCAGTCTTAGAAGATAAATCAAAAGTATATAAAGTCTCATGTTGAGTTACATATCCAATATCGTTATTAACAAAGATACTTACTGCATCTCTACTTCCAGATAGATTTACGTGACCAACCTCTGTAAAAGGGGTACTTGAAATGTCTAAAATAACAACCTCTTTACTATCATTTGTTGTAGCTAGATAAGCATAGTTTTCGTCTCCATGCACACTTACAACGTTATAGCCAGTGAATGTATCAGGAATTGTTATTAGTGGGGGATCATCATCAGAAATTAAAATATTAGAATATGAAATGCCAGAACCTTGATTAGTCCCAACATGAGCAACTCCAGGTATTGCAGAGATAGATTTCGATATTCCATTTCCAGGTAAATCAAATGTGTTAACTCCTAACTCAGGAGAACACCAATCTGCATAAACCTGTGAGGCAAGCTGAATTTCTCCATCATCATTATTAACTACAAAAGAGTCAGTTGTATTTCCATTTAAAAACTCACTTTCTAAAGTTTGTTCCCATGTAAATGTATGCCAATCATTAATATATCCAGTTGAGTTAACAGTCTGAATTGCACCAACTACGTCTGTCCACTGCGCTGTAAAATTAATCTCTTTAGATCTTGGATCCAAAACTCCTCCAGTGATTACAATATTACCAGTTGCTCCATCTCTATAAACATCATCTAATTCAAGATATATCGTTACTCCACCATTATCATAAGTCCCTACTTCAAGAGTGTATTCACCGCTACTAAATTGAGGATAGAGTTGAGTTCCTGTTGGACTATTGAAAATCTCTGCCCAATTTTCACGAGCCATAATTTCTAAGGCTTTGCTCATTTCGTTTATTCCAATTGATGCATAAAACCTCTCCCTATTACTTCTAGCATTTCTAATTGAATCAACGGCAAATAAACCAACAGTAGCAAAAACAATTAGGAAGATTCCTAAAGCTAGTAGAATTTCAACCAGTGAAAATGCTTTTTTAACCTTTGTATCTATCATTGAATTAAAATTGATCCTTGACTAGTTATAGTTATTGTATTCGTACTTGTCCCGTCTGATATTGTTAAAACTCCATCTGTAGAAGGTATGACTGATCCTAAGCTAAAATGAACCTCATCTCCAAGATCACCAAGATTAACTGCTGTAAACTGTACAGAGGACGGCAAATTTTCTACATCAATGTTCAATGCTCCAGCATAACTGGCTCCTTCATATATTTCGTAACTATCACTATTAAATTTAATACCATAATCTGAGGAATTTCTACCTGTATATGCGTTTTGTTGAGTTAGAAATATTGCTGACCTAACCTTATCTGCCTCACTCTCTACATTACCTTGTGAAATTTGTCGAATTGTAAAGGGAACTACAATTGCTGATACTGATGAAAAAAGAGTTAAAACAAGAAGTAATTCCAGTAAAGTATATGCCTTTTTCATACTGTGTTAATACTTCCAGTTAATTGGTATATAGGTCCAACGATAATAATTGCAAGAAGCCCAATCATTCCACCAATCACAATCAGTAACAATGGTTCCAGCAAAGTAGATAAATTATTGGACATCTCCTCAACCTCTTCAGCATGATAATCATATAAATATGCTAGATTCTCTTCTAAAGTACCCGTGCTTTCACCAACTTCAATAAGTTTTACAAACGTTGGTGGAAAGTATTTTTCATAATCAGAAAGTGAATCAGCTAAACTTCTACCACTTTTTACATCAGCAGCTACTTTTTCAAGGATATTTCTATAAATAGTATTACTAACAGTACTTGTTGCAATATCAAGAGCATTTACCAAAGGAATACCTGTTTCTAATAAAATACTTAACGTTCTGGAAAATGAGGCGAGTAAATTAAACTTGGTTAATTTTTTTATAACCGGAATATTTATGCTGACTATATCCTTAAATCTTTTTCCAGCTTTTGTCCTCAGAAACATTGTAAATAAAAATATAAATACTACTAAGCCTCCAGCTAGGAAAATTGCATTTTCTCTAATAAACTGAGACCCAGCTAAAATAGTTTTTGTCATTGATGGTACATCATCAAATGAAGAGAACAGTTCTTCAAGCTTAGGTAAAATCAAGAAAATTACTCCAAGCATTTCAACAAATGTCATTAAAAACACAATTGCTGGATAGATTAATGCTCCTTGGATCTTCTTACCTAATGTATGAGCCTTTTTTAAATAATCAGCGAGAAACAAAAGATTTTTCTCCAAAGTTCCTCCCTGTTCACCAACTGAAACAACTGAAACTATGATGTCTGAAAATGCTTTTGGATAAAGTCTCATTGATTCTGCTAAAGTCATTCCCTCGTCTATTTTATTCGCTATCTCATCATATATTCTTGCTAGCCTTTCATCTGGAGTTTGTTCAGTTAATGTTCTTACTGCCTCATTAAGCGCTAACCCAGATTTGAGCATTAAGTAAAGATTTCTAATTGAAACTAGAATTATAAGCTTAGATATTCCAGAAAAATAAACTTGCCCTCCTTTTTTCTTCTTTTTTTTCTTTCTACGTCTTTTTGGAACTGCCAAGTCCCCATTTGAAGGAGCAATAGCTGATGATTGTTCTTGTTGAACAGGAGCTTCAGGTTGTTGTTGAGGTTGTGCTTGTACTTGTTGTGGTTCTTGAATCTGCTGTTGAGGTTGGGGTTGATTATTAACTGAAGCATCAAGATCAGTTTTCATGGTTTGTGAAAAACTTGGTTGTTCCATATTATTCTTTTAACGCTGTAACTCTTACAAGCTCTGATAATGAAATAACACCCGCTCTTAACTTCTCGACACCGTCCTCTACAATTAACTTTAATCCTTGCTTTCTAGCCTGTGTAAAGATTTGGTCTGTGTCAGCTCCAGCCATTATTATTTTTCTTATTGGCTCATTTATTTCTAATACTTCATACAAACCAATTCTCCCTTTATAACCACTATCTACTGATCCTTCTGGAACGTTAGGAACATATAATGTTTCACCAACCTTTAAGTATGAAGCAAGGTCAGGTCTATAGATTTTAAGTTCGTCATATTCTTCCTGTGATAATTTAGTTTCTGACCTGTACTGTTCATCAATTTTTCTTGCAAGTCTTTGAGCAATAACTACGTTAACAGTTGTAGCTACAAGATAAGGTTCTACACCCATATCAATAAGCCTTGGAATCGTAGTAACTGCATCGTTAGTGTGAATAGTTGATAATACTAAGTGTCCAGTCATTGCTGCGTTTGTTGCAATTTTTGCAGTCTCTGAATCACGAATCTCTCCAATCATAACTACATTGGGATCCTGTCTTAAAATAGACCTAAGACCATTACTAAATGTTAAACCAGCTTTTTTATTTACTTGAACATGGTTTACTCCGTCAATTTCATACTCTACAGGATCTTCAACAGTAGTAATATTTATATCTCGAGAATTTAAAGTCTGCAGAATTGAATAAAGTGTTGTAGTTTTACCAGATCCAGTCGGACCAGAAGCAAAAATAGATCCATATGGTTTTTTAAATGCTTTCTGAACAATCTCATACTCTTTTTCTTTAAATCCAAGATCTTTAAGAGTAAAAGATCTTCCTTTCTGAGTTAACAACCTAATTACTACTTTTTCTCCTTTTGCTGTTGGAAGAATTGATATTCTAGTATCTAACTTATCTTCAAAATTAAAAGATATTCTTCCATCTTGAGGTGCAAAGTGTTCGTCTGTTCTCAGCTTAGCGTTAACTTTAATCTTAAAGACTAAAGTTTCCTCATATTTTTTTTCAATTGTGTATATGTCTTTTAAAATTCCATCGATTCTGTATCTTACAACAACAGAGTTCTCGTGAGGTTCGATATGAATATCTGAAGCTCTTTTATTAAGAGCTGTTAATACAATATCATTAAGCATACCTGTTATACCTTTTTCTTCTGTGGATTGTTTTCCTGCTGAAAGTGTGGATTCATTAGTATTGTTCCCATCTATTGATGTGTTTAAAGACTTCTTTGCCATATTTTAGTTTATACAAAATAAAAAAAGACCTCAATTCTGAGGCCCTTTTATTTTTATTTTAATTCCTTATCTAGAAACAGTAATTGTTGTAGATTCAGCAGAAGGTGCAGAAATTGTAACTCTACCGCTTGCTTCTTCGCAGATATCATATAATGTATCTACTGCTGTACTTGCTCCGTCTGGATCCTGAGGTATCCCAACTATAAAGTCAGGTACTAACGCTGCAGCTAGATCTGCATCACCAGTTCCAATGTCATCAGTTCCAGAACCACAGTCTGTAAAGCTTCCGCCAACAACCCCGATAGCAGTTGCTAATCCATCTAAACTATTTCCCTGTTGAGAAGTATACTGAGTAACAGCATTTAAAATCTGCAACACATCTGAACTTCTCTGTGCATTTCTTGTATCTCTAAAGTTTCTCGCTGGATTAATAGCGATGAATGTAATTGTTGCTAAGATCGCAATCAAAGCAACTACAACTAGGATCTCAATCAATGTGAATCCTTTTTTCGTTTGTTTGTTATTTTCCATAACAGTAATTTTATATATTAATTAAAATAAACTCCTACTTTTCAGTTTAAAAAAATAGGAGCTAATTTGCAACATTATCTAGAAACAGAAATAGTTGTTGATTCAGCATTTGGTGCTGCAACAGTTACTCTACCACTAGCTTCTTCACAGATTGTATATCCAGTATTTCCTGGTGCAGTTGTTACAGAAGGATCAGATGGAATACCTACAATGTAATCAGGAACTAATACAGCAGAGATATCTACAGAAACATCAGCTGTGGTTCCGATTGGCGCAGGAGTTGCTGAACATAGTGGAAGTGCAGTTAATCCTGTTCCCCAAACAGTAGTTGAAGCTACAGCAAGAGAGTCAAGATCGTTTCCTTGCTCTGAAGTGTACTGAGTAACAGCATTTAAAATCTGCAACACATCTGAACTTCTCTGTGCATTTCTTGTATCTCTAAAGTTTCTCGCTGGATTAATAGCGATGAATGTAATTGTTGCTAAGATCGCAATCAAAGCAACTACAACTAGGATCTCAATCAATGTGAATCCTTCCTTGTTGTTATTTTCCTCATGGTTATTCATGAATGAAACATAAAAATTAAATTATTTCTATTTATACTACTAGTATATGAATGTGAAATTACGAAGTCAACATCTTTAAGACATTTTTCTGTAAATTTCTTAGATTATGCAATCATACTGTAATAAAAACATATTAACTTTTTAATACATACTTAACCCTTTACAATTTAAAAAAGATAATTATTAGCAAGTTTTAAGTGTTAGATCTCCTTCCTTCTTCAAATATAATAAAAATCATAGCCAAGAAAATGAGCAAGTACATATATGGCCAAGTATGAGTATTTAGACTCATAAATGCAAAAAAAGCTAACCCTAGACTAAATAAAAGGTTCGGTAAATTTTTTTTTAAGAACAAAAATATAATGAAAATTGTTAGCATTTGAAACAACTGTAGAAAAGGGAAAATGCTTGAATCTAATAAAAACTGTATGACTTGACTTAAGTGGATGCTAGAACCAAATTCTATTCCTGCTTCTCTTGAGCTATTGTAAAAACCAAAAACATGCTCGTAGTAATTATCTATATTATTAAATACAAACGGTAGGAATAATACTAAAGCTGTAATCCCTGAAATAGCTATGAATCTTGCTGTATTTTTAATTCCTCTTTTTTTATATAAGTAAATAAAAAGTATTGGTGTGAAAATCCAGCTCCAAACCTGAGTAAAAATACTGAAACCCCAGACTATAGGAGCTATTAAATCTTTTTTTCTTTTAAAAAAATATATAAATAGAACAAATATAAACCAATATGGTACATCGTATAGATCTGTTCTAAAAATTCTATATGGGAAGAAAATTAATAAAAGTATACTAAAGTAACCAACAAAATTATGTTGAATCTCTTTTTGGTAAATATTAACTAATAAAAATATTGTTAGTGAGAAATAAAATATATTTGCAAACCTTATATCAATACCTAATAGTTGAAATGGTATATAGAATAAGATATTGCCAGGCTGCCGAACAGCTTGAGTAGCTACTCCATTATCTAGCAAGTAATATTGATAAATATTTTCACCGTTAAATAAAGAGCTGATCATTTCATTAATGATAGGAATTAAATCTCCGAGCTTAGCGGACGCGGGTACTAGATACATTATAGAAATGCTCATTAATGAAGCCAAAAATAGAAAAGAATATATTGTTCGGACCCTTCCAAGCCTTGATGTATTAGAAACTACTATAGAGGATAATATTGTTAAAATAAATAGAATTACAGAGACAATATAAAACTTGTCAGTATGAATCAGTTCACTCTCCGCTTGCCATAATCTGTAAATAGAAAATTCAAGAATTAAAAAATTTAACCAAAGAAAACTTTGTAATAAAATCGTTTGATACTTTTTAGATATATCAAAATTTAATGTTGAGTTCCTAGAGATTACGAAAAAAAATAGTAACAATAAGAATCCAAAAGCAGAATAAATAGCAATCAAAATTTGGCTAGAAGATTGGCTGAGCGGAAAAATACTATCTCTATGAAAGTTAAGAAACAACCAAAATCCTATTAATCCAAACATCCGACAATTTTATAATTCAATATAAAAGTACTTTAACATTCAAATTGATTTTGGTGTTAGTTTCAATTCCAGCCAGACGAAGCTTTAGCGAAGTCTGGCGAAGAGGACAGGATGTAAGCGCATTCACTTCGTTCATTTGCGCAGTGCTTCGCACCGAACTCACTTCGTGAGATCAAACCATTTCTATCTCCATCTTCCAAATTTGAATCTAAAGATTCAAATTTAAAAGATACGGAGAGGACAGGATTCGAACCTGCGTTATGAATAAACATAAACATCGTTTCCAACGATGCGCCTTAAACCACTCGGCCACCTCTCCTTCAAATTTCTTGGAGTAAGTCTCTTATTTGTAATTTTAGCATCTTCTTTCCTTCTGTTGATTTGAGATATTTTTCTCTTCTTCTTGCATCTGTCTCTAGTAGATAGGCTTAGTAATGAATAAGTTCAACTGGTAATCTTTTACTTGTAAACTTTACTTAGACAGATTTATGTTCTTTTACTCTCCTTCTTAAATTAGAAGTATAACCAGTGTAGATTTGCTTATTCTTTGTCTTAGTAGCTAAATATAGTACATTGTTGTTATAGGATTCACCATGATATTCATCATGGCGACACGACACATGTCTGTGGCGAACCTGCGCCCCGATATAATCGGGAGCATGTTAGAGGCGATGCACCTTAAACCACTTCCTACTTTACTAGCTTCGCAGGACAAAGATCTTACTATCATCGCTTCGCTCTGATGTAATCTCTTTAGCGGCCATCTCTCCTTCATAAACTTTAAACCAAATCATTTATAGTTAAATATCTTTCTTTTTAAAATAACCAACTAACTTTCAAATTCGATTAAATTCAATACACCTGTTCGAGAATCTCTCAAGAATTTAGGCAGTTTCTTTAAAAATTTACTATCAATAAAAATAGTTATATACTCAATTGCAGCGTGAGGAGCGTAGTCTGATAGTGAATCTTTCTCAAGACTAAGTAGATAAGAAATGAATCCTTGTCTGACTGTTTCAGCTCTATTATCTCCAAAATCCATCATTTCAGAAAGTAATCCTATTTTAATAATCAATTCAGTCCTTAATTCTGAATTTATGTTTTCATATCTTCCACTTCTACTTTTTAGTAAGTTTACTGCATGTAAAGCTAATGTTTTCCCATCTTCATATTCTCCTTCTCCAAATATTTCAGAATATAAGATAGCTGAATCCTTAGAAATATCTAAAGTTTCTTCATCTAGTGAATCTGTCATATAATTATTTGTGAATAAATTAGATATAAAACAAATAGACCCAATAATAACACTTCTTAGTGGTCAAACATTTCTTTGGAAAAAAACCGAGAAAAAAATTATAGGGAGCTTCATTGATAAGATTGTTATTCTTGAACAGGTTAATAGCGATTGGTATTGGCAAACTTACCCTGAAAAGGATAATTATGAATTCATTAAGAAATACTTTGGAGTAGAAGTTAATGAAGGTGCTTTTGTTAATAAATTTAACACTGACAACCATGTAGTTAATGCTTATAAAAAGTACAACGGAATAAGAGTTTTAAATCAACCATTTGAGGAAACAATTATTTCCTTTATTCTTGCCTCGAATAAAAATATAAAAGCGATAAGAAAGTCTTTAGATATTCTTAAATTTCAACAGAATAGAAGAATAAAGATTGATGGTAAAAACTATTATTTATTTCCAAACATTGAATATTTTAATAAAGCAAGTATCAATGAAATTTCTAAATCCGGTACAGGATATCGAACAAAATATTTAAAAGATTTAGCTAAAAAATTTGAATCTTTAATAATTACAGATGATTACCCTAGAACATTGGACTCTTTAAAAAGTGTTCATGGAATTGGAAATAAAATAGCAGATTGTGTAATGACTTTCTCACTAGGATTTAAAAATTTAACTCCTATAGATCGTTGGTCTGAAAGAATAATAGAAGATCTATACGACATAAAGAATCTAAAAAAATATGAAGAGAAGCGTGACTGGTTTTCAAGTAGATTTGGCGAACATACTTCATATGCCGGACAACTTCTTTTTGAGTACATAAGAGGATATAATCCCTATGTTTAAAAAATTGTATGGAATGGTTCAGCTCTAGAGATGGAATAGATTTCTACAAAATTCATAAAACACTAGAAAAATCTTCTATTGAAACATTACTATGGCATGCTAACTTTAACTATACGTATTCAAAGCCAGATCAGATTAGTAAGTTTATAGGACATGTAGCTAGAAACATCATCGAAACTAGAATTTTAAATAATGAAATTTCAAGAGAATATGTTGAGTGTATCGAAAATGATCTTTTAACAAATCCAGAATATTACTGGAATAGGAGGTGTGAAGGAGAAGAAGTTTCTAATGAGATATAATTAAGCATGCATTCTAGAAAAATAAATAACCAAACAGTTGGAGACATTCTAAAAGATAAGAGATCCTCTCTAGGATTAAGCCTTGAAACAGTTGAAAAAGAGTTAAAAATAAAGAAAAAATATCTTTCAATAATTGAATCAAATCGATTCCAAGCATTTAGCTCAGCAGTACAAGCAAAAGGATTTTTAAAAAACTATTCAAAATTTCTTGGGTTAAATCATGAGATGATTGTAGCACTTTATAGAAGAGATTATGAAAATATTGATATGAAGAGAAAGATAGAGTTTGATGATGAGGAACAGATAGAAGAAAAAATTGAAAAAAATAAAATTAAACTTCCTAAAGTTGTTGTTACAAAGAAACATGTAGTTATTCTGTCTTCAATTTTAGTTTTAGTATTTGTTGGAATACTTGTTACTAATATTCTTCGAAGAACTTTCAGTAAGCCTGAGTTAAATATTTTTGAACCGTTTGAGATAGAGGGTGAATACGAAGGAAGAATTGCTTACGAGTCAGATGAAATTATTTTTAAAGGATCAGTTGAACAAGGAAGCTCTATATTAGTAAACTCAATTCCTATCACTCTTAATTCTGATTACACATTTACAACCGAATCATTTCCAACAACAGAACTTGAAACAAGTTTTAATATAGTTTCAGAAAACTCTCTAGGATCTAAAACTGAGATGAACTTTACACTTTATAAACCTGAAGAAAAAATTGATTTTTTCAATGCATTTATCTCAACAGACCTTTCAGTTAGTAATTTAGTTGTTAAGTCAGACGGAATAGTTAGATTTGAAGGTGGATTTATTCCAGGTGAACCGATAGATATTACTGCAAGTAACACTTTAGAAATTACTACTCCAGATTTCAGTAAGCTACTTGTCCAAATTAATGATAGTGCATATGTACTTGAATCCGAAACAACAATATTTAGAAATCTAGGAGATCGGATTGAAAAAGAATAAGTTATTTTTTCAAGAAAGACTTCAACTCGTTCTTAAATGAAGACTTTCTATCTTTGAAAATAAGATCAAAGAGAGAAAACGATGCCCAAACCAAATTAATTATAAGGAATGGTAGGGAAGCGATTATATAAGCATAAATTGCCAATATAAAACCTGATAAAAAATTTAAAAAATCATACGTAAAATCAGAATTTTTTAATCTATCAGTTTGAATAAGAATAAATGCTATTAATGCAATTATTGCTCCTATGCTACCAAAAATATCTATTATCTCCATAATTATATCTTTTCAGAAAAGTTATTAAATTCATAGTATTTTTTACCTACTAAATTTTTTGGCATATATTCTTGTTCAGTATCTCCCTCTAACCATGGATATCTTATATGACCTTTCCCGTAATTATGTTCTTTCATAACTTTGTTAGCAGGATTTCTCAAGTGTAACGGAATCGGATCTAAAGACATACTTTTTAAATCAGAAATAGCTTTTCCTATCCCAACTGTTACCGCTATAGACTTTGGGCAAGAAGCTAAATAGGTAGCGCACTGGGCTAAGGTTAACTTTGCTTCAGGCATCCCAATCATACTTACTGCTTGCATTGTTGATGTTGCAACAACAAGGGCTGTAGGTTTAGCATTGCCAATATCTTCACTAGCAAATATAACCATTCTTCTTGCAATAAACATTGGATCTTCACCAGCCTCAATCATCCTAGCTAAATAATGAAGTGTTGCATCAGGTTTACTTCCACGCATTGATTTTATGAAGGCTGAAATTGTATCGTAGTGGGCATCACCTCCCTTGTCATAAACTCCGAACTTTGCTTGTAATATTTCTTTTATATCCTTAAGCTTGATCTTTTTTTTAACTTTTGATGCAAACTCAATTGAATTTATAATCTTTCTAGCATCGCCGTCTGAAAAAGCTACTAAAAAATCAATAGCATCTTTCTCAAATGAAAGCTTTTTAAACTCTTTAACAGTGTTGTTGAAAATTTCTAAGCATTCTGTATCGCTTAGTTTCTCAAATCTAAATACTCTACTTCTAGAGATTAAAGGAGCATTTACTTCAAAACCAGGATTTTCCGTTGTAGCTCCAATAAGAATTATTGTTCCATTTTCTACATATGGAAGAAAAGCATCTTGCCTAGCTTTATTAAATCTATGAATTTCATCAACAAATAAAATTGTCTCTCTACCCTCCTCTAACTTTCTATCTTCAGCCGCTTTTATAATTTTTCTTACTTCAGCCAAATTTCCAGTTACAGCCGAGAAAGGTTCAAAATGAGCTTTTGTATAGATAGGAATTAATCTTGCAAGAGTAGTTTTACCGCAACCTGGAGGCCCCCAGAAAATCATTGAAGAGATATTTCCACTTTCAATTAACTTTCGAAGTGGTTTATTTTTTCCTAGAATGTGTTTTTGACCTACGAATTCATCAAGATTCTTCGGTCTTAGGTCTTCGGTTATCACTAGATTTTTTGCTGATAAATAGTTTAAAGAGATATTCAGGATCTTTATTTACAATATTTCTAAAGAATCCCATAAACTCATTATAAGGTAATTTATCAAGATGACTAAAGACATAATTTAATAAAGGGTTTGTATAATCCTCTCCAGACTCAGTCCTTGTAGGATTACCAAGAAGTTCACTTTTCAATCTATCCCAAGTTCTCGGTGTTAGTTTATATCTTGGAATATCTCTTAACTCAAACTCAAAGAATTTTGCTTTACAAGCTAACAGAGCAATAATATCAAGAACATAATTAGAAAAGTGAATTGCAGGAGGCCTTTCATCCTTTTCTTCAGCTTTATCTTCTGCAAGCTTTATCTGATTAGACATGTAAAGACTTCTTGCAAGCTTAAACATTAGAGGGAATGGTTTAAGATTTTCAACTTCTGCTCTCATAAGAACGATATCAGTTATTTTCCTTCTATGAAGTAATTTCTTATCTAATTCGCCCGTAGTTGATCCACCAAAAAATAAATGTATTCTCAGTGGATGATCTCTTTCTACAGTAAATCCTGTTTCTCCAAAAATATCCATTAGATCATATGTGCAGGATATTAAATAGGCATAAAATTTCTCAAGTTCAACATCAGTAGTTGAACCATAGAGATCAGCAAGTTCCTCAAACTTAACAATAACAGTACTATCTATTTGTAAACGAACACTTAGATTGTATTTTCTTGAATCTAATATCACTTTCCCACCTTCTTTTAATGCTTCTATTGGATCTTTATGAACTGCAGCTAGTTCTAGAGTATGTAAGTGAGGCTGATCCTCATCGATCTGGGGTTCATCTGACATTATAAAATAGTAACAAATTTTCTATCTCAACAATATATTTTACCAGAGATAAAAATGTCAAATTTTCTTAGGTTAAAAAAACATTTTTTATACTGTTAGAATTCTCCAAAAAGAATTTTATCCATGGCAATTATAGGATTACATGACGCCATCTTCATTAATAGATCTTTTATTTCATCATTGCTGGCTATCATATTTGGATTTCCATTATTGATCTTTAAGGTTATCATTGTATCTAAAATATCTAGGTCTTGTAGCATTCTAACTCTAGATCTAAGAATTCGTTTCTGTACTCTTTTCCAGTTTTCATCATCCACTTCTCTTCTGCCTCTCGTGTAAGCCAGCCTAGCAACTCCTAACCCAAATAACCCTGCTGATGCTCTTCTAAGAAGCTTAACCTTTGGTGTTTCATTGGGGTTTTGATGAGAAGCACTATAAATAGCACTTGCTATGTTGTATAAAAACTCATCTCGCATTGTTTGGTTAAGCTGTGCTAAAGTAAAAAATTCAATTTCTTGTTCGCTAGATATACTTGCCATTTTTATTCTCTCTGTTAACTGATCAGTACTCATAACATAATCAAGAATTATTTCAGGAATATCAGATTTACCAGAATGAGATCTTAAAGTTATGTGTATATCATCAAGAATTTTCATTACAATCATTGTTGAGTCAACAATATATGGAATAATCTTAGCTGCATTTTGAATTTCAGCTTTAGATTGCAATGACTTATCTAATATTAACTGTTGAAGTGATGGGTTCATTGTAATTAAACAAGAGTTTGATTCAGAATGTAGTGCTGCACTAGAAGATTGTTCAATTACAATATCTGGAATATTGTCAGGAGTTTCGGTTCTTGCACTAATAATTCTTTCTCTAGAATCGTTAATATTAGTCGCCAAACTGTAAATAGGATCTACATATACAGCAACCATTTCATTGGTTGTTAGCCTGGGGTCATCATCACCCTTTTCCATATCACTCATAACTTAATCCTTAACAATTATTTCAAAAGCACCATCTTGACCGTTAAAGTATCCAGCTACTTTAAAACTTTCTACTAAAGGATGTTTTCCAAGTATTTTCCTGACTGTTGGGCGAACTAATTTTCCCTTACCTGTAATTACCAAAAGAAATTTATTTCCAATCAGTTGGTTATCTTCCAAAAATTCATTAAGTAATTTTTCTACTTCAACATGATCTAGCTTAGGATATATATGAAAGTCTAATTCATTTTGAGGGATGAATTGGTTAGTTATGAAGCTAGTTTTCGAGTCTTTTTCGTATTTTTTAGACATTAAAATAATTCAAAATTCTCTAACAGTTTTTTATCTCCTTCTATCTGATATTTTAATAAATCTCGATATATACCATCTTTCTTCGACAAGTCTTTTGGAGTACCTGAGTCTACAATTTCACCTCCGCTAAGTACAATGATTTTATCTACATTCTGAATAGTTGAAAATCTATGAGCAATAATGATTACAATCCTATCCTTCATTAATACTTCCATAGCATTTTGAACTTCGTTCTCAGATTTAGAATCCAAGTTGCTTGTTGCCTCATCTAAAATAACAATAGGACTATCGTGTAAAAGAGCTCTAGCAATTTGAATTCTTTGTTTCTGTCCTCCAGAAAGTCTAACTCCTCTTTCACCCACCTCAGTTTTCAATTTTTTCTTAAACTTCTTTACAAAGTCCCATGCATTAGCTGCCTTCAAAGCTTTAATTATTTCCTCATCCTTTACTTCCATTCCATACGCAACATTCTCTCTAATTGTTGTAGAAAATAATTCATTTTCTTGAAAAACAAGGGAGATTAATGATCTAACTTCGTTATGAGATAATTTAGAGTATTCATGCTTATCAATTAAAATCTCACCTTCTGATGGATCGTAAAACTTCATTATTAAGTTAATCAGAGTAGATTTACCAGCTCCAGAATGCCCAACTAATGCAACTTTCTCATTTTTTTGAATTTTTAAATCTAGATTCTTTAATACAGTTTCATCAGATCGATCATAGTGGAAAGAAACATCTTTAAACTCTAAAGACGCTCCTTTAACTTCTATATCAGTTTTGAAGTCTTCATAGTTTTCAATCTCTGGTAAATCTAAAATTTCAAAAAATTCTTTAGTACCAGCTTCAGTTTGCTGTAACTGTGTAAGAATAAATGACATTGCAAAAAGAGGTCTCCTAATTTGCATAATTAGCTGCATTAATAAAACAACATCTCCAAAAGTGTAGTTTCCTTGAAATGCGTTGTAGAAAATAACTACGTTCATGCCTAAAAGAATCAGCTCCAAACTAAAGTTTCTTAGAAAATCAAAGATATGGAATGTCCTACTTTGCTTTGCATAAATTTTATTTACTGTAGCCTGCTCCTTATCAACAAATTTATATTCATTTAATTGATTGGAATATCCTTTAACCAGCTTCATATTCGTAATAACCTCCTGAATTCTTCCTCTTGTTATATCTTCATGTTTATTTTTCTTAACTTCTTCTTCACCCCATTTTTTAGATGAGTAGTAACTTAGATATGTATAAATTGGAAAAAGTATTATTGTAAAAATAGCTACAGGATGACTGTAGATAAACATTGTTATGATTGTGAAAATACTTAGCAGAATATTTGGAAAGATAAAATTCGAAGCAGCATTCATAAACCCCTGAACTGAAACAATTCCCCTGTTTAGTTGATTAACAATTTTCCCAGAGATTTCTGTATCAAAATAACTTTGTGGCAATCTAAAGATATGATTATAAAATTTTGAGATTAAAAATCTTCTTAACTCCCCACCAAAATGATCTCCAACTCTTTGAGAAACTGAACCTAAAGCCACATTTAGTATACTTAATCCAAAGCCAATACTAATAAACATAAACATGTAGTTTATATTCCCTTCACCAGTTTGGATATTCTTTTGAATCTCATCAACAACAACTTTTGATACAATAGGTATTATCTGACTTAAAATTCCAGTAAAAATAGAAAGAAATAGAATGAAGTACATTATTCCATTTAATGGTTTGGAAATTTTTAGTAATCTAATTATATTTTTCATAAAGCATTGAATTATACCCTTTTATTAAGTTAGAGTATAATTACAAATAGGGGCCGTAGCTCAATTGGCTAGAGCGCATGGATGGCATTCATGAGGTTGTGGGTTCGATTCCCTCCGGCTCCATAATTAATTTAACTCCTTGAAAAGCCGCATATGAAAGAAGACCTACTCTCAAAAGCAAAAGAACTTTCAGATTCCCCAGACTTTATAGTCGACATGTTTGACGTAACACTTCAATGGGTAAGTCCAAAACTTTTGGAATTATGTGGATACGAAGAGAGTGAGTTAGTAGGTCAACAAGCAACAAAATTTCTAAAAGGAACTTTTTTTGAAAAGAGAAAGGAAGTAGTAGATAGAATTGTAAACGATTCTGGAGAAAGAGAATTAAAGATTAATCGAAAAGATGGTGGTGAAAGTATTCTTAAAACTGAATTTCAAACATTTACTCATGAAAATACTATGTATATAGTTTCGAAAATAATTGAAAAAGTAACTATAGAATAATACCTATGCTTAAAAAAGAAGTATTTGAAAAAGGAAATGAATTTTTTACAGAACCAGATTTTATAATTGATATGTACTCAGCCACATTCGAGTATGTTAGTGATAAAGCTCTAGATATGTTTTGCTGTTCTAAAGAAGAATTAGAAGTTAAGAAAGTTTATGATTACCTAACAACAACTCCAAACGAATCTAGAAAAATCCTTCTTGATTTGATCTCATCTAAAAAAGGGCAAAGGAAAATAACTTTTAAAAATTCAAAAGGAGAAGAATTTCCTATCGAAGCTGAATTTAGAATCTTTACTTTAGATAGAGTTTTATATATTGTCGCAAAAATTGTTGATGAATAAAGAGTTATTAAATAAAGCTAGTGAGTATATTGAAGATCCGGATATTAGTGGATACCTTCTCTCAAACTTTTGATTGGGTCAGCCCAAAGGCATTAACACTCACCGGCTACAATGAGGATGAGATTATAGGTAAAAGAGTTGTTGATTTTATTCCAGGTAGTTTTGCTCAAAAAAGAAAAATTCTTTTAAATTGAATTGTACATAAAAAGGGTGAACGTGAAATTAATATGATTAGACCAAATAAAGAAATAATCAGTTTAAATACAGATTTTCATATTTTCGAGTTTGAAAATGTTAAGTATCTTGTATCAAAATAAACATGAAAGGAAAATAAATTCATAAAATGTTCAAAAATGTAGGTTAATATCTTATATGTCAATTCACCACATAACAACAATCAGTTCCAATGCTCAAAAGACTTATGATTTTTATACTAATGTCTTAGGGTTAAGGTTTGTGAAAAAACTGTTAACTTTGATGCTCCTGATGTTTACCATCTTTACTTTGGAGATAAAAAAGGAAACCCCGGTACTTTAATGACGCTTTTTCCCTTCGAAGATGCTGGAACGGGAATGAGAGGCATAGGACAAGTTACTAAAATAATGTTTTCTATTCCTAAAGAATCTATGGGTTTTTGGATAGAAAGATTACAAAAGCATGGTGTAAAACACGAACAACCTTCAGAGATGTTTGGTAATAAAATTTTGACCTTTTACGATTTTGATGGACTCCAACTTGAGCTTGTTATGAATGATCAAGATAAAAATATTGATATTTGGAACAAAATAGTAGACAAGAAATATGCAATTAGAGGATTCTTTGGAGCAGAACTTTCAGTAGGTCTTAAAGGACCAACTCAAAAAGTTTTAGAAAAATTCTTTGATTTTGAAGAAGTCGATTCTGAAGGCTTTCATACAAGATTTAAAGATAAGAATCACAAAATTGGTAACGTAATTGATATATTCGAAATGAAGGGGTGGCCAGAAGGAATCCAAGGTGCAGGTACAGTTCACCACATTGCCTTTAGAGCTAAAGATGATACTAAAGAAATTGAATTAAGAAAAAAAATTGAAAAGGATAATTTGAGTCCAACACCTGTAATAGATAGAAATTATTTTCATTCAGTCTATTTTAAAGAACCAGGAGGAATTCTTTTTGAGATAGCTACAGATCCACCAGGAATGCTAATAGATGAATCAATAGAGACTTTAGGTGAAGATTTAAAACTACCCTCACAGTACGAACCCAATAGAAAATATTACGAGGCGATGCTTAACCCAATAATTACTAATGAAGAGAATCATGAAGAGGAAGAAGAAATTGAATTTACCTATAGATTCATTAATAACGATTCAGACAAAACCTTAATTCTTTTTCATGGAACTGGAGCAAATGAAAGAGATTTAATTCCTCTTGCTATGTGTTTAGACGACAAGGCAAATATTCTGTCACTTCGAGGAAATATTAATGAAGAAGGCTTATTAAGATTTTTTGAAAGAAATATTGATGGTACTTTTAGAGAGGAAAGTATTTTTTCTGAAGTAGATAAGTTAAAAAGCTTTTTAGAAAAAATGAAAGATAAAGTTAATTTAGATAAAGCAATTTTTGTAGGTTATTCAAATGGAGCTAATTTTGCGCTTAGTTTTATTCTTAAAAATCCAGGAATAGTAAAAAATGCAATTTTATTTCATCCAATGATCCCTTTTGAACCTGAAGAAATAGATCTCTTTGGAACTAATATTTTTATTACCAGCGGTAAAAAAGATATTTATCTTAGAACGCCTGACGAAATTGACCGTCTAGAGCGACTACTTTCTGAAAGAGCTGCAGAGGTGTCAACATTTATTCATGAAGGTGGTCATGAGTTAGTTGAGGATGAAATTTTAGAGGCAAGGAAGTTTATAGGTAATTA
Organism: uncultured Candidatus Saccharibacteria bacterium; assembly: GCA_964437465.1. GTDB lineage: Bacteria > Patescibacteriota > Dojkabacteria > J137 > J137 > JAGQLF01. The sequence continues at coordinate 50,379 of CAYTGI010000001.1, read as the reverse complement.
TTAATTCTTAATTTTCACTATCTCCTCCCAACTAGTCGTATACCTTGGACTTCTTAGATTGCTTTTAGCTTTCCATGTTTGCTTATTCCCCATCGCGGCAGTTTTAATAGTTCCACTTCCCCACTCTTTATTAATTTGATCAAAAGCCCCCATAACTATCTTATTTTTCTCAGTATCATACTCAGGATCAAACATATTAATTTTTTGACTATCTCTTGGGACTAATCCTCCTAATTGTACCATTGATTTTTTATAGACAACTCCTTTTCTATAAATCTGTTCTAAACAAAAGTGTGCAGCTTTAGTTAGATCTGCTAAATAATCTGTTGGTGTTTCTAGGCTCATATAGTATGAATTATGGTAGTGTTTTTCATCTTTCGCAAATTTATTTGTTCTTACACTAACTCCTATAAAACTTGCGACAGAACCCTGTCTTCTTAGCTTTTCAGAAGCTCTCGCTACGTAACTTGCAACCGACTCTTTTAGTTCACTCAAAGAAGTGACCCTTCTTCCAAAAGATCTAGAACTAATTATCTGTTTCTTAGTTTCCTTATTTTCAACTCCTTCGATACAATGAATTCCATTTAATTCATTTAAAGTTCTTTGAACAGTCACACTCATGTCTTGTCTAACTTTTCGCTCATCTAGCTTTTTAAAATCAAGAGCAGTGTATACTCCCTGTCCGTTTAGTCTCATACAAAGCCTGTACCCTATTCCCCAAATTTCTTGAACTGGAAGTGTGTCTAAATAGTTATTAATCTTTTCTTCAGAATCTAAAACATAACAACCTTGATCTTCTTCATTTTTCTTAGCATGTTCAACAGCAATTTTAGACAGTGTTTTAGTAGAAGCTATTCCAACAGAAACCGGAAGTCCTGTCCATTTCATAATTGTATCCCTAATCTTTTTGCCATATTCATAAAGATCTCCTGTTTTAACGTGAGTTAAGTCAATAAACGCCTCATCTATTGAATAAACTTGAACATCAGGAGAAAACTTCTCTAAGATTTGCATAACTCTATTTGACATATCTCCATAAAGGTGAAAGTTAGCCGAGTAAATATTTACATGATTTCGCTCAATCAAATCTTTCCACTCATGAAGAGGGGCACCCATAGGCACCCCCATTTTTTTTACTTCCGATGATCTTGCGATAATACAACCATCATTGTTAGAAAGAATCGCAATAGGCTTTCTAATCAGTTTAGGGTCAAATACACGCTCGCAGGAAGCAAAGAAGTTGTTGCAGTCTATTAAACCAAATACCCTTTGTTTCATCTGTTAAAATTTCTAGCTTAATTATATCAATATGCCTGACATTTTTGAGGAAAAGCCAGATAACTATGAAGGTTCAAAAAGAAAGTATTTAGATGATGCTTTGTCAAAAGGTGTTGTTCCGAGTATGGATATTAGAACTCTTACAGAAAATGGTGCTCATTACACTTACTACCCAGGAGATCGTAATGAAATAGTAAGACGATTAACAGGAGAAATTGTAGGTATGATTGCAGTAGCAGATAACTGGATATCTAAATATAATATTGGATGGCAGAATGCAATGTCTGCCGCGCTTGTTTTAGGTCCTGCCTTTATTGAAGAATTTAGAACAGAAGGAGTTTTGAACCAGGTGTCAGATAGTTACGCAGGTGAAGTAAGTACATTCTTACGACATATTCATTTGTTTGCGGGAAACTATGGACATCAAGCAGCGCTTATTGTTGACCCGCTTAGAAATTCAGGCTTCAGATTTAGTATGTTGTCAGATGATTATTATCTTGAGATTTTAAGAGAGCATGGAATTATCTCTTCGCAAGGAGGTAAAGTTAATAAACTTTTAGAGAATATGCCTTTTCAACTCAGTCCATTAGATTTTTTTAATGAGTTACAAACAAGATTAACAACTTATTATGCTCCAAACTACTTCAGAGCCAAAGCTTCTGCAAACCCTACCAGATATGTACATTGTCCTGCTTCAGTAATTATGAGAAACGCTGCTCAGGTATGTGTATTAAATAGGTATTTATACCTACGGAAAAAAGAAAAAATAGAAATAACTAAAGAGTTGCTTGTGGGAAAGGATGCAGTAAAATTAAAGTTTTTAACTATTTTATATTAATCTTCACCTTCAAGAAGATCTCTTAGCCTTTCATGATCATTCTCTTCAGGTGAATTATCATAATCATAATTGTCATCTGCCATTACATCCATCATCTTAGAATCAGCTATAAAAATACACTAATATATATATTTATTTAATTTAACAAATTCTTTATAACATTCTTAACAACACCGAAGATCTGAAACTCATCCTCACTATCTATCTTTATCGGTTTATAGTTCTCGTTTTCAGGAACAAGAAATAACTCCCCATTAATCTTTTTTACTCTTTTTACAGTAAATTCACCGTCAATTGCAGCTATAACAATTTTTCCATCTACAACATCAAGGGATCTATCAACAATAAGTAAATCTCCTGAATGAATCCCTATGTTTTTCATTGAATCCCCTGTTGCTCTAACAAAAAAAGTTGCGGCTGGATGCTTTATTAAATATTCATTCAAGTCAAGCTTACGTTCTACGAAGTCATCAGCAGGACTTGGGAAGCCAGCGTTAACTGATGTCCCAAAAAATGGTAGTTTTACCTTTTTTGATGTTTTAGGGATTAATATTTGTAGCGACATGATGGATTATACAACATCATCCTTTTCTGCCTTTCGGAAGTAATATCCAAGGACAAAACCTAAAGTTCCTAAGAAAACTCCGGAGATCAACGGAATAATTACTTCAAGGTTTTCAATTATACTTACATTTCTAGCTAATCCATCTACAACAGCAATAAGCATTCCTGAAAAGAAAATTATAAAAGTAAGAACAGTATAGATTATAGCTAATCGGCTTCTTGTGTCTTCTCTTTTTGAGTAAATAGAATCTGAGTTACTTTCAGCTATAGTTTCAGCTCTAGGTTCTAACTCACCTGTAACTTCTTTTTTTGCTGCCTCATATCCTTCTTCATATCCATCTGAAAATTCCTCTTCTAATAATTCTTCATCAATAAGATCATAATCATCAATTAGATCATCAACTTCTGAGACTTTGGAGTTATCTTGATCGCTCATTACTTCCTGGATTTAACTTGTATTTACTTTTATAACTCCTAAAACCATTAATAATTAACTCCCAGTCAGAATCAGGGTCTCTTAAAACTACCTGATGTCCTAGAGATTTTGATAGCATTAATATCGCTGCTTTAATTATATCTGATGGATATTCATCGGTTAGCTTCGCTAGCTCTTTGATAAGTTCCGATGTTTCCTGATCAACAGGAGCAACTTTAAGTTTTTTATCTCTCAATTTTCTTTCAAGCTCTTTCCTCATCGTTTACAGGGAGTAAGAAATTATTTATACTAACTTATATTATCATAAATCAATGGATCCAAGAAAATCTGCAACTGGAGCGCTTTACGGAATTTTCATAACAACCTTTTTGGGTTTGTTACTTATGACTGTGACTTTAACCTTTCTAATTAATAATAAAGAAAAAAACGAGGATATTTCTGTTAGTTCGATACAAACTGCTGATGCGTCAGATGAAATTCAGAAAACACTTGAAGTTGAACTTCTTCCAGTAGAAGACCCAAAAACAATTTCAACTTCCGAAGGTATAATAATATCTATAGGCCAATCTTACGAGGTAATGTCTAGATTTGGAAGCACAGTAGGTACTCCATTTGAATGTCTTGGGGAGAAATGTGAGATATTTGAGATTTATTCTTCGTCAGAAGAAAATTATTATATATCAATAGGATCCGAGATAAACCATACAGCAAATCAAATAGGATCATATGACCAAAGATCTATTGGAGGTTATAATTTAAATACAGAATTCTACTGGCCATTTGAAGGTGAAGAAATGATTAGACAACTTTATGGATGTATAGCTGAAAATATTTGCATTCATTCTGGGTTATTATATGTGGATGATGTTGATATAAATAAATCTGAACTAAATGAATTCATACAATTTTTAAATACATTACAAATCAATAATGGATAATACTATTTCTTCTGAACAATACACACTTTTACTAGGAGCCCTAGCAATTACAATAATCTCAATAGCTGTGATGGGCTTTATTCTTTATAAACAGAGAAAAAAAATTAAATATTTAACAACTCCTCGATATGGATTCATGGGTAAACCTCTAGCAGTTGCAGCAATTATGCTTGTAGGATTTGGAACCTTTGGGGCTATCTATCTTAAACCAGCAGAAACTCCTGACGGAATTTCTGTAACTGACCAAGAAGATATAAGATTAGAAATTGAATATGAAGTAATTGATGATCCGCTAAACCTTTACAACATTATGGTTACTCCTTATATAAATAATAATGCCTGGGGACAAGAAAACTTTGAGTTTAATGTTTCTTGGGAAATAAATAAGGCAGGTAGAACAATAATGAGGCAGGAAATGGCTATAAGTGAAGAAAATCCAGGGGGTATTGATGAATATCTAGAAGTTGGGTTAAATACAATAACAGCTAGGGTATCGATAGGTGCAATCACTAAAACTGAAACTATTGAAATACTAGTTAACTAATGGATCTAAAAGATATCTCTAAACAAATATATAAAAGGATTCAAGATTCTAAAAATATTCTGATTATATGTTCAAGACCTGTCGATCCGGATTCTTTAGGAAGTGGGTTAACAATAAAATGGTGGATTGAGAATGAGTTTTCTAAATCTTCTAGCTTGGTAATATTCTCCTCTATACCTGAAAAATTAAAATCATTCCCTAACCTTAATCAAATTGATCAGTCTCAAGTTGGAAAAGTTAATTGGGAAGAATATGACCTTATTATTTTAGTAGATTCTTCCTCATGGCCTCTTCTTCTAACAAATAAATATAATGAGGTTTTGGAAAAAGTAGGTCTAGATAAATTTATATCTATTGACCATCATACAATAGCTTTCATGATGATGTTTCAATTGCTTTGCGAAAAGATGATATATGTACTACTAAAATTATCTTTGACCATCTAATTAAAGATTCAAATGTACAACCAACTGAAGATGTAGCTACATGGATGTATTATGCACTTATTGATGATTCTAGATATTTCAAAAATGAAATGTATCCAGGTATATATACTTTTGCAGAGGAGATGATTAAATACGGAGCAAGGCACGACGAAGTTGTGAACTTAAGCGTCGATAAGGATAGTATGGAATTTTTAGCTTTTGGAATAGAAAACTCAGAGTTTCAACCTGAAATAGAAACAACTATATTGATCATTGATAAAGAAAAAGATGATATTTTAATAGAAAGATTTGGCAAAAACTGGAGATTAAAAAGCATACATAAATACTATGTAGAAGTTTTTATGAGAATAGTTGTTGGATATAACTATGGGATAATGTTTGAAACCAATATTGAAGGAGATGTAATGGTTGGATGGCGTACTAGGAATTTTGGAGATAATGTTTCAATTCAACGAGTACTTGAATCTATTGGTTTTAAAGCAGGAGGCCATTTTGGTGCAGGTGGAGGAAATATATCTGGGATATCGATTGAGGATGCAAAAGATAGATTTATTTCTGAGATGAAATTAGCACTTGAAAATAAAGATAGTTATAGACTTTAAGATTTCTCTATTTTAACAGGATTTTTCAATGTTACATCTAATTGAGGGAAAGGGAATTCAATTCCTTCTTGTCTGTATCTTTTATGAAGTCTTTTAATAAATTCATGATTGATAAGATATTTATCAACATAAGTCTTACCTCTCATAATAACTGTAAAATTTATACTTGAGTCACCATACTCATTATATCTAATAAATGGTTCGTAGTCTTTAATTCCTCCTTCAACTTCCCTCATTACTTCTCTAGCAACTTCTATTGTAATTTTCTCCGCAAAATCTAAATCAGAATCGTAACTAATACCGACATTCATTAAAATAGCTACATCTGTAATCGGTAAATCATAATTAGTTAAGATTACAGTTGAAAGTATAGCGTTTGGAATAATAATAATGTAGTTTTGTAAAGTTCTAACAGTAGTGTTTCTCCAAGATATATCTTCAACATATCCCCTCTCCCCAGAACTAAGTTCAATATAATCTCCTGGTACTATTTTTCTTGCAGCAATAATATAAAAACCTGCAAAAAGGTTTGAAAGTGTATCTTGTAGTGCAAGGGCTACTGCAATTCCCCCAACTCCTAGTGCTGTAAGAGCTGCTGTTATATCAATCCCTAGAGTTTGGGATATGACTAATAGACCAATAACATAAGTAATAATTCTACCAACATTTTTAAATAACGAGGAAGATTCACCACCTCCACTCTGATTTTGTAGGTATGTTTCTACACCTACAGTAGAAATTCTAGCTAATACACTTGTACCGATTAATATCCCTGTAGCAATCAAAAAACTATTTAATCCAGATCTATAAGAAGCACTTAGACCAAGTGATATCGATGTTAGAAAAAGAGAAATCAAAATTGAAAAAAATAGCGGACTATTCCCAATTGCCTTAATTATTCTATCATCAGAGCTATTTCGAGATTTTTTTGTTAACTGGCTAAATTTCCTTACAACGATAAACTGAATAAACGTTCCAATAATTACACCAGTAGCCATGATCATTAAAGAAATTATATAATCTTGTGGTGTATTATTATTAAAAATCTCCTCAAACATATCTATATCCTATCATAATTAAATGATATTTAAAGCTTACTATTCATTATGTTAAGTTTTTTGTAAACTAGTTTATGGAAAAGCACATTTCTGAGGCAGATATTATGTTAAAAAATGCTGAAGCATTAGGGGTGAATTTAATCGCTTTCTACGATGAGGTTGGAAGATTAATTGCTGAAAAAATTATTTCGAAATATGGCAAGGAAAAGACTTTTTCAGTAATTTGTGGAAAAGCAGGAAATGCAGGTGATGGATTAACGACAGCTTTTCACTTAAGCTGTTTGGGGGTAAAAAAAGTTAATGTCTACCTAGCCACAAGAAAGCAATATATAGAAAATGATATAACTAAAAATATCTTTGAAGATGTCCTAGAAAGAGCAAAAGAAGAAGAAAACTTAGAAGTTAATCAAGATGTTTTTGCAAAGGATGTAAAAAAAGGTGATGTAATTATTGAAGCCTTAGTTGGAACAGGGTTTGAAGGAGAAAAATTATTAAAACGGTTTAAAGATATAATTAAGCGAATAGCGCACTTTGGAGCTCCAATTGTTGCAATTGATCAACCTACACCTCATTACTCTGCCGATTCTACTTTTTCTATTTTATTTCCGAAAGTAGAAAACGCACAAGTAATTGATATAAAGCTACCTAGAGAAATTCAGATGTACTGTGGTCCTGGTGAAAGAGAAGCACTATGGGTTCCAAATAAAAAGACCCACTTAAATAAGAATGGAAACCTTTTGTATATTGCCCAAACCGATAAAATAAACGACAACGTAATTAAAGCTTGTAAAGACTACTCTACTAATCTATCAATTTTTACATTTGAACATTTAACAGATAATGTAACTACAAAAAAAAGAGTAAGAGCGAATGAGCTTGAAAGATTAGTCCAAGAGTCAGATACAATTTTTTTAGGAGATATAAACAACGAGTTAGTTCAATACGCAACTGTTAAACACATTATGCAACAATACCATGGGAAAACATGGGTAGTAACAGGATCATCTTCATCTTTGGTTGATCTAGTACTATTAGATTTTGTAGAGAAAATAGTTTTTGTTTTAGATCTTAAAGAGTTAGGAATACTTTTAGGAAGAAGAGAAAATAAAGAAGTAAATTTTGAAGGCAAAGTAAAACGATTCGCAGTACAAAATAAGGTAAACTTTATGTTGATTGGAAGTAATATAACTATGTATAACAAAAATGGCGAAATGAGAAGAGTTCCTGTAAAGACTGGAAAAGATGCTTATTACGATATAGCTTCTTATGTTTCTGCATTTAGTACAAAAAATGATTTATGGCTTTCAATGAGAGCTGTGATGGGCTGATATTAATTAATAATTTTTTAATTAATAATTATTAATTAATTCCAAATTGATAATTCAATATCTTTGTGTAAAAATAACCAAACTTACAGAAAAATTTTCTAACTAATGGCTGATTTTGTTCACCTTCATGTACATACACAGTATTCCCTTCTAGATGGGCTTAATCGTACTGATAAACTTTTTGAAAAAGTTAAGGAGAATGGAATGGATGCTGTTGCAATAACTGATCATGGTGTTTTATACGGAGTTCCCGAATTTTGGAAGATGTCGAAAGATTTTGATGTTAAGCCAATTATCGGTTGTGAAATGTACTTAGCCCCTAAGGATATGACATTAAGATCTGATGTTGATGGCATTAGATATTACCATTTACTTCTAATTGCTAAGAACAGCGTTGGATATAGAAATCTAGTGAAGTTAGTAACTCGTTCGCATCTTGAGGGGATGTACTATAAACCTAGAATTGATTTAAGTTTACTTAAAAAACATTCGGAAGGATTAATCTGTACTTCTGCTTGTCTAGCAGGACCGCTTTCTAGGCACATTACTAGAGGTGAATACGAAAAAGCTGAATGGTGGTTAAAAGAACTACATGGTTTATTTAAAGACGACTTTTATCTTGAAATTCAGAGAAATGGAATTAGATGCGAGGATGAACTCGACACGAATCTTATAAATTCATTACCAGTTGGCGAACAAGATGAACAATTAGAAACATTAAAACAACAGGTCAAAGTTAATAAAAAGCTTTACGACTATTCAAAGAAATATAATATCCCTATTATTGCTACTACTGACGCACACTTTCTAAATGCTGATGATAAAGAGACTCAGAAAGTTTTATTCTGTATTCGAGATGGAAAGATGATAGATGATCCAAGCGGAATGAATGGTTATGTTGAAACTTACATCAAAACCCCAGAAGAATTAAAAGAGGATTTTGCTGATATTCCTGAAGTTTTAGAAGAAACACTTAAGGTTAGTGAAAAAATTGAAAAGATAAGTCTTAAGCCAGATCGAGTTCAACCTCATTACTGGAATCTACCTAAAGATTCAACTGCTAAAGAAGAGCTTGAGAAGCAGACTTATGAAGGTGCATTCAAGAAATATTGTGGAAATGGTGAAATTCCATCAATAAAAAAGATTAAGAAAGAACTACCTGAAGATATAACAAAACAACTAGAATACGAGCTTATGGTTATAGATAAGATGGGATATAACGATTACTTTCTTGTAGTTGGAGATCTAATGCAGTATGCAAGAAAACAAGAGATTGTTGTTGGTGTTAGAGGTAGTGCTGCAGGAAGTTTAGCTTCATATTGCCTAGAGATTACAAATGTTGATCCAATAAAATGGGGGCTTGTTTTTGAAAGATTCCTGAATTTAGAACGTGCTTCTCCACCAGATATTGATATGGATATTCAGGACGATAGGCGAGAAGAATTAATTGATTATGCAAGGGAAAAATATGGTGAGGATGCTGTTGCTGGAATAATAACTTTTGGAAAACTAGCAACTAAAGCTGCGATTAGAGATGTAGCTAGGGTTATGGGAATTGATTTAGCTCTTGCAGATAAACTATCAAAAAAAGTTACAGTCCTTTTTGGAAAACCATTCACTTTTGAGAAGATGATGGAGACTGATCCAGAATTTAAAGCAATGGTTGATGCTGATCCTAGGCTTCAAAAACTAGGAGAAACTGTTAAAAAAATTGAAGGCTTGAATAGACATACAGGAGTTCACGCTGCTGGATATTTAATTACTCCAGGACCAATTGATGACTTTATGGCCTATCAAAAAGATACAAAAGATCCAAATCTTCTTGTTACTCAGATGGACGGAACGTGGGTAGATAAATTAGATTATATGAAATTTGATTTTCTTGGTCTAAGAACGCTTACGATTTTAAAAGACTGCATTTTATATGTTGAGAAAAGACATGGTAAAAAAATAGATCTATCGACAATTAACGTTAACCCAGATGAACCACCCGAGGTCTATGATCAAAAAGCAATGGATGTTTTTAGAAACGGAGAAACTATAGGTGTATTTCAATTTGAGTCTCCACCTATGCAAAAGTATCTAATGGAATTACAACCAACAACAATGGGGGATATATGTTTTATGGCTGCTGCTTATAGGCCTGGACCGATGGCTTACATCCCTGACTACATTAAGATTAAGAACGGTAATAAAGAGGCTGATTACCTAATTCCTGAACTTGAACCAATTCTAAAGGCCACTTTAGGTTATCCAGTTTATCAGGAACAACTTCTTCAAATCTGTATGAAACTAGGTGGATTTACTCTTGGAGAAGGAGATGTCATTCGAAATGCTTTAAAGAAAAAACAGCTAGATATTCTTAAGCAAAAAGAGGGAGATTTTAAAAAATATTTTGTCGAAAACTACCCTCAGTATGGAGAAGAGATAGCTAGTGAGATTTGGAAGCAACTCGAACCTTTTGCTTCTTATGGATTTAACAAAGCACACGCTTCTAGTTATGCTGCTGTTGCTTATTGGTGTGCGTATCTTAAAGGTAATTATCCCCTTGAGTTCATGACTGCTTTAATGCATGCCGATCTTGAAAATACTGACCGTATAGTTGTTGATATTGGTGAGGCAAAAAGACTTGGCTATAAAGTCCTTCCACCAAGCATTAATGAGTCTGATGTTTACTTTAATCCTGAAGGTGACGATGGAATTCGATTTGGACTTGGAGCTATTAAAAACGTAGGTAGAAAAGTATGTGAAAAAATAATTAATGAAAGAAATAAAAACGGAAGTTTTAAACATTTTGACGATTTCGTTAATCGAGTTGGAACAAAAAACCTAAACAAACGTACTGTAGAATGTTTAATTAAAGCTGGTGCTCTAGACGAGTTTGGAGATAGAAATGGATTGTTACTAATCATTCAAGAGGTTTTTGAAAAGGTCAGCAAAAATGAAAAAGCTGAAGAAATAGGACAGGCTGGGTTATTTAATGTTGGTACAGAACATGATGGTTCTAATAATATCGAGAAAACAATATTTCCCTCTTTTATTCCAGCTACTGATAAGGAAAAGGTTGGGTGGGAGAAAGATCTAATGGGAGTGTTTGTTTCAACTCACCCTCTTCAAAATTTCACATGGGCTTCTTTGCTAGATGCGTTAACTAAAACTTCAGAAATTAATGATAAGAAGTCTGGTGAGAAAGTAAAAATTCTAGGTATGTTTAGCAATATTAAAATCGTAAGAACTAAAGCTAAAAACGAACAGATGGCAATTCTAAAAATTGAAGATTTAGAGAGTACTTGCCAAGCGGTAATGTTTCCAAAAACATTTAAAGAGTTGAATGATTTAGAACTAGTAGCTGAAGCTAGGCCTTTTATAATTGAAGGTACAGTAAACCAAAGGGACGATGAGAAATCAATTATTGTAGATAAAATTGAACCAGCTAACTTATTAGTTCCACCAAAAACATTAGAGGTTGACATAACAAAGATAAGAGAAGAAGAAAAGCTTAAAGAGTTAAAACGCTGTTTTGACGAAAACAATAATTCAAAATCTGCGATAAAAGTGAGAATTAAATATGGCTCTAACAGTAATAGCAAAACAATTGAAAGAATCTTAAATATTGATGATGAGCATTCTGTAACAATTATTTCTAAATTCCTTTAATAAATACTTTCTTGAAAGATTTTCCCTATGGGTTTATCATTTCTTTAATTAGATATTATTTATACTTACATGATTCGTAAGAAATTTCTTTCTTTTCTATTTTTATTTTTTAGTTTCTCTTTTCTTTTACCACTAACTATAAGTGCCCAAGAAGGATCACAAGTTACTCCTGAAGAAACCGAGGAAACTAATTCGATAGATCTCTCTGATTACGAAGAGGCAAAATCAACTACATCTGGATCTTTATATGTTACTGGAGAAGATGATGTAATTGAAGAAGATATAGCTAACGACCTAATTTATGCAGGTGGTGAGCTTGTTCTTAACGGTGATGTTCTTGATAACATCATTGTTGCTGGAGGTGCTGTTGAGATTAACGGTGAAGTAAATGGTGATATTCTATTCGCTGGTGGAACCCTTGTTCTGAATGGTGATGTTTTAGGAGATGTTAGAGCATTTGGTGGTGCAATTTTTATTAACTCTGAAGTGGTTGCTGGAGATATTCTAGCTGCAGGAGGTCAGATCTCTATTAGTCAAAACTCAGATGTTAGAGGTGAAATTGATGCAGATGGATGGAATATTGAGGAAAGAGCTACTAATAACCCTACTACTTTAGAGGAAGCAAGTAGTATGGACTTGCCTTTCTCTTCAAATACATTTAACTCAGCAATAACAGGCTTAGTTGTAGGGTTTACATTATTTGCTGTTGTATGGGCTATATTGATGTTGATCGGAACTGTAATTTCTGGATACTTCATACTAAGAGTATTCCCAACATTTAGTGAAAAGACTCTTGAAACAATGCAAAAATCACCATGGAACTCAGTTGGAGTTGGTTGTTTGACATTTGTAGTAGGATTTATTGCAGCTATATTACTTCTAATTTCTGTAGTTGGAATTAGATTATTATTCGTATTAATGCTTCTTGGAGTTATAGCTTTCATGTTTGGATCAATATACGGAAAGTATATGATTGGTCGAATGGCATTAAAAAGATTAGGTAGAGATAATCCAGGAAGACTATTAACATTAATTGTTGGTGTTGTTATAGTTGATCTTTTATTAGGTTTATTAGCATTCTTACCAGTACTAGGAGGTTTAATTGGAATAATTACCTTTGGAATCTCACTCTGGGGATTAGGCGCAATAGTTATGAATAAATACAATGCTCTTTATAATAAGCCTAAGGAGAAATCTGAAAAAAAGACTAAAAATCCAGATAAGAAAAAATAAAGATTAAGGTTTTTAGAAGGTAGGGGCATTAAGCTCCTACTTTTTGTTTGTTCTTATCCTTCTTCTAATTCTAGCCCTAGTTGAAGTGCTTTTTGCATGGTTTAACCAATCTCTTCTTACATTGATATCTTTTTTTGTCTTAATCTCTACAATATCTCCAGTTTGAAGCTTGTGATCCATGCTTACCATTTTATTGTTTACTAGGGCTCCATTATACCTGTCACCAACGTCAGTATGAACTCTATAAGCAAAGTCTATAGGAGATGCATCTTTCGGCAGTGAGATAACCATACCTTTCGGTGTAAAACAAAAAATACTGTTTTGAAATGCTTTTAACTTAAAGTCTTCTTTTTTTAGTGATGTCTTCTCTTTCCAGCCAACAAGATCTTTCGTCCAAGTCATCGAACTTGAATTTTTATTTTGTAGTTTATAAGCAATGTGAGAAGCTGGGCCAAATTCTGCATGTTCGTGCATTTCATAAGTTCGTATCTGAACCTCTAATACAATATCTTGAAATTTAAATAAAACATGAATTGATTTATATCCATTATCTTTAGGATGAGCAATGTAATCAGTAAACTCTTCTTGTAAGGTATCAAAGTTGGCTTGTATCAATCCTAAAACTATATAGCAGCTTTCAATATCGTTAACAATAATCCTAGCTGCATAAATATCTTTGAGATGATTTTTTATTGCATCTGAAACACTCTCTCCTTTCTCTATATATTTATATTTATTCTTTAGCTTTTTATATGCACTAAATGTGCCTTTTTCTCTTGAATAAATTTCATACTTATTTATATTGTATTCGCTTAATAACTCTCTTATCTCTTCCTCAAATTCGTTAATAACATTCTGCTTAGATTTAAAAAATGCTTCTTTAGATTTCTCTATCTCATCATATTCTTTTGGATGAATAACTTTAAAAGAATAATCTTCTAATAATCTTTGAATAACTCCCAAGCCTAAATATTCTGCAAGAGGTGCGTAAATGTAAAGAGCTTTTCTAGCAGCATTTTGCCTGACTTTGTCATCTACTAGATCAATCGTTACTATGTTATGAAGCTTTTCAGCTAATCTAATAATTATTATTCTAATATCCTCAGAAGAATTAAAAATCAGGTTAGTAAACTCTTCCTGTTTTTCATTTTTGTCAAATTTCTTAGAGTAATCCCTCATTTTACTTAGACCTTCAACAATAAATGCTATTTCAGTTCCAAATTCCTTATCTAATTCATCAATATCGCACTCTGCTTTTTCAAGTACATCGTGTAATAAAGCTGCACAAACTGAGACAGTATCTAGTTTTAATCTACCGATATATCCTGCAACTGTAAGTAAATGAATAACAAAATCATCCCCTGTTAGTCTTTTCTGTTGAGAATGTTTAGAGCAGGCAAACTCATATGATCTATTAATTAGATCATAGTCATAATCAATAGAATTTTTTTTCAAAATTTCTATTAATTCGTCAATACTTCTTATTTCTTGTATGATAAACTCGTTCATGTATTTATTACTATGAATTCAGTACAAACTGTTAGAACTATTATAGTCTACAATAACTTATTGTTGCTATTACAGAAAGGACAAAACTCAAAAAATCCTAATGCATTTGAATTCCCTGGTGGTAAGGTAGATTCTAATGCATATAGTCTCACAGATCAAATTCTTAGTAAAGCTGCTTCTAGAGAGCTCTATGAAGAAACTCAAATCATCTATCAGTCTGATGAACTAATTAAAATTGATTATTCATACGCTTACTGTTTCAAGTTTGATAATTTAGAGTATGAAAGAGATGTGACCTTTTTCTGTGCCACTTTAACAGCTCCAGTTGTACCCCAAATCAATAAGACTTTAAGAGAATCAGGAGACTTAGAGGATAACCACGCTGATTATAAGTGGATGAGTTTAGAGCTTTATGAAAATTTTGCTAGGACTGGAGGATTAAATCCAAACTCATATCTACCTTCAAAAATTTTAGAAAACTGCATTGGCCAAGCTTATACTTAAAATCCTTAACTTCTGGCATGTCATCCCCATACTCAACTATATACTCAGAATGCTTCTTTAAAATTTCGGTATACTTTTTTATTAGTTCCACCTCTCTTGCAGCAACATCATTATTAAATCTAGCAGCAGAAAGAATTGCTTGCATTGCTACATGATATCTACTTGCTTTATTAACTACTTGCATATCAAAAGGTGTTGTTGTTGTTCCCTTTTCTATATAACCTAGAATAACTAACTGTTCTGATATCTTTCTTCCCCAGGTAAGTTGCTTTATTGCATCTGGATAACCATGAAAATTGAAAATAACATCTCTATCATGAGTGAAGTATTTTTCATAATCTTGCGTCGTCATTAATGGATTATGTTCATCTCCTAAACCTAATCTCGTAATTTCATTTACGTTTACATATTGAAATGTAAGTTCAGGCAGATCCTCTCTTAGTATTTGTGCTGCAGCGATTGTCTCTTGAGTTTGGTAGTCCCCGCAAGAAGCTAATACTACATCTGGAGTATTTTCATGATCATTTTTTACATTGCCTACGAAGTCCCATCTACTAATTCCGTTTTTAACATGCTCACGAGCTTCATCCATACTCAACCATTGAGGTAAATCTCTCTTACCTGAAATTATTAGATTTACATTATTAGTTCTAAGTAGACAATCATCAAGGGTCGCAAGAAGTGTATTTACATCAGCTGGGAAATATACACTTACAAAGTCAGCTTGTTTTGTAAGTAATGTATTTATCAATGTTGGATTCTGGTGTGAGAATCCATTATGATCCTGCCTCCAGCCTGTGCTTGAGGCAACATAGTTCAGACTAGGGACAGGCTTTCTCCATTCAAACTCCTCTGAAATCTTTATGAACTTTATATGTTGATCAATCATTGTTGTAATGATTCCTAAGAATGCTTCATAAGAGATTAATACCCCGTGTCTTCCAGTAAGAACATACCCCTGCATCCACTCTTGAAGAACATGCTCACTTAATAGCTCCATAACTCGGCCATTTGGTGAAATGCATTCATCGCAGTCTCTTGTTGGCCAAACATACTTTCTTCCAGTAATATCAAACATTTCTCCAAGTTTGTTTGATTCTGATTCATCTGGAGAAAAAATCCTAAAGTTCTGTTCCTGTTCATTATTTTTAAAAACTTCTTCGTAATACTTACCCATAACTTCCATTGAACTTTCAGCTACAAATCCTGGCTTATCAAACTTAATACTTAACTTATCTAAGTCAGGAAGAACTAACTCTTTCCTCAAATTTCCGCCAACTGCATGCTTATTCTTACCCATTCTTAAATCTCCTTCAGGAACAAATTCATAAAGCTCCTCTTTTATTGTTTTATCTTCATTTAACAGTTCATTTACGTTATAACTTCTTAACCATTCTTCAACTGCTTTTAGCTGATCCATATCTGTTTTACATTTTTCTAAAGGAATTCCGTGAGAGTTATTATGATCTTCAATTTTCTTTCCTTTAAAGTATTCAGGACCAGTCCAACCTTTCATTGTTCTAACAACTAACATTGGCCAGTTAGGTTTCTTTCCAGTATTTTGCCATTCAGTCCTTACATACTGAATACTATCGTATGCATCATGAAGAGCTTGAAGGTAATCGTTATAAATATCTTCTGAGTTATATTGATCAACTAAAATCGGATTATATCCTAAACCTCTAAAGTAACTTAAAACTTCTTCGTTATCCATGGTTCCAAAAATGGTCGGTCCTGAAATTCTATAACCGTTTAGATGTAAAATTGGTAAAACAACACCAGTACTTGCTGGGTCTATAAATTTATTTGAATGCCAGCTAGCTGCTAACGGACCTGTCTCAGCCTCTCCATCTCCAATTACACATGCTGTCATTAAATGTGGATTATCAAATACTGTTCCAAAGGCTGTCCCTAAAGAGTATCCTAACTCTCCGCCCTCATGAACGGATCCAGGTACTCCAGGATAAGTATGAGAAGGAAACCCTTTTGGCCAGCTAAATAGTTTTAATAATTGTCCAAAACCTTCTCGATTTCTTGCTACGTTAGGATAATATTCTTCGAGTGTCCCTTCTACATAAACATTAGCTAAAACAGCCGGAGCTCCGTGACCAGGACCTCCTATAAACATCATCTCCTGTCCAGTTTGTTTAATTAAATAGTTAAGACCAGCGTACATAAAGTTCAACCCAGGAACAGTTCCCCAGTGTCCTAGAATTCTATTTTTTATGTGCTCAGGTTTTAATTCCTCTTCTAAAAAGAAGTTATCTTTTAGATAAAGCATTGATGCTCCTAGGTAATTTGTTAACCTGTGGTACTTTTTAAACCAATCTAAGACGTGCTGTTCCATAAGAAGATTTTTAATAATATATTTTCATTCTAAAGAGGATAGAGATAGTTTACAAGGATTTATTAAGAAAGTACTAGACTACATTACGTCCCCCTTCTAGCAGGAGAGTATTCGGTAGATTATTGCTTCCCCTCCTAGCAATTTGAACATGAACTTATAAAGTGAGTATATTTCCTCCCTAGCAGGGGAGTAATTTAATGAAAGTCATGTCCCCCTCCTAGCAGGAGGGGTTAGGGGAGGTAGATTGTTCAAACTTTTCTATTAAATAAACAATAGTTTCCAAAACATTATCAATATCACTCCTAACTTCATATTCAGTAAATCTTAATACTGTGTTCCCTAACCTTCTTAGTTCATTTTCTCTTTTCTTATCATACTCATACTTTTCTTCATCATGACTTGCCCCATCTACCTCAATAATTAATTTTAGTTCAATACAATAAAAATCAACTATGTATTTATCTATTACATATTGTCTTCTAAATTTATATCCCAGTAATTTTTTTCCTTTTAATTCTGACCAAAGTTTCATTTCAGCATAGGTTTCATCTTTCCTCTTTTTCTTGGAGAAATTCAGTTTACTTTTATTGTAATAAGGAATCATAAAGATAAAAATTGGGGAAGTAAAACAAAGAAGTGTAGTAAAACATTCTACCCCACCTTAGTCCTCCCCTGCTAGGGGAGGAAACTCAACTTCCCCCTCCTAGCAGGAGGGGTTAGGGGAGGTAGACTATTAGCTTCGTTGGAATCTTATAGACTTCACCCTTTCAACAATTTTCTAGTCTCCTCCTTATAATCCTCAACATTAGGCTGATCGAATGCATTTAAATTCATTAAATTTGCTAAATACATCATCTCAACCATTTTAAATTGAAGATAGTAACCTAGTGTAAATAAACTTACCCTAAGGAAAACTACCTCTACAAATGGTCTTTCGTTTTTTATATATGCCTTTTTAACTCCTTCATATATTGCTTTATTAATTTCATAAGCAGACTTGCCTTCTAAATCATCAACTAAATCTTTTGTTATAGCGTACTCACTTACCTTCAAATCATCTTCTTCATCAACGTAAACGAAGTTAGTTAACTTATCATTTGGTCCGCCAATATAAAGTTGCGCCATTGAGTGTAGATCAGTTGAACCAATACTCACAATTGGAGTTATTCCAGCATGAACAATTTTATTCTTAATACTTCTCTCTTTACCAATACTCTCTCCCATTAACTGCCTATACCATTTTCCAACATATTCTAAATTTGGATCAAAGAAAAAATTATTATTAATTCTTGTTCCTTTTTGAAGATAAAGATTAGTAACTAAAGCAGATTGTAAAGCTGGATTAGATTCAAACTCAAATTGTATACAATCTTCTAACGCAACTCTAGCTCCATGGATCAAATCTTTGAGGTCTTCACCAAAAATAAAGCTCAATGGAGCAATTCCTACATTAGAAAAAACTGAATACCTTCCACCTACTTTTTTAGGAATTGGTAATTTATCAATATTTTCTTTCTCCGCTCTTTCCCAGAATTTTGATCCCTCGTCAGTAATAACAATTAGCCTATCCCTTACTGGTTCAATTTCTAAATATTGATCTAAAACTTGAATTAGAAAATTTGTGTTAGCGATAGTTTCTGAAGTACCTCCAGATTTTGAGATCGCAAAAATTACAAAATCTTCAGCATTAATTCCCTCATCATCAATAACTCGGTTAATCTGATTTAAATTTTTATAGGACACAGCATCTATAAAAATGATTTTTGGAAATGTATGCTCTAAATAATCAAACTGCCCCCTTAAAGCAGTGTAAATCGCTTGTGTACCTAAGTTTGAACCCCCAATCCCAACAACGAAAACATACTTAAGGTTTTCTGCTTTATACTCATTAGCTAAGTGAAGAGAACTATGTAAGATACCCTCATCTCCAGGTAAGGATAATGAAGCCTCATCTTCTAAATATTCTTTTGAAGCAACAATATCTTGAAGAACTTCTATATATTTCCTTAGATTATTACCTTCAGCAACAACTACCCTTTCATCAAACTCAATTGAGCCTTTGAAATTAAAAATAGGTTTATCCATAGTTTTTATCTAAGAATTTTCTTTTCGAGCAATTGAAGTCTTTGCAGCATTTTTTATATTTTCCACATCAAGTCCGTATTTTACAAAAAGCTCATTCGTCTTTCCTGATTCCCCAAAAGTATCCTTAACCCCAACCATTTCAATTGGAACTGGGTGTTGTTGTGAGATCACTTCAGAAACTGCACTTCCTAAACCTCCAGTAACCTGATGTTCTTCTACTGTTACTGCTGCTTTAGTTTTAAGAACTGAAGCTATTACAGCATCTATATCTATTGGTTTTATTGTATGAAGATTAATTACCTCACAACTTACACCTTCATCTTGGAGTTCTCTTGCTGCGAGTAGAGCTTTATGAACCATTAAACCAGTAGCGAAAATAGTTACATCATCCCCACTATACAGAACTTGTCCTTTACCAATTTGAAACGGAGTATCGACAGATGTAAAGTTTGGAGTTTTATCTCTACTTACTCTAATATAAACCGGTCCGTCCATAAAAGCTGCTTCTCTAGTTGCTTTTTTTGCCTGTTCATAATCAGCTGGAACAATAACTGTTAAGTTTGGTAATACTCTTGTGATTGCGATATCTTCAAGTGCCTGGTGAGTAGCTCCATCTGGTCCAACTGAAAGCCCCGCATGACCTCCAATTATTTTTACATTAGCTTTTGAATAGCAAACACTTACTCTAAACTGATCCCAATTTCTTCCAGGAGAAAAAACTGCGTAACTTGCAGCGAAGGGAATTTTTCCATTTAAAGCAAGTCCTGCAGCAATCCCCATCATGTTCTGTTCAGCAATACCTGTTTGAAAAAAACGATCAGGAAATTCTTCAGCAAAGTAATGAGTTCTTGTAGATTCTGTTAAGTCCGCACTTAAAGCTACTATATCCTTATTTTCTCGTCCGAGCTCAACTAGACAATCTCCATACCCATCTCTCGTAGGTTTATTCTCCAGATTATCTGGATTCCACCACTCATTTTGTAATCGCATGTCCGGTATCATTTTTAGTTTTTTGTTATATAAGCTCCCCTCCTAGCAGGATGGGGTGGGGGAGGAAATTGAGTTATTCAAACTCAATATTCCCTCTCAATGTTCTTAAATAATTTAATGTATCAAGTAATTCCTTATCTGCTTCTTCTGCTTCGTCTTCTTTTGGTGGTTTTCCATGCCACTCAGGTTTCCATTCCATAAAATCAACACCTTTTCCAGGAATTGTATTCGCGATAATTGCTGTAGGCCTTTCCCAAACTGATTTAGCATGATTGCAAGCATCAACAATCGCTTCCATATTATGTCCATCAATTTCTAAAACGTGCCAATTAAATGATTCAATTTTTTCTTTTAGTGGCTCCAATCTCATAACATTTTCTGTATGACCATCAATTTGAATATTATTTCTATCTATAATTGCGGTTAAATGGTGCAGTGGATAATTACCAGCAAACATAAACGCCTCCCAACACTGACCCTCGTTTAATTCTCCATCTCCAAGTAAAACGTAGGTTGTTGATTTTCTACCTTCTAACATATCAGCTAATGCCATACCTATCGCTTGTGAAAAACCTTGTCCTAATGGACCACTAGAATTTTCAACACCTGGAGTATCTAATCTATTTGGATGACCTTGTAATCGTGAATCAATCTTTCTTAAAGTCATTAGCTCTTCTCTTGGAAAGTACCCTGCATGTGCAAGTGTAGCGTACCAAACTGGACAAATATGACCATTTGATAAAACTACTTTGTCACGTTCTGGCATTCCTGGATTATTTGGATCATGATTTAATACTTCAAAATACAAAGCAGTGAATATATCAGCCATTCCTAAAGGTCCAGCTGAATGTCCAGAGCCAGCTTCCAACAACATATCAATTATGTCTTTTCTTATTTCGTATGCTTTTTGGATTAACTCTTGCCCAGTGTGCTTCATATTATGGCTGTAGGGACAAACCATGGTTTGTCCCTACATTCTATGTAATTAATTTATTCCAATCTTCTGCAAATCTTTGTAGTCCAACTTCAGTTAATTTATGTTGAATATTGTAGCTACCAAAATCATTATCCATATCGATTCTTTCAAAAGGAATTTGTTGTAAATCTTCTCCAAAAAAGAATTCCATTTCATCAACTCTTTTGTAAACATCCATATCATTTCTATCTGGGTATGGTGCTCCTATTCTTATCCACTTTTTCAGTACTTTATATGGAACAGTAATAATATCTGTTTGCATAAAAAGTAAGAACAACAAATGATCTAAACTCCTTATACTTGCAGCTAGTACTTCTACGTGAGAGCCTTGATCTCTATACATCTTTAAGATATTTCCTGCTACGTCCATTCCTCTAAGCCCTAAATCATCAAGTCTTCCGATAAATGGAGATAAAAAAACATTTCCTCTTTTTACTCCTGTAGTTGCACTATGAACTGCAGCCGCTTGCTCTTGCTTAAACACTAATGTCATGTTCACCCGAAAATCTTTTTCAGTTAAATATCTAGCTGCTTTCAATCCTCCAGGTGTAGTAGGTAACTTTATGTGAGCAGAATCAATCCATGTATACATTTCTTCTGCTTGTGAGATCATTTCTTCAGCAGAAGTTTCAGCGTCAGCATATACTTCAATCGAAACAGATCTTCCCGGTATTAGCCCTGATATTTCTTGTACGATCTTTCTATATTCAGCTAAAAGCTCATCAGAAGTTAGCTTCTCACCGTTATCAAATTTTGCAGCAATCTCTGGATTTCTAGCTACTAAAGATGGATTAGTCGTTTGACCATCAATGAAGCCAAGCTCATCAAGAACCATTCTAGTCTCATTTGGGTCCCCACTATCTAAAAAAATACCTGATTTAAAGTTTTCTGGTCGATTTGAAAAGATCATATACTATAGTTTAGTTAAAACTAAAATTGAAAACAAGGAGTTTATTAATTAATGATTAAGAATTAATAATGATAGAGCTCAACTACATTATCAGACTTTATCTAAAAATTTTTAATTAATAATTATTATTTTTTAATTATCGATAGAATGCCCTCCAAACATATTTCTTAATGCTGAAATAATTTTGCCTTGATAGCTAGGGTTTTCCTGAGATTTAATTCTCGCATTTAGCGAATCTTCAATTACATTTACAGGTATGCCCATTTCTTTAGCTGTTTTTATAGTCCATTCCCCTTCACCACTATGAGAGGCGCTTCCTGACACTTCATCAAGATCTTCACCATAAGTTTCAAAACCTTTAAGCATCCAGTCAATAAGTCTAGACTCGATTACACTTCGTTTACTATAGATTCTTGCAACATCTTTTAAATCAAGGTCAAACTCTGAATTTTTCATCACATCAAAACCTTCAGCAATTGCTTGCATCATTCCATATTCAATTCCGTTATGTACCATTTTGACGAAATGCCCCGCAGCAATTCCAGGGAAAAATTGATAAGCTTCGTCATCAGCAACATCTTGAAATAATTCTTCTAAATATTTATATGTTTCCTGATCTCCTCCAATCATTAAACAAGCTCCATTTCTCGCACCACTTGGGCCTCCTGAAACTCCACAATCCATGAATTTAACCCCTTTTTCAGTAATCCTTTTAGACATTTCTAAAGTATCCTTAAAGTAGGAATTAGCAGCATCTATAATAATATCTTCTTCTTCAAGTAAAGGTAAAACATCACTAACAACTTGTCTTGTAGGATCTCCAGCAGGAACCATTATCCATAACACTCTAGGACCATCAAGCTGATTAACTAATTCTTCATAACTATAAGCTCCTGTTATATTTTCTGATTGTTCTTCAACTTCTTTAGTAACTGATTCAGTTCTGTTGTAGGCTATAACTTCCCATCCATCATCAGCAAGATTAAGAGCTACACCTTTTCCCATCTTACCTAAACCTATTATTCCAATTTGCTTTTTCATAAAATATTTAATTAATAACTATTATAGTCGCTAGTTGCAAGAAAAATATGATGCAATATTAGTTCGTTTTTAGAATTTAGATATTAGAATTTAGGATTTGACTCTTAATTAATATCACTTCTCGGTGTAGTTCCTTGCTCATACTCAACTAAAGGAACCAAATCTCGCATCCACCCATCTTCGATAGAATCAACAATACTCCACTGAGCAAGTACCTCATTAATGCTAACAAAGAAATCTCTTTTACCTTGGATTGCTTCCTCAATAACTAATGCGTACTCAGAAACATATTGATATTTTCGAGACTCATTTTCCATTTTGTATAAACATGTTTCTTTTTCTTCATTAGAATGTAGCCCAATACAAATTTGATCGTTTGGATGAAATTCAAAAAAGATTACATTCGTTTCAAAATAAACCTTAACCTCTTTCATATGTTTATCAAGTTTTTTTCCTGCTTCTAAAATAAATGGAATTTCTCCCCAACCTTCTTTTGATGAAAAGAGTTTAACTTTGAAATAAGTTTCCCTAGTTGAATCTGGATCTACATTTTCTATCTCTTTGTAACCTTGATATTGAGCTCTGAAAGTATTTTCTTTTATCTGTTCATCGTTTTCAAAAGGTTTAAAGCTTTGAAGTGCTTTTGCTCTTCTTTCAATGAAATGTTCAGAACTCTCATCTTTGAACTCTTCCATTAGAATTAGTGAGGCAATAGCAAGAAGATGATTCTGACCAACATCTTTTAATGCGCCTAGGGCATCGTAAAACGCCCCTCTTCCTTCTGCACCAAAATCTTCTTTTGTTGAGATAACAACCTTATTAATCTCAGATGGTTTCCAAACTGATTTAATAATTGAATTCTCAAATCGGAAATCTAAGATCTGTCTCACAATTTTTTTGTGCATGTAGTGATCAATTCTGTAAAGCTGATCTTCTTCAAAATGATGTTTCATTTTCTGATCAAGCTCAGACGCAGACTGGGTATCGTGCCCGTATGGTTTCTCAATTAGTAATCTAAAGTTATCTTTAGGCATATCAAATTTAGCAATTTGTTCAGTTACAGGTTCATAAAAGCTTTGTTGAATTGAGTAGTAAAAAAGTTTTACGCAGTTTTCTCTACAAATCTCGTCATGTTTCTTAATTGCTTCCTCAAGTTTTTTAAATCCTTCATCATTATCTAAATCACCCTGAACGTACTCAAAAAGATCATAAAATCCAGGATTTGGATCATCAACCTTTAAAATCTTGTGAAGTGATTCATTAATAAAATTATTATATTTTCCTCCTGTAAAATCTCTTCTTGCGAACCCTAAAATTTTAATTTTAGAAGGTAGTTTTTCTTCTTCGTATAAAGTGTATAAAGCAGGAATAATTTTCTTTCTTACTAAATCACCAGTGGCACCAAAAATCGTTAATATAACAGAATCTTCCATTTAAATTGGGTAACTAAAATAAGATTACATTTCCTAATAAAAATTAGCAAATTAAGTTTGCAATTATTGTAAAAAATGTTACGATTCTTAGGTTTGTTTTTTATTAATGGCGACATGTCAGAAACCCTAGTTAATGGTGCTAATGCTATTGAGCATGATGAAAGTGGAACCAGCTATGTATCACGAGAAGAGATTGGACCTGTATCAGAGCATGGTAGAAAAATTAGAGAACTTCATTCTAATCCTTTAGTGTTTGATGTAAGTTTTAGAGGAGTTGAAATAGCTGATGGACTTGAGCATATTAAAGTTGAAAATTATAGGTATTTCTACAAAATTAGGGTAGAAGTTGCAGAAGCATAAAATTAAACAAAGTACCTAACAATAAAACCAATGATAAGTAGCAAAATACCAAATCCTGCAAGGACTTGCTCATTCTTCATTACTTTTAGGACTTCTTTATCAACCTTTTTGTCGTGAAGAATTCTATGATGAACTGCAATAACTGTATATGCGATAAGAATACCTCCTGTCAGTTCAAATAAGTCGGCAACGAATATAGAATCAATCATAAATTCTTAATGGTATACTCTGATGGTACATTTAATGAATAGATTAATCAAATGATAAAAAAATTACCTGGACTATATAATAGTATTTTCTGTGAAAAAAATATAAAACACTTTGAACACTTTACTGTTTACTTTGCAATTTTTGCATTTTGTCTTCATTTATTTCTAATCTTTATAGGAAATACGTTTACTACCGGAATTGACATAATAGATAACGCAAATAGTAGCTATATATCAGCTATTTTTACACCTTTTTCTGTGATTCTATTCTTTGAGGTATTTTTACTAATACTTTCTATTCCTAAATCAATGTCTAAATCATTAGCAATTCAATATGAAATAATATCCTTAATTGTCATATGGAGAGTTTTTAAAGATGGCTCAAACTTAGATGAAGTCGCTAGTTTTGCTTTTAACTCTGAGGTTTTCACAAATATAATGCTAGACATAACCTTTGGAATTATTTTATTTGCTCTTGTAACTGTTTTCTACAGAACGATAAAAAATCGTAACGAAGAGGATGAGATAGAAAATAAAAAGAATCTCCAAAAATTTCAGAAAATAAAAAAAGGAATTTCGTTAGGTTTAAGCGCAATCTTAATATTATTTGCTTTTACTTACTTAATAAGATGGCTAAGTGATTTAATAAATGGAATACCAACAGATCTTTTTGATTTACAACAACTATTCTTCCAAGACCTATTCACTGTAATGATTTTTACAGATATCTTATTAGTATTACTTTCCTACTTATTTATGGATAGATATGAACAGATATTTAGAAATGCTGCTTTTATTATCTCTACAATTTTCATTAGATTCTCCCTAACTGTAGATAGACCGTTTGACTTATTTCTAACTGTATTAGCCTTAACAATTGGAATTTTAGTCAGCTTTATATTTAACTCTTTCGTTAAAGCTAAAGATTACGAAAAGTATTAAAATGAGTAATGCAGATGGTAAAAAGGTTTTTGAAAAGGAAGCTTCTACAATTTATGAAGCAATAATCCCTACAGAATTTAGAGATGTAGAGGCTAGTACCATTGATGAACTCTTAGATAAGTTTAATGTACCTCATTTAAAAATTGTAGTAGAAAGAGTTATTTTCCACGCAACCAACTATGAAGGTGATCAATCACTATCTACAGGCAGGCTGTCATCTCAGCTTCAAAATGATGAAATCATATCAAGTCTTAATTCAATTGTTCTTAGTACTTACAAGGATGAAGGCAGTGATGCATATGCAATGGGATTTAAAAAGGCTAGTGCTTTTTGGAACCACGTCTTCAAATTTGTTAATCCAGAAGCTTAGAATTTATTGAAAGCAATTACCCATCTACTCCTAACTGTCTCACATTTTTCATCTTTACATTCTCCGTAACAGGTAAATGCTGTAATTGTAGGTTGGTTTAACCAATCACTAAGGATATATGTTGCAGTTTCATCAATCTGTCTTGATACTAATATTTCACCTTTGTATAGGTTTCCATCAACACATGCCATAGCTTTATCTCCTTGTTTTACATTAATTATCATTCCAAAGTCAGTTGTTGGTTTATAACAATTCCCTCCTTCACAGTAGTTATGTCCTAAAAGCACGGTATTCTTATTGTTTAAGGTCTCGCTCAAAATCGCTGGATCACTCTCGTATTTCCAAGATGTAACTGTTTCATAGGATAATTCTATTCTTTTTCCAATTGAGTCAATATAAAGCCAGTTTCCTGTACAAGTTTGCACAATAACATCTTTGTAAGGCAGAACGTTTAGATTAGCTCCACTACTTGGATTTTGAATAGTAATTGGAGTAGATGTAGCTTTTACTGGTGTTGTGTATAATAAAACTGCAGACAAGTATGATATAGCTCCGATTATAAGAACAATTATAAGAGATATATATGCCTTAAATGTGTTTTTCATATATACATATTATATCATTATTATATTAAAATAGAAAGTTTGAACCTACTTATTGAGGCTTGAAATTGCTTGTTATATAAGGATATTAGCTAATAAGTCTGCATATAAATCTTTTGCCACTTGACTCTGTTCTTTAGCTCCTTAGCAGCTTGAGTATAGCCTCCGTTTGAGCCGTCTATGAAGTGGACTTGCTTTCCTTTTCTTTCAATTATTAAACATGTCATATGAACGCTTGAAGTTGAGTGAACTCCGTAAGCTAACTCCCCATTTTGGTACTTTTCTTCAAGATAACCAACTAACCTATGCCTTTGAGCAGATGTCCCAGCTATAACCATTCTTAACATGTCGTCAAATTTTTCAGAATCTATCGCATTAATGAAAGTATTCTTATATGCACTGAAAGTTAATGAATTCCAACCTCGTTTAAAAAATGAAA
This sequence comes from uncultured Candidatus Saccharibacteria bacterium, assembly GCA_964437465.1. Taxonomy (GTDB): domain Bacteria; phylum Patescibacteriota; class Dojkabacteria; order J137; family J137; genus JAGQLF01. The sequence goes on along the minus strand of CAYTGI010000001.1, from coordinate 22,740 downwards.
TAACAGCATCTTTGACGCTCGAGATATAGTTTCTTATAAAGGTTTCTCTCAAATTTTTCTTATATTGATAAGATTCAATTAACGATTCTAAATATATTTTTTTATTATTTGAGGTAATTCTTATTGATCCTTCTTTAACAGGAAATCTTTCATTTTTTTCACCATAAATATCCTGAATTTCTTTCATAACTTCGCTATAAATCTTTGTTTCATTCTCATAAACTGGATTAGCTTTTATTAAAAGGCTCACAATCTCCTCTTTTTTACTAGGGATATCTTGCCATATACATTTTAATCCTGAGAAATCAGCTTTAGACTTTATCTTGATTTTTTTAACTTGATATTTAGGATTGTTTTTCACTAGATATTCAGCATGGTCTAACCCCCCACCATGAAATACAGCTTGGAAGTAATTATCCGAAACTTTTAATTTTACAATTTTAATTTTGTGTCGACTTCTAAGAATATCTATAACTGGAACTAATCCAACACGTAAATGAAGTTGAAAATGATTTTTTGCGAATTTTTGAGTATCCTTCAATACTTCAGATGCTTTTTCAGTATATTCTGGTGGTATTAAGATTGCTGATCCATCACCTCCAAAAACAAATGGAAATTCAGTATTTTTATCAATATTTAGAACTGCTGTTGTAGCACAAGCTGCTACAAAATTAACGTCATGATATCTACCTTCATCAATTGCAATAGTCGAACCTTGTACATCTGACACAACAACGTACCAGTCGGCTGGAGCATCTTTAAAAAGTCGCTCATTAGTTATATCTTTAAAATCTTCAATATATGGAAGATCTTTGTAAAAGTATGTTGTTTTCACTTTGAATTTGTCATCGATTTTTTACAACAAATTCAGTATATCAGTGATTGTCAATACTGACTAGAGTGAAGGGCTGTATCTATTATTGGCAAAAGGTAATGACAGTATCAATCCTTATCGTGATAGTCACCAAGATCCTTTTCTAACTTCTCTACTCTTTTTTGAAGTTTATTGTATTCTCGAAGTCCAGCAAAAGAATATCTAAAGTATGTAGAAAATATTAGTAAGAAAACTGAAAACAATAAGATTATTCCTCTTAATATACTTGAAAGTAAAGAAACAAAAGAAGAATATAGGTTTGACTGAAATTTACCATCTCTATCATTTTTTCCGAAAATTCCTTCTATTGAATCAATAACACCATCAGGAATCTCACCAATTGTGGTTAGAGTATTATCAGTATATTGAAGCTGTCTGCCAAAAAAGTTTTCTTGAAATGTATTTTCAACAACTTTCGAGTACAAGCTAGGTATAAATACTGCACTTAATATTCCAAAAATCCCCAAAAAAAAGAAAATTGTAATCAATACTTGAGTTGCAATTATTACTTTTCTGTAAAAGAAAAAAAGAATACAAAAAAAGATAACTAAACCTGTAAAGAATAAAGTGATTGGATTCATTTTTCTATCGATTCAGTTTTCTCATTAAATTCATTCTCTATCTTTGCAGCCATTGCAAGGTCTTTAAGAGTAATACCATCAACATCATGAGTAAAAAATGTAACTAGAACATTTTTGTAATCATAAAGTGTTATGTCTGGATGATGTCCCTCTCTCTCTGCAATATCTCCCACTAGATTAACTAGTCTCAAAGCCTCCTCAAAATTACTCATCTCAAAATTAGTTACTAACTTTCCGTCATCAAGTCCCCAAAACTCAAAATTCTCCATTAGCTTTTCAAGTTCTTCTTCTTCTAAAACTTTATTTTCTAATTCTTTAATATCTGCTGAAACTAATTCTTCGAAAGTCATAAAAATGGTTTTAACTAACTATTTTTAACTTATAAATAGATAATTCTCAAGCAAGAAACTAGTTTCTATACTCTTTTATTCTAAAGATATAACCTTTTATAAACTTTCTAATCTGTTCAAAAAGTACATAGTAAGCAGGGAAAGCAGTAATTACTAGAATTGTACTTGAAAGTAGCCCAAAGATGATTGCAAAAGCTAATGATTCCCAGAAAGGATCTGTTAAGGCTAGAGGAATTGAACCTAGTATTGTTGTTGCAGAGGTAGTTAACAATGGCCTAAATCTAAGCTTAACCGCTTCAACAATTGATTCAGAGATATTCTTACCTTCACTTCTTGCTTGAATAGCAAAATCTAGTAACATTACAGAATTATTTACTACAATTCCTACAAGAGCAATCATTCCGATTATTACAAAAAAGCTAATTGGGTTATTAGTAAGATTTAATCCTACAAATAAGCCAAAAAAACTAAACGGAATCGAAAGCATAATCAATAAAGCTCTTGAGAATGAGTTAAATGTTATAACTAAAAATAGATAAATTAGGACAAATGAACCTAGTAAAGCTACTCCTGCTGAAATTACAGATTCAAATATCTCACTAGCAAATCCTCTATCATCTCCAATAGCATCATCTGACAATCCTAAACTATCTAACTTATCCCCATCAAATTCACTCTTTACTTCATCAGCAATAAGCCTTACCTGAGCATCATCAACCTCACCCTCAAGCTTAGATTCTATCAAAACGTATCTTCTACCGTCATTTCTTACTATTAGATCTAAGTTACTTATTCTTGTATCAACTACTTCAACTTCAGTTTCAAATTCAATATTAGATATAAATTCTTCAATTTCATTAGCTGCATTTTCTAAATCTTCTACATTGTTTCCATAAAGCTGAATTTGTGATTGATATTCTAGAGAAGGAGGACCTCCATTAGAACTTGAAACTACATCTACACTTGCACCTTCAATCTCTCCTAGCTTTTTGGTTATGTCTTCTGAAATTTCAACAGAAGTCTCAGACCTAGTTAGTAGTGATTCTAACTCAACCATCATTATTGCAACATCACTACCTGTAAAATCTCTTCCAACTTGAGGATACTTTATTTCTTCTACAAGATCTTCATAATTCTCAATTATAGTATCCTCAACAAAAATTGCAATTTCCTCCTTCTCATAAATAGTTAAATCGTTATCAAAACTGAAGTTAACCATGATTGAATTTGAATCTTTTTGTGCAGGAAAATCAACAAACTGTAGCTGTGATGCAAAGTATCCACCAGCCCCTATAAGACCAAGGCTAAAAAGAACAACTATTATGTTTAAATACCATCTTGATGTATAGATTCTCACTATAAATGCAGTTATTTTTCCATAGAAAATTACTACCTCATTAAAAATGTTTAGTATCCAGTAAATAATTGATCTTTTTTGATTCTCATCCCTACTTGGAATTATAAAATTTGAAAATAGAGGAATAATTGTTAAAGCTATAAATAGTGACCAAATAAGTGTTACTATAACTGTAATTGGAACATCTCTAATAATTTCTCCTAAAAATCCGATTATAAAAAGCATTGGGAAGAATGCCATTAAAGTAGTTACTGTACCTATTATGTCAGCTTTACCAACATCATTAATCGCTTCTTTAATAGCGCTAATACCTTTAAATCCGTTTCTTTTGTAATAATCTATACTTTCAACAATTACAATTGCATCATCAACTAATAACCCAAGAACAAGAATTAGTGCAAAAAGTGAAATTACATTCAAAGAAACTCCAATTAACAACAGAGTTAGGAATGTAGCCGCCATAACAGTAGGAATAAAGATTACAGCAACAATTGATGCTCTCCAACTAACAAATAAAAACAAAGTAATTGCAACAATTATTAGTGCCGAAAGTGCATTATTTTCCAAAGAAGAGATCTGTTCATCTAAACCTTCAGCTTCATCATAAATTGTAACTATTTCAAAATCATTAAATTCTTCTGAGTCATTTATAGATTCCATTTTGTTTCTTACTTCTTCTGAAAGTTCCGTAGTTGTAAATTGATCTTCTTTTTGAACTCCAATCAATACTGTTTCTTTTGTTAAAATCTCACCGTTCTTTTTCTCACCGTATCTATTGAAGGAAAGCTTTGTAAGCTCTGATTGGTTAGTAATTGGATTAAACACTTCTTCAAACTGATTTATTGGATTTGAGTTTTGAACTGTATCTAACGTTTTAAGCTCGTTTGTCATTTCCAAAGCGACTTCTTGCAGTTTTAATAAATCCGCATTATTTCCATTTACAACTCCTAAAATTAAATCATTCTCCCCATCAATAGCGTTAGCTTTTAATCCAATAACTTCAGGCTCAACTTGCTCCGGAAGTCCAGCTAATAATATTGCTTCATTAATCTTGTCTACCTCCTCTTCAACATTAGTACCGGTCTCAAAAGAGATGATAATAAAACTGAAGTTACTAGAAGATGTAGAATCCGCTGATTCAATACTCTCAAAACTATTTAGCTCAGATATTATTGGCAGAGTTATTTCATCGTCAACACGCTCAGCATCCTGAACAGGATATATTGTTTGTATAAAAGCTGTAGGAAATTCTAATTCAGGAAATCCTTGTCTAGGAAGTAAACTAGTATAGGCTATACTACCTAATAAAATTATAGAAATGAAGGCTAAAATAGTTAGCCTAAAATTCCTTACAGAGAAAACACTTAATTTTGTTATTATTGAATCTTTTTTCAATTCAAGCGTATTGTTATATAAAAGCTATATATTATACGCCTAAATTATAGATTAATCAATGGTATTACTTACCTGATTGATAATATGAAGCTCTTCATTAGTCTTAACGGCTAGTACTCTATTATCATTTATTGAAATATCGAGACTTCCTTCGATATTAATTTGGCCATTGTTTTTTGTATCATCTATCCCTAGACCTATAATTCTTATTTTCTCTCCAATTTTCTTTCTAACAAAGTCCGAACCACTTCCAATGCCTCCTGTGAAAACTAATAAATCACATCCACCAAGCTTTACGTAAAAACTACTTATAAACTCAACTACTTTATCTACATACATGTCTATAGCAAGCTTAGCTCTATCATTAGAATCATAATCCTCAATCAACTGAACCATGTTATTTGTATATCCAGAAAGACCTAGCAATCCACTTTCCTTGTTAATAAGTGTTGTTATATCTTTATCTGTCAAAGCTAATTTATTTTTAAGATACATTACTGCACTGTAATCTATCTCTCCCGATCTTGTTGCCATAATTAAATTTTCTTCAGGTGAAAATCCAAAAGAAGTTGCGAAGCTTTGTTTATCCTTAACAGCACAAACACTTGAACCAGAACCTAGATGACAAATTATCGCTTTAGAAGGGAAGTCAGGAACATTATTTACAATATATTCGTAAGAAATTCCATGAAAGCCAAACTTTCTTACTTTTATGTTTTCATAATATCCATATGGTAATCCATATAAGAAATTTTTTTTTGGTATGGTTGTATGAAATGCAGTATCAAAAACTGCATATTGCTTCAAATTAGGATCAGTCTTAGCAATTTTTTTTATTATTTCTAAAGCAAGCGGATTATGAAGTGGAGCAAAGTCGTTAAAAGATTCGATCGTCTGGATAGTTTCTTCCGTAATCTCAACTGGTTGATCGTATTCTTCTCCACCATGTACTACTCTATGAGCTATGAAATCTAAATTGTCTTTAGAATCTAAAGCTCCATGATTTATCAATATTTCAATTGTCTTGTTAAATGAGTCTGAGTAGTCACTCTCATTAATTTCAACTTCTTCCTGATTATTTACTATTAAACTAAACGATTCCCCTGAATAGTTTTTAAAATGAAGATCAAACGTTCTTTCTTTATCTTTAAACAATGCTACTTTAATGCTTGAAGATCCTGAATTAAATACTAACTTCATAAAAATACTATAATTATTTTCATAATATCATTAAAAAAGTTTGTTTTTATATACTATTAATGTAGTATTAAACAATGGAAGATAAGATTGAACTTCGAAAAAAACTAGAGTTGAAAAGATCCAACATATTGAATAGAGATAATAAGTCTGAATTAATTCACCAAAAAGTTTTTAGATTTATTAAAGAAAATGATTATAAATGCTTTTTAGTTTATATGAACATTAATTATGAAGTTGACACTTTACCAATAATTGAATACCTTCTTGAAAATAATTACAGTGTTTATATCCCTCACAAAAAAAACCTGAAAATTTGGAAACTTGAGAATATCGATGATCTTCATTATGATGCAATGAAAAATGCTTACCTTGATGTAGAACCTATCACTCCAACTGAAGAAATTGATGTTTCTATTACACCCGGCGTTGCTTTTACAGAGGATGGAAAAGATTAGGTCGAGGTGCTGGATGGTATGATAGATTTTTTGAGGCATTCAATGTTAATTACAAAATAGGAATTTGTTTTGCTGATCAGATTGTTGATGATTTACCTACAGAAGATCATGATGTCAAAATGGATTTGATTATAACTGACTAGATTTAGAATAAGTTACGTACTCAAACAGTATATTATTTTTACTTTCTTGCTCACCATCTCTACTTATTTTCCAATTAGATTCGTCAATCTCAGGAAAAAAAGTATCTCCATCAAAGTCTTGTTTAATTATTGTTAAATACATCTTATCTACAATACCTTGATTTAATGCTTCTCTAAAAATCTCCTCTCCTCCAATAATAAATATTTCAGAATCAATTTCCTTTGCATAATTAACAGCTTTTTCTAATGTATTAAATACCTTAGCATCATTGAGATGGTATTCTTCTTGTCTCGTTAAAACAATGTTATCTCTTTTAGGTAATGCATGACCAATTGCTTCATAACTCTTTCTTCCCATTATGACCGGATGATTTATTGTGAGTTTTTTAAACCGTTTTAAATCCTCTGGTAACCTCCAAGGTAAATCCTGATCTTTTCCTATAACTCTATCCTTTTCTGTCATTGCTGCAATAATTGAAACCATGTTTAAACAGCCATTGGAGCTTTAATAGGTGGATGATACTTATAATCCTGAAGCTTAATATCTTTCATTGTGAAGGAATCAATATCACTCACATCTGGATTTAACCATAACTTAGGAGGATCATACGGATCTCGCTCAAGCTGATCTTTTACCTGGTCGATGTGGTTTTCATAAATGTGAGCATCTCCTAGAACATGAATAAATTCTTTAGCTTTCAAACCTGTAACATGTGCAATCATGGATAACAGTAATGAATAGGAAGCAATGTTAAAAGGAACTCCTAAAAACATATCGGCACTTCTTTGGTACATTTGAAGAGAAAGCTCATCACCTTGAACATAAAACTGAAAAATAATGTGACAGGGAGGCAAAGCCATTTGGTCTAGTTCACCTGGATTCCATGCACTAACAATTATTCTTCTATTTCCTGGATCTGTTTTTATATTTTCAATTGCATTAGCTATCTGGTCAATAACTTTATCATCAGGACCGTTCCATGACCTCCACTGCACACCATATACTCTACCAACATCTCCTTCAAATTTAGCCTTAGGTTTCCAATAATCAGCTTCAGCGTTTGCATCCCATATTTTAGAACCTAATTCATTTAATCTTTTATAATCATTACTTCCTTCTAAGAACCAAAGTAGTTCTGCTTTTACTGACTTAAAAAAAAGTTTTTTTGTAGTTAATGCCGGAAAACCCTTTTCAAGATCATACCTAGCTTGAAGTCCGAATACACCAAAAGTATCTACACCCGTTCGATTTTCTCTCCTAGATCCGTTTTCTAAAACGAATTTTAATTGTTTAAGATAAGTTTCGTCATGCATATTTTTATACTACTTTTCTAATCTAAAAAAATCAAAGTGATTTTAAAAATACGTGATAAAATTCAGCTAATTTAGAAATACTAGAATGTCTGATCAAAAACACAATTACGATGATGATTTCGATCCTTCAAATGAACAAATAACTGCACAAGATATTCTAGAAGAAATGAGAAGATTTTTAGAAGATCAACCACTCACAATGGTACCTATTGATATTGATGGAAGGCTAGTTTTACCACCAAAGTTTGAATTTAGCATTGATGATGGAGTTAGTGTTGTTTTTGTTCCTAACTTGACTGATGGTGCATACATTTTCGAACCTTTTATTGAGGTTGACACAAATGTCTACGAATACTTTTTAGATGAAACTTTTAGAACTCAATTAAAAGGTGAGCTTGCAAAAGTAGGGTTTGACGTTACTCGGTCCTTTGAAAACGCAGAAGAAGGTCATGTTTTAGTAGCGATCACATTCGAAGATGAAAAACAATACACACATAAAATATATTTAGGGAGTAAACAAGTTGGAGATAGTGGTGTTGAACTAGAAGAGGGAGAAACTGAAGATAGGCGAATACTCATTTTCGTTGATGAGGTTCCAACCATAATAGATGACGAAAATGCTGAGGGAAATATTGGTAAATTCTTAGAATTGACGAGGAACCTTTCTAAACCAATTACAGATTATTTAGAATCAATAGATTGATATGATTTTATCTGACGGAACAATTAAAAAAATGCTGCTTTCAGGCGAATTAGTCTGTAGACCAATTACAGATGAATCTATTCAACCTGCCTCAATTGACTGTAGATTAGGAGATAATTTCTTAATTGTAGATAATAGAAGATCGAAAGTTATAGATTTAAATAATCCAGTTAAATATAAAAAAATTACAAAAACAGAAATTATAATTGAGCCCCATACATTCCTTCTCGGAACAACTATGGAATATATTGAATTACCAGATAACTTAATTGCTTTTGTTGAGGGACGAAGTTCAATTGGGAGAATGGGACTATTTATTCAAAACGCTGGATGGGTTGACCCTGGATTTAAGGGTAGAATAACTTTAGAGCTGTATAACGCAAACTCTGTTCCGATTAAACTTGAAGCTGGAAGAAGAATCTGTCAGTTAGTTTTTGGAAGAATGGGATTCCCTGCTGAAAGTCCATACGGAGCACCTGAGAGAAAAAGTAAGTACCAAGGACAGATGGATGCCGTTGGTAGTAAAGTATTTAAAGATTCTGAGAATAAAAAGAAAAAATGAGTGACGATTTCAACGATGATAATTATGATGATTTCAACGAGCAATATTTAGAAGTAACTTGGATAGATAGAATTGTTGATGAAATTAAAAGTGAGATATCAGACCGTTATGATCCTCATGATAGTAACCCCAAGATTGAAATCATTCTTAAAAAAATTCCAAACATAAGCTCAAGAGACGAGCTGTCTGCTCAAATAAATAGTCATTTAATGGATTTTTTCAACTTGACTTCTAGCCGAATCCAAACAGTTTATACTATAACGATAAATGAGGAGAACAACCGTTATTGGAATATTATTACTAGAGTTTTACCCCCAGAAGATCCAATCGAGGCTTAAGCCACTTCTTGATAGGGTAACTCCAAATTAAATTGAAAAACTCGTTGCATTCTTTCCTGTGGTATAAACTCTGGATATGAATTTATCCATTCAAGAACTGGATGCCCTTCAAGAATACCCGATATATGATGTTGCTTTGCTACAGGAATATAAAGTATGTATGGTTTTTCTTTCGAAACTTCTAGAGGAAGACTCGCTACATCTAACACATAGCCACCTTCTGGAAGACGCACATATCTAGCTGTATGTGTTCCTATAGGTTCACCATTTTCAACTGAGTCATAATCCATATTCATCGTAAAAGAAAAACACTCTTCAACATGAGTGCATTCCTTACGAAACCTAGACATCGTAGGAAGTTCACGACCTAGATAATCAGCATCTAAACCTGCCATAATTAATTTAATACCTTCCTCACTACAAAAATTCACTATTTCTCTAACAGTCCCTTCATCTACAAACGAAAATTCATCAAAATACACAACATGATTTTCGTTATCTCCTCTATCTTCTAGAATCTTAAACTTAATGTTTTCAATCGTATCTGGTAAAACCATTTCTGCTGGCAAAACTCCTTCATCAGCTTCGTAAGCTCTAGCAGTAGTAAAATCATCTCCCAAAATACCTGCTATAAGAACGGAGGAAGTAAATCCCCTTTTTTTCAATTCTTTCTCAGTAGCTGTAGCCAAGGTAGATTTTCCACCGTACATTCCACTTCTTAAAATGACAGTTTCATGTCCATCAATTATCATGTCAGCCAGCTCAATAGCTCTCTGCTCATAAATTTCCCTATGCCTTCTCTTATAGATTTCTAACCTCTCTTGACTTGGTTCTTGAGGATTAAAAATAACATCCATGACTTCTTTAATACTCCCTTTTTCTAAACCTGTTCTCAACATTGATATTATTCCTTGTTTTGAGAGATCGTTAAAATCACAAAATATTTTAGAATCAATGAAATTAGAAAGCGGACTTGCATCTATACCTAAATCATAAATATCTTGTTCAAGTTTTTTAAGATTACTATCTATAGTTGTTTCTATGTGTTTTACTACTTCTACCATTTACACAAAATTAATTATTGTAAGATAAAAGATCACAAGATTAAATTCAACTCTTTTTTAGAAATAGTTGAACAAGTACTTAGGTACCTGCTTACCCTCTAAGATATCCGGTAAAATTAAGTATGAAAATATATGTATCCCACTCTACTTCTTTTGATTTTAATCAAGAGCTTTACACACCAATTAGGAATTCAGAGTTAAATAATAAGCATGAAATAATACTTCCTCACGAAGAAAGTGACAAACAATACAATACCCTAGAACTTTTTAAATCTGGGGAGTGTGAATTAGTTATTGCAGAAGTAAGTTACCCATCAACTGGCCAAGGTATAGAACTTGGTTGGGCAAGACTTCTAGAGATCCCGATTATTGCTATCCACAAAAATGATCATAAATTCTCTGGAGCAATCCACCTATTAACAAAAGAGATACATACATACGGAGAAATTAACTCGCTATTAACATCTCTAAAATTATGACAATACACTGCAACTAGCCACTAGCAACTAATTCTATGATACAATTTCCATAGTTAATTAAAAATTCATGAAACCATTAGTACCTAGAATAAAAGAAATAGTAGAAAAAGCTCAAATCTTACGAGAAGAAAAATTATCTAGTTTAGAGACAAGCCTTGATTATGTAGCTGTATTCTGTCAATCAAATAAAGAATACGATCAGTACAATGAAGAGGCTGACAATTTAGGAAAAGTTTATAAGGAAGATTCATCAGGCATAACATATATTTTAGATGATGAATTAGCAACTGTAGATGGACCGGTTAACCTAATTAAAATTAGAAAGCCAGAAGATGGAAAAGAACAAGTAGGTGCTCCAGACTATTCTGTTACTGGGTATCTAAAGATTAAAGAGGATTTAGTTAATGAAGGAATTGCTGAAGTTAAAAAATCTAGTGACGGAGAAGAGATTTTAGAAATAATGGGAGATGATGTGATTATTTATATTCCAGAAAATCCTTTAAGCTCAGAGATAGTTAATAGTATTGATGAAAATGCTGAGCCCAAAGAAAAGTACATAGAAGTTCAGTTTGAAGAAGAAAGAAATAAGAGATTAAAACTAATGGCAGATTTTGAGAATTATAAGAAACGAATTGAACAGGAGAAGGCTACTTTCGGAGCTATTGCTAACATGGGGATTATTCAGGAACTTTTAGAGATTAATGATGATTTAGGATTAGCTTTAGACGATTCTGAATTAGATTTAGACAGAGCTAAAGAATCTATTTCTAATGCGAGAGAAAAACTGAAATCTACGGCTAAAAATGCTGGGGTAGAAACAATTGAAGTAAAACCTGGAGATGAATTCGATAAAGAAAAAATGGAAGCAATTCAGGCGATACCTAATCCTGAGATGAAAAATAAAGTTGTAGCTGTAATAAGTTCAGCTTACAAATATAAAGATAAAGATGGGATTTTAAAAGCCGCGAAAGTTATTGTTGGTAAGTAATTAGCAATTAGTAATTAATAATTAACAATTGAATTAGCACTCTTGACTCACTTCTGCTAGCGTTGTAATATTTAGGTGTTAATTTGTAATTAAACTGCGTTTAAACGCACTAAAATAAATATTACTTTTATATCATGGGGAAAATTATCGGAATTGACCTAGGTACAACAAATTCAGCCTTTGCTTTCGTTCAAGCTGGTAAACCTGAGGTTATTACAAACAAAGAAGGAAATAGAACTACGCCTTCTGTTGTTGCTATTGACGTAGACAATAAATCAGAAATCGTAGGAGTAACCGCTAAAAACCAAATGGTTACTAATCCAGAACAAACTTTCTACTCTATTAAAAGACTTATCGGGCGAAAGTTTACTGATGAAGATGTAAAAAAAGATCTTGATCTTCTACCATTTGAAATTAGAGAAAGTAAGAAAGGAGGAGTTGAGATCAAATTCGGTTCAGATTGGGTAGCTCCTGAAGTAATTTCAGCTAAAGTGCTAGCTAGAATTAAAGCTGATGCAGAAGCTTTTCTAGGAGAATCTGTAGAAGGGGCAGTAATTACAGTTCCTGCTTACTTTGATGATGCTCAAAGACAAGCTACAAAAAATGCAGGAAAAATCGCTGGGTTAGACGTTAAAAGAATTATTAACGAGCCTACTGCAGCGGCTATTGCTTACGGGTTAGAAAAATCAGGTGATCAAACAATTATAGTTTACGATTTAGGAGGAGGAACTTTTGACGTTTCTGTTTTGGAAATTGGAGATGGAGTTTATGAAGTTAGATCTACTTCAGGAGATACTCACCTTGGAGGAGACGACTTTGATCAGGCCCTAATCAATCATCTTGTAGAAGAATTTAAAAAAGAGCAAGGAATTGATCTAAAAGAAGATCCTGCCGCACTTCAAAGATTAAAAGAAGCAGCTGAGAAAGCTAAGATCGCGCTTTCTAACTCTGAGCAAACTGAGATTAATCTTCCGTACATTACAGCTGACGCAAAAGGTCCTAAACATTTCAGAATGACTTTAAAGAAGTCAGATTTTGAAAAACTAGTTTCTGACCTTGTAGATAAAACATTCGATTCAGTTAGACAAGCTTTAAAGGATGCTGATATTGAGAAGGGTGAGATAAATGAGATCGTAATGGTTGGAGGTATGACAAGAATGCCTTTAGTTAAAAGTAAGGTAAAAGAATTTTTTGGAAAAGAGCCTAATATTTCAGTTAACCCTGATGAAGTTGTTGCGGTTGGAGCAGCCCTTCAAGGAGCTGTTTTAGCTGGAGATACTGATGTAGATGATATTACTCTTTTGGACGTTACTCCGTTGTCTCTTGGATTAGAAGTTAATGCTGGTCAGATGCATGTTCTAATCCCTAGAAATACAACAATTCCTGCAGAAAAGTCTGAGGATAGATTTACAACAGCTGTTGATAACCAACCAGCAATTGATGTAAAAGTTCTTCAAGGAGAAAGACCTTTAGCTAAGGACAATAAAGTATTAGGAACTTTTAGATTAGATGGAATCCCACCAGCTCCAAGAGGTGTACCTCAATTCGAAGTAATCTTTAAAATTGATGCGAATGGAATTTTAAATGTTAAAGCAAAAGACAAGGGAACAGGAAAAGAACAAGAGATTACAATTACTGCTTCTACTCAACTAGAACAGGAGGAAATCGATAAATTAGTAAAAGAAGCTGAAGAGAATGCAAGTAAAGATAAGGAAGAGATGGAGAAACTAAAAATAAGAAATGATGCTGATAGTTATGTTTTCCAAGCTGAAAAACTTCTAAAAGATCATGCAGAAAAGATAGATGACGACAATAAGAAGAAAATCGAAGATAAGAATAAAGAGATTAAAGATGAATTGGAAAAAGACGATGCTGATTTGGAAAAGTTAAAAACTCTTTCTAATGAGCTAATGGAGATAATGCAAGAAGTTGGAGCTAAAGTTTATGAAGCTGAAGGTGGTGAAAACAATCCAGAAACTGAAGAAAAAAGTGAAGCCAAAAAAGAAGAAAATGAAGCGGTAGAAGAAGGGGAAGTTATTGAAGAGAAGGATAAAAAAGAGTAAGATTTAGTAGTAACACCTAAAGTCCCCGTTTTAACTAACGGGGCTTTTTTATTGTTCTAAAGAATACCCTCTAGTTCTCATCTGGTGCAGTGCACCTCTTAGCCGCATTCTAGAAGAACTATGGTCAGGAATGTAAGATTCGTTTCTTCTTTCTTTTCTAACTAAATTTCTAAGGTTATAATCAGTTCTATCGTAATAAGGTCTTTGCGGAGTTCTTTTTTCTATTTCATCAGTTTGTCTAGTAAGCCTTCCAGCTTCAAAATCTCTCCACAAAGCTTCGTAATATTCATCAGGAGAAATCATTTTATCTATATGAGCAGATTCCAACTCATCATTCATTCCAAGAAGATAATTGAGGAATTCTACAAAAAAGAGTTTATAGATGCAAGCGTTAATTACTATTACGAAATGGAATTCTATTTGTAACAAAATCAATTGCTCTTCTTAATCTACTTTTCCTTACTTTTTTGTTTAGTAACACATCCTCAACATAGTCAATAAACTTATTCGCACTACTCTCCCAAGAAAATTTATTTCGATCAACCTTGCAGTTCTCAACCATTTTGTTATATTTTTTGGGATTATTTACTAGTTTAATTACCTCGTCGGCAAAAGTTTTTGGATCAGCATCCATAGGAACATGAATTGAGTTTCGGTTATGTGTTGTAACTCCCTCAACAGCTTCAGAGTGTAGTTTAACTATTGGGATTCCACTTGCTATAGCTTCTAGAAATATTACTCCTTGCGCTTCAGATTTTGTGGAGGATACAAAGATATGTGAATTGTAATAAAAGTCTTGAGTGGATTTTCTATCTTGCTTACCATGATAAATAACATTTTTATTTTTTAATGATTCAAGTTTTTCAGAAAATTCGTCGTAATATTTGCTACTAAAACTTCTTCCACCAACAAGATTCATTTTAATATTCTCAGGTAAGTGTTTTGATACTTCCAGTAAAAATGTTTGATTCTTTCTTTCTTCAATATTAGCAACATAAAGTAATTCAACTGGTCTATCTGAGATCTTTTTTTTATCATTTATTCTAAATTCATCAAGATTAACCCCATTACTTAAAGTTTTGACATTTTTAACACCTGCTTCCTCAAGAGACTCTCTTAAACTATCAGTCAAAGCAAAAACCATGTCAGCCCTATTCAACCAGGTTACAAGCATGCTAACAATTGATGTAACTAACCACTTTGGATAATATTTTCCAAAAGGTAAAGCTTCTCTTATAAAATCCCTATATCTAGTTCTAACTGTACATACAAATGGAATGTTATATTTTCTAGCATAATTTGAGCATATTTGATCAGCTAAGGAAATCCCATTTGAGTAGATTATGTCTGGCTGAAATTTAGCAATATCGCTATATAGCTTTCTTTTCCTAAAAAAGAAATCAACCATTGTCACCTTATAGAAATATCCAGGGATATCCTTTTCATGATCAAGATAAACCTGAGGATACCCTGTACAATAGACTTGTACTTTATGACCTTTCTTTAAAAGTTCTTTAGATAAAAATCTTGGAGAAAATGCGGCGCCATTAATATAAGTAAAACCTAGATGAAAAGTACTGACTAAAACGTTCATTAATTTTTAAATAATAATTTCAGTTTCATTTTAGCACCAACTATCCATCTTTACCTGTTACCCTCCTTCCTAGTAAAAAGATAAGTCCCAATTATAAGAAAAGCTAATCCTAAAACATTAAGAATAATAAAATTTGTTAAAAAAGAATTATTTATCGTAAAGTCTTGAACTATCTGATTTGCGTCTGAAAATATAATGCTTCTGCTTAAATCCACTGCATAATACATTGGATTTAAATCTTTTATTAAAGCTAACCACCAAGGAAGATCATTAACAGGGGTAAAAGCACCGCTAAGAAAAGTCAAAGGTAAAATTAATAATGGAAAAGTTCTTTGTGCATTTTCTTTTCCTTCTATTCTACTAGCTACAAGTAATCCTAAACATCCTCCTGTTATAGCAAACAAAATGCCAAATGGAAGTACAGTCAAAACTTTTATTGGATCGATAGTTATTCCCAATACATATCCAAATATTATAATTCCAAAAACTTGAATAAAAGCTACCATGCTTTCACCAAGAATCTTTCCAATAACAATAGAAAATCTAGAAATAGGAGCGACAAAAATGCTCATAGAAAAATCTTCCTCTCTATCTGAAACTAAAGACACTATTCCAGAAAAACTTGTTTGAAAGATTGATTGGGCAAGAATTCCTGCAAAAACATAATCCAAAAAAAATCCATCTGGCAATAAACCAAATCCACCTCCAGCCAAACTTTCTAATCCTGAATCTAAAGTTACTCCAAACACAATCATAAACATAACCGGAAAGAAAAGACTAATTAATAATCTTGGACGATCTCTTAATAATTTCATTACATCTCGCCAAGCAAGCATCAATGTTTTATTGATTTCAGTTTTCAAACTCATATCTTTCTACCTGTCAACTTAATAAATACATCATCTAAAGATGCTCTTTTTATATTTATCTCATCAAGCTCTGTTTTAATGTTACTGATTACCTTTTGAGCTGAGCCTTTTTCTAAATCAATTATATAGTTTCCGATATTATCAGTTTGAAACTGGATGTTTAGATTTTTTAGTTCTGTTTCGAGTTTTTTTTCATTACCGTTTACAGGACTAATATATAACAGTTCATCTCCAACTCTGTCTTTAAGCTTAGATGGTGTATCAGTAACCAAAATCTTTCCTTTATCTATAATGCTTATTCGAGAACATATTTCAGCTTCTTCAAGATACTGAGTTGTTAAAAAAATGGTAAATCTTTCCTCTTTTTGAAGATCAGTAAGATAACCCCAAATTTCTCTTCTATTCTGTGGATCAATTCCTGTTGTTGGCTCATCAAGAAATAATATTTTAGGAGTATGAAGTAATGCTTTAGCAATATCTAACCTTCTTTTCATTCCTCCACTAAATGTTTTTACTACATCATGCATTCTATCCTTTAAACCTACGATTTCTAAAAGATGATTTACTCTATTCTTATACTCTGTACTTGTCATCTTATAAGTAGGAGCCCATGTCGTTATTTCATATAAAACAGCGTGTGATCGAAGATTTTCCTCAGCAGTAAGTTTTTCGTCTAAACTTGGTTTTTGATATACAACTCCAATTATTTGCCTTATTTTATCAGGATGTTCTTTAGTATTTATTCCTAAAATCTCTACATTCCCATCGGTAGGAAATAAGGAAGTTACAAACATATTTATCGCAGTAGATTTACCAGCTCCGTTCGGACCTAGAAATCCATAAATCTCACCTTGTTCAACTTGTAAATCTATATTATCAACAGCATTGAAG
>CAYTGI010000001.1:0-5510 GCA_964437465.1 uncultured Candidatus Saccharibacteria bacterium | reverse complement strand
GCCTTTCTATATCTTTTAACAAGTTTTTTAGCATCTATTGCGTACATTTAAGTATATTTTTAACTAAACATTTTAGCATTATTGTTCGTTAACTATAGAGACACGTCTAGAATGTTCAAGAAAAGTTCTTATTACAGGAATATTAAAATTTAAAATAGCATAAAGCAAAGCTAGCTTTACTTGCCCTTGAAAAACACATGAATGATTCCCATAACTTTCTATTATCCCTTTTAGAATATCTTCTTCTGATAATTTAGAACCTTCTAAATTTCCTATTCTGAGAAGAATATTCCTAACGTTACTTCCAATTTGATCTTGTAAAACTTCTTTTGCAAATTGACTCACAATATAGCAAGGTTCTTGAGACATAAGAGCTTTATAAGGCATAATATCCTCTTCTTGAATAAAACCATTTCTGAAAAGAGCACGAAGTTTGTTATCTACAAATTGCTCATCTTCGGGAGTCAAAAATTTACCTCCCTTTAAACTTCTTTCAACACATAATCTACATAAATTCTGATCAATTTGTCTTTGATCTAATCCTTCAAACTCTTTTACTTCAGGCTGATTTACTGGAGGTCTATATACTAAAGTATCCTCATCAATATCACTCATTCAGAAATGCTCAAAACAAAATCATCTACAAGATCCAAATCACTTGGGTTAAATACTTCAACTATTGAAGGAAATTGATCACTAATTCCAAAAACCATAGTCCTAGAGCAATCTTCACCACTAATTTCTCCAGCTATCTGATTTGGTTGAAGATCAGAACAACTTATATATTTTCCATACTTGTAAATTTCATCTTCTCTTGAAAACCTCACAAGTTCATTATTAAAAACTTCATATTCATATTTATTTTCCATTGAAAGCATACTTCCTTGTGTATCAGCTAGAACAACTCTAATTTGCACTAATTGATCTTCGTCTTTAAATCTTATGAAATATTTCTCTGCTACATACCCGTACCTATTCTCTGCATTATATAAAAAGTCATCACCTAGAGTAGTTTCTAAGCTTAGCTCCCACTCACATGGATAATCAAAATCTATTCCAAGACCTTGATCTTGAAAAGTTTCTATACAACTAACACCCAATACATCTGGATCATTCTCCTCATCTCGAGTTGTAAAATATGCAATTAATAATAGTATAGTTACAATAACTATAAATATTATTGGGAGAATTGTTAAAAATCTTTTTTGGTTCATGTGTAATTTTAACTTATGAATCTAAAGTATCAAAATGAATCAAAACTCTTTAATTCTGTAATTCCCAAGTCTTCAAGAAATGAATTATCTACACATGTATTCCCATTCACAAGCATTTTTAGTTGATCACTAGTAATTGGAAAAAAATTATATTTACCAAAAACAGAAGTAATCAACTTAATAAATTTTATAGGAATATTAATTAAAACAATCTTTCTATCTCTACTGTCAGCATAGATCTGTAATATTTTTTTAAAACTATACTTTTTTGGGCCACAAACTTCATAAGTTTTATTTATTGCATTAGAATGTAGAATTGAAGTAACAATAACCTTGCTTATATCCTTTCTATAAACAGGAGCTAATAAAAAATTACCCTTACCAATAACTGGAGTTAAGAAGTACTTAGTCAGTTTATTAAGCTCATGATTAAAATTATATTTTTCTGATTTATCAAAGACTATAGATGGTCTAAAAATAGTGTAGTTATCAAATTTTGATTTAAGGTAGTTTTCAAAATTTAACTTAGTTCTTTCATATTCTGTTGATTCGTTCTGAACTCCATTAGCGCTAATATAAATGAATTGCTGTATCTTTAATTTGCTACTAAGCTCTAGAGCTTTTTTAGCCCAGTTATAGTGAAAGTCATCAAACTTATTTCTTAAATTCTCCCTAATCAACCCTATTGAATAGATAGTTGCAATAGGAGTAAAATCTACAAACTTTTCATAAAGACTTTCAATATTCCTAATATCACCGAAAACAAACTCACACTTACCTTTCCAGGAATCTTTTAAATTGTTTTCATTTCTAACAAGGAGAATTGGTGTAAATCCTTTTAAAATTAATTCATCCACTATTGATTCTCCAATAAATCCGGTCCCTCCAAATATTAAAACTTTCTTTTTCATGAAGTATTATAAACCAATAACTACATCATAAATTGTCAATACCACAAAAACCCCGAAAAAAATTACTGAAGCACATAGGGTAAGATTCCTAAAGACCCCCGGTTTAATACTGTCTGGTAATAGTTTTGAATTATTTACAATTTGAACTAGTATTGAAAGAACTAACATTGAAAGGGCACTGAAGAATGTTTGAATTAGGAGTATTTGAACAGGCTCACTTATGCCCAACAACGTTATAAAAATTGCTGAGACTATTTGTGCCCATAGAAAGAAAAAATATATCTTAGATCTAGAATACCTATCTTTAAATTTTTCCGAAGCAAGTTGTATATTTTCAGTCATAATTCTAGACGTAGTCTCATAAACACCTAGCTGTGTTTTAAACAAGAATATCCCTCCTACAAGTAAAAAGAATGTTCCTATCACTTCACCAAATCTCCCAGTTAATGCGTCAGCTTGCACAAAAACAAAGTCTAATCCCTCCAACCCTTCAAAAGGGTACGCCAGAGAATAGGCTATAAATGTAAGAAGAAATATCGTTAACAACCCTATAAACCAAAAACTAATCAACTGTTCTAAAGCAACGACCTTAAACCAACTAAAAAAGTTCTTAGTATTTTCATCACTTTCTTCTATCTTATCTCCCTTAATGACCTCTTTATCTAAGTTTTTTCTACTTATCTGGGAGTCAAAATTCTTAGCCATTCCTAAACCTTCATCTTGAATATAGAAAGAATGTGATAGAACAAGATTACCACCTGCTCCTGAGTAAGCTACTGCTCCAAGAAATGCAATCACAGAAATTGAACCTGGAATAAATCTATATCCTTCACCGATCCCTACTAGCCCTTGAGAGAATGAATCTAAAGTCTCACCATCAGCCAACATTAATGCAATTACTATTAAAATTGGAATAGAAACTGCAATTACAACTTTTTGAAAAATTTCTAAGCTCGAATATACTTTTCCACTATATGTAAGAATAACTCCTATTAACAGAAGCATAAATATAGTTGGAATTCTTGGATCAGAAATATTTAATAAGTTTGCGAATATAGTTCCACTTGAAGCTATTATTCCTGGCCAAGCGAATGAGGCAAAAGTTGATAGAATAAACCAATGAGGTAAATATTTATTTAGCTTACTAAAGGCAGTATATATACTTCCACCAGTTGCTAAGGTATATCTTCCAGATTCATTACTGACGAAATACTGTGCTGTTATTCCAACAACAGCTCCCCATATAATTCCAAATCCAAATTCAGCAACAAGGTAAGGCCATAAAATAAATTCTCCTGATCCTAATCCCATCGCAACTAATACTATACCTGGACCAATTAGTGCTAATGAAAATTTTGGAGCTTTTGGAATCTTCATATTCAAAAGTTTATAAGTTTTTAAACAAGAATGCCAATAAACATATTTTTTTGATGATAAAATCAAAAAGTTATAAAAAAATATGAAAACCACATGGGATTTAGAAATTTTAAAAAATGGCAAGGAATTTAAGGAACTTCACAAAACATGTCTTGAAGAAACAAATAAGTTTATCAAGAAATGGAATAACAATGACACCTGGTTAGAGAATGAATCTAAATTATTTGAAGCATTAGAAGAATATAATTCTTGGGAGACAAGCTATGGAATTTTCGAAGACGAGTGGCTTTACTACTATCTAATGCAGTCTTTAGACCAGAAAAATTCAGAGATACAAGCAAGTTACAATAAGATTTATTCTGAAGCAATGAAGCTTCAAAATGAAATACAGTTCTTCTTTATAAAACTTTCAAAAATATCTAAAAGTCAACAGAAAAAGTTCTTAGAATCAAATAAATTAGAAAAATATCGTCATGTTCTGGAGAGAGTTTTTAGAAGTGGAAAGCACACACTTTCAGAACCTGAAGAAAAGATCATGAACTTAAAGTCAAAAGTCTCATATGGTAATTGGGTTAAGATGCTTTCAAGTATGCTTTCAGATGAAGAACGAGAAGTTCTAGATCAGAATGAAAACCTGGTAAATAAAAACTTTTCTGAAATTCTAGAGTTAATGAGTAATAAGAACAAAAAGATCAGAGATAAAGCAGCTGAAGCATTTAATAATATTTTGGAACAGCATTTGGATGTCGCTGAAAATGAGTTTAATTCCGTATTAGAAAATAAACAAATTAATGATTCGATAAGATCATATAAATATCCTGATGAATCAAGATTTATTGCTGATGATATTGATAAAGAGACTGTTGATACTCTTTTAGAAGTTGTGACTGCAAATTTCCAAATTGCGAAAGATTTCTATAAGTTAAAAGCTGAAGTCTTAGGTTTGGAGAAACTAGAATACCATGAAAGAAACATCGAAGTTTCTGAAATTGATAAAAAGTATAAATTTGAAGAAGCATATAATGTTGTAGATAGAACTTTTTCTGAACTAGATTCTGATTTTCATGAGGTTTTTGACAGAATGTTTAAAAATAATCAGGTAGATGTTTTCCCAAAAAAGGGTAAACGAAGTGGTGCATTTGCAATGACAAACAGAATAGATCAACCATCTTTTATACTTTTGAACTACACAGAATCATTAAACGACATTTTAACTATGGCTCATGAGTTTGGACATGCTATTAACTTTGAGCTTTCAAAAAAACAAGAGGCATTAAATTTTGACTTTCCAATGTGCACAGCTGAAACTTCAAGTACATTTTGTGAAGATTTCGTTCTAGATACTTTACTTGCTGATACGGATGACAAGTTACGTTTTTCAATTCAAATGATGAAGTTAAATTCAGATATATCTACAATCTTTAGACAAATTGCATTTTATAATTTTGAAAGAGAACTCCACAGAGAATTTAGAGACAAAGGATATTTATCACACAAAGATATCGGCAAACTATTTAGAAAACATATGGAATCTTACATGGGAGAGTATGTCGAACAAAGTGAAGGATCTCAAAACTGGTGGATATATGTTTCCCATTTTAGATCATTCTTTTATGTATATTCATATGCTTTTGGCTTACTAATCTCAAAAGCTTTTCAGAAAAATGTGAAAAAAGATAAAAAGTTCATGTCAAAAGTGAAAGAATTTTTTGCTGGTGGTAATAAGCTATCCCCAAAGGATCAATTAAGCTTATTGGGTATAGATATTACTAAAAATAATATTTGGGAAGAAGGTATTAATGAGGTGAGGTTACTTCTTGAGGATACTAAACAGCTTTATAAGAAAATATCAGTTTAATATAAGACTTTTTATATTTAGTAATTATTATCCCCAACTAGCAAGAGAAAGAATAAGTAACATGAGGGGTTTGGGGAGAATTCTCCTTGTTAGGCGTGCCTCAAAGAGTGGCTGAGAGATAGGCTGGAATTCTTCCCAAAACTTTTTGGT